>NZ_PVWN01000023.1 GCF_003003885.1 Chlorogloea sp. CCALA 695 | reverse complement strand
TTGTCGGCTAGTGTCCCCAGTGGCTTTATGCTGCGCGGGTGACACCCCACCCGCGCGTCACAATCGGGGTAAGCATCACACAGGTAGATAAAGCCGTAACTTTGACCGAAAATCTTGGCACTATCGATTAACGACACACTACTGCGGCAAAAGGGACACCAGTAAGGTTTCATCGGCTTGCCCCCTGCAACTGCTCTAGTACCGCTAGTTCTTCCGTTATGGCTCTAGCAACTGCTAATAGTCCTGGTTTGGATAGGTCTTGCAGTAAGGAAATGGATTTGTTGAAGTGGGGACAGCAATCGCAAACATGGTCAAAATCGACGGCACTAAGTTCGGTTGCTTCGTAGAGGGCGGTGATTGCAATTGCGGCTTTTTTATCCTGGCTCAGATGTTGCAGATGAATTTCTAGTTGCTGCAAAGTTGGCTCATCTTTTTGGTTAAGCGAGTGGCTTGTGAGAAGGGGCATTTGATTAAGTCCTATGGGTAAAACGAAACCCGTCAGCTAAAAACTGGCGGGTGTGAATGTTATTTATTTACAGTGTTGATGAAGCAATGTTTTTTGCTCTGCGCTTGCTAATGACTAATAGGTCAGCAGTTAATATTGATGAAATATTAGACATTCCTTTTGCCTGTCTGCACGTTCGCGCTCGAACAGGCGAAAGCTTGGCAATACTACAAACTATGCGACCGCGCCCTATGATTGCTCTACTTCTGCTTATGACGATGTAGAATAATTTGTAATTTTACTGTAGTAATGCTACATTTCTACGTCTTTGCCGCGCCTAGACAACAACCAAAAAGGAGGAAATATTTTGATGCGATCGCCTATTATTAGTTTTCTGCTGCTATTGAGTTTAATAATGCCTCTATCAGCCTGCAATTTTGGGGGAGGAGAATCTGAAGAAGGGTCTGAAAATACTGAACAAAAAAAAGAAGATGATGATGACGACGATTGAGCAAAAGTATGGCAGGTTTTACGTTACTTAAACATTTACTTGTCTAGAAAATATCATTAATTTCCTAGAGGTATAGCATTACCCGCGCTTTTGGAACTAACGGGTGCGTATGGGGATTTGCACTACTGGGAAAAGAAATTAAGCAGCTACTAAATTTGCACCAATAGCCCCAATAATCTGCTGCACTGGCAACTGCCATCGCACTGTAACAAAGCTACCATCGGTTATTTGGTACGATAAGAAATTAGGATGCGATCGCTTCCAGCCTCTGCCGCTAGAGTTTCGACAATAAGCTGACTCGTTTACATTCGGTTGGGGTCTAGCGCGCTCCCAATACAACCGACAGAGCGGTCCCGAAATCACACGGTAACGAAAGCTGCCGCCGGGGGAGACGATGACCTCACCCAAGCACTCGGCGCTCAATTGGCGCAAGTCAACATCTGTAAATAACCCCAACGGAGCATAAAATCGCGTCGGGGCTGGTTCTAAAGCCGTACATTTGCTCATGATCAAGGTTTTAGTAATAATAAATGTTGTTCAACTGTTTCCAACTTTACCCGTGCCTCGTTTTTTCTGAGTCCCAATCTTAACAGGCTTTAGCTCAGTAAGATATAACTTTTTGGATTGCTCAGAATCTAGTTCTGCCTTGAGAACGAAATTGCAGATGTTGAATTTGATGATTTAACTTCTTGAGATATTGCAGCAAGACTACCTTGCCTTGCTGTCTTGCTTGTGGATACACCTGCTGATAGTGCTTAAGCAAATGCTGCAATTGCTCAAGGTTTTTCTGCTTCGTAAAGACTGGTTGTAGCATGGTTAAGTCTCTCTTTTTCATGACAAAATAGAGGTTAAACAATTGTCTAACCTCTCGTTACTGGATGTGTTGTATGTAATGCTAGTGCGTGGTCTGGGGTATCTGGACTGTTTGCTCTATTCGCCCGTGTGCTGTATCGATTTTTAAGATTGCCCGTGCTATTGTATGCTGCCAGTTGACAGGCTCGTTATAGGGCGCATATGCTGCTCGTCCGGTTACTGGGTTGTAAATTCGGCAAAATGATACTTGAGCATCATTTCCCGGTTCTACTGCGATTGTAATCGCACTCTTAAATTTCTCAACTGGTAGTTCAGACAGGGTATAAAGTAACCCTTTGGCGAACATAGTTTCAATTCCTGTTTGAATTGCGTAATTACGCTCTGCCCTGATATGCAGGTTGATTTTCAAACTACGCTTACCTTTATATTCCTTCTCCTCTGTCTCTAGTTTTTCGATAATGCCTGTTAAAGCATTGAATAGGATTGGCTCGTGTCTTTTGTTTTCTCCGTCCCAGAAGTACCATAAGCATTCTGGGTATTGACGGTTGGTATATATGTATCGCGGTTTAGGGGGATGCCCAAACCCTATTTGTTGTTTTGACGCTTGTAATTCTTCAAGAATCCCTTTCAAATATGTGTTGCTAAGTTTATTGGAATCTAAGATAGCTTGCAGGTATGCGTTGCTATCGTTGTTCTCATCCATAAAGTTATCTCCCTGATGGTACTAATGTACTATTTGCCTTGATTATAAAGTTTTGCTTTTGCCGCACCCGTTGGAATAGCGCAGGCATGGTCTTGTAGTTCTGCTTAAGAAAATTTTGGCAACATTCTGGCAATTACTATCAGGAATCACCATCAACTGCATATTTCCTCACTCCAGTACCGCAAGCTCTCCCAAGTAATTCCTTCACTGGCATCGTGCTTATCAAATGCCTTTTGCAATACGCTTTGTGCTTGTTCTTCGCTTAGAGAAGACGTTTGCTCGTTTTCATCAAAGTCGTCCTGGACGCTATGGACATCCTCAGTCGTCCACACAACAGCTACTTTATCTGCCCAATACTGCGATAGTACAAGTTCTACCTGCTCCCTGTCTGTAGCAAGTCCTGCTTCAACTAAACTTGTTGCCATATCTTTGATGTGATGGTCGTACATTATTTCTTCCTAGCCAAAACGCTTACGGTCATCTCTAGTGGCGGTAATTGCACCTGGTCATAAGTCCTCTTTGGCGATGGTTGCACCGAAGCCAAGCTACAGGTAACTTCGATGTGGCGATCAGCTAATAACTGCACGGGAATCGAAGCCGCTAAATTGTTAGCTATCTGTTGACACTTGACAAGATCAACTTCATCGCTAATAACGGCAAATTCCAAAGTTATCTTATGAGGGTGTCGTTTCTTAAGGGTTCTACGTTCAAAGTCCATGAGTGTTTGCCTTCTTTTTCTTAGTAAGTAGTTTGCTCGAATTAACTGCGGATAATTAATTTTTAATCCCAGAACGTAGAAGTGCTTTGAATAGGACAATCTGCGCCACTGGAATTAAAAAGGCAATCGCACTCATTAACAAGGCTGGAAATATACTGCTTTCCATCTGGGAGTCTCCACTAATTATTAAAACTTCAAAACCAACTGCCGCACTGGGTCATTTCTAGCCGCTTCTTTGGCGCGGCGGTAGCAGTCTTGTCCCCGGCGCAGGCAACCGAATCGCCAACTAATGAGACTTGCTGCCATAGCGTACTTTGTCGAAGGAGCATAGCATCCAACTGTACGGCACATTTCCTTTAGTTCTTTGCCTTTGTAAGTATTAGCAAAAGCTTGTATCTGCTCTACCGTTGACCAGTCGCCCTGCTTCAGCCCAAACCCGCGACATCGGCGCTGAACGTCTGTTTGCGTTAGAAGTCGGCTAATTTTCTCCGGCTTCGTTCCAGAGTAGGGAATGCCTACCAAACAACACAAATCGGTTAGTTTGTTGCCCAGAAACTTAATTCTAGGCAACATCTAAGATCGATAGCTTTAAATTTGAGTAGCTAGATATGCTTCTACTTCCTGTTCCCAGACCTCTCTAAACTCATGAAATTGGTAGCTGAATCTGTCTAACCTGTCCCAAAAAGGATTATTTTCGTCGACTATAGCGGCAACAACAAGTTTTTCAAAGCCATCCCCCTTCTCGCTGTTTTTTCGCAAGTAAGGCTCGATTTGAACCAGCATAAGCAGTAACTTGATAGAGGCTGGCTTTCTAATTTGTTTTAGTACCTCGATTACTTCGGCTATTGATACGCAATAGCCGTTAACTATCCATTGCCAAAAACCGCCATTTGTTACTAAACAAAGCAAGTCTTTTAGCACTACTGCTTCCTTCTCTATTTTAGGAAGCGCCTTAATAAACTTAGTGTAACGCTTGTTCTTAAGACTCCCGTTGTACCATTTATCGTTTGCTTGTTCTGCTAAAGTTTGCCAAGTTGTCATTTGTTTTTCCTCAATAATTTAAAGAGTCAGCTAGTTATCTAATAGTTACTTCGCCATAGCAATCTCTTTCCAACTAGAAGCAGGCAAAGACAACACTCGGCTACCATCGCGCTCTAAAGCCGTCGCCCGTTCATAATCGTCCACGTCTTGGCTAGTACGAGTAATTGCATTGAGCAACCCGTAAGCGCTCAATTCTCCTCCTTGGATTAGGTGTTGCAATATGCCCGAACTTTCTTCGCCGTTGTAGCCAAAGCTTTTTGTTAGCAACTCTACAGACTTGACAGGATTGCCCTCGATCTTTTGTTCTGTCGCTTCCCTCATCCGTTCGACGATTGTAGAAAACTTGGTTATGTCTACGGCTGCCCTTACCGTGTCTTGCACCTTGAGGAAAAAGGCGCGGTCGTCGGCTTTAATTGTCTCGTCTCTGAATAGTTCGTAGGATTCGCCTTCGTCAGCATTGCGCCCTACGTGATACCGCTTTTGCGAGTGGTCTTGGGCGATCATCCCGTTGGTGCAAATGAGGCGATAGATTAGCGGTTCTACTTTGAGCGAACCCATCCCCACCTCAGAGTTAGAAATTACCATCCCTGCTTGTACAACATCTCCCTGCTTGACTTCAAGCTCTAGCCGCTCGTTGATAACCTTGATGTACATTCGAGATTCAGTTAGCTCGGTGCTAACAATTTTCAGCCCTTCCCCCATTTCCTTTAAGACTGGTAAAACGGCTGCTGCTAAATCGTAGTTGTCTAGCCGTCGGTATCTTTCGCTCAAAAACGCCCTCATTTGCCCGTCTAAAGTCCGCACCATCCTTCGCTCTGGCTTCTGTTGAAACCAGGCGTTAACGTTCGCCGCTAGTAGTTCAGGGGCTTGCGAGCGCATCCTTCGGTAGTATTTAGCTGGAATGTCTAATCTTGCTGCGATTTGCGTGTGGGCAACATCAGCGATCTCAAACTCTTGGCTCTTATCGCCTTCTAAAACCATTGCCCCGGTTTCTGTCATTTCCAAAACTTCGGTACTGGCGATAAAGTCTTTCTTGGTTTCGGATTGTCTTTCAAGTTCGATTGCTAATTCGGTTAAAGTTTTGCCTGCTTTCATTTGTCTAAGTCCTTGTAAGTAATTAAGTAGGAAAGGCGCTCTCTGTAAAGTTATGAGCGCCTGATGCGATTGATGAATACTGGTAATTAGTCAGCGTAGTCAGCTAAAACTCGTTCCCGATGCTCCTGCCACAACTTTTCCCCTGCAATGTGCTTCTGCCCTATGCGCTCTGCTTCTTCATGGTCAAAGGCTCGACCAATAGCGCGATCGCCAACCCAAACTACATACCATTGCCAATTGCTGTTGTAAGTGATTGACCAGGTGCGGGGTTTAGGAGGAGGAGTTTGTACAGGAGGCTTGGCTAATGCGTTGTAGCCTTCGACATAACCCTTGGAATACTCACACGTTGCTTCGGTATAAAGCGGGATTGACTTATCTATCGCGTCTATTCGCCCGTGATTAAATCCCTGGTCAAACTCAGTTTGTGGAGGGGGTAGTAAGTCATCTTCTTCTCGGTCTAATACCCATTCCTCGGTATAGCAGGAAGCATTTGTAGGTTTGACCTTTAGCCACACTCGACTATCGGTATACACATCTTTGTTTATTACCTGCATGACAGGAGTAAAGGGAGCATGGATAGTATCGCCGATGTTGGCTTTGGTTGTGGCTCTATCCCAGATTTTCGGGGTAGATTCAGCGCAGGCTTGAATTGTGCGTTTTTCTTGGGTTATCATTTGAGTTACCTATGTAAGTAGGAACCAAAGCCTGCAAGCGATCTGCCGTGTCAAAGTTGATACGCTTGTGGGCTTTGTTGTGTACAAATTTTCTAAAGTAAATTTTTCATCCACCAGGGCATCTCTTACAGCGTTCATCCCCTCCGGGCTACCTGGCTTGTCTCTCGTCTGGAGGTTGCAGGCAATGCCTCGGTTCCAGTTCCCCTGTTGTCTAGCCAACAGCAACCTTATTTCTTTGTTTGGAATTGTGAATCAGTCGTTACTTGAAGTGAGATTCTGGATTCCGTTCGGGTGGGGGCTGTCTCTTTCCCTTTGCCGCTACAATTACTATATTAGTCGATACGACTAAAAATGTCAAGCTTGCGATTAACACATTTTCTGTTAAGCTTTATAGGTAAGTCACAGCGATTAATAAGCTTTCAGAGGGTGAGGTAAATTATGCCTAGAGTTCTAGGTGTATTAGTGCCGATTAAATGGCGATTAGCTGTTCTTATGGCTGATCGTGAAATGGATTACAAGGAGCTAGCAAAAGTAACAGGGATGCATCCTGTTACGATCAGCAAACACAAAAATATGCGTACAATGCCATCACGACTAGAAGACAGCACCTTAGAAAAATACTGTAAAGCTCTCAGTTGTCAACCGGGGGATTTATTAGTTTACGTTCCGGGAGAAGGTAATACATGATGAGAGTTATTACCGTTAAATCAGACACTTTTACTTTTACCTAGCTGGCATTGCTACTTTTTTTCCAAGCAGTTCCAATTTATAACAGGTCTTAAAGCAGTTTTTAAGAAATTGACTTCTGAATTTACGGTACATCCAACTCTACCCATAAACCAACAAATTGCAATAGGAACATTAGCAAATATTCTCCGCCAAGCTTAGGTTACGTCTTAAGAATTTATTGCTAGTCTTTGAAGCGATCGCAGAACTTGACCGGAACGCGATCGCCCTGTACTAAACCCAAGTCATTTAACAAGAGGTATAGCCTTATGAAATTTTCGCATGAGTTAGCGCTATCTTTGGTTCAATCCACCGAACAGTTTCCTGTAAATTTCGACGCTGCTTGGAAATGGATTGGTTACTCAACTAAGCAAAAAGCTAAAAACAAAGTAACCAACACTGCGGAAGTTATAAATCAGGTCAAATTCTTGAACGAGGGCAATCTAGTTTTTTCCCCTGTAGTTTTCTCAAGAGAGATAGAGGAATGAATCTAATTACCCATAATGTCAATGAAATAACTATCGGGCAACGAGCAATTGATGGTTACATCAATGCAACGGCAATGTGCCAAGCCTGCGGTAAGCAGTTAGCCCACTACTTGGAAAATCAAACTACGAAAGCCTTTCTAGAAGCGCTTTGTGAAAACATCGGAATTCCGATATTAGATTTAGCTCAAGTCAAGCGGGGTCGTAATGGTGGTACTTGGGTACATCCCCAAATTGCCATCAACCTCGGTCAATGGTGCAGCGCCCAGTTTGCCGTCTTAGTCTCTAAATGGGTCTATGAGTGGATGAGTAGGGGCAAAGCTCCAGCCGTTACACCGCTATTACCCTCACCTAAAGAACGATTAGAGAATATTCGGCTGGGTCTTGACTTATTTCAACAACTTGGTGGCTGTGATGAGCGCACTGAAATTTTGCTCAAAGACTGTATTCGGAACATTCTTGTCGAAGATAAACTTCAACCAGTTTTGCCTGGACGAGTTGAATACCCCGTTTCAGACCGCGCTGTAGTGCTGGGGTATCGTCCCACTCCTGCACAACTACGCAAAATCGGTAAGGAAGCAGCCCGAATCTACCAACAACGTCACGCAGAAAAACCTATCCAGAGGGAGCAATTTGTTGGTGGTACAACGCGCATGGTGAATGTCTATTCTGAGGCTGATGTCGATGTTTTAGATGAAGCGATTTCCTTAGTTATGGGGAACAACACAACCGTTATGAGCGCTAAGGTTCATGAATTGACTAGATAATTACGCGAGAGGTTAAAACATTGTGATTATTATAGAAAACACTAACAATACATCAGAGGAAGCTGCGTTTCCTTTGAGCTTTGAAGATTTTATGAGCCAACAACTTGCTCCCATAGCCAAATATGCTTACGAGCAGGCAGTTACTCGTAACCGTAACATCATTGTAGTATCCTATCAGTGTTTAGAAGCGAGAAGTATTGATACTGATACTGATGGAAATGTAATGAGCGTTAACGGAGCTAAATGGAATACTCGTATTAGCTGCGTCGATATAAATAGCTATAGAGAACATCTAGTTAATTTTTACGTTGCTCAGGAAAATCTTAATTGCCATGCTAACGCAATCGAGAAAATTCTTGAATTAATTGACCCAGACCGTCAATGCTGGCTATATCTACAACAGGGCATTTTCTTACCAGAACATCACGTCTACTGGCTTGATGACCAAATTGTCAGTAACTTGGTTGAGTTTCCTGTTTCGCTTTCGTCCTGGTATCAGTCAAACTTTGTTACTGCTCATCGGAAACCACGCCAGCAACCAGAGCAAGAGTTAGAACTTGAGTTATTCAATTGGTTGCAGATTCATGGTGTAGAGGTTGAGCGTCAAGTATCAACTAAAAATAATCATCGTCTCGATCTGTGGATACCTGATCGAATGATGCTAGAGCTAAAAGCTCGTATTGTTACGGGGGATGATGTTTGCCAAGCTATTGACTACTATGCCACTTATCAACGTCCCATTATTTTAGTTGGCAAAGGTTTATCTAGTGCGGCAAGTCGGGGCATCGAAGGATTTACTAAAGAAACAACACAGGATGCCTTCGTTTTTGTTACCTGGTCAGCCATTAAAACCTACTTGAAAGGAGCATTAAATATTCGTGGTTATGTTACTGGTTAAAGATTTTAAAAGAAGGGAAGCCGATTTCATCCAGCCAGGGCTGACCGCCGCGCCTTGCCAGTTTGTTCCATTCGAGTATGTGCCAGAGCTAGATAGGCTGTGGGCAGCACGGCGAGGAGAGCGACAAAAACTGCTTGGCGAGTGACCACATTCTTTTTTCAAGTAGCATCTTTATTCCTCACCTAATTATGAGCAGGCAATATCGAAGATTAACCGCCAACGAACGGCAATACTTAATCGAAAACTATCAGGACGATCCCAGAGTGATCGCGCAAATTGCCGATTACCTTCAGTTAGAGCCTAACAAAATTCTTGACCATGCAAGGTATATGAAGTTGAGGGCTGGCAGTTCTCGTCATGCTTGGAGCAAAGCAGAGTTGGAGCTTTTAGATGATTTAGCAGAAACGCTACCCCTGAAGTTGTTGGTTACTTTTTGGAATCGACAAGCGCAGAAAGAAGGAAGACCAATTCGCAGCTTGCGCTCATTGGAAAAGAAATTGTTGGAGCGCGGTCACTCCCTCAAACCCGATGGTGGCTATTTATCAGTTCCGGCAGTATCCAAACTGCTCAACCGTTCCCAGTCTTGGATTAAGAGCTTGATTAGCAATAAGAAGCTACGGGCTATTAAGGATAGCGACTACTGGCTGATCAAACCTCAATGGCTGCGTTCGTTCGTATTCCACCATCCTTTTGAAGCAACTGAGCGTTTGGACAGAGAACAATTTGCCGACCTGCTACTAACTATTGGCGATCGCTTGTAAGCCCTGCTCCAAAACTTAGCAAAGACCAGCATTATAAGAATTTGTAGGGGGAAGCGATAATTTATGGTTCACTATACTTGTCAAATATTTTTTTTTAAGGAACATTCACTAGAAATATTAGAGTTTGATTATGATATGCTACAGGTTATAATTGTGTTGTTGTTAGTCAACGTATCTGTATCGGGCTAAAACTGGTTAAGGCAGCAGGTACTCTCAAATCTTCACATTGTGAAAATTTGCACCTGTACTACCTCCCAAATTTTCTTCACGCTGTAAAAATTTAAATTTGTACCACTATTTCTAAATTTTTACTATTGTGAAAATTTGCACCTGTACTACCTCCCAAATCTTCACAATGTGAAGATTTGCCTGTAGCTAATTCCAACGATCACTATCTAATAATTCTCCATGACTCCTCTTAAATATTGTGAAAATTTCCATCTGTACTACCTCCCAAATCTTCACAATGTGAAGATTTGCCTGTAGCTGACACCACCTTTTACTACCCCTGTGATTTCCTGTGGCTTCTCTCAAATCTTCACATTGTGAAAATTTCCATCTGTATCTCCTCTGTCAAATCTTCACATTGTGAAAATTTGACTGTAGCTGATGCCAACGGTCACTACTTAGCTACTAATTTCTCTGCTAGAGTTTACAACAGCCTCTTGTCCTGCGAGTCTTGTCTCACTAAAATGATTTCTGAGAAATTTTCATTACTATGGCAACCCTCACAAATTCTCCCGCGCAAAAAAGCTACTGTCTAGCTAAAATTAGAAGCAACAGCCTTACTATTGCTCCTTTAACCTTCATGCCAAGTTCTATCATTCCTAAAGCTCATCAAGGATTTGATTACGCTAGTCTTGATGCCCCAACTTCTCAGTTTTTGCAACAGCACACTGATGAAATTCAGGCTTTGATGAAGCGTACTGCACAAAATATTATCGACGTAGGACAAAAGCTGATTGAAGTTAAAAATAAACTGGGGCATGGGTACTTTCTAACCTGGCTACAAGCGGAGTTTGGCTGGAGTTACCCAACGGCGGCCCGTTTTATGCAAGTGGCTAATTCTTTTAAGAAGAGTTATCAAATTGATAACTTCGCTCCTAGTGCGCTGTATGAACTAGCTGCTCCTTCGACTCCCCAAGCTGCGCGTGACGAAGCGCTTGCTCGTGCTAAAGCGGGTGAATCTATCACTGGTAAAGCTGCTAAAAGCATCAAGCAGAAGTACACCGTGCCTACTGCTGCCCCCAAGTTAGAGCCAGCACCTAAACTAGATGTTCAGCCTACCTCACAATTGTCTCCTACACCCCAGGTTCCCTTAGCACAACCGCGTATAAAGCAAGAAATTATTGCTATTCGCCCTAAGCCTGTAGCTATTGCTTTGCCCACAACCGATTCTAGCATCAGTCTCCAGGCTATAGCAGCGCCACTACTACAAGTTGGCACTCAATCGCCCATGATTACGACTGATGTTGCTGGAAGCTGGTGGCAATTAGCAGGAAAACATTTACTTTACGGAGGAGATCCTAACTCTAGTCAGTTTTTGCAGCGAATTCCAGAGCAAGTCCCTTTACTGCTGGCTTTTCCCCAGCAAGGGGACTGGCAAACCGCTATAAAAGCTAATGTTCGGGTCATAATCACCGAACATCTACCGCAGTGTAAAGACCCGAACTTGCTTGATGAAATTTTAGAATTTAATCTACTCCACCACTCGAAGGTGGGAATGGTAGTAGTTAATTGCTTTGTCCCATCCCTAGAGATTCTATCTATCGTTAATCGCCTAGACCGTCGGGGTCTATTTGCTGAACCGGATGCAAAGCGTGTCAACGCTGTGATTAGTGACTGGAGACAAGCTGGACTAAAGGTAGAAAAAGTAAGATAAGGGCAAGCTCTATTGCCTTATCTCAGCTTTGAACCAAGTTGAACCCTTTAATATTGATGGAGAACTATTTATGCTTACAGCAATATCTAAAATTGTTTCCTTGGGTTTTGCTTTGTGCGCTAAATCCCGTATAATATTCAAAATTGAATAAGCTTCGTTGGTAGGGAAAGTCTGGTGTAAACAGACTATTATCTTCCGCCACCGAAGGCTCTAAACCCACACACGTAAATTGGAGTTTAAGAAGCGATGCTATTAATAGTATTGTGCAGCTTTAGTGTGCCTTTTGGCAAGTATTTTTCTAAAATAATTTCAAATTCTTTTAGTTCCAAGACATTAGATAACGGCAGAATAGGAATTACAGCCCCTACGGCTACTCTTGAAGAAGAGGAGGGAGCCTCATGACTGCTGCCGTCAAAGAAAAAACTGAGTTAAGCCTGTTTGTCAGACGCGAAATAGACGATTACGGGCTAGACCCTTATGAATTTCGCATTTATGCCCGGATAACTCGCCGCGCTGGTAATGGGGAAGCATGGGAAAGCCTTACCAACATGGCGAGTGCTTGCTGCATGAGCTTGAGTAGAGCTAGGAGAGCATTACAACTGCTCAAATTGGCTAAGTTAGTTAAGAGTATTGAACGTCCAGGGTATAGCACTGTTTATCGGCTGACCCCTCAGCATATGTGGGTAGCTTCCGAGTGTTTACAAGAGCTTCGTTCATTTATTAATTTCCGATCTTTATCACCCACCCCTATCAGATGTGATAGGGGTACTAGAAATGATAGCCCTATCACATCTGATAGTACCCCCCTATCAGATGTGATAGCCCTACCCCTACCAGAAGTGATAGACGAAGGTATTCCCTCTGAAGATATTTCCCTTAAGGTACTCCCCCAATCCCCCCTTACCCCCCAAGGGGAAAAAACAGGGGATGGGGGGAAAGTTAAATCAAATAGACAAATATTGGAATTATCACAACAACTAGCTCACTCACTTACTGACGCTCTAAAACCAGTGTTTGCTTCTTTTGTGACAGAAACTAAATCTGTCTTGTCGGAAATCAAAGAGCGGTCGTTCTTAGCTGATAGTCAAGACAAAACTAAATCACTACCAAGGCAACGAAGTAAAAAAGCTGTTTCACTCGACAAGGATTTGGCGGATTCAATAAGCTATTCGGTAAAAGCTCAGGAATCAAGCAAGGTGGAAAACTATTCGCAGCTATTAGAAGAATTAGCGCGGATTGTTGGTGAAAGTGCTGAGGATTTAAGTTTCAATTCAAATCTGACTAATGCGTTGAATCAGAACCCTAGCAGTATTGAGCCAGCAATGCAGTATTTTAAACAAGCGTTGGCTACTTGGAAAAAGAAACCGGGGTTGGGTTTGTTTATCTCGGCGCTGAAGAAAGGACTGAAACCCTGTGCGACCAAGCCAGGAGGCGGATGGGGAGAATGGGCAAGCGAGGCATTGAAGCGGCGATTAATGCAGTTTTCCTGTTCCCATGAAGGGGATATCATGGTGTATTTTGCCAATGGCATTCAAAAGCTGTGGAGCGAAGTGAAGCACCTTGACTGGGCAGAAATTGAGGCAATGGTGGCTGATTCCAGTAATGAGCCTTGCAGCACCTAAAAACAATGAGTTGGATGAGGGGTAATTAATACCCAATATTTTTAGCAAAACTAGATTTTGACAGGCGTAACAATCATGATTAGTGTTACTGAAAACATAAAAAAGCTGAGTGAGCAAGAGAATCAACTGCATACCAGTCTAGACAACCTGCGTGGGCAACGAAGCAAAGTAAAGGAACATAGACAGCTTGAAAAAGAGTTATCAGGGGTAGTAAGTAAGCGCCAGAATTTACAAGCTTGGGCTGTGTTTGAACTTAAAATGCCCGTCCACCGAGTTAATTCACCCCTACTGGGAATTGTCAAGCAATTGAGCATCACCCCTGGAGGCATGGGTGAAGTTTGGGTCAGTTGGGATGGCTTATTGCAAATTCCCGAACAGCCGAATTTATTGCAAATTGATAGTGCAGCGATGGCAAAAATCATTGCGGTAGGAGATCGCATAGAAATCGTTGAGGGTCATGAAGAAGCTGGCAAAATCTTTACTGTAGAGCGGTTATTAGCGCGAGGAGCGGTAGAGACAACTGAGGAAATGGTTTTTGAGCGCGAGGAGTGGCAAAGGATTGAAAATTCTAAACCAGACGCGCTTAACCATTGTAAAGAGCCAGTAGATACTAACAGTTCTATCCCTGAAATTACCTCGAAAACCCAGATGGTTGACCTTGAATCAAGGAAAGAACTGGCATCGTACTCTGAAGAAGTTGTAGTTACGGTGGAAGCTGTAGTTACTACTGTTCAAGAAATTGGTGAGTTAAGCCAAGACGAGGAAAAAGAGCGTCATCGCTTGGAATTAAAAGTAGAACGTGCATATTATGAAGCAGGATCGGCATTGCGAGAACTTAAGGACAAACGGCTGTATCGTTCGACTCATAGGACTTTTGATGCTTACTGTCAAGAGCGATTTGGACTAAGTAGCCGTCATTCCTACCGTTTAATCGAAGCTGCCAACGTTGTAAATAATTTGAAAGAATTTTGCGACCAATTTGGTCACATTTTGCCAGCTAAAGAATCTGTTTGTCGCTCGTTGACGATTTTTCAACCTAATCAACAAATATTTGCTTGGCAGCAAATCTTACAAGAAACAGGTGGGAAACACCCTACAGGGAAGCAGGTTAAAGGCATCGTCGAACGTCTCAAGGAAAAGCCCTTGGTTAAAGCCAGTGACTTTTGCACTATCGGTGATGCGTTCATCCTGACTAGATTAGAAGGAGCGGAACGAAAATATAATGGCTGTTGGGCGATCGCATTTGAAGTGAGAGACTTTACAATAGCCGTTGATGTTTATGACAGAGAACTTGCTGTGAAACCAGAAAATCTTAACCCCATTGATTTACCTGATGTACGCCGTCAGTTACCAGAAACGCTTAAACGGATAAAAAGGCTGCGGAATAACGCAGAAATGCTGGATCGCGGTGTTTATCATGCACTTGAAGGCTTGGGACGGCAGAGATATTTAACGGATTTTGAAGAGAAGTTGTTAACGTTTATGGAGCAGTGTTATGGAATCGGTGACTAATATCCAAGGGTAAGATAGAACTCTTGCCCTACGCGAATTTTTAGAGAAAGGAGCTAAAAGGACTATGCCCAAAAAAATGCAACTGCCACCCCAAATCCCTCAGTCCAAGGATGAGTTAGAACGAGCAGTATCATTATTAGGGAATCGAATCCAAGCGGACTTAAGAAGTAAGCCAGCGCAAGAATTGGTGGCATTACTTGGTCACTATCCAAGTCCAGAAGAAGCAACTGTTTGGAAGCAAAGTCTCAAACAAATGACTAGACCTAAAAGACAACGCTATGGAGAAAATAACGATGATTGATTACTCGTCCGTACCTTCTGATTCTTCCTCGGTAGTTTCTATTGGCTAAGTATCCTTTAGAGGAACTTAAATCATATCCCTCTTCTATCACTTTTAGGAGAGTTAAACCTAGAACCAGCTTTAGTTTGTAGTCTATAGTGAAAAATTGAGGCAAGGCAAGAGCGGTCGCTAGTTTTAGTGAGGATGGAAAAGTCTCTATCCAGGAAGAGTCAGGTGAGCTTATCGTTCTGTACCTTTGTTAAGGCAATCAGAGATTACTTTCAGGAGCGCGGCAGTGGTAAACGGTTTAGCTAGATAACCGTTTACTGCTAAGTTTTGACTTTGTTCAAAATCAGCTACACTTATCTGAGCCGTCAGAAAAATTAGGGGGATATTAGCA
Source organism: Chlorogloea sp. CCALA 695 (assembly GCF_003003885.1). Taxonomy (GTDB): domain Bacteria; phylum Cyanobacteriota; class Cyanobacteriia; order Cyanobacteriales; family Chroococcidiopsidaceae; genus Aliterella. The sequence goes on along the minus strand of NZ_PVWN01000023.1, from coordinate 54,662 downwards.
GTCATCGGGTCAGCACGCACAACTCTCAGAACCTGATAACCATCTAGACCCGGCAGGCGGATATCACACAAAATTAGGTCCGGGATAAGCTCTTTTGCCAAACGAACTCCACTATAGCCATCGGCAGTATTAATTACCATAAAACCCCTGACTTCTAGGAGGTAGACAATACTTTCTCGAATCAGTTCTTCATCTTCAATCACCAAAATCTTATTCGGCTGCGTCTGTACCAATGCCTAATGCCTTCTTGCTACGTTTGAGTTGTTTCCACAGCGTTCTAATTTGTGCATAAGATTCTTCAGGAGAAAGCTTGCCACCAGTTTCCAGGTTAGAAATATAGCTAACGCGCTGGGCAAACTCTTGTAAATTGGCATTGAATACTAGATTCTCTGGCTTAACGTCGCCGTAGTAGCCACTTCGAGGATATAAAAAGTTAAATTTATTTACCATCACTCTGACTGCCTGTACTCTAAGACAAAACTGGCAATTGGATAAAAACTAACACTCAACAACCTTTCCCCACATTATAATCATTAGTTAACCTGTTCTTAATTTAAACTTAACTTAATTAATTGAAATCCTCCCTTGAGGAGGATAGTACCAGCGGCAAAGGAAGAACTGCTGTTTTAGGGTCTAGAGTTATCTAGGTATTATTGATGCTCCGTTTTGGAGCGGGTAAATTTAACCGTGAAATTACTCTGGGAGGATGAGGAGTACAAGCACTAAAGTTGAAAGTAGATAAATGCCTGCTGTATCTCTAACTCGAAATAACCATCGCTAACAGTCAAACTTTAATAAAAGATAAGCCGCCAAAAAATATCAGGAGCTAACTATGAATGATAAATCTAACTTCTTCCAACCGCGCAGCCGCTACTACGGTCAAGTGAAACCAGAGAACTTAGTTTTTAACGCTAACTTACAGGAGTTCGCCCATCAAGTAAGCTACATTAGCAGTTTAGAGACAGCCGGAAAGCTATCACCCGAAGAGGCGTACCAGAAGATCGACTTTCTATGGCAACAAGTCAAGCATAGTAAAGTGGAGTTGGGCATTGGCGAACAACCATTTGAGAGTAAATAAGGTCAACAGAAGCTGAAAACCTTAGTTGAACCTGATAAAAGTATGAGGCGAGAGCAAAAAACTGACAGCACTGTACTGGGGGTTCGGCAGTTATTCATAGAGTTCCAGATGCTTCTAACGGTGCTACGTGAAGTAGAAAGTTCTGAGGTGTTTACTTTCCAAATAGCATCCTGTATTTGATCGCCGCCAACCCATCAAAAATACTGCTATAGCAAGCGCGTTGTTGGCAAACATCTATGAACCAAACTGATTGGATACACCAGCAAAACTTAACTGATTGGAAAACAAGACTGAGGCAATTACGCCTAGAGCTAACACAGGAGCGAAAGGAGCAACAACCCCTACGGTAATTACCTCAAGAAGTAGCGTCATCTGCGGTAGTGGAGCAGGAGCAGAAATCTGTAGGCTGGCATTTAGCCGCAACAGACCCATTGCCAGCAAGGCTATAAGAAAGAATATTACGTCACAGGAGAGCCGCCATAGCTACCCCAGGAAAAACTAACAAATTAGCTCTAAAGTAATATTTTATGTATACCAATTTGTATCTTTAGAGAGGGTTAATTTGGAGCTAGTCTAAATAACTTTATTAGAGCTAGTTAATAGTTTTTATCTAGTTATCTAGAGTAAGCGAATGGAGGAAATTTGATGACTAGGCTATCCAAGTCTGTTGCTACTGGTCTTGCCAGCTTAAGTTTAGGCATTTTAGTATTGTCCCTGCCTGTATCTGCCCAAAATAATACTGTTACAAGTCCAAATAATGCGGCTCCTGGGGACACAGCAGTTTATGGGGATGGTGAAGCAGATCGCGGTCAGCGTGCTTTTGATTGGGGTTGGATTGGCTTGCTAGGTCTTATCGGTCTTGCTGGTCGGCTGGCGAATAAGCGCAGTGAACATCGTACTAGCCATTAATAACAGCTTCAAAATATTGTTGCCATTAAAGCTAGATAAAGAGTAATTGCGGCTTGAGTAGCATCAAGCCGAATAGTTAATTAATAGAGCTATAAATGTTTCCTTGCAGCAAGTTCAAGCTGTGGGGTAAAAACCATTTAGAGCAAAGCTGGGGCTAAAAGTCAGCATCAGCCTGGTAAAATCCAGTCAAAAAAATACTAGCACCGACAAGCATCCCAAGTAGCCAACGTGCATCAAAAATTGTTAACTTTGGCTTTATTCCAGACGGCAGTCAAAAAGAAGTAGTGTTATCTGCGGTAGTGGAGGGGCAAAAACCTGTACGCTCGGCATTTAGCTATAACAGACCTATTAGTAGTAATGCTATAAGGAAGAGAGTGTCACGTCACAGGAGATCAGCCATGCCTACACCAGGAAAACTAGAGTTAACTATCAAAATTAACGAATTTCCAGTAGACGTACAGACAGTTGAAAATGGCTGTAAGCAGTTTGATATTGATACAGGCGAACAAATAGTTACTGTCAGCCTCAAGCCTAAGATATTCAAAAAGTTAGAGCAAGCCCAGGAGAACTATCCGATGTGGGTAGCAGCGATTTCTGGAATGATGGGGGAGAAGACAGATTCGGGTTTTGTACTCAAGGAGCCGAACGTGCAGACCTTTGAGAAAAAGCCAAAAGAACCGAAAGAAGGGGCAGCACCTGTTGTTAGTGCGGCTAGTTGAGCTAGAAGCCTTAGCAGTTTATTCAAATAAGCATAATTGAACTGGTTTTGGTTCAGTGGCTCCGTCGAGATTAGATAAGGAGATGCCTAACAACCGGACGCTGCGCCCCTCCAGCGAAATCGCTACTAATAGTTCTTTTGCTACCTGGCTAATTGTCCTCGCCTCGCCAACAGCATTACTTATAGTTCTACTGCGCGTGATTTGCTGATAGTCTGCAAACTTGACTTTTAAGGTGATTGTGCGTCCCAGAGCTTGGTGGCTTTCTAATCGATGTTGGAGGGTTTGAGCGATAGTTTCTAGTTCAAGCAGCATTACCTGTGGATCGTCTAAGTCCTGAGTGAACGAAGTTTCTGCACCAACTGATTTGCGGAGACGGTTAGGCTCGACTATCCGGTGATCTTCTGCCCTAGCAATCAGGTAATAGAAATGTCCTACCTTGCCGAAGTGACGCACTAAATCGGTTTGGCTGTATTGCTTGAGGTCTGCCCCAGTATGAATTCCCAAATTGTGCATTTTGGTAGCAGTAACTTGTCCAATGCCGTGAAACTTCTCAATAGGTAGGGCGGCGACAAAATCTGCGGCGTGTTCGGGTAGAATCACCGTTAGTCCATTGGGCTTATTCATGCCTGATGCCATTTTTGCTAGGAACTTATTTACAGAAACGCCTGCACTTGCCGTTAGGTTAGTCTCTGAGAGGATAGCTGCTTTGATTTGTTTGGCAATGGTCGTAGCGTAAGGCAGCCCTAGTTTATTTTGGCTGACATCAAGGTATGCTTCATCGAGGGCTACAGGTTCTACTAAATCCGTGTAGCGCTTGAAGATAGCATGAATCTGGGTACTAAGGCTGCGATAGACCTCGAAGCGAGGTGGGGCAAAGACCAGAGTCGGACATTTTTGTAGGGCGAGGTAAGAGGGCATGGCAGAATGGATACCGAACTTCCTAGCCCCGTAGCTGGCAGCAACTACTACACCGCGCTGTTGGGGCAATCCACCGACTACAAGGGGTTTACCTCGATAGTGAGGATTGTCGCGTTGTTCAACCGAGGCATAAAAAGCATCAAGATCAACGTGAACAATCTTCCTATCTTTATTCATTCTCACGCCTAAAACTAATGCTTACTTACCTAGAGCAACCTTGTCCTTAAACGACTTGCCCGCAGAAAAAGCAGGGACGCGAGTTGCTGGGATAGCAATTGATTTACCTGTGCTGGGGTTACGTCCTTCACGGGCTTGGCGTTCGCGTGGCTCAAAGGAGCCAAAGCCGACAAAAGTTACTTTGCTCCCGCCTGCAACTGCTACCATAATTTCTTCTAACATGGTAGTCAGGATCGTATCAGCTTCTTGTTTGCTGACACTGATTTTCTGCGAGATCGCCTCAACCAATTCGCCCTTGTTCATAATATTTCTCTCAACACCGTTGCTATTTTATTCGTAGGTGTTAGAGAGTGCAAGCGTACTACTCTAAAATATTTTCATCTTATTAGAGTTGATTGTACTTTTTAGCTTCTGTAGCAGGTTGGTTACAAGCTATCTTCTTTGCGCTCAAACTTACTTTTGATAATCATAGTTTGAATAAGTAACGCTGCGCTCATGCCGCTACGAGCTATTGTAGAAGCAGGCGCTCGCGTTTTTTTTGTTTGTGATGAGTAAGGCTGATGATGCCCTTGAAACAAAATTTTTCCCCCACGACCTGCAACTATTGCAGCCACAAAGTCTTGCTCAACATCCAGCCGCCGTGTACCTTTCTCAGTTGCGTCCTAAGTCACGGCAAACGATGGGGCGGAACTTAGACCTGATTGCTAATCTCCTCACCCAAGGGCAGTGCGATCGCCTCACCTTAGACTGGAGCCAATTGCGTTATTATCATACAGCAGCAATAAGAGCGGTATTGGTAGAGAAGTTTGCTCCCTCAACGGTCAATCAAATGCTGTGCGCTCTGCGCCGAGTGTTAAAAGAAGCTAAGAAACTCAAATTAATGTCGCCAAGCGATTATACAGACGCGGTGGATATTGAAAATGTTAGATTTACTAAGGAATTACGGGGTAGAGCGCTAAAGCCTGCCGAGATTGCCGCAATTCTGCAAGTTATGAAGACTGATTTGACTGCTGCTGGAAGGAGAGACTCGGCGCTATTTATTATCCTCTTGGGTTCGGGGGTGAGGAGGCAGGAGGTAGTGTCTATAGACTTAAGCGATTTTGACCCCAGTAGTGGTGCAATCAAGGTGCGCGGTGGCAAAGGTGGTAAAGATCGGACGGTGTACCTGCCTAGTAGTGGGATGAAGGCGGTGTCAGCTTGGCTAAAAGTTAGAGGAGTTAAAGCAGGTCCTTTATTATATCCAGTTAGTAAGGGTCATCGGGTGATGGAGCGACGCTTGACTGACCAATCAGTATTATATATTCTTCAGAAACGGGCAAAGCAAAGTGGGGTAGATTCCTTTTCTCCCCATGATTGCCGCCGCACATTTATTTCTAATTTGTTAGACGCGGGAGCCGACTTAGTAACGGTTTCCCAATTAGCAGGTCATGCCAATCCCATGACTACAGCTAAGTATGACCGTAGAGGTGAGGCAGCCAAACGCCAAGCTACAGAATTATTGCACATTCCTTATGATGAATAATTCAAGCACTGCGTGAGTACGCTACGGTAACGTCGCTCTAAGTCTATAGGGCTACCAGTTTTTTATGCAATTAAATCATCCACCACTGCTGCTTTGGACATACTGTACCTACCTGCTTGTCCTCGATACCACTTTCCTTTCTTTACGCCAACAGATAGGACGTTCGAGACACGTTCTCGCGCCTTACTTCTTAACTCTTGTGGCATTTCCTGGGCGAAGATAGTCTCTAATATTATAGTAATTTCTAATACCTGCTCTTGTTGCTGTTGCATAACTTCAGCGACAGCTTCCGCTAGACTAGCGTTGATAAAGTCTTCTTTCACATACTGCTGCCAAGTATCTGCTTCTTTGCTTGCCTCTTTGGTAGGTGCGGATTTCTTATTTGACTTGCTGGTAGAAGAAGATATATTTTTCTTACCTTGTTGCTTTTGAGTGGAGGGCGCAGCTTCGGTAGTATCTATCGTTGTATCTTCTAATTCTGGAGTTGCCACTTCTGGAACAGGGGGTTCTGCTTGTTCTTCAACAACTGGGGTTGATATTACTACAGGTGTAGGAACGGCAGTATCTCCAGGAGGAAATAGGCTAATGACGTTTTTGAGACTGTGGCGTTTTTCTTGAATGGACTGAAGTTGAGCCGCTACCTCAGCTTCTTGTGCTGCTAAGTCAGTATCAATTTCTAAAAGTTTGGCAACGATGGAATTAGATGTAGGAGAAGAAATGGAGGAGTTTTGCACCGTAAAGAGTAACTTGAGTTGAATAAGTGTAAAGTATTACTCACTATTATGCCCTTGTTAGTAGCAACTATAAAAATGTTATCTGGTAGTTCTAGATGTTTTCGGCAAAGTTTGCAAATGCCAGTTGGAGGGAGCAAGCCAGTAGTTATCGGAAATTTCTGGCAAGCGGGGAGACAATAAATAAGCACCCAAAAGATAGTCGATGATATTTTCATCGGCGCTGATACCAGAAAAAGCTTTGATTTGGTCAAAAGCAAGCAAAAAAGTCTCCTCACGCTTGCGCTAAATCGCCTGGTACTCAAGTTGTGCAGAGGCAGGCATTGCAGAGGAGGTAGCGTAGTAGTTCCACGCAGGCAGCACTCATGGAGAGACAGATTGGCAGATTGCAGCAATAAAGCAGCGCGGTAATATAGTCTAGTGCGGCGCAGCATATTCCTTATTTGTCACTTTCAGGAGAGTAAGACCTGGAGTCTGCTTTAGATAAAGATTTTAGTGATAAATAAATTCGCGCTTGCTTGTCAACTACTTCAACTAAATTTGGGTGTACTCATCATTTAGGGACTATAACTGCTCAAAGAGCAGACCTAACCTCCAAGCTTTGGGCTTAGCAACAGAGAGCAGTCTGTCCCACCCTTTGCTAAGGCGCTATGGAGGTTATGCACGATTTAGTCATTAGATTATTTGTCGACAGGTACAAGTGTGATTTACCAATTTAGGGGACAAATGACTGATCTATAATATACCCCTCTTCTTCAGCATAAGTAGAACACCAAGACTGAAGACGCTTAACCCGAGAATACTATTAGGCTCGGGAACGGCAGTAAAAGTTACTGTCCCTGCCCTATAAGAAGCATTTTGAGGTGAAAAAGCTGAAAAGGACGTAGATCCACTAGCTCCATTAAATGTAGGCTCGAACGCGAATAGTTGATTGGGAGTATCAACGACAAAATCTAGAGCGTTTAAAAAATTTGAAGTTCCTTGCTTAACATATATAGCTGGAGAAAGGTCGGGAGTTAAGTCAAGTCGTGAGTCATCAGCTGCAGTGTAAACTTTACCTAACCAAGAAAAGTCTAGGCTAGAAACCTTTAATGTATCTCCTGAAGGAGTAATAATTCTCGGATCTGAGTCATCGTAAGTGAAGGAACCCATGCCAGTGGCTTTACCGGCAGCATCATTGACTGTGACATTATAGAAAAAAACAGCTGCTTTTGAAGGATCTGGAGCAGAAATTACTGCTATAGCAGTAACTACACTAATCGCCCTAACAATCATTTTTTGAGACAAGTTTTTTAGCATTGCTTAAAAGAACACAACTTAACACATACATACTTAATTGATAGTGGTTAATAGTTAAGGACAAGATAAAGATAAATTAATTCTTTGTATTTAAGCAAAGTATTATCTGCTTTAGGAAACAAGTTTTGATGAGGTACTGGGGTTTAGGTAATAAAAGTAATACTCTAAATCAGGAAATATCAGCTTCAGGTTGTTTCTGCCTAAATTTCAATTGGTAAAAGCTTCAATTCACTCATAGAGCAGTATTGACAAGCAGAAAACAGACTGTTTGGTAAGCTAATCGTTTAATAAATATCCTTAAATTCAAATGCTTGCACTTACCCCTCTTTTGTCACTTTCAGGAGAGTAAAACTTAGAACCTGCGTTAGATAAGGCTTTGGGCAAAACGGCTATAAGTAAACTCTGATGGTAAAAAATAAAGGGTAAAAGATATACATTACAAGCTTTTTCAAGTTTTAGTCCGTTTTTTCTTTTTATTACCGAGCTTAGGGTAGTAAATCATCTTTTGTTCTACCAATCACACACTAAGTTAAGCCTTCATTTTTGACTTCAAAGATGTTTTTATTAGTTATCACTACTTATCCAATTCAGATGTATTCATGAAATAATAACATCGTTGAACTAACCAAAGAGATTCAAATTATGTTGAAATGGTGTTGCTTAGTTACTAGCCTAGGGGTATGCTTCACACTCGGTACAATTATTTCACCTACATTTAGCGCTCCAATATCTCCAAACTATAAATATCCAAAAGTAGAAAATTCGCAAGCTGATAAGCCACTCTGCTACATACAAATGGCTGATAGCACAACGTTAGATTTACAAAAATTGTGTGGTAAAAATTCGTCTGCGAAGAGTAACCTGGGTAGTCGTATCGCCAAATCTCAATTTAGGCGAGGAACAGGCAACGCTTACGTTACAGATAGTCAATAGCCTTGAAAGATTGATAAGTAAGCTGAGATATTGTTTCTAAGCTTACTTATCAAAAATCGGTCAATCTATTTGGAGTTAATAGATAAAACTTCGCTTGAACTCCTTTTCTCTAACAATTGAGCGCGATTTTGGCGTAAATCTGCCTGACTACGCTTGGTGGGATAAGGCACATTATCGCCTTTAATTCCTGCCCACGAAACGCGATTAAATGCCTCGCTATCAACCTTATCCTCTACTTCAAAATTGAAACCTACTGTTGCTTTTGTCCACCACTGGCGATCGCGCAACAAAGGCATTGCTGCGGTTTTCACAGCTTGAGGATCTTTGCAAGCGGGAACGAGATTGGGATCTACAGGTGTAGTACACAAATTTCCAGGAATAACAGCTTTGTAAGGCTTAAAGTTAGGTCTTCTCGTAAAAGCATCTACCATTGGCTCGGCATTAGCATCGTTTATGCCGACGTAGTTTATCCCTAATAAATCTTCCATAGTTCTGAGAACGCTAACAGTGTTGTAGTTAGTGCTAATAAGTTCGCCTCGCTTGCTATAAGGCGAAATTATATAAGCCAAAGAGCGGTGGGAATCTACGTGGTCTGGCCCATTTTGAGAGTCATCTTCGATGACGACAATCGCTGTCTCTTTCCACTGAGGAGACCTAGAAATTTTTTCAACTAGCAATCCTAAAGCATAATCATTATCAGCCATTTGTAATTCGGCAGTATTTAACCCAGCTACAGCATTATTGAAATTGCCAAAGTGGTCATGGTGCAGTCTTAGCAGCGTTAAGCTAGGCAGTCCATTTTGAGTGTAATCGCGCAGCCACTCGTTGAACAAATAAATATCTGGATGTTTCTGGTCGTATCCCCGGAAGTAGATATCGGTTTTATCTAGCAGCACTTTTTTTGTGACAGGTGCTTGAGGAATCTCATCTGTAAAAGGCGTAGGAGAAATCGGGATGTACAAGGGGTTAGTTGGATCACTCTTGGTTGGATCAGCTTGCGTCGTATCATAATATGTGAGATCGATAAAGAAACCATAATTTCTCACCGTTTTACCAGCACGTAACGCTGAATCCCAAAGATAACCACCAATCGATTTTTGGTCTAGTTCGCCGTCTCCTTCTGGAGCATTGACATCTTTATCTCCAGGCAAAATTGAAGAATTGCCCGAAGGATCTAATAGTCCTGTTAAGCGCGTATTTATCTGGGATGGAGTGCTAGAAGTTTGCGCTAATGCTGGATTAACGTTGCGGGTAGTTCCCTCGTAGTCATAAGTTAAGCCATTAAAATTAGCGTTTCCATAAAGCACTGATTGAGTTTTTTCGGCGTAGTCGGTAGTGCGACCATAGGTAGACCAATTCCAACCAACTCCGCTAGATTCGCCACTGTCATAGAAATTGTCAAAAATGCCAAATTCTGAGGCTAACTTGTGATGATTGGGTGAAATCTGCTCTGGAAATAAAGTCAGTGCCGGATCTCCATTACCGCGCTCTAAGTCGCCCAAAACTTGGTCATAGGTGCGATTTTCTTTGACTACATAGATAACGTGCTTGATCTTATTGCGGAGAAAATTCATCATTGGGTATTGACGGCGGTTGGCAAACCCATTATTTTTATCTACTTGCTGAGATAAACTATCTAGGGTTCTACGACTAGGAACAGGAATTACTGAAATTCCCGCTTTTTCTAAAGCCCAAGTGTAATCATTTCTAAAATTAGTGTTCCGCGCCGTCCCCGCCTCCGTAGTGCGGTTATTAGAAGGGTTAGGGCCAGAATTACTCTTAGCATTAACTACATACAGTCTGCTGCCGTCTTGACTCACACTAACCGAGTTTGGATACCAACCTGTGGGGATGCGTCCGACTACTCTCCCATTTTTTAAATCAACGACAGCTACTGCATTTTCGCCACCTAAAGTCACAAAAAGAGTCTGCCCTTGAGGACTGAAAGCTAAGGAGTTGGGATTAGCACCTTTGTACTTATCGCGCGGTCTGGATAAAGAGATAATTTGCACCACTTTATTTAAGTTGGTGTCAATGACCGAAATGGAGTCGCTATTGCCGTTTGCTACATACAAACGGCTTTCATCTGCTGAAAGCAATATTTTGTTAGGTTGACTGCCTACCTGTATGCGAGTAATTGCCCCACTAGATAAGTCAACAGCTAACACTTCATCATCGCGCTGACTGCTAACAAAAGCTTTGGCAGCAGCACCAGTATTTGTGTTTCTAATCGCAACATCAAAAGGAAATTCCCCTGTTGCTACTTTGCCACCAGCTACAAAAAATTTGATTTCTTTAAGGACTTGGCGCGTTGCGGTATCAACTACGGAAACTGAATCGTTCTCAAAGTTTGCTGCCACTAAGGTTTTACCGTCGCGACTCACGGCAACGCCTGCTACAACTGCTCCAGTTGATGCGGCCGAAGCTTCGGTATCTTTTAATAGACCGCCATCATACTCAGGGAAGGGTGCAGTCTGGTCGGAGTTGTGACCTAGTAGAATGAATGGAGCTTGAGGGACGTACTGATTAGTTTGGCGAGTATAAACATATATGCGATCGTCTATGCCGCCGGATACATAGAAGTTTTGGTTATCTGGCGACCAAGCCAAACCGTTGTAAGTATTGGGGATATTAATTTGTTGCTGTTTGACTAAGCTACCGCTACTAACATCGTAGACAAACACCCATTCGGCTTTGCGGGTTGTAATCGGCTCACCCGTCGATGAGTCTACTACACTGCTAGGTAGACCAGTCACTGGGTCTAAAACTGGGTAGGTAATGTTTGCCCCAGTAGTTTCATTCTTAAAGTTTTGGTTGTAGCCGCTAGTTAAAACTAGCAAAGTTTTACCATCGGGACTGAGAGCCGTTGAGACAGCTTCGGCAGCATCGGCGGTTCCATCCGAGCGCAAACCAGTAGCTAAACGCGCAAAAGTTGAGCCGGGAGCAGAGGCGGGTGTAATCACTTGTCCTGTGGGTAGTAAAGCTCCGCTATCGGCAAAGTTCCCTACAGGGTTAGTAGTTCTGGCACTGATTGATTGAATACTTAATACAATTATTCCTGCTGTTATGAGCAGACTTAGGAGGAAATATTGCTTACGCTTGAAGTTTTTATACTTGAAAGGTTGCATTTGTTCTCGTTAAAAATCAAATTGTTGCCTTATTCAAGTAGATAATCCCACGAGTTTATTAAGAAGAAGATAAGTTTAGGTTACCTTCTTCTTTATTTAACCTTCAACTTTAGACTAGGCAATGAATTATGATGACTAAACTTGTTTGTTCTAAAGGAGAACCAATGAATAACAAAAGAAATCTTAAAGTCCTTACCCGATTATTTCTTGCTGTTTTTGCAACATAATTCTCCAGCGTAGAAGCGCGGCACAACCAGCCATAAATGAACCCCAGATTAGCGGTAACCAAATAATAGTCCAGCTACCTGTTGACCAGCGAACATTAAGTCCTTCGCCAAGCCAGTAAGTACCAAATCCCATCAGGAGCATAGCTGCCACAAATTTCATTGGCTTGATAGGCACTTGGTTGAGCGGGACTCTAAACAGAAATGCGAAGCAGACCAACCCAATGGCGGCAAGGGAAGTGCCACCTATGGCTTCATACCATTTTCCTGCGGTAACCCCCAAAGTGACGATTGCTATTGCAATCTCTACACTTTCTAACAGCGCACTCTTGAAGGTGGCTACGACAGCAAACCAGTTCCAACCTGATTTTATCCCCTCTTGTTCCAGTTCTTTCTGTAACTGCTCGTCTTCATCATCCTTTGGCTTAAGAATGCCACCATAATACTTGACTACTGAGCGAGTCCATTTTTGCCCAAAAGCAAGCAAGACGGCTCCAGCAATAATCTCAAGAATTTGTATAGGAATCAGTATTAAGCTTTTGCCTAGGATAAGTGCGGCAATTACAGTCACACCAATACCAATGCCTGAGCCAACTAAGGCGTTACGCCAACCTGTCACTCTACCAACAACTATAGCTACTCCCAGAATCTCTAATAATTCAATTAAAGACCCTGTAAAACTAGCCAAAAAAATTTCCCAGTTCATGAAGTTTAGTTCCTTTAAGCTATGGTTTTTAGTTGAGTTACAAAAAATTAATATTTACCAATCGGTTATCAAATCATTTATAAATAATTTTTATAAATGATTTGATAACAAAAACAAACAAGTTTTCTTTAATCAACTTCCCGTTGAAGACTGCGTTGTACATCTGGACTTAGTTCTTTGATGCTATTTTGAGATAACACCAATAACATTGAGCTAATCGAAATCACCAGCATGACGAATGATCCAGCCGCAGCATCACTGTAAGAGACATTCTCGGTGGCTTTCCAAATATGCACAGAGAGTGTATTAAAACCAATTGGAGCCAATAGCAGCGTTGCTGGCAACTCTTTAATCGCTGTCAGAAATATTAAAGCTGCTCCACTCACTACTCCTGGGTGTACCAAAGGCAAAGTAATCTCTCTCAAAGTTTGCCAAGGAGTTCTGCCTAAACTCTGAGCAGCTTCTTCGATTTGAGGATTGACTTGAAGCAGGGAGCTTCGCACAGATCCTACAGATTGAGGAAGAAACAGTATTAAATAAGCAAACACGAGCATTGGCAGCGTTTGATATAACCAAGGTAAGTAATTTGCTCCCCAAAATACTATAGATAGAGCAACCACAAGTCCTGGCAATCCAAAGCCGATGTAACAACAACGCTCGATTGCTGTAGTGATTCGGCTAGGAAATCGCACTGCTAGGATTGCGACTGGCAGTGAACATAGAGTTGAAATCGTTGCTGCTAGTCCTGCCGCCCAGATGGAGTGCCACGTTAATTGCATTATCTTGTGTAAGGATATCATTTCATCTACCCCATTACCTGTTAGTCCTCGCACTAACCAAAACAGTGTGACACCAAACGGTAAGAATAAGCCAAGGCTAACTACAGTAAAGCAAAATAATAGTGCAGGCACTTTCCAAGCTCCCAAGTGGACTAATGGTTGAGAGCGGTAGAATTTATTGCTACGACTGTAATAAGTAGCTTGAGAGCGCGTTTTATACTCTAGCCATAGAAGTAGTAAGACTAAACTCACTAACATCAAAGCTAACGCAGCTGCTTGATTGCGGTCAAAAGTATACCTGTATTGTAGAAAAATTACCCGTGTGAACGCATCAAACCGCATTAGTGTCATTGCGCTAAAATCTTGCAAAGCATACATTGATACTAGTAATCCCCCTGCTATGAGTGATGGGCGTAGCTGCGGCAGAATAATCCGAAAAAATATTGAACGCTGGTTACAACCTAAACCTTGGGCAGCTTCCTCCAGAGCCGGGTCAATTCCCTGCAACCCAGCTTGAACACTTAGGAGCAAATAAGGGTAGGTGAACAAAGTAATTGCTAGAAGCGCGCCAGTCCAGCCATAGATTTCTGGTATTTCCTGCACACCTAACGGTTCTAACAATAGCTGCAACAAGCTACCTTTTGGGCCAAAGGCAGCAATTAGGGCAAAACAACCCACATAATCAGGAATTGCCAGAGGTAAAGTTGTAGCAATTAGCCAAAAACGCCGCCACGGCAAATCTGTCCGTAATGTTAAAAAGGCAAGAGGTACAGCAATTAATGCTGAAAATAATGGAGCAGCTACTGCTATTACCGCACTATTGAGTAACACTACAAGCGTACGAGGACGGGATCCTAAAGTCCATAGCTGTTCCCGACTAATAGCAACTGTACAGATAACCAAATAAGTTAATGGCAGTGCGATGGCTACACCAGTAAGTGTAGCCATCAACACGAGGAACATAGGTGGCTTGTGAGTTTTTGTAGCTGGTAGCTTATAAGTTTTTGTAACTTTAGATTGCATATCGTCACTTGCTGTTAGCTCCTTGCTTCTAGTTACAATACATCCGCCTCTTGAAGTAAAGAGAGTGTCTCTTTCACATCCGCTAACTTGTTTAGATCAATCTGCGGAGGATTAAGCTGCTCAAGCGAAACTTGCTCTTGTGATGCCGGGATATTTTGTACTAGAGGATATTCGTAAAACTCTTGAGTAAAGTATTTTTGCACCTCTGGACTGAGCATATAGGCAACAAACTTTTCTGCATCACTTTTTTGGTCAGTTGTATTCAACACAGCTACACCTGCTGAATTCATTAATGCTCCTGCATCACCCCGCGTATGATGGACAGCCACAGGGAAGCTAGGATTAGTTTTAGTAAATCGGTACAGATAATAATTATTAACTAGCCCCAAGGCAACTTCTCCCCTACCCAAGGCTTCAACAATTGCAGAGTTACTACTATAGTTTTTAACTCCATTGGCTTTCATTCCCCTCAACCACTCCAATGTTTTGCGATCGCCCTCCAACACTCGCATGGCGGTTACAAAAGATTGGAAAGAACCATTAGTGGTTGCCCAACCAACTTTATTACGCCATTTTGGTGCTGTTAGTTGCATGACCAAGGTAGGGAGTTCACTAGGCTTGACGAGCTTGGTATTGTAGTCAATAACGCGAACTCGTCCAGAAATACCAGTCCATTGCCCGGTAGGAGAGCGAAATTGCTTATCGACTTTGTTTAGTAACTGTTCAGGGATAGTTAAAGTGCGGTTTTCTTCAGCTAAAGCTCCCAAAGCGCCAGCATCCTGAGCATAAAATATATCAGCGCGGCTATTGTTACCTTCTTCTATCAATGCGAGCGCTAATTCCGTTGAATCGCCATAGCGCACCTCAATATTCATTGCCAAATCCTTCTTAGCTTTTTCAATTAGGGGACCTATTATTTTCTCTTCCCGTCCTGAATAAATTGTTAGTGTTTGTGCGGTAGTTGAAGATGTGACTGGTTTTTGGCTGCTACTTGTAGAACTTGGCTGTTGAGATTGGGTAACATCACAGGCTGCGACAATTAGCGATAAGCTAGAGACAGACAAAAATCTCAATCCAAAAGTAAACCATTTGTTCCTTCTAAACATAGCTGTGCCTTTTAAAATCCGTCGCAATTGTTTATGCATATAGGCAGAACAATATGATAGAGGAGAATGTAAGTGAGTTAATATTTGATTAAGTTTGATTTGTCATTTATTTAATTTCTGAAAATTACGCTATAAAATTTGTTATCAATTTGGTATAACTAATGAGTGGACTTACCCTCGACTCCGAGCTATGGAAAGCATTTGGGATCTCATACAAAGAAATATGAGTAGATAAAGCATATATCAAAGTCAGAGGTGATAACTAAGTCAAAGTATTTGTTAAGTATATCTAACTGTATCTCCATCAATTGCCGATCCAAATATCTCGCGCATCCCGATAAAACTCCCCTTGCCTGTCCCACTGATAAGGCGTAGGCGAATGCAGCAGCCCTAGCCAAACCTCTACCAATGGCATACCCAATGCTTGCTGTAGTTGTTGCAAGGAAACTTTCTCCCCTTGGTGCTGATTAATCCAGAGCGTGATCGCACTCTGCCACTTAGGAATGTTCTCTTGTTCTGCCAACTCCTTCAGAGCCTTTCTCATAGCAGCCCTAGCTTTTCGAGCAATTGCCTTAGCCTCTTTGCGGTCTATTACTAATACTACCGAACCCGCACTAACGGCAGTGGGTTCAACCTCAAAAGTAAATTCTTTTATCAAGTCCGATAAATCAATCGACATCGACTGGTGCATCAAACCCGATAAAAAGTCCTCGTTTAAAATAAGAAGACCTTACTTGGTATTGACAATGATGTCTACCGTCGGAATACGGCGGCGAGTAATTTAGGATATATCGGAGTCGAGCCTAAATAACTGGAAAAAAGTGCCACTTACCGAAGCCGCCATAAAATTAGGAAGTTTTGAGTGGCATTAGCAGATTTAGAACCTTTTTTGAGTCAATTTACATCTGCTAATCATAGTTAGTAGACGTTAGCCGAGCAAAACGGACGATAGCTAAAATCCAGAGACAGTCTTAAGAGCGAAGTGGTACTAATTTACTCCTATCTCAGATCAACTCCCTCTTAGATGTCAAATGGGTTTTATAAACAAGTTTTAAGAGTACAAAAGCTTGAAATGCTGGTTCTGCCTTAGTTTTTAGAGCTATTCCATTATTCATTGCTCGGCAAGTTGCTATTCTGGAAAATATGCTGGAAATTAGGAAATTAAATAACCTAAAAAAGTTAGCACTAGCAGCCAAATATTCAAACTTACAAGTTAAAGTCTTAGCTCGTGCTACGTTTTAAGGAATAATGACGAAGCTCTAAAAAAGCTATTACTTCATGTGGATGTAAACTAATTTGAGGGACATTACTGACACTCAACAACCATCTATCTCCTATTAATTGCAACTTCCACCTTTCATTTTTTTGTTGGGGTAAAATCTGCCAATTTCCATCATCTTCCGAGTTACAATCAAATCCCCAGGCACTAGCTTGACTCAATACATCTTCAGTCATGAGCCAGGTAGTAATAAAATTGTTTGCAGTTGTCTGTATCCTCGACCAGGAGAATCCATAGATTGTTTAAGACTAGAGACTGAGCTATTTAAACCCTGTTGATTGTTTATCACTGTTGCTCTAGGTAAATCTCCATTGTTTGACTTCATAAAATCTAGTCGCGATTAACGACTGTCAACTAGATATTATCTTCTTTATATTTAAGATTGCTCTTTGGTAAACCTCTCGTTAGACAGACAATTGTTATTAGAAATAACTACTTGACCACTTGAACACGCCTTTAAAAGAAGCAATGGCAATGTAACCTGAACCGGGTGGGGTAGTGGTAGAAAGCAGCGATCTCTCGCTGCTTAAATTAAGTTAACTTAAGCAATCCTATAGTATTGTATTAAGCACAAGTGTGAATAATTTTATATCGTTCAATACATATTAACTTTAACTTAACCTAGTCTTAATCTAAGTGTTTGGAGGTTATGATAATCTTAAAAGTATTTAATCTTCCTGTGACACAACTCTAGGCGGTTTAATGGAATTTTAATCAGAAAATGTGAAACAAATTGGGAGTTAGCTATGGCTAATAAATTTGACTTCTTACACTCGCACAGCCGTTACTATGGTCAAGTTAAACCAGAGAACTTGGTTTTTAATACTAATTTACAGGAATTTGCGACAGCAGTGGGCTACATCTGTAACTTGGAAACAGCCGGGAAGCTCTCGCCAGAAGAGTCATACCAAAAGATTCATTCTTTATGGCAACAACTTGAGCGTGGTAAAACACAGTTAAGAATTGGTGAACACTCGCTTGAGAGTAACTAGAGTTAGTCGAGAAGAGCAATGCCTTGTTTAATATTCAACAGGACGGCACAGCTTATCTAATAATTCCTTGTGTCACCTTTAAGGGCAGCACGTCTAACGACATCCTCACCCTAGGAGTGCCGATGACATTTACTATAGATATCAACAATATAGCCACAGGTACAGAAGCAAAACTACACTTTGACTTGCTCGGATTTGGCGATCGCAATTCTCTGGTTATCCTCGACGCTGAGTATTATTTGTTATTGCCGTCAAGTCGGTTTGAAAAACCTTTTTAATCTCACACTCTGCTACTACTTGAGGTCCTTCGGTTAGCAAAAGCTTTACGCCAGGATACAGTTTATTTTTAACTAACTCTGGGGCAAAAAAGCCAATTTTAGCTTCATCTAAATTTAAACGTTGTGGCTCGTCTTCTCCCTGCTTTGATTGTAGAAAGCCTGATAAGTCTGGGGATAGCTGTCTGTCTACAGATTGCATTAGAGAAAAGCGCACAATCACACTAAAAAGCTCATCTTCTCGCTCGGCAAATCTTCCAGTAGTAGCATAAATAGGATCAGATGGTAGAACCAAACGCCCTCCATGAGCCGAGTCTAGCCAATGTATTCTCGCTGTTGCTATTAGTTGAGTGACCACAAGTTATTAGAGCGCGATTGTTGCTAACTCTATGATGCCATTATTTGTAGAATTGAGCAGATCGAGCAAGTCTCCTTCACTTGCCCACCGAGCAGTACCAATGTTATCTAAATTGGCAACTCTAAACATTTGTGCTGTAACCCAGTCGGGAACATCAACTTTGATAACATAAAAAGGTGTTCCGCCCCATTGATAAAAAAGTCTTCCCCACTGCGCTACATCAAGAGCCGTTTCAGCGAACCATTTACCCACCATTGATTTTGGAGTAGTACAAAATTTTCTCCAGAAATATATATCCAGCCGTTCATCGGTCGCAACTGCTCGATAGAGTTGGATTTTTTTACTCCTGATAATTTTTTAAAGTCAGGATTATCATACTTCAAGCAGGGCAATTTTGAGCGCACTGCTAATAGCCTCTGAAGTCTTTTGCTTGGTAATATCATGCACTAGCTGTACTAAGCAGTAAACCTCTGGCAAGAAGTCTAATTACTAATCCAAAAATTCCGTGTCTCCCGATAAAACTCCCCCGTGCCATCACACTGATAAGGCGTAGGCGAATGTAGCAGCCCTAGCCATACCTCAACTAGGGGCATACCCAGCAATTGCTGTAGTTGTTCTAAAGAAACTTTATGCCCCTAGTGCTGTTGCATCCAGAAAAAGATGCTAAATAGGCTTTATAACAAAAATAGCTTAATTTATGCTCCCTGATAAATTTGTAGTTATTCATGTTTAGGAATAAACGCTTCCTCAATAGCCTGAGTGATTTGCCTTAAGTCGCTTTCATCAATTGGGAGTAGCGTCACTCCTTCTTCAGGTTCAAGGGAAAATTCTTGCCATTCACTGATGGGAATCTTTTGTTTTTCCAAGCTTTTTAGCTCAGAAAGCGTAGCGAAAACTGTCCAAACCGAAAAGTCTCCGACACGCAGTAACACTTCAGTCTCATTGGCTAACTCATAGCTCCATAATTGCAAAGGATGATAGCAGCCATCTTCATCAAAATTTCCGCGTTCAAGGATGAGCGCTCTTACTGCTGGCGTTAAAGTGCCTTCAACAACGATGCAGCCTACCATTCCCGACCAAGGTTGTGCAAACACTCCCTCAAGTGCTAAAAAATCTGGTCTGCTGCCACTTAACTCTTCCCCTGCTGGAAAGTACGCCCGAAAACTGTTAGCCTTTTGTAAATAAAAGTCAAGGATGCTTTGGTGAACCTGTGGTGTATGTTTAACCAGAAAACCTGTACGAGACATAGGGAGTACCAAACAAGTAATGCTGTCAATGTAGCAGAAGTGTCAAAAGTTAGATTAAGCTACATTGGCACAGTAGAGCCATTCATTGTTTATGAACAAGATGAATCGTTGGAGTAGTGACGACTCTGAAGGCAAAAATGAAATTCCCATCGGGACATCTGTTTGTATGGGCGATAGCTATCCCTAGGGGGCTGAAGCAAAAATTGTCCGCAAAGCCTCAATCAATGAGATAGAAGCTGGCGGCGATGAAATCCTCTATTGGCTTGAGTACGTAAATAACAATTATCCAGCAGAGTATGCTTGGCGAAGTAATCTATATCCAGTTCTGCTAGAGGATTCTTTAGTATAGCTTGCTCAAATTGGAGCAAGTTTTCTTCAATTGTCCTCTGCTGAACAGATCAGCCGCAAAGCGATTGCGCCCTAAACGTAAACCTACATATCTTGCGCTGCTCGATAAAACTCCCTTTGCCCCTCCCACTGATAAGGCGTGGGTGAATGTAATAGCCCTAACCAAACCTCGACCAGTGGCATACCCAGCGCTTGCTGTAGTTGCAACAGAGAAATTTTAAATCCCTCAAGGCATGGGCTAGAGAGGGATTTTAGGTACTGGGTATTTGGTTTTTTGACTGCTAGGTTAAATTATCTGCATTTTTAACTGCTTGCTTTAATTCTTCAAAGGTGATACTACCGTCTGAGCCTGAAGCATACCGTGATAGTAGCTCCTGGGGGCTACTGATACCTGTTTCTGATGAGATGACGGCACTTAAGCCAGGACTTAAAAAAAGCTCATTAATGGACACTTTGCCATCTTTGTCGCCATCTAAGGTATCAAAAAGAGATTGAAGCTCTTGCTCGGTTGCCATAAGTTTGTTTCAAAATTGATTTTTCAATTTAATATCGCATTAATAGCTCACCCATTAAACAAACTTATAACCTTAGATACAGAAACGGGGTTCGCTGGGGCTTAGATCGGGGTATCGCTATCAGTTACTAATCCAAAAATCCCGCGCCTCTCTGTAAAACTCGCCCTGACCATCCCACTGATAGGGCGTAGGGGAATGCAGCAGCCCCAGCCAAACCTCCACTAGAGGCATACCCAGCGCTTGCTGTAGTTGCCACAGAGAGACCTTTTCACCTTGGTGCTGCTGTATCCAGTGAGCGATCGCCTGCTGCCACTTGGGGATATTCTCTTTTTCCGCCAACTCCTGCAAAGCTTTCCTCATGGCAGCCCTAGCTTTTCGAGCGATTGCCTTAGCTTCTTTGCGATCTAATACCGATACCACCGAACCTACAGGGGCGGGACTTAATTCAACATCAAAAGTGAATTCCTCCATCAAGTCTGACAAATCAAGCGACATCGAGTGGCGCATTAAACCTGATAAAAAATCCTCATCTAAAACAGGACCTTCGCTGCTATCATCGTTCACTTCCAAACTATCTAAAATACACTTAGCGCGTTTAACGTAAACTTCGACAATCTGAGTAATCGCATCTCCAGCCACTAATAACTGCTCATTGCTACCAGAGTGAGCGATTGCCTGATCTAAGGAATGCCAAAGCAATTGCATATCGGCGGATTCTGGGGTCTTAAGCGCGGTTTTAAGGTCGCCCCATAAATCCAGTTCTAGCTGCTTATAGCTCGGAGTCACTGACTTTGCTCTCCAAGCTTCAAAGGGCAAGGAGCAAGGGGGCAGAGTTGAGGATTTAATTCAACCGTAGCTGCAATGCCGTTAATGGTTACTTCGTACTGCTGGGAAAAAGAAGTGATCGCACTTTTGATATATTCCCGGACATTGGCTTCCTTCCAGCCTAACGTGTGGACAGGTTCGCGCGTAGCTTTCTTCTGCTGTCCTACCCACAATTCCACAGCCAAAGCGTGAAGCGGCTCATCCTTACGCTGGCGGTAGAAATAGACAATAACCGCCGGAACCGTTGGAATACTAATTGATTCTAATTGCGCCGCAGATTCCTTGTCCCCGTGATACTTAAGGCGACGATTACGATTGTATAAATCGCGCTTTTTATAATAGGTACGGCGCTTGTGGCAAGGCTCTCCTGCCCAGCAGCCATCACCCTCGGTTCCATGAAGCGAGATCGCACTTTTTACTGAAAGCTTACTGCACTGCCTGCACTTGTCACTGGCTTTGGCTGGCATTGGCACTCCGTTGTCCATTAAATATATCGGCAACGGCGACCACCAGTTCTGGCAATAGCTCATCGGAAATTATGTCGTTAATCCAAAAAGTTTGAGGAAACTCACTATTGCCAAAAACGGTAACAGACTGGGCTTGATTGTCTACTACCCAAACCCGATCAATGCCAGCTAGTAGATAACTCGTCGCTTTACTTGTCATTTCGCCAAAAGACTGACCGGGAGAAATAATTTCGACAACTAATTCTGGAATCCCTGGACAAGTACCTTGTCCATCCCAATCCGTTGGAATTCGACTCATGGAAATGTACGTGAGGTCAGGAACGGGGGCCCAATCAACACCATTACGTTTTAAAGTAATAGTCCATTCGGGGTTGACCTCACCAAGATTCGTCTGTTCGCACCAATCATTGAGGAGGATAAGCAAGCGTTTTTGAGCGCGGCTATGAGGACTTGATGGTGACACTTTAGTAATAATTTCTCCATTAACTAATTCAGAGCGATCGCCACTAATGGGCATTACTAAAAACTCTTGCAAGCTAAATTTCGTTTTGCTCAAACTCATGTAAGCGACTCCAAACTTAATCTATTAATTCTAAACTCTTCAAAAATGCTGCTTGGGTTAAGGATTACACCTTTGGGTAAACCGATCGGATAGTGAGATCGCTAGCTTGATTGATGCAGGATATTGCCACTACGGCGGCATCATAATGAAAATTAGTTAGCCGATCGCATAAATTGCTTCCCGCTTTTTCTTCTTGGGTGTACTCATGTTTCAAACAGTTGACTAAGGTCACCCCGTTAAACCAAGTATTTATGTCTGACAATTCTGCTCAAGCATACCCTAAAGATTAGGTATCTTTATCAGTAAATTTAGCCAACTTATCTTGATTATCGTATTCTCCACACTGGTGGATCAGTTTTGCTACTAAACCAGTCCAGCCAGTTTGATGACTAGCTCCCAAACCAGCGCCATTATCACCGTTAAAATATTCATTAAAAAGAATTAGGTTGCGCCAATTTGGGTCAGTTTGAAACTTGTCTGTTCTCCTGTTGAAAGGTCGCTGTCCACAAGAATCTTGTAAGAAAATCCCCATTAGTCTTTGTGACAATTCTGTTGCTACTTCTTTAAGTGTCATCATTTGACCAGAACTAGTTGGACATTCTACTTTGAAATCATCACCCAAGTAGTGATAAAACTTTTGCAGGGATTCGATGAGTAGATAATTTATAGGAAACCAAATCGGCCCACGCCAGTTGGAATTGCCGCCAAACATTTCGGTGCTAGACTCAGCCGATTCATAATCCACTCGGTACTGTTTGCCATTAGTTTTAAAAATGTACGGATTTTCAGCATGAACTTTAGAAACAGAGCGAATACCGTAGGGGCTAAGAAACTCTTTTTCATCTAGCATTTTGTGTAGAATATGACGGAGTTTATTTTGCTCTTCGCTTCCCCCTGGTGGTTTAAAGCAAATTGCCAAAAGTCGCCGCTCACCAATTCCTGGGGTCTGAACGCAAGCGATTTTTTGTGTAAGGTCGTGGCGATTATCAAGAAACCATTGCGTCCGCTTTTTAAAGCCTGAAAGCTGCTCTAAAGTTTCTGGTTCCAAATTTGCGACAGCAAACAGGGGAATCAGCCCCACGAGGCTCCGAACTTTCATGGGGTATTGATGACCATCGGGGGAATGCAGTGCATCATAGTAAAAGTTATCTGCGTCATCCCACAGAGCTATTTCTTGCTGACCAAGACCGTCCATTGCATTGGCAATTCGGAGAAAATGCTCAAAAAACTTACTAGCAATGTCTTCGTAAGTTGAATTTTCTTTGGCTAATTCCAGAGCCATTGTCAGCATATCTAGAGAATACATAGCCATCCAACTTGTGCTATCTGCTTGTTCGAGATTTCCACCCGTTGGCAGTTCAGCACTACGGTCGAAAACACCTATATTATCCATGCCTAGAAAGCCGCCCTGAAAGATATTTTTGCCTTCAGTATCCTTACGGTTAACCCACCAAGTAAAGTTAAGTAGCAACTTTTGAAATACCCGTTCCAAAAATTGCTTGTCTATACGTCCATACATTTGTTGCTCAATCTGATACACTTGCCAAGTTGCCCAAGCATGGACGGGTGGATTAACATCACTAAAAGCCCATTCGTAAGATGGTAATTGACCGTTGGGATGCATATACCATTCTCGCGTTAAGCGACTTAGTTGACGCTTGGCGAAGTCTGGGTCAATCATAGCTAACGTAATTACATGGAAAGCTAAATCCCAAGTTGCAAACCAGGGATATTCCCATTTATCTGGCATCGATAAAATGTCGTCATTAAACAGGTGAATCCATTCTCGGTTCCTACCATTGGAACGCGAATTAGGCGGCAGTGGGCTATTAAGATCGCCTTTTAACCAATCTTCTACGACATAGTAATAAAATTGCTTACTCCACAACATTCCAGCAAATGCTTGTCGCTGTATATTGCGCTTGTCTGCTGACAACTCAAAAGGAGAGATGCGCTGATAGAACTCGTCAGCTTCTTTAATGCGATGAAGCCAAATTGTGTCAAAATCAGTATCGAATGGTTGAGCTAAATTTGATAATTCACTCAGTCGCAACCGGACTGTTTTAGTTTCGCCTGCACCAACATTTAATTGATAATGGGCTGAAGCTTTAGTTCCAGTTTGATTAAGATTAACTGCTTCTTTTTGCTCATGAACTAAATAATTATTAATTCCATCTTTGACATAAGGTGAAGCATTACTTACTCCAAATAATTTTTCATTGTTGGTTTCATTTTCTGTAAACAGCAGTTGAGTTGCAGCATCGCAATATAGCCATCGTTCGCCTAGAGTGGAATGAGATGCTTCTATGACGCTGAAGTCATGATCAGATTTGATAACTTTGAGCAAAGGTTTGTCATGTTCATTGCTCCAAGACCAGTAATTACGAAACCAGAGTGTCGGTAATAAGTGCAGGGTTTTTTCTTCAGAGCCTCGGTTGACGATGCTGATTTGAATTAGAATATCATCCGGTGAATTCTTGGCATATTCAACAAAAACATCAAAGTAACGGTCATTGTCAAACACACCTGTGTCAATTAATTCAAACTCTGGACTACTGCGATCGCGCTGATTATTCTCTGTAACTAATTGAGTGTAGGGAAAAGCTTCTTGGGGATATTTATAAAGACATTTCATGTAAGAATGCGTAGGGGTATTGTCTAAATAAAAGTAGTATTCTTTAACATCTTCTCCATGATTGCCTTCATTTCCTGTTAAACCAAACATCCTTTCTTTGAGGATTGGATCTTCACCATTCCAAAGCGCTAGAGCAAAACACAATCTTTGGTGATTGTCAGAGATACCAGCAATGCCATCTTCTCCCCAACGGTAAGCACGGGAACGAGCTTGCTCGTGAGGAAAGTAGTCCCAAGCTGCACCGTCAGGACTGTAATCTTCCCTGACAGTTCCCCATTGGCGTTCGCTTAAGTAAGGTCCCCAGCGTTTCCAGTGAGCAGTACGATCACGGTCTGCTGCCAGTCTTTGTTCTTCCGCAGTCATAGTTTTTTTCCTGAGTAATGTTTACCGATGGAACTTTGTTTTAGTGTTTGTGGCGCGATCACACTTTCAAATCAGTTTGCTCCAAATATTGACGAACTGTTAGCGGTTGAATGTGGGAATAACGAGAATTTTGGATATGGTCAAGTTTACCTCCACTAAATACCATCGCGGTTTTGCTCAAGCCCATACAAGTCACCAAAAAAGCAATTAAGTCTTAGTGTACCCTACTGCTTGTCGTTAGAGTTTCGCTAGAGTATTTTGTTATAAAATAGGTTATGAGAAATCATCATCTCAATGGCTATGGTAGAATAAAGACGTATTTTAGGAATTGGCTGTTTTGAACGAAAAAATAACGCAAATTGTCGCTGTAGATATTATTCCGAATGCAATCGCCCTTGAGCGAACCGCCGCGAAGTCTCCGATTGAAGAAGCTTGTCTCAATCCAGTGTCGGTTTATTTATCCCAGTTAAGTTCTTCGTCACGGCGGACAATGCGAGGAGCGCTAGAAACTATCGCCAAAATTGTCAGCGCTGGGAAATTTGATGCAATCAGCTTCCCTTGGGCATTTTCAGGTATCAGCACACTCAAGCTATTTACACGCAATTGAGCGAAAAATACGCATTTAGCAATGCCAACAAAATGATGGCTGCACTAAGTCGAGTGTTGGAAGAAGCGTGGAAGCTGGGGCAAATGTCGGCGGAGGACTATCACCGTGCAATCACCATTGAACGTAAAACAGGGCAAAGGTTATTGAAGGGTAGGGCTTTGAGCATAGGAGAAGTACAGGCTTTATTTCATGTTTGCGCCCAGGACTCGTCAGTAAAGGGCAGCCGCGATGCAGCGTTAATTGCAGTGCTGTATGCGGCTGGTTTACGGCGTTCTGAGATAGTAGCAATAGATTCGTCTGACTGGAATATGGTTGATAATTGTTTGACGGTGCGATCGGGTAAAGGTGATAAAGATCGGACGACTTACTTAGATGATGGAGCGACGGCGGCGCTGATGGACTGGTTGATTTGGCGGGGAGAAGAACCTGGGGCGTTATTTTATCCCACGCGCAAGGGGGGCAAAGTTGAACATTGAAGAATGACCGACCAGGCGGTATTGGATATTTTACGGCAACGGGGCTTGGAGGCACAAATTCCTTCTTTCTCACTCCACGATTTTCGCTGTAAGTCTCTGTCCAAGGCTATTAGGTAAAAGTAGGAGAAGGCGGCATTTATAGTCAAAGTCTATGTATCTTGATCGTGACACTCAAAAGACTTTAATTAGCCTGTACTTAGAATAGAAATAGAAGCAATTATTAAGCAGGAGCTATTTAGCAGTTTCAATATTATTGTAGAGGTCTTAGCAAACCGGGTTTAGATCCGCACCAGCAACGCAATATCTCTGCAATCGCGTTGAAGGTCTAGTAAATAAGTTGCGAATCTTGTTACTGTCGAGAATACCCAGTTTCTAAACGGAAAGCAATCTCCTGATTGATTTTTCCGTTGTCTTGGAGTAGCAGTATTAAAGTATATTATCGTCACCAGGGACAATCATCTAAGGTGTACTGCTATTTGCAATTGCTTCTCCTATTCTTTTTTAAGAAATCCTTTAAAATTGTCTAACTTAGTTGAATATTTTAATCCTCTCTTTTATCTTTCTTAAAAGTCTATTAACCTAATATTCATTTAATATTTACTCATCTCCCGTGTAGTTACGAGTTTGCAGTATTAAACGCTTGCAATCATTCAGTATTTTTACGGTAGCGCTTTTAAAATAATTGTTTAAGAATAAAATGGGCTAACCTTGATTATTTAACTGCTTCTATACAATTATATTTTTATTTTTAAGTATTATATTTTTAAATAAAACTTAGAGAATTGATGGCTAGCAAATAAATATGTTTTAAAAATACTTTAAAATAAGGACTTAGTATGTATCAAAACAATCTGCTCGAACTACATAAAATTACTAATAAAATTCCTGAGATAGTAATTATAGAACCACTTGACTCTTTAGAAGCCTGTTCAGCAATTCAGGCTTTGCACCAATGGAAAATTGTAATTTTGAAATTGAGTAAATTGGAGTTTGACCAGGCACAGCGAGTAGTAGACTTCATTATTGGTGGTACTTATGCCATCAATGGTCATAGTCAATTAATTGGCAAACAAACTTTCCTGTTTACTCCAAATTTCGTTCAGGTTATTAATCAATCAAGCGTAATTACAGTATAAAAAACCGCTCGTGTATTGAAATTGGACGCGAACTAATTAAATACTGCCATACTATACTATAGATAAAAGTTTTAAAGTGTGATCGCCTTATTCTAGGTTTAGGAAACGCTAAATAAACAGTAGTAGTGCTACTGTTTATCGCCATTAGTTGTTCCCATTATGAACAGTTAATGCGGTTTTTTTTTCGGATGAAAATAGCAAATATAGTTGGAGAAATCATCAATAACAGAACTTAAAGGAAAACTCTTTACAGACTTATCAAACCAAGACTAATTTTTACTGATGTTCACCTAATGAGTGCCGATTAAGATTTTTGATAATATAGATAACAGTTCCTTGTACTGCTGCTTGGAATAATTTTTACTAAGCTTTTCTTAAGCAATTCCAGCTAAATTAAGAGTTCCTAGACTTTTAGAGCAGAAGCTCCTGATTAGTTCGACTTGAATGCAAGTATAAAAAAACTAGGTGAAGATTTTGTGAAGAATTAATAGATCGTCCTCAAATGTGTCTAAAGTAGTATCGAACTGAAGTTAATTGCAACCAGACTGTCATAAAGGGTGTCGAATACTAAGTTATTTAACGGTCAGAGCTTCCGTTGCTGAAGATAACGTATAGCAGTATCAGCTATGTTCTACGGGCAGAGCATCACAACATAAGCGTTAATGTTTCTTTACACTCAGGACAAAGAAAAATACCGTAAAAATCCTTGTAGCTTGCGTCCTCCGCAGATACTGTTTTTCCTAAACCAATATGCTTGGCAAATTTCATAACAAATAGAAGAATATTTTAAGTTTCATTATCCCTGCCTATCAGTCAGTGATAACAGTAAAATCAAGTTTATGAGTAGGTAATTTCACTGGAAAACTACAATACTTGACGGGTAGCAACTGTATTAACAACTTGTCATACTCACAGTTCTTCCAAAACAGCTTTTAATTGGTAATAGTATTTCTGCTTTTTAAAAGCTGTTTTTAGTAACCGTATAGCTTTAACAAATTTTAGGTAGTGCGTCAAAACAATGTGGGATTGGTATAGCGAGGAGGCGATCTATCTTCTGAAACACTGGTATGGACTGTACCCTGAGTTGTGTTGCAAAACTTTCTTGTTGTCAATAGGTTGTAATAGTTGACAATTATATTCTATATTTAGTGTTTACTTATTTTTTAAGACCTATATGTGGAATGTAGCTGTCAATAACTGAGGACTATTGCGACTCAGTTATTTTTTGCAACACAACCTATCTGGGTTTATCAAAGAGCAGACAAAGCGAGGTTGGTCAGAGCATACTAATGAAGCAGAATACCAAGAGGCGGTAAAAATAGCGCGTTTCTTTTTCTTGCGTTTACAGGAGCAACTGCAATGGCGACCCAAGCGCTAGGCAGAGTATAGCGGTTTGTAACTTTTGCATAAAAAGCGAGAATTCTCTTTGCGGCAGGAGGCTAAGTATGCAGAGGTGTCAGTTAATACAGTACGTAAGGCAAAAGCAGTTTTGGAAGAACGAATCTGACTTAATATTAATTACTGAGTTATTTTTACAATACGCGCTTCTGCTTACAAACTAAACTCCATTTCTTCATGCTAAGACAAATGAGCCTCGCTCTAGATATTAAAGGGGCAAATCAGGTCAATCCCGTTTTTGCTCGCCATGAGACATTTCATCCCCGCTTTGGTTGGCTCAAAAAAGGTTTTGATGCCGCTAGTCGAGATGCCAGCATTTTTTTACAAGAAGATGCGCCCGTGCGCCTAGGCGTGGGCAAGAACATGGTCAATTCCATTCGTTATTGGTGTAATACGTTCAAAATTTTAAAAGAGGATAGTCCAACGGATTTTGGACAAAACTTATTAGGAGAAGAAGGCTGGGACCCGTTTTTAGAAGACCCCGCATCCTTGTGGCTTTTGCATTGGAATTTACTTAAACCAAGTTGCAATGCAGCAGCCTGGTACTATACATTTAACGTCTTTCACTCTGTAGAATTTTCACTCGATGAATTATTCAATGCCCTGTGCAACTACAGAGATAGTATTGCCCCTCGCATTGTGGACGCTTCCGTCAAAAAAGATGTCACCCTAATTTTGCGTATGTATGTTGAACAAGGAACCCTTGCAATGGCTGGCAAGAGCGAGGATAGTATAGATTGTCCTTTTGCTCTGATGGGGTTACTCCATACAGCCGGAGATGCTAGACATTACACATTTCGCGTCGGTGTTAAAAGGAATTTACCTGCACAGATTGTTGTCGCAGCTGCCCTTGAATATGCTAGTTCTGTGGGTAAACAACAAAGAACAATCTCTATATCTCGCCTGCTTTACGATATCGGTAGCCCTGGTATGGCATTTAAACTTTCGGAAAGCGCCGTCTGCGATGCCATCGAACAGGTAGCAAAGCAAACTCAAGAAATTGCTCTTTCTGACTCGGCTGGTTTAATTCAATTTTCCTTTACGTCTGAACCAGAAATACTGGCAAGAGATATTTTAGATAATTACTACAGGGGCAGACGAAGTAGGGCAAAAAATGAATAAGTCGCTATCTCAGTATTTCAGTCTTAATCGTCGCTATTCTCGTTCCATTAACCTAGAACGGGATTTGGAAAAAATTGAGGCAATAGTTGGTTACATTCCCACAGAGCGAAGTCTTGATGCCACTAAACGAATAATAGCCGGATTAACTGGAGTCTCTAACCATAGAGCTTGGACGTTGACGAGCGTTTACGGCACGGGGAAATCTGCTTTCGCCCATTTTTTAGCATCTTTGTGTGCGCCTCAAAGTAGTCCGATGCGTTCCAAAGCGTTAGAGATTGCGGCAACCGCCTTTGGTACTGATAGTGCTGATTATTTAGCATTAAAGGAAAAGTTGCCAAGTCAAGGTTTATTTCGAGCAGTGGCTACGGCTGGGCGAGAACCCTTGAGTAATACGATTATTAGAGCGCTGTATAGAGGAGCCGAACTGTTTTGGACACCGCAGCAACGGTCGAAATTGAGCGTTCATCGTTTGCTTGTAGACCTAAACGGAGATATTACAAACGGAGCAACTATAGACAGCCGCCGCATTCTTAAATTAGTGCAAGAAATAGCAACTATTTCCGAGACAAGCGTGCTGTTAATTATTGACGAACTTGGTAAAAATCTTGAATTTGCGGTTCAAAGTCAGGGGGCTGAAGATTTATATCTATTCCAGCAATTAGCCGAACTACCCCAAAGTAAAAACATTCAAGTTTATCTTTTTGGTTTATTACACCAATCGTTCGCTGACTACGGGGAAAGATTGGCTTCCGTACAAAAAAGTGAATGGGCAAAAATTCAGGGCAGATTTGAGGATATTTCTTTTAAAGATTCTCCGGCTCAGATGATCCGATTAATTGGGCAAGCAATTGATTCTACTGGAGCAGAAAAAATTCTTTGTACGATTAATAACCAAGCAGAAAAGTGGTTTGAACATTTACCAAGTGAGGTTACAGATAATATTACTGCCTCTGTTCTGGCGGCGGCTTACCCGTTGCATCCAATATCCGCGTTAGTGCTGCCTTTGTTATGTAGTCGCTATGCTCAAAACGATCGCTCTCTGTTTACATTTTTAACAAGTTACGAACCCTATTCGTTTCGCAATTATCTGGAGCAAACTGCTGTTGAGGGAGATATTTTGCCCACACTGAAGTTAGAGCGAGTTTATGATTATTTTATTGAAGCAGTGGGGATGGGTTTAGCTTCAAGACCCAATCATTCACGCTGGGTAGAAATTCAAAATTTAATTGCTGATGCCCAGCGACAAGATGTAGAGAGTCTGAAAGTTTTAAAGACGATTGGCATCCTAAACTTGGTGACGACTACAGGGTCATTAAGAGCAACGCGCTCTTTAGTCAAACTAGCCTTGTGCGATCGCGCTACGGATAGCAGTAGCAAACATTGGGAGCAGGTAGTTGAGAGTCTTTTACAAAAGGGTGTTGTTACTTCAAGGCGGCAGTTAGATGAGTTGCGAATTTGGCAGGGATCTGATTTCAACGTTGATGTAGAACTGACAGCTTATCTTGAAAAAGAAAGAGCGCCCCTTGTCAAGCTTTTATCTGATATTCGTCCTCTTACCCCAATGGTAGCTCAACGTCATAGCTATAAAACCGGGACGTTACGCTATTTTGAGCGCAGATATCTAGACGGATTGGAAGATTTGAATAAATTACAGTGTTCTTATCCAGATAGCGATGGATTAATGGGTTACTGGGTCGATAGGGAGTTTCCAAGTCAAGTTTCAGCTATGACCGCCGATGGAAAACCACTAATTATTGTCGAAGTGGCTAAACTCGATTTATTACAAATTAGAGCGCGAGAATTTGCAGCGTTGAAGAAAATTCAAACGAGCAGTTCTGAATTACAAACTGATGGGGTAGCGAGGAGCGAAGTTCGCTATCGTTTGGTTCAAGCTGAACAATTGCTAGATGAAACGCTCTCTTGGGCATTTGATGTGGCAGCAAATCAAAGTCGCTGTTGGATTGGTGGAAAGAAAGAAACCACCATCAGCCACATTACAGACTTTAATGCCAAGCTATCAGATATATGCGACGAGGTTTATAGCCAGGGTTTGATCCTCTGGAATGAGCTAATTAATCGCCGCACACTCACGAGCCAAGGTGCTAAGGCAAGACGAGAACTAATTGAGGCAATGCTCGAACATCCAAAGCAAGAAAAACTCTCGTTGCAGGGGTATGGTCCAGAAACCAGTATGTTTTTTTCTGTCTTAGGTGAGACAGGAATCCACCAAATTGTCGATGGAGACTGGGGATTTTATCCACCTCAAGAAGAATCTGGTGTTTTGACTGTCTGGCAGACCATTGAGGATTTTTGTTTACAAGCCAAGGAGAAACCACAAACCTTAGATAATCTCTACAAGCTTTTAGAAGCGCCTCCCTATGGAGTAAAACATGGCGTAATTCCGCTCCTGTTAGCGGCAGTTTTGTTGCACCATGTTGATGATATTGGGGTATACAAGGATGGTACGTTTATCGCAGTTTTAGGAGCCGAACATTTTGAACTACTGGTAAAAGACCCCTCACGCTTTGCGATTAAATATTTTGAAGTGGTAGGCTTGCGGGCGCAAGTCTTCAAAGAACTGGAATCAATTCTTCGCAAACAGGATGCAACCATTGCGCCAGAGGTACGAAACTCCACGCTGCTAATGGTAGTAAAGCCATTATTTCAATTCGTAAAAAAATTACCAGTTTACACAACTAAAACTAAGCGGCTCAGTCCGCAGGCGACGGCGGTGTTACAGACATTGCAGCAAGCGCAAGAACCAGATGAACTACTATTTACAGCTTTGCCCATAGCTTGCGGATTGTTACCAATTCAAGCGAGTGAAGAAACTTGCAGCACGACAACTCAAACGTTACGAAAGAAACTCATTTCAGCACTACATGAGATTCAAACCGCCTATGAACGCTTGCTAAGTGAGTGTCAATCCCTTCTTTACAATGCCTTTGCCGTCCGCACTGGTGAGCAAAAGCTGCGAGAGGATTTACGGGTGAGAGCAAGTTATTTGTCAGGGCAGTGTTTGGAACGTCGTCTTAAGAGTTTCGTCCAAGCGGCGGCGGATGAAACCGTAGCAGATAAAGAGTGGTTAGAAGCACTGGTAATGATTGTTGCAGATAAACCTGCTGAATCTTGGACAGATGAGGATGTCACGGGGTTTGAAATTAAACTTTCGGATTTGGCTAGGCGGTTCAAAAATTTAGAGGCTTTACAGAAAGATGCGGAAACCCGGACAGGTGATGGATTTGATGCACGAAAAATCACCATAACGCGCCCAGATGGGCAGGAAATTCACTCTTTGATTTGGTTTGATCATGAGCGCAACGATCTAATTGATGGTGTAGTTGAAGAAGTTTTGGGAATACTAAATAAACACGACAATTTGCAATTACAGCAAGCTGTCGTTGCCAAGCTGACGGAAAGGATTTTGAGGTTAGGATCTCAAGATAAGCTTAGTCAAATGCAAGCAAAGCCTCAAAATCGAAAGGATGAACAAGAAATTGGTTAGACACATTCTCGGTCTATCGGGGGGAAAAGATAGTACAGCCTTGGCTATCTTCATGCGTCAAAACTACCCAGAACTAGAAATAGAGTATTTTTTCTGCGATACCCACAAGGAACTGCAAGAAACTTACGACTACCTAGAGCGAATTAAAGCGCGTTTAGGCATCAAAATCAATTACCTTGAAGCAGCGCGTGGGTTTGACCACTGGCTTGATGTTTACGGCGGGTTCTTACCTTCACCGCAGATGCGTTGGTGTACAAAACAGATGAAAATTATTCCCCTAGAAAAGTGGGTAGGTGATGATGAGGTCATTAGTTACGTTGCTATTCGGGCTGACGAACAGAGGGATGGCTACATATCAACCAAAACGACTATCACGCCAGAGTACCCTTTTAAAGAACACGGACTGGTTAAGGCAGACATTCTGCGTATTCTTGAAGAAAGTGGTATTGGGTTGCCCGATTACTATCGTTGGCGCTCTCGGTCAGGCTGCTATTTTTGCTTCTTCCAGCGCAAGTATGAGTGGGTAATGTTGGCGCAAGAGCATCCTGACCTATTTCAAAAAGCTGTTGCTTACGAGCAGAATCACCGGGACGGTAGAACTTACACTTGGACACAGGGCGAAACACTGTTGGAACTAATAGAACGCAAGGAGCAAATTATTACTGAACACAATAAGGCAATGACTCGACAAGCAAAAGAAAAGCCCAATCAGCCCTTAGCAAATGCGCTAGATAAGGTGTTAGACGATGAAGATGATACTATGCCCTGTTTAACGTGCTATTTGTAGCGGTAGGAAAGTAAGTGTTGGGTGCAGATTTAGCCTCTAGTCAAGAACTTTGCAATTAATATAATCAAAATTCTTATAAATCTTTACAAATAACTACTTTTACGTGGTGCAGCAAAGAGTTATTTGGGAATGATAGGAAAAGTGACAGCAGAAAGTTGAGAGACTGTATCAGCATTCTTTCCCCTGCGGCACTAGGCTCAACAGGAAAATTCGTAACTTCTGAGTTTTATGACTCCTCAACCTTTACCTTGCTCTCAGTCTGATTGGATCGGTTTCTTACGCCATTATGGGCCGATTCCTCGTAATGACAATATGTATGACGAGGTAATCCAAAGGACGCTGCGGCGGAAGAAAATGGCACCGATCGCCTTTGAGACTGAATACCTGAACGAACTGCTTGACAACTTTCGCTCAATAAGCCCTAAATCGGTCATTTTGACGGGAACTGCCGGGGATGGCAAGACTTACTACTGTCGAGAAATCTGGGAGTATTTTGGCGGTTCTGTAGAAGATTGGCAGCAGGATATAAAAATTCATCAGTTAGCATTGGGCGAGCGCCAGCTCGTAGTCGTCAAAGATTTGAGTGAATTGACCCTAGAGGAAAAGCGCAGTCTCTTACCCAAAATTGCAACTGCCATCACCGGAGAAGACACTGCCACCCTTTATCTAATTGCTGCCAACGATGGTCAACTGGTGGAGGCATGGGCAGAAACAGCGCAGACCGAGAAATTTGAGGCAGTAAGACAAGCAATTGAGGACCTTTTAGTTGGCGACTTACGCGAAAAAGATGGCTTTCAAATGAAGCTCTACAATCTCAGCCGCCAGAGTGCTGCCGTCTTATTTACACGCATTTTAGATGCAGTCCTCAATCATCCAGGGTGGAGAACGTGCGACCAGTGTGCCTATCAAAACCAGGGATGTCCAATTTGGCAAAACAAGCAGCGTTTAGAAGGAACAGAAGCCAACCGAACCACGAGAGCGCGACTGACTGACCTTTTAGAACTCTGTGAGTTAAACCAAACGCATCTGCCAGTTCGCCAGTTACTTTTGTTAGTTGCCAATACTCTGCTGGGTCATCCAGAGGCGAAAGATAAGTTATTGAACTGTCGGCAGATTCCTGGGGTAGTTTATGCCAAAACTACCTCCCTTGCCAGCCTTTACCGAAATATTTTTGGCGAAAATTTGCCTGAGCGTCGGCGCGAATCAACAGAGGTTTTTAAAGTATTGCGCGGATTTGGGATTGGAGCAGAAACTAGCAATCAGATTGACAACATCCTAATTTTTGGGGCAGACGATCCAGAAATACAACCACTTTACGAAGAGTTAGTGCTGGCTGATTCTTTTTACGGAGCAGACCTTAATTATCAAGCCCAGCAACGCTCTTATTTAGAAGGAGACGCAGCCAAGGGGCGAGAAGAATTCCTTGGTGTTCTGCAAGCTCAACGGCAGCGTTTATTTTTTACCATTGCGGGAGATCGCACAAAAGACATGAAGCTCTGGGACCTTACAGTCTTTCACTACGCTGGAGAATACCTAAATGACCTTTGTAGAGTTTTACAAGCGGGTAAAAAGATTTCTAAGCCAATTGCTTCACGTCTAGTGAGGGGATTGAATCGCATCTTTACAGGTTTGTTGGTTAGTAATCAAGACGAACTGATTTTGGCAACTTCAGGAAGCTATTCCCAAGCAAGAATTAGTCGCGTTTATGAAGAATCAATATCTGTAGCTCGAAAGCGGGGTGAGAGCGTTTCAGTGGAGTTGGATAAAAACGGCAAAAGACCGAGTTTAGTCGTTCATCTTGCTTCCGGTGGTGAGCCGATTAGTTTTAACCTGACGCTGACTCGGTATGAATATTTAAGCAGAGTCGCCGAAGGTGTCCTTCCAAGCAGCTTCTCACAAGAGTGCTATGAAGATGTTCTTGCTTTCAAAACCCAAGTATTTAAGCAACTAGCAATTAGGCAATCGTTAGAGACTGAGAATGAGGATGCAGAAGAAGCCATGAATATTCGGCTCTTGGAAGTTAGTAACGCTGGAATTGCAAGCGGACGTTCTTTGGAGGTTTACTTTTGTGCTTGAAATCTTACCGCGCCCTCAGCAAGTCGAACAATCTCAACTCAATATGTGGGTTGACGAATCTATTTGGGGACATCGGTTATACGATGAGCAAACCCCCTGGCTCTGCATTCTAGAGATGCTTTGCATTACTCAATCGGAGGCAAGTAGCGGTCGAGCGTTTGTGGAGAGCGAGTTTAACACTCTTGAATATAAAATCTATAAACGCCTTTACCTCCGTAATATTCTATTTAATAACCCTCATATTGAAGCGGTTGCTGCGGAGTCTTTGGATGATAACGAACGGTGGCAAATGTGGATGGAAAAAATCGCCAGCAATGTTGGCGGACTGACTTCACCAGACTTTAATTATCTTAAATCTAGATTTGCATCTTTCAAAGATTTTGCAGAACTCGTCAAATTCTTACAATCAAGCGCCATTGAGGGCGACAGCAACAAGCGTTGGAGTTCAAAGTTTGTTTTTCCTTACGGTTCCGATTGCCTCTACGAAGACTTACGGGTTACTGAACATGGAGCCACCAATGACCGTCGCTTCTTTGGCAGAACTGGCGAACTCCTCTATCTTATGCTTTGCCGTAGCGGTCGAGGCGAAGAAATTTTCGCTCGTTTAGAGAACACAAGAATCATTACTCGCAACTATTCAAAGGATTATAGAGGCTCTAAATGGAATCATCTAGTCCTCGCTCTTCAGTCTCCTAAAGATCGAGAAGATATTAGGGTAAGCGGTAGCCCACCTTACCTCCCTCATGCTCAACTGCCAGAGTACGAGCGATTAGCAGAGGATTGGCTAAGTATTTTAGGCTGCGACCTTCCTAATTACGATGCGTTGCCCCATGTAGTCACGATTACTGGGCTGCATCTGATTATTTACTTGCTAACCCGCGCCAAGATGACGCTAGGTGAATCTGCTCCGCCACGTTTTGTATTAGAGATCGTCGCGCCTAAAAAAACTACAGTGCGTGAATTAGCATCTGACGAGTATCAGAAAAATAATAGTCTGCCCCAACGGGCGATCGAGCATCATATCCGCAGTACCGTTGATTCACCAGAATGGCAAGCAAGCCTGATTTCTCCTAACCCAATGGAGGATGCCATTGATTTGCTACAAAAGCGCTTTGCTTGGTCTGCCAAAGAAGAATCAGATGGATCGGGTTCGCCAGAAGCTTTGCTAAATTCCCTATGCGAACAGGCACTTAAGCGACACCAACAGCACCTTGCCAAATTTCATGGAAGTTGGGCGCGCGAAATTGGCTTATCCTCTAGCCGGAGTAGTCGTCGAACTCGTTACGCCCCTACAGATTCTTTATTAAAAACGTTAGTGCTTGCATCTGTACCAACTCGCTTAGAGTTTCAAGAGTTTTTAGCGAAACTCTACCACAAATACGGATTGGTTATTGGCGATCGCCAAGCCGAAGATTTGATTAACTCCGGCGATGCCGATCGAGAAGACTTTGTAGCAAATGCGGAGCGGCTCGAACATCGACTTGCGAGTATTGGATTGCTCAAACGCCTCTCCGATGCTTGTGCTTACGTCCAAAATCCCTTTGCTTCGGAGGTAAAATAATGCAGACCATAGAACTGATTGGGCAGGTGGCGGCGGACTTTTTAAAACGCTCGATTCAAACCGATGAAACCAGTGAAGGTGTCGCGCGATTTATGCTCAATCGCCTGACTGCCCAGCAAGTTGCGGAAATTTGCCGCGCCATTCTCAAAGACTCCGAACTAGAGCCTCAAGTTAAAATTCAAGTCCCGCGCGATCTAGTTAAAAGCTGGGACTTGCCCTCTGAAATCCTCACTGATGAACGCACCGTTCATTTACGGCACTCTGCTTGCGATCGCCCCGCTCTGCTGCTTGCCAACATCAGCGATGACCAAGCTCAGTCTCTAAATGACATCACTTCCATTGGCGCTCAGGAACTCAAGGGGCAAATTGATTGTTGGATCGATCTTGCTGCGCTTGATTTGGCAATTTCTAGCGACCAGATTGAATACTGGCGCAAAGCTCTCAATGGGCTGCAAAAAGTGGGAACGCCAAGCTTAGAAAATTTCGCTGAGTACATCGTTCAGACGCGATCGCGCATCTTAGAAGAAAGCCTTCCTGTTGTAGATGCCCTCGGATGGGCGCTTCCTGCTTTGCGTCTTCCCCGTGACTCTGGTTACTTTCGCGCTATCCCTGAAGCCCAGTGGAGACAAACCCAGCGTTGGGAAAAGTTGTTTCAGCAAGCCTTCACCAAACGTGCTTGCTTGCTTCTAAAGCAAACACCTAGCCGCAAACCAATTGACGAGCAGGATTTACAAACTGCCTTTAACAAAGTAAAAGAAGACATCCCAGTGATCGCTTACCCTACGATTGAATCATTTATTTCCAGTTCCACAGGCTGGACATCCCAAGCCGAAGACCTTGCCCAGTTCGAGTGGGAATCTGACCATATTAATACGCTGTTTTCTGGGTTACAAGCACAAAAAACAGATATCGCTTCCCTTACCCAAGATTTTTTCTTGAGTGAATATCCTGATACCCTGACCGAATCAGAGCTTCAGTACATTAATGCCCTGAAAAAACGTAACAAGCGAGAAGCGCAAGATGAAGACCGGGAATTCTACGACGCACACCGTCAGGAACTTGAAGGTGATCGCAAGCTCAAAGCTAAATGGGATAAATTTGTCTATGGGCAACCTGTTGAATGTAGTGATTTTCTAATTGGTTTGCTCCAAGCCTTTGAGCGTTTGTTTGATCAAGCAGAGACGGTTGATAGCATTAAATCGCTCAAAATTTCGACGCAGAAGGGAGCCGCCAAAAGCAAATGGCTAGAGCTAAATGCTGATGTGGGACGATACTTCTGTACCCGTTACCGGGGAATCGAACAATTGACAGCACCCCATATTGAATGGGAAACACACTGGCTATTCAAGTACGAAACCTTACTGGAAGAGACAAAGAAAAAACAGAAGGTAAAATATCGAAAGAATACCTCTGGAGCAAAAACTGCGGTAGAGATCAAGTTTTATGTAGAGATGCGCGATAATACTCAGGCTTTGATCGCCAAAACTCAACTGGTGTGGCGTTGCAACCCTAATGCGATCGGCATGGAGTTGAGCAATGACTTTAAACGACTGCTCAAAGATTCACCTTTCCAGCTTTCTCAGGTATCGCGAGAGTTAGTCAGTAAAAAGGGCAGATTACAAGGGATTGCCCTTTCTGATGTCGGCACACTAATGGCAGCCTATAGCCAGGATCGAGGTTCTTTAGTCAGTAAATACGATCGCAAAAGTGATCTTGATAAAACCTTACCCCCAAGGCTCAAACAAGCCATTGCCGAAGGTCGTCTCTCCAAAGCAGCAGCCGACGAGATTACTACTGCGTGGAAAGCTTTTGCAGAAAGCTACAAAGCAGCAATCGCCAGTTTTACCAACGCTAGCGGAGAAGGCATTGGTAATCCAGAATTGCTGCATCAGTGCCAATCCTACGAAACTCTGCTCAAAACCGTCCTTACCCATGTCAAAGGCGATCTTAATCGCATCGACTTCTATCAACCTATTCTGCGTTTAGGATGTATCCGGATCGAACGAGGCAAACCTGCGGCAATTATTGCTCCTTGGCATCCCTTACGATTAGCATCTATAGCAGTCAAAGCCCGTCAATTAGCAGGCTTGCTTCGATATATTATCTCTACTCCGGAGGTAAATTTTGGAGACTCGCGCTTATTTTTTGCCGATTTACGCAACGAACTTGACCATCCTTACTATCCTGAAGTTTGCGTCGGCTATCAAAAACAACAAATTGAGCTTTTATCGACTTCCGATACCGTCAACGACTATAGTTTAATGGAGCGCCCGACACGAGACGAAAGTGATCGCACTACCAATGAAAACCCTACGGAAGCTGCCGAGCTTCTCTTAAAAATAATTCGCCGCTATGTAGAACTGCTACCCCACGAAAAAACCAATTTAAGTATAGTCTTATACCAAACTGACTCAACAAAACTTCCACAGGCGATCGTTAACAAGCTCAGTGAAGAACTTCAAAACGACCGCGAAGAAGTCCGTTGCCAGATAATTCTGCGCCACAGAAATGGGCAAAAACTGGCTCAACTCTACGAGCAAATGATGGAAAGTTCTGACGCTGACCCTGATGCCTTCATCGCCAGCGAAGTTTCTCAAAACTTTATGGCAAGACTTCGGATTTCAGTCATGTCCAGCGATGTCCCTGCCACAAATCCCAGGGAAGGCAAATTTGCTGATATTGTGTTTTTGCAAGATGCTATCTCGCGGCAAGCGAAAGTTGTCTGGCAGCCCTCTCCTTTTGACAGTACCACACCTGATCTTCTAGTTCACTCCCCTGCCCGTTGGTCGCGCAAGCGTCCCTCTGCTAAAGACGAACTCAAGTCCACCGCTTACCTCACCTGTCCCAAGCAGCCTGCGGTCGGACAAGCTCATCTTGATATGGTTTACAGCATTGTT
This sequence comes from Chlorogloea sp. CCALA 695, assembly GCF_003003885.1. Lineage (GTDB taxonomy): Bacteria > Cyanobacteriota > Cyanobacteriia > Cyanobacteriales > Chroococcidiopsidaceae > Aliterella. The sequence continues at coordinate 13,979 of NZ_PVWN01000023.1, read as the reverse complement.
GTAGGCGAGGATTGTTCTCCTAATCAACACTTTTTGCCTGCTCGTCAAATTTCCTTCCAAGATGAAACCATAAGGACGACCTTCGATGAGAGCCACCGTTTAGGAGAGTGGGTAGTTAACTATGATGATTTGCTAGAGCGACGGCAACTCATCAACCAAGGTGTGAAGGTAATTCGCTACCAGCAGCATCGTACCGACGAACGTAATTTTTTAGTATCTTCCGATGCGTCGTTGAACATACTCAAAGTGTTGGTTAGAAAACGATTAGAAGCCCTTAACCTCTCTCTAGAGAGCGATCGCATTGACAAGCTTGTAGAACGGGCAATCGATGATGCCAACGCTGTTTCCGGTGACATCGTATTGCGCGCCGCTAAATGCGGCAGATTTGCCAGCGAACTAATGGGCGTTGTGCTTAGTAGAGCGCTGATTGCGGCGGAGTTAGGGGCGCACAACCCAATGGGCTGGTACTTTTTAGATGATTATGCTTCTTGGCTAGGACAAAAAGAGGGGCAAATTGCTGACATTATGGCAATTTCACCGCAGTACATTGACAATGAGCCTATCCTCAAAGTTATTATTTCAGAGGCAAAATATATTGACGCAGCCGGATTAGCTGATGCCCGCAAGACATCTCAAAACCAATTAAGACAGACTGCCCTTCGGATTGCCGATGCGCTCTTTATCAGTCCTGGTCGTCTTGATCGCGATCTGTGGCTTTCGCGTCTTAGCGATCTGCTGCTCGATGGCATTGAATTTAGTGCAGACAACAAGCTGGATGTTGAGCAGTGGCGTGAACAAATCCGCTCTGGTACTCTCCGCATTGATTTGTCTGGCTACTCACACGTTTTTGTAACAGGTAATAATGACAACAATGTAGAAGGAGAGCGCTCGCCTATCCCTAAAGTTGATCGCTGTTTTCAAGAAGTTTTCGACCGAGAATCAGTCCGCAAACTTGTCCTAGCTTACGAGTCAGGACAATCTCTGTTTCCAGTACGGGAGCTTTTAGGTGATGACAAACCTTGGACGGTTGTTCAAGCCCTACAGCCCGCAGAGCGAGTTACTTGGGTATTGGGGATTGAAAAGCCAAAAACAGTAACCAATACTGTCCCAACATTAACAGAAACCACCGTATCAACAGCAAATAACCAGCTTGAGAACCTTGCTAATCCACTCCCGCTAACAGTGACTCAGGAGTTATCGGAAGCCATAACTATCAATTCAGTTACGGAGGATAGTTGGGCGAATCCTGCTCTTACCTCTTGGTGGCAGGGACAGGGGCAGAACCGTCAGAGCGATGCAGAGGCAGAAAAATGGCTGGAAGAAGTGGCGGGAAAACTAAGAACAGCACTTTTGGGATATAACTTGCAAGCTAAAATTGAAGGCAAGCGCTTGACTCCTAACGCGGCGATCGTGCGTTTCAAAGGTTCTGATAATTTGAAGCTAGATGATATCGAAAAGAAGCGATCACAGCTTCTAACTACTCATTCCTTGAATGTGATCAGCCTTTACGGTCAACCGGGGGAAATTATTGTTTCGATTGCTCGTCCTCAACGACAAACCATTTCTTTGTGTGAAGTTTGGGAAAGACGAAAAGTCAATCGCTCTCCCTCCGGCATTAACCTTAGCTTTGTAATTGGAGTCAAAGAAATTGATGGCGAACTGCTTTACCTCAACGTAGGTAGTAGCTTCGAGAATTTAGAGCAACACGCTCCTCATACTCTGATTGCTGGAGCTACAGGAAGCGGTAAATCTGTCTTGCTGCAAAACCTCCTACTTGATATCTGTGCCACCAACTCCCCCAAGCTCACCCACATCTATTTAATAGATCCAAAAGCAGGCGTTGACTATTCCCAGATTGAAGAACTTCCCCATCTGCATGAAGGCATCATTATAGAACAAGAGCGGGCGATCAATGTCCTAAATAACCTAGTATCAGAAATGGATTCAAGATACCTGAAGTTTAGGCAGCAGAGGGTTAAAGACCTTTTGTCATACAACAGCAAGGTTTCAGAAAGCGAACGTTTACCTGTTTTGTGGCTCGTTCATGATGAATTTGCGGAATGGATGCTGATAGACGAATACAAAGATGCTGTATCCTCGGCAGTGCAACGCTTAGGAGTCAAAGCAAGAGCGGCGGGAATTCATTTAATCTTTGCTGCCCAACGTCCAGATGCCAACGTTCTACCTGTTCAGCTTCGAGACAATCTTGGAAATCGCTTGATTCTTAGGGTTGAAAGCGTTGGAACTTCAGAAATTGCCCTTGGGCAGAAAGGGGCAGAAAATTTGTTAGGAAAAGGACATTTGGCGGCAAGACTAACCAATGAGTCAGCTATTATATACACGCAAGTTCCATTTCTAAATGATGCAGATTTTCCTTCAATAGTGGAATCAATCAAAGCTGACTCTGAATAAAAGGCAGTAGACTAACTTTTGAACATTAATGTTTAAGTAGAACTACCAGGTTCAAATGGCTCACAGCATTATAAAATTACCCTGTCATCATCCGAATGTCAAACGGCTCATCTGATCTAAAGCCTATCTACCTTGATTATCATGCTACAACTCCTGTTGATATCAGGGTTGCCGAGCGCATTTACCACTGCATGACTGAAGAATTTGGCAATGCAAGCAGCGTAGATCACGAGTACGGCGATCACGCTGAAAATGCGGTAAAACAAGCTGCTAAACACGTAGCCAACCTAGTTAGAGCCTCACCACGAGAAATTATTTGGACATCAGGAGCGACAGAAAGCATTAACTTGGCAATTCAAGGTAGCCTGCCTCCAAATCCCGAAAAGCCCTACCGGATTGGACTATTACCTCTTGAGCATAAGGCTGTTTTTGATACTTGCAAAGCTTTTGAGCAGCGAGGATGGGCAGAATTAGTTTATCTAAAAATAGATTCTAAAGGTAGGCTAGATATCGCTCACCTAGAGCAAGTTTGTGTCCAAGGGCTGTCTCTAGTTTGCATAATGGCAGCAAACAATGAGATTGGCAACGTTTACCCAATACAAGACATTGGGCAAATTGCCCAACGCTACAATGTCCCTTTTCTTTGTGATGGATCGCAAGCAGTGGGAAAAATTCCAATCCAGTTTGAGGATTGGGGCATTACTTATCTAGCTATTTCTGCCCACAAGTTATATGGATCTAAAGGTGTTGGGGCATTGGTAGTTCGTAAAGACTACTATCTAAAGCCGCTCGTATTTGGGGGTGGACATCAAAAGGGGATGCGATCAGGTACTCTCAATGTTCCAGGCATTGTAGGACTAGGAGAAGCTTGCCGCTTGCGATCATTAGAAATGGAAGAAGATGAGAAAGCGATCGCTAATTTAAGAGATACACTGCAAAAATTACTACTCGAAAAAATTCCGAGTTTGATAATTAATGGAGATATTACTTCTCGCTTATCCGGCAATCTTCACATTTCTATCCCTGATATTCCCAACAGTGCAGTAATTGCTAGGGTACGTCAAAATCTAGCCATTTCCACGGGTTCTGCTTGCTCATCTGGTGTAGAAACTCCCTCTCACGTTTTACGAGCAATGGGTTTACCTTCTCAAGTAATTGAAGGAGCATTGCGTATTGGCTTAGGCAAATTTACAACTTTAGAGGAGATTGAACAAACTACCAAAATTTTAGTGTTTGCTGTCCGTCAAATTCGTGAAGCTATGTCCTCGTAAACTTGCGAACTTGATTAGAGATTATTGGCATCACTGAATCAAAGCTAGTATAGTCTTCAAAAAATGAAAGTTACCCATTTTGCTAAGTATTTATTTAATAAATCCTCACCGCGATCACCCATCTGCCGCAGCATTTCCTCAACCTTTCGCATAGCTAGTGGTGAGGGATTACTACGTCCATTTTTCCAACGCCAATAAACAAAATGAGTAAAGTGCTGAGGAACAAGAAAGAAATGGTTGTTTTCCAAGTTGATGGGTTATTGATTAATAGTTTCATGGGGCGTTAGTGCCTGAAGATGCGTTTAAATTCCCACCATAAATTAGTCATAAGTGAATGTAACCCAATCCTTAAATTTAGAAGACTAGACAGCCGCCCTAAAACCTTAGCAACGGTAATTACCTATCGTTAAACTCATTCAATAATTCCGTCAAGCTCCACCCAGATCCGTAGACTGATTCATCTCTTGGAGTTCCGAGAAAAACCTCTTTGTTTACTACTGGCTCTGGCTGTTTAAGCGTCTCCATTGTGGATTGTTGGAACGCTTCAACGGCTTCTTCAATGGCAGAATCATTCAATGGTAGCGGCGGAGTTTGGGGTTTGGTTAGGCGCTTAACTTTCAGGATATTCTTGGAATTCATAGAGAAGATGAAAAGTATTGCAAGAATTATGATTAGAGCGTTGTCGCACAATTAATCCAATTCTAAACTACCTTAAATGCGATTGCTTCCAGCAGTGCCGTAGGCAATCGCCTGCAAAAGATTAGAATAGTAGTACAGAAATAGTACGCCTCAAGAATGCACATCCTCTGGTTCCGTCGAGACTTACGTTTGAGTGACAACGAAATAATTGCTCATTCTACCGCCGATAACGCTGAAATCTTGCCCTGCTTCATAATCGATCCTTGGTTTTATGGGCAAGCTGAAGTAGGCAAAGCTAGGGTCAAGTTCTTATTCGAGTCTTTAGAAGACCTGGATAGAAACCTCAAAGCGCGGGGAAGTCAACTCTACTTGTTTGAAGGTAATAGCACTGACGTAATTCAAGAGCTTACCCGCCAGTTACTAGAGCTAGGCGATCGCCCTAAACTGTTTTTCAACTATGACGTACAGGTGCAGTATGGGATTGAGCGAGATCGCCAAATCATCGACTTCTACCGCCAACACAATCTCGATTACCACCAAGGTCTAAACAACTTCCTGCAAACCGATAGTGATCGCCGCGACGAGTGGTTTAACGAATATTACACCTACCTGCGGCAACCTCAACATCCAGTGCCAGAAAGCATTAACACGCCCCAGCTTCAGCTTGACATCCCTCAGCTTACCTTCAGTCAGTTGAAGCAAAAGTATAGCCAATTTTGGGAAACAGAGAATACCTATTTCAGTGGCGGCGAGACACAGACGATCGCTACATTAGACTCATTCCTAAGTTCTCGATATCAAGGGTCCCACTGGAAAATCTCGCGCCCCTGGTTAACTCAGCAGGGTTCTACGTCCCACCTATCAACTCACTTAACTTTCGGTACTATTTCTGTTCGCCAGGTTTACCAGAGTACCAAAGCTAAAGCCGCCGAATTAGCCAGCAATCCAAAAGCTCAGTTTTCCCTCAAAGCCTTTCGAGATCGGCTGCGCTGGCACGATAGTTTTACCCAACGGCTGTACTTCTACCCAGAGTTAGTAGATACCAACCGCTATCCGGAGTTTAATGATTATTACTCATCTGCCGAGCTAGATGAGGAAAAACAAGAGTTGTTTACTGCTTGGAAGGAAGGGCAAACAGGTTTTCCCTTGGTTGATGCGTCAATGCGGCAACTCAAAACAATGGGGTGGATGAATTTTCGGATGAGGGCAATGTGCGCCACTTTCCTATGTATCAACCGTGGCATTTCTTGGCATCACGGCGCAGAGCATTACATGAAGTATTTGGTAGACGGGGATCTAGCGATTGACAATTGGCAATGGTAGATGCAAGCAGGGGTAACAAATCCCTTGTCCGATACCTTCCGCATTTACAATCCAAATAAAAATTTAGAGGAAAAAGACGGCGATTTGAAGTTTATCTATCACTGGGTTGAAGAATTGCGTGGTTATAGTTTGCCAGAAATCCTTAATGGAGCGTACTTGAATGAAAGTCCATACCCTGAGCCAATACTGGACTGGGCGGAAACGAGGAAGATTAATGGCAAGATTGTATCAGACTTGCGGAAGCGGGTGAAAGAGCGATTAGTAGCCGAGCAGGGGGTGGAGTTAGAGCAGGCGGCAATCGCCAAAAAGACTGTAGACAAATATTGGGAGAATAAAGATAAGCAATACCGAGAGTACCAGACAAAAATAATATGAATTTTATTAAAGGATTGTTAGGAGTGGGGCTACTGGCAAGCGCTATTTACATAGGCTTTGCTAATTCCCCGTTGTGGAGTGTTCCAGCATTATCTTTATTCTTCACCGCCGCCTATATTCAGGGCAAGTGGTATTTGTGGAATAGGTTATTTCACCAGCAAAATTCTAAACTGTATAAATCCTTGCTCATTACTTATCTAATTCAAACCGTTGTTGTGCTTATTTTTTATTTAATTGGTAGTGGAGTAGCAAGATTATTCGCTCAGTAATACTACAACACCGATTGTATAATTGCTTAAGCAGTTTAAATTATCTGTAGTGTGAGCAGCAAGAAAATAGAAGCTAAAGATTACTTTTTACCTTGCCCATTTTGCGGTGAGTCAGCGTTGGAAATCATTGAATCAGAGTTTGAAGATAATCAGGAGGGTGAGGGACTGACAGTTTATTGCGTCTGCGGCGTACAAGGTCCGGCGGCAAAAACTGAGGAGGAAGCAACATTTTTGTGGAATAGTCGAGTTAAAAATTAAAGCAGTAATTCTGAATAATCAGAAATAGTAGGTTCACTTGGGCAGTAATCGCATTTGGCTAAACTATGGCGTTGATGCTGATAACAAATTAGTTTCAATTGAAGATGTAACCAGTAGGAAAACTAATTTAATATGCCCCTACTGCGGCCGAGCGCTGATCGCTAAAAAGGGCAAAATAAAAGAGCATCATTTCGCTCATGACGGGGAAACGTGTAACGTAGTTTTCAAAAGAGAGCCGCGCGACATACCGCGTCTACCTTTGTACGATGCCTTTAATATTTTCCTAACGGGAAAGGATCTAGAGCAATTAAAAAAGCTTTGGCACAGGCATAAGGCGCACAACAATTGCATTGATCGCCTAGAGGTATTGCCAGCTTTCACTAGGAAAGACTTAGTTGAGATTTCGCCAACTATTAACGCTGGGACAGGGCGAAAAGCTTACCAGTTTACTAAGGTAGGGCAAATCCCTTTTGGCTCACTGCCTCTAGCCGCGTTCCCTTTTTGATTGTAGGTTTAAATCTCCCTGCATCTTCTAGCCTTTAGCTACTTATCTTCTGTTAAAAGGAATTCTAACTTTGCAACTAATTTCTCAATTTGTTCCTGCTTTTTAGAATTATCTAAACTTTTTGTATTTTGAAAACGACGTGAAATGTTCTGCATCCGTTGTTTAAGAGTTAGTGTTTCTACTGATGTAGGTGAACAAGTCGCTTTGATTCTCTCTCGGATCTGGTTCAAAGAGAGTTTTTGAGCGATCGCCTCCTTTAAAATTGATTGTCGTTTATCAGAATCTTTAATCCGGGCAATTATCCGCGCCTTAGTGTACTCCAACTTCCCCTGCCGAATAGCATCAAGAATATCTGAAGGCAAATTGAGTAAAGGAAGTCTAGATGTACGAAAGCTCTCTGGCGTTATTCCAATAGTAGATTCTAAGATAGTAGTGATTGTTTCTATCTGTCGGGAAACGTTTCCCGATGTCTCTATTCCTTTCTTCTGAGCCGTTGCCATTTGAGTTAGCGTATCCAGAATGCTATCTGTACCACAACTCATCATCAGTTTCAGCAAATCTAGCACTCCCTCTGTTTCCTCAATTGGATTTAAGTCTTCTCGTTGTAAATTTTCGACCAATGCCAGTTGTAAAGCTTCTTGATCTGATAATTCCCGGACAGTAATAGGAATTTCTTGCAAACCCACCTCTTTTGCAGCCCGGTATCGCCGTTCTCCTGCAACCAGTTCGTATTCTCCTTTTTTAAAAGGACGTACCAATAGTGGCTCCAGAATACCATGCTGTTTAATGGAGGCTGCTAATTGCTGGAGCTTTTCTGAGTCAAAATATCGTCTAGGTTGATTTTGGGGTAGATGAATCTGACTAATGGAAACTGTACTTATGGTATTTGAGAGAGGCTCTTGCCCAGACTCATCCTCGCTGACAGGTGGGCTGAGAAAGGCACTGACACCCCGCATCTGCGGAACGGACAACTGTTTCTTAGTCATTTTAGCTTCTCCATACTCTTAGCAATTGATTCTAAGACTTTGACTGCTGCATGACTAGGGCTATGTACCGCTAGTGGTTGATGCTCCATTGAGGCATCAGCAAACGCCGTCGCACGAGGAATAGGAGGGTATATTTGGGTAATTTTAGCTAACTGCTCCTGAATTGCTCCTAGGATTGCTTTATCTTGAGCGTTACTTGCTGCATAAATAGTTGGCACAATTCCAGCAATCTTTAAGTCAGGATTTACATAATCTTGCACTTGTCTGACGCTATCCAGCAACAATTCTGTGCCTTTGTAACTTTTGTACTGCGTCTGGATTGGAACCAGAACATAGCTAGATGCCACTAGACTCAGAACACTAAGAATTCCAAGGCTCGGAGGAGAGTCTATTAAGATAAAGTCGTAGTCATCCAAGATTGGTTCTAATGCTCGTTTCAACCTCCACTCCCGTGCCATTACGGACGTAAGCTGCATTTCTGCTGCACTTAGCATGATGTTAGACGGAAGTAAATCCATTCCATAAATTCCCCTATGAATCATCAACGGGGCTTCGTTCAAGATTGATTCAGCAACCGTTTGCTCTAGATCAGATGGTTCTAAACCCATAAAGATTGTTAAACTTGCCTGTGGGTCCATGTCAATTAGAAGAACCTTTCTAGTATGCTGGGCAAGATGATAACCTAGATTCATAGTTAGAGAAGTTTTCATAACTCCGCCAGATTGATTATAAATAGTGATTACTTGAACCACTGAACTTACCTACAAACGCTACCTAAGAGTTTATGGGATTATGGAGAAAAAAATTAGTATTAAGAATAGATTTAATTAAATAGAATCACAATTTGCAAATTCAGTTTGCTAACAGCTACTTCACTACTATTACGCTTTATAGAGCCAACAGTAGCCATTGATGAGGTGATTTGACTTTTCTGCCAGTAATGGATTTGCGGGAAGATAATAGCTTTGCTTCGTGTAGCCGATTTCTTCAGTTAGGGCTGCTGGGATGGTTAAGGGAGAGGGAATTAGAGCAATGTTGTTAGAATTCCAACCCCCTCGGCTTTGTCGCCCAGAAGAGCGCTTTTGTTCGTCAACTGTAGCTTGGTAATGCGAACGCATTTCCAGTAAATTCGTTGCAAATTGCTGATTATCTGATGACTCGTCTACCAACAAAGCATTACCCTGGAACAGTTGCTCTTGGGCATAAACAACAAGAGGATTGTACTGTTGGATTCGCCTTTGGTAGCGTGAACGCATTTCCCGCAGGTTAGTAATGAAGTTTCCGTTGGCGGCATTTTTGTGAGATTGCGCTTTTTATCTAAGATAATTGATACGCAGCTACCATGTTATTGATTATGCCATCCAAGAAGGTTTATGCTAGAGAATATACGGTTAGGGCGCATGAATAGACGATAACAACTCGCCTGTACAAGTTCATTTACGCCTAGTGGAGCAAATGACCAAGCGAGAGCCTTACGGATCAAGACCGAGATACTGCGAAGTTTGCCGACCTCCTGTGGCTAAGGCAGATACTTTGACAAAGAAGAAGCCTCGCCCCGTGTTGGTTAAAAATTCAAAAGTTAACAAAAAAGCTGAGTAAATTTGCTACTAATGCTCCAGATGCGCTACCGCGCGGAGGAAAAGGAAAAGAAAAACTCATGATAAAAGTGAGCAACGGATACATTGTTGGCTGGGATTCTAGTCATTATATGGGACGCGGTGGTTATACCGCCGAAAATACAGCATCACGGTTTTGGTGAAACCGAAAAGGTGAAAGACCCGTTAAGTTATTCTGTCTTGTTTCCTAACTCTCAAAGTCGTGAACCTATTTAGAAAGGGTTGTAAAACACGGAAAAATATAAACCGTTTTCCTGCCATGTTCGTTCGGTAGAAGACACAGAAATTAAAGGAATTCCATAATCGAGACGCGCCGTAAAGCGATCACTCTGCTGCCAAACTAAACCCAAACCTACCGAGGCTAAAGAATTGCGCTCTGGAGCTTCCCTACCAGCATTCCAAGTGCTACCAACATCGACAAAGGGAGCTATTTGCAAAACTGCATTCCAGTCAGGTACGCGCAGAACTGGTAATCTAACTTCCGCCGAAGCGAAAGCCCCATTATCCGTTAGCAGCAAGTCTTGACGATAACCGCGAACGCTTTGCAAACCGCCCAAACTAAACTGTTCTAGTGGCACAAGCGACGTAGTTGATAGCTGGACATTACCGCGCACTAAAAGTAATGTTTCTGGCGCTAACAGTCGCACCCACTGAGCTTGTCCTTGCCAGGAAAAAAAGCGGCTATCTGGTCTTTCTTCGTTGACAGTGGCATCAATTGCCCCAACTCCTAAGTTAAACTGCGATCGCGCGGCAATTACTTGACGAGCATCCCGCCCAGTCCATTCTTGAAAAAATCTCAGTGCCGAAATCCAAGTGCGTCCTTGCTCATCTGCGCCTTGAGATAAGGCAAAAGGGCTACCTTGTAAGGAAGTTTCGCTCTCTAGGCGACTAGCACTTATACCCAAAGCAAATTCTTGACTTGGTGTTTGAATAATCGGCTGACGGAGAGTTATGTCATAGTAGCGAGATTCCGACTTAATATCTAACACGTCAAAAGGTGACTCAATTACCCGGCTTGAAGTCGTGCCATAGCTAAGGTTAAGCGTACCATTACGAGGATTTAGGGGTAATGAGTAACTTGTATCGATTGCGTTACTACCGTCCGTATTGCTATAACCAACACTAATGCGATCGCCTATTCCGAGTAAATTGCCTTCATTTAGTTGCAGGTTGCGGCGGAAACTCCCTACTGCTGGCGTTCGCCCGTTATCAATCGTTGCTTGAAGTGTTGTACTTTGGGCTTCGCTAACTTGGACTTCGAGGATACTTTGGTCAGGGCGGGTTCCTGCCGAAAGTTCAGCAGATATATTACTAATTAGAGGATTGAGTTGCAATAGTTGCAGGGCTTGTAAAAGGCGATTGCGATTTAACGGAGCTTTGGTAGCAATTTCAATCCGTCGGCGGACGTAGTTGGGGTTTAAATATTTTGTCCCGGTAACTTGGATATTTTCTAAACCGCCTTCAAGGACAGCAATTGTAACTACTTTGCCTTGCAGAGTTTGGGGAGGAATATAAGCGCCGGAGGTGATATAACCATTGTCAAGATAAAGTTGAGCGATCGCCGAACGCGCACTGAATAATTCGGCAAAGGAAATTGATCGATTGGTAAAAGGCGCGAGAACTTTTGCTAATTGTTCAGGGGAAAATACGGTACTACCCACTACTTCAAAGCGTTCTACATTAATTGTTTGCAGTCCGCCTGGAATACTTTCTGGGATTGTAGGTGTGGGTAAAGTTGGCTCTAATAATTCTTCAGGCGGCGGTAAAGGTTGAGGTAATACTGGAGAAGGAATCGGCGTAGGAAAAGGCTGAACGTCTTGAGGAAAAGGCACTTGTAGCGGTGGGGTTTGTGCCTTCAAAGGGGTACTTACCAGGATGCTAGTTAAGGCTGCGAGTGCGATCAAGTATAACCAAGGCTGGTACAGGCTACTTTTAGCTTTACGATCCATTGCAAAAGGTAGTATTGAATTTATTAGGATTGCGTTTGACTTTTGAGCTTGGACTGTCAGAATACCTTGTTGTCACACTTTTAGTATTACAACAAGTAATGGAGCAAGAAACCGTATTAAGGCTGTAATATCTATCAAAAACAGATTTCAGCGATTGAATGTAAGAGCAACGGTTAGGCTATTTCCGTCTAATTATTGCTTTGACCAGGTATGTATTATGTAGATGAATGGGTCGTATCTATAAGAAAAAGTCTCTTGTTCCAGGGCTATGGTTTTATTACTTGTCACCGTAAGAAAATAAAAAAGAAGCCCAGATCGTAAAGTACAAGAACAATCGTAAAGTACAAGAACATCTGAAGTTTATTAGGAACAGGAAAGGCGCGTATCCAATCTTTCTATTGAAAGTTATCAAAATATTTTACTTGCACATAAGCTAAAGAACATTTGATTTGCACGGGTAAGGAGCCAATTTTCCGGGCTTTAAGTTCTTTGAGGTTGTAGTTTGAATATCCGTTAGCTTAGTTTCCCCTAGGATAATACTTGTTCTATAATATTAGCTGCCCGATTTACACCTCCTGCTTGACGGATAGCCTGTTGAAGCCGGAGAGCATTTTCCTTGTAAGAGGTTTTAGTTAATACTTTAGTAATAGCAGTTCTAAGTTTAGAAACACTTAATTGATCGAGGTGTATGACTTCTCCAGTTCCCGTCCAAGCTATTCTCGCCGCGACTCCTAACTGGTCATTAGCAATGGGAATAGCTATCATTGGTACCCCATTGCTTAAAGATTCTAACGTAGTGTTTAGTCCAGCATGGGTAATAGTGAGTGTAGTTCTTTTAAGCAACTCCAGTTGAGGGGCATACTTTACAACTAAAGGGTTGCCAGGTAGTTGTGCAAGAGACTCAGGTTCTGCTGCCCCACCTAAAGAAATTACTAATTGAGCGTTCATACCTACACACGCCTCTGCAATTTTGTAAAAGATCGACATCATCCGATTTTGTACGGTTCCAAGTGAAGCATAAATCAGTGGTTTTTCAGTTAGCTTGTCGAAGCAAAACGCAGTAAACTCTCGACTACTTGGGTTGAAGAATGGTCCACTGAAGTAGAAGTGTTTTGGTAGTGAATTACGGGGGAATTCAAACTCGGCAGGCTGTTGACTAATCTGAGCTAGTTTAGAGAATGGATCGTTGGAGTAAGAGTATGCAGGCAGGTTCCACTGCTTGCGATATTTTGCAATCGTTTCACCGATAGATTGTCCAGCAAATGTGAGCAAAGCATAACCTATTTGATTGCGTAGATACGCCCACCAAGATGTATCGTATTCCCAAGGAGTTAAAGCAGGTGGGACTCCGGGTTCAGGATTTAGCATTAAGGCATTGCATATGGTGATAAAAGGAATATTCAAAAATTCTGCAACAGTACCTCCCTCAAACATAGATTGATCTATTAGTAAAGCTTCTATCTTTGCTTCCTTAACAGCTTTTGGTGCATCCCGTAAAACTATATTTGCTCCCTGGTTATACCGATTAATGGTATATTGTAATGCAGCTAATCCTTCTAATTGACCCAATTCTGCCATTGCTTGTGCAACTGCTCCAATTGGATACTCAAGCTCTCCAATTGCTTTAAAATTTAATCCTGCTGCCACTGTCTTGGATTTTGCATCAGCGAATCCAATTAATGTAATACAATGACCGCGATTTTGAAGTTCATATCCTAGTGCAATTATTGGGTTAAGATGTCCGGTAGCAGGAGGACACAAGATACCAAAGTGGGTCATACATTTAACTCGCTTAACTATAAATTACTTTATGGTCTATCATGTCGTATTATCTTCACACGGGCTGTTTTACAATTTTTAATTTGGTTTTTGTTTTTGCCCTGTCAGCATACTCTCAAGTTATTCCTGATTCATCCTTAGAGAATAGTAATTCAATTGTTGTTCCAAACCAAGTTATCCAGGATACTTCTAGTGATGTAGTCACTGGGGGGGCATCACGAGGAAATACACTATTTCATAGTTTCCAGCAGTTCAACATCGGAAATAATCAAGGAGTCTACTTCAGTAATCCAGTCGGAATCACCAATATCCTGAGCAGAGTAACAGGCTCTAGCCCATCTACTATTCTGGGTAAGCTGGGAGTATTAGGTGATGCTAATCTATTTTTCATTAATCCTAATGGTATTATTTTTGGATTAGGTGCTGTTCTCGATCTCAAGGGGTCTTTCATTGCCAGCACGGCTGACAGTATTAAGTTATCCGATGGTAGTGAGTTTAGTGCTAAGAATCCTCAATCAGTCAGGGCTACCGCATAAAAAAGATGAGGTAGTGTGGGGTAAAGTAAAGCAAGTAGGAACACCCCAGTGAGTCAGACAA
>NZ_PVWN01000106.1 GCF_003003885.1 Chlorogloea sp. CCALA 695 | reverse complement strand
AATTTCCAAGAGTATGTGGTAATTGTGCGTGACATCACTGAGCGCAAGCAGGCAGAAGTAAACATTCGTGATGCTTTGGCTAAATTAGAAAAGCTAAATGAGGATTTACGACGGTCTAATCAAGAGTTAGAGCAATTTGCCTATGTAGCTTCCCACGACTTGCAAGAGCCATTACGAGCGGTAACAGGTTATACTCAACTTTTAGTGCAGGACTATGAGCATCTTTTAGATGAGTCTGCCCTGGAATACACTGGCTACATCGTGGATGGAGCAAAGCGGATGCAGCAGTTGATTCAAGACTTGCTGATCTATTCCCGCGTAGGCACTTATGACTTAAAGTTAGCTGCTACTGACTGCAACACAGTTCTAAGTCAGGTACTAAATAATTTGCAAGTGACGATCGCCGAAACTAACGCCATTATCACCCAAGATCCTTTGCCAACTGTAGTTGCCGACAACACTCAAATGATGCAGCTATTGCAAAATCTGATTGGCAATGCCATTAAATTCTGCCGAGAGGAGACACCAAAGATTCATATTAGCGCCGTTAGAGGAGATGGGAAGACTGAGTGCCGTGAAGGCTACACCCCATCAACAAACGAATGGATTTTTACTATTCGTGATAATGGCATTGGCATTAAGCCTCAGTATCTTGAACGCATCTTTGAAATTTTCAAACGTCTTCACACCCGTCGAGAGTTTCCTGGTACTGGCATCGGTCTGGCAATTTGTAAAAAGATTGTTGAGCGTCATAGCGGACATATCTGGGTTGAATCGCAGCTAAAATCAGGAACTACCTTTTATTTCACTCTACCCCACTATGAAAACTCAGATGTCTAAAATAGTTGAGATTTTGTTAGTTGAAGATTCTCCTAGTGATGCCAATTTAATCATCAAAGGCTTCAATCAATCTAACGTTAAAGGTTTTAATCAAGATAGAATCCCTAACAACCTGCATTGGGTTGAGGATGGGGAGACGGCAATGGAATACCTCCACCAGCAGGATGAGTACGCCAGTGTTCCCCGTCCAGATTTGATCTTACTCGACCTAAATCTGCCAGGAATGGACGGTCGAGAGGTGCTAGCAGCAGTTAAATCAGACCCAAGCCTTAAGCTAATTCCTGTTGTAGTTCTTACAACTTCCGCCGACGAACATGATGTCCTCCGGTCTTACAACCTTAATGCCAATTGCTACGTGACCAAGCCCCTTGATGTCCATCAGTTCATCCAGGTTGTGCAGCTAATTAGTACTTTTTGGGTGGCAGCAGTAAGGTTACCTACAGAATAAGCTCTTAAAGAATATGTAATTGGGGTACTAGAGATATAGCAATTCCGATTCAAGTATAAAAGCAGCCCTGTTGGTTATCGACGAGAAAACAAAATTCCCAGAACTGAGGGTTTAGCTACAAGTCGAACTTTAGTAATAATTTTTTTAAGTGGTCAGTATAGATTTCACTTTTATGGAAACAAAACAAATTCATGTTCTATTGGTTGAAGATAGCGCCAGCGATGCCGAATTGTTCCGCAAGATGTTTAGCCGCTCAGGCAAAGGAGGGAATCTAATCCACGTTGAACGCCTAAGCCAAGCTATTGATGCCTGTAATCAACAAACTTTTAATGTAGTCTTGCTAGATCTCAACCTCCCAGACTCTGATGGATTAGATACACTAACAGAATTTCGTACAGCCGTTCCTAATATTCCCATTGTCGTTCTGACGATGATGGATGACGAAGAACTATCACTGCAAGCGATGACTAGAGGAGCGCAAGATTACCTTGTTAAAGATCAAATTACAATTCAATTATTAGTGCGAAGTCTCCGCTACGCCATTGAGCGAGGAGAAATCCACAAGCAGCTGAAGGATAGTGAGCAAACTATTCTTCGAGCATTGGAACAGGAGCAGAAACTTAATCTGCTCAAGTCAAGCTTTATTTCCATAGCTTCCCATGAGTTTCGTACTCCCATGACCACGATTCGGAACTCTGTGGAGTTGCTGCAATACAATTTAAAGTTGACGGAGGAAAAAAGAGATACATACTTCGATCTAATTAAAGCTGCTATTAGCCAAATTATTCATCTAATAGACGAAGTGTTACTTCTTGGTAGCACCGAAGCGGGTGGGTTGAAATATGAACCTACACCTATGAATTTAGTTGAATTTTGTCATGAAATCATAGACGCTTTGCAAGTTAATATTAATGAACAGTATGCCGTTACTTTTACTCACCAAGGAAACTGCAAGTTAGCTGAAATGGATGAAAAGCTACTAAGGTACATTTTCAGTAATTTACTTTCTAATGCTATTAAATACTCTCCTCAAGGTGGGAAAATCCAGTTTGATTTGAACTGTCAGCCTGACAGTGTGACATTCCAGATCCAAGACCAGGGGATTGGTATACCAATAGACGATCAACTCAATTTATTTGAAGCCTTCCATCGCTGTAGTAATGTGGGTAAAATTCAAGGAACTGGACTAGGACTTGCGATCACTAAAAGGTGTGTTGATCTGCATCAGGGGCGGATTCAAGTGAGCAGTAAGGTTAATGTCGGGACAATCTTTACGGTGGTTTTACCATCAAAGCCGGGCAATTAAATTCTTGGTTGTGTTGCAAAAACTTTGTGAGGACAAAAAATGTCCGTTGTCGGGGTTTAGATTGTGCAACCACTCCAAAGCGGCGGTTGATGAAGATAATCCGCTCTTTGACGGCTCCCAAGGGATGTCCTAAAATCTGTCCTTTTCCCATCATGTTTAGGATTTCATACCCTGTTATGGTGCGTCGTGCCGCAAGAGAAAGACCCAAATCCCAATTATTGAGATACTTACTCTACATCAATTTCCCTATTTCGGGTAGCTTTTTGGCGGAGTTGAGTTCTTTGATAGCTTTTAGAGCCGCAGGGTTCTTATCCACAGTGATAACTCGTGGAGGAGTAGGAAAGGCTTTTAAAGTCTTACGGCTGGCTAGAGCGCACTCCGGAGAAAATTTAGAGTATTCGCTCAGGTCAATCAACAGCTCGGTACAGATATTTCTGCTTTCCTTTGACCAACCAAGGCGGTTTCATCTACCCGCCACGAGGGATTAGTCGGACACAACTCAGGATGACGTAGCACTGATAGTGCCTCCCCTTGCATGGGGATTTAGAATTGATTTTGCGATCGGTGGAATTATTTTCTCTAGCAGAATTATTTTAGGCTACCATTTTTTGCAACACAACCAAATACTATGTATTATCTATCTGGCTTAGTACATACGTAGTTTTCTGTATCATAATGGACACAATTTTACATCAACGTTATGTTAAGCTTCTACAAAAGTTGTAAAGTTTACTATTCCAATACAGCCTCTTGAATTTGAAAAATTAAAGATTTAAGAGTATAAGTTCTAGATTTGTCAACTACTTAATTGACTCAAGGTAAAAAATTTTAAGAAATGTGTACCTCAATTGCCTCAAATGTGTTGCTTGGTGTATATATCATTCAGTCAAATATTTAAAGCAATTATCTATGATGAACCCTAAAAAAGAAAGGCTAGGTACTCAAATAAGTATAAGTGACCAATGTCAATCTCAATTTTTAGATGACCTAAAACAGGAAAGCAAAGCTTCATTATATAGCAACCCTACTATCAACATAATTGGCTCTCCCGTAACGGCTTTGCCTTTTGATGCACAAATTAAAAAGATATTGGAGTGGGCAAGGAGTTATGAGAGTAAAGTTATTTGTGTTGCTAACGTTCATATGCTGATGGAGGCTCACTGGAATTCAGCGTTCTCTTCAGTTTTAAAAAGTGCAGATATTGTTACTCCTGATGGTATGCCCTTAGTTTGGATGATGAAGCTAATGGGAGTTCGTGAGCAAAACCGGGTTGCAGGCATGGAGATTTTTTTAGCATTGTGCCAGTTAGCGGCAGAACAGAATATTAGTATATTTTTCTTAGGCTCTGAGACAACAATTCTCCAAAAAATGAGAAATAAGCTAGAATGCGAATTTCCTAGCCTTGAAATTGCCGATATGGTTCCTCTACCCTTTAGACCTTTAACGATTGCAGAGAGTGATGATATCGCGCAAAGAATTCATCAAAGTAAAGCTAACTTAGTATTAGTGTCGCTTGGATGTCCTAAGCAGGAGTACTGGATGCATAACCACAAAGGCAAAATTCAATCCGTCATGATTGGCTTAGGGGGTGTTTTTTCAGTGCTTGCAGGAGTTCACAAAAGAGCGCCCTTATGGATACAAAATTTAGGATTAGAGTGGTTGTATCGATTAGTTCAAGAGCCGCGTAGACTTTGGAAACGATATATGTCTACAATTCCTCCCTTTATTTGGCTGTGCGGAAAACAGCTACTAACTTCAAGATACCAATCTATAAATATGCTAAAAATAGTAGAAAAAAGTTGAGTAGCAGTAAGATATTTCTAGTGTTAATGACTACTTCTGTTTACCGTACTTAACTAAAAATAATTTTGTGAAATCGACAGAATATATAGATTTTCGGCAATATTTACTAGCTATAAAACGACGTTGGCTGCCGTCAACAACAGTTTTCCTGGTTGTTATTGCCCTAGCAATGCTGAACGTGTTTTTACATAAGCCTGTCTATGAAGCAAAAGGAAAAATATTAATTAAAAAACCGAGTAATGTCACTTCTGCCATAACGCAGGGGCAAGAGATAGGAGAATTAAGCTCTGTAAGTTCGCAAAGCGATCCTTTAATTACAGAAATAGAACTTATTCGTTCTACCCCAGTTGCACGTAGAGCTATCGCTACACTAAGTCTGAAAGTAAAACCTCAGAAATTTCTAGAAGATCTCAAAATCCAAAGAATAGGCAAAACAGACATACTGGAAATTTCCTATCAAAGCCCTGATCCTAAAATAGCTGCTTTGGCAGTTAACGAAGTTGTAAGTTTCTACTTGGCTAATAATATAGTTGATAACCGGGCTGAAGCTGCAACCGCTCGCCGATTTATCGTTAAGCAATTGCCTAAAACTGAAGTTATTGTACGTCAAGCAGAAGAAGTCTTGCGTAAGTTTGAAGAGCAGAACAATATCGTAGATTTAGAAGGAGAAGCGAGTTCGGCGGTAGAAGTAATTTCTAACTTAGAAAATCAAGTTAGTACGGCCCAAGTTCAACTTGCCGATGCAAATGCTCAGTCTCAAGCGTTGCAAAATGGGTTGTTGGGTATGGATTCACAACAAGCTATAGCTGCAAGTTCTGTTAGCCAGTCGCTGGGTGTAAAAAAGGCGCTTGAAGAATTACAACAAGTAGAAAGCCAGTTAGCAAGCGGACTAACTATATATCAAGCGGCACATCCTAAAATAATTGATTTACAAAATAAAAAAGCCTCTATAGAAGCTTTATTGCAAGGACGAGTCGAACAAGTGCTTGGAGTTCCTACTGAGGGAATTAGTGAAAATTTGCAGGTTGGAGAATTAAAGCAACAACTAACCACCAATCTTGTTCAACTAGAGACAAAACGCTTAGGTTTAAATAGTCAAATTGCAGCTTTATCTAATGTATTAAAAAGTTATAAGCAACGGGCAAATTTTTTACCTGGGTTGAAGCAGCGCAAAGGAGAACTAGAACGTGAAGTAAAAGCAGCCCAATCTACTTATGAAACTCTTTTGCGCAGACTTGAAGAAATTCGAGTTGAAGAAAACAGAGTGGTAGGGAATGCTCGGCTGATAGAGGTGGCAGAAGTTCCAGAAGCTCCTCTTGAAGCTAATCAAGAGAGAAATGTAGCTTTGGGAGTTTTACTTGGAATATTGCTTGCTGTAGGAACTGGTCTTATTTTAGATGCACTAGATACTTCCATCAAGACAGTTAAAGAGGCAAGGGAAATATTTGGCGGTGCTTTACTGGGGCTTATCCCGTTCTCTGGTAAGAAAGATTTAGAAGAGGATATACAAATAATCGAGGCAAGAGATATGCCTCGTTCGCCTGTTACTGAAGCATACCGAACATTTCAAGCTAACTTAAATTTTTTAAGTTCTGATAAAGAACTAAAAGTTGTTGTAGTAACCAGTTCCATACCTCAAGAGGGCAAATCGACCCTGTGCGCTAACTTGGCTGTAACAATGGCGCAATCAGAGCGTAGAGTGTTATTAGTGGACGCAGATATGCGCCAACCATCTCAGCACATAATTTGGAACCTGCTCAATCAATGTGGCTTAAGTAACGTCCTTGTCAATAGAGCAGAGCTGAAGACAGCCATTAAAAAAGTTATGCCTAATTTATCTATCCTGCCTGCTGGAGCTACACCACCAAACCCAATGCCTCTGCTCGAATCTAAGCGCATGAATTCATTAATTGAGAATTTTTTAGACGATTATGATTTTGTAATCATTGATACTCCAGCATTAAATATTGGAGCCGATGCAGCTATTGTGGGTAAAATGGCTGATGGCATTTTATTAGTAGTTCGACCTGGGGTAGTAAATTCAGCTAGTGCTACGTCCGCTAAAGAGTTTTTAAAACACTCTGGGCAAAATGTCCTAGGGTTGGTAGTTAACGGTATAACTGATAACAATAGTAACTACAGTTCTTACCCTGTAAAGGAATATTATTCTGAGGAAGATACTACAGTTTCTAAAACCCTTGCGCTTGAGTCTAGAAAAAATTTAAGTCGTTATTGATTACTCAAGTCAGTTAACCTGTACTTTACTGACAGGTGGACTCGATTTATAGAACCCATTTGACATCTCTAAGAGGAAGCTACAAGGCCTTTAATCATGAGTCTAACGAAGCAGAGATTGAGCTTCGTTGTCACATTCGATAGGGTACGCTCAAAGTTCTTCACCAGAATCTTACATCGCTCCTATCAAGTCCGGCAAATAAATTATAATTAAGCACCGATTTTAGTCCACCAGTGAAAACCAGTTAATCCTCGAATCAACTCTTGCGCTTTGAAGCAAAGATTGGCATCAGTGGAATAGAACCTCTTCCAAATCATCTAAAGTTTCAAAAGATTGATTGGCAATCGGCTCATCAACTAAAGTCCATAATCGCTCGGCAGGCTGCAATTCGGGTGAATAGAAGGGTGAAAATGTCTAATGTAGCCCTGAAGGAATCTTTACCTTACGATTAATGTGCCAACCCGCCCTACCTACAGCTAAAAGAATGTGCTTATTCGCCCCTAAGTTAAATTGAGCAGCAAAATCTGCTAAAACTTTGTTAAATAGTTCTGTATTTACATACGGTATAATCCACCAATAGGTTTCGCCAGTTTTGGGATGTACAAAGGCATATAACCATAGCCACTGATATCGCCAATTAACGTTAGCTATGGGCGTTTCTCCCTCCGGTACATAAATCGGTTGTGTTGCAAAAACTTCTTGAGGTCAGAAAAGCTGATTGGGAAAGAGTTTTTCTATACGACCATTCTAAAGATTTGATTGAGGAAGAAAACCCGCTCTTTGATGGCTCCCACTGGATGTCCCATAACTTGTCCTTTCCGCATCATATTCATGTAAAGCTCTCCGGGGGAAGCTTCCTCCGGAAGACTTTACGATTTCATAACCTCTGATGGTTCGTCGTGCCATGTTAAAGGAGCCAAATCCCATCCCCAGCTTAACTAATCGTTTGATGCCTTGATGGTCTTGTTCAACAATGTTGTTAAGGTACTTAATCTGCCTCAGATAATGGCTCAGACGTGTTGATCTAGCTCCGAAATTGTGCTGCAATCAGAGCAAGTATCTAATCTGCGAGTTCAGCAATGGTTTTAGAGCCAGTTCCCTGCCCGAATTGTGGCAGTATCAACGTAGTCAGACATGGGAAAACAGCACAAAAAAAGCAGCGTTACCAGTGTCAAAATAAGTTATCCCTCTTGTGTCATTTTCCGGATATAATAAATAAAATAAGTGAAGGATAAAACTCTATGAGGCAGGTAGAGCAATGGATGTGGAATTACAAATCTTGAAGCATTTGCCTAGAGATGCTCAACCAACAGTAGCGCTT
>NZ_PVWN01000105.1 GCF_003003885.1 Chlorogloea sp. CCALA 695 | reverse complement strand
AACTCATAAATCCTGGCGTTTACCCACGCCAGCACATTAACCCCCAATAGTTTTGAAGCATTCACCCCATAACTGTCGAGTCAAGCGGTTGGCTTGCAGTCTTAACAAGTCATATAGTTGGCTTGCAGTCTTAACAAGTCATATAAAGGCTGTTTCGCATTTTTTTGAAACTCAGTTAGAATAAGCTCTTTGGGTAATGCTTTGTTTGCCTTAAGCTGGTTATAGCTTTAGAATAAGCAGGTTTTTTGCCCTTAGTGATGACTCGTGGGGAAGAAATATGAATGGCTTTCTTCGACCAAGGTTGAACATTTTTCTTCCCATGACATCGATCAACTATTATTCCTTCTGAGACAAATCCTCACTGTTTGCTTCAATGTACGATAAATCTAGGATTAAATACATTTGTTATGTTGTACGAATTTTTATCAGCAGAACGTGATGAAATTCTTGCTTTATGTTCAGAGAAAATCCTGCGCCTTGCTGGTTCAAGAAGTTCAAGCGACGAAATGGAAAGAGGACTACCTGTATTCTACGATGAACTCATTGAGGTGTTACGCACCGACACAGGCAATTTTGGAGAAGTAGGTAACAATGCCATAGGAGATGTTCACAGAGCCTCCGCAGAGCGTCGTGGTAAGGAATCGTTAAAACTTGGCTATAGCATTTCCCAGGTGGTTCATGGCTACGGCGCTCTTTGTCAAGCTATTACTCAGTACGTGGAGGAAAATAGCGGTCAAGCTGCATCCGCTAGAGAATTCAATCGACTAAATTTCTGCCTTGATGTCGCTATTGCTGAAGCAGTTACAGAGTTTAATCGAGGTCAACGAGAGAATGCAGAGCTTGATGAGGTTCAGCGTCTTGGCTTTGTAGCACATGAGTTGCGAAATGCACTGACTAGCGCTTCTTTAGCTTACGAACTCATCAAGAGAGGGAAAGTCGGAACCGATGGGAGTACAGCGAGAATTCTTGAAAATGCTCATCAGCGCATGAAGGAGATTATTGATCGTTCCCTTGTTGAAGTGCGCCTGCGAAACGAACCGACCGTTCACTATCAGAGATGTCGAGTTATTCAACTAATTAGTGAAGTTGAGGCTACTGCATCATTAGACGCAGGTGCGAAATTAATTGAGGTGCGCGCCAGTGCAGCGCCTGAATTGGAGGTTTTAGTAGATCGTCACCTAATAATATCTGCCTTGTCGAATCTGGTTCAAAATGCGATTAAGTTCACAAAACCAGGTGGGATTGTATGGATACGCAGCAAGGCTGTAGAGGAGCGTGTTTCGCTTGAAGTAGAGGATCAATGTGGAGGACTCCCTTCTGGTAAGGCGGAAGAACTCTTTGAGCCTTTTGCTCAGGAAGGAACAGACAAATCAGGATTGGGGCTTGGATTGACGATCTCACGGCGTGCTGTCTCGCTAAACAAAGGTGTACTCTCTGTCCGCGACCTCCCGTGCCAAGGATGTGTATTTTCAATTGATTTGCCCTTAGCTTCTACATCTTCAGAAAAAGGGTAGAAAGTTTCATAAGCAATCGGACAGAAAATGTCCGTTCCTCAATCAAAACTAAAGCTGTAGTCAAAAGTAATAAGCAATTCCTCAAAGCTCAGTGGGGGGATCTTCTCAGGTTTCTAATTGCTTCTATAAACAGGGTAATTAATTGGAGCAAGCCTCTGTACCACCTATTATCGATGAATACCGCTCCACCATCAGATGGCTCAATCCATAGTAGCGCAGGTATTTGCCAATTCTGGAATAGGATAATCGAATTATGTGCGCTGATTTGAACTGCCTCAGATGGCGGAAGTAGCTCGTTTCGTTGCCCGTTGCCGTCGATGATGTTTGCAACAGTTGAGGAGGCGAAGCTCTGCGAGCTTGTGGCGCTATCGCAATACTGCTGATATTTTGTGTGATCGCTCAATTCCCCCAGTACTCTCCAGGAAGATCCTTTTTTTTAACAGTAACCCTGCCAACTTTCTTACCTGAGATTCTCAATAATTCATCACCTGAAAATTCAAAACCAAGCTTGAGTGCTATTTGTGCAACTTCATCTGCTGTTGATGAAGCAAGCACCTCATTTTTAAGTGCAGTTTCAGACTGCATTTTCCTCAAAAATGCTTCGAGTTGATCTAAAGCCATATTTGAAACTCCTATTCTCGCTCTTTGGTGTTGCGAACTTGTTGATAAGACTTATAATAGACCATTTTAAATGCTCAAAAACTGAATATTCATGACTGCTAAATCTTAACCTCTATATTCCCAACTGCATACTGTTCCTTCAAATACACGATTGCCCTACTCAACCCACAATAATTCAACTTCAAACGAATCCCAACCAACTCAGCCGTAACCATCTGATTCGGTTCAATAGGAATCTTGACATCTCTTTGTGCGAAGTTCTGCGAGCTTGTGGCTCTATCGCAACCCTAATCTCAATAGCTGGAGCGGTGTAGGGGCGCGTAATTGCTCTGCTTTTTGAGCTTTTTGCTTTTGGTGGATGCTTTCGAGCTATTACTTTTTGAGGCTGCTTTTTCGCTGAAATTAGCAGATGGGGAGCATTAGCTTTTGGGGTGACTTCTGTTGTCTGCGGCAGCAGGGGGAGCGCTCGCAGAATTTTCTCAGGAGTGTCAACCGTTGTGGTAGAAAATGGTTGCCCTGAAGACATTATCTGAAACGTTAGGGGAATAACTACCGCAGGCAGAAACCAAAAGAGATTTCGCATTTTAAAACCTTGGAGAATCTACTAACATTGCGGCATACTCGGTATCAAGCATATCAATATGCTGAATATATTTATCACCATTGTCAAGTGGTAGTAAATCGTTGTTTGGCATCATCGCTAAGTCCTCAACGTAAACCCGTATGTAGTCAACTGGTAGCCTAATTGCGTTAGCGTAACCTGTAGCTACTTCCTCATTCTCCATCATCAAGCAGACTACTAGCGTTCCTTGAGGATAATTGTGACCAAGCCCAGCAACAGTATACGGCAGTTTTATGGCAACAGCATAACCAGCTATGCTTGCTTCTTCACTTGGATAAAGAACAATTAGTTGAGGCGGAAACCATGTACTACCCCTACGGTAAATGTAGGGCAAATCTCGCCCTTTTGAAAAACCCAAGCCTTTTTTTGTAACGACAAATTGGTTTAGTTCACAGCGCGTATAGTCCATGTTCCGAAAACCGTGAACGGTGCAGTAGTATACTTCACCGGGTTTGCAATCTTCCTCAGCTTCTAAAAATATGTCCAGATTCTCAGACTTGGTTATTTCTTCTATTTTCTGAGCGGCTATCGTTTGTTGTTCAACCGCGAAGTATGACAAAAACACTTGAAAGGCTTGGTGCAGATTCATAATTTATAGTTTTTGTAAAAAGGTTACTTGAAAAAGAGGGATATCAACTTAGCAACATCCCCGGAGAAAAAGTTATTTAGCAAGCAATTAATTCTTGGATCACTACTTCAACGATCTCTGCTTTTGCTTGCTGTAATTTGCTCTTTATTTGACTAATTTAAAATGCAAGCTTCTGGTCACGCCCATTTACTTTCTGAGCTATCCCCAATACCTTAGCTATCTTCCTAGCTTGTCGCAACTTTAGCTTATCTAAGTCTACCCCTCTCAACAAATCCTCAAGTTCGGGATTAAAAACATTGATAGTTTTAGCTGGAGGTAGCAAACGTAAATGCTTTTGTTCTCCTTGAGCTAAATTAGTTAAGGGTACTATTTCTCCTTTGTCTTGTACTGGCAGTAACCAAGGGTCGGGCAGTTGACCTAATTCTTGTTGTTTTACCGCCAGAGGTAATTTGCTGATTGGTTTTTGGGTGGAAGTCGAGGGTGAGTTTGAAGTGCTGGAAACTTGTTTGTAGGCGGTAACTAATCTTGTGCCAAAATCCATTGATGCGATGATTATGAAGCCTAATGCAATTGCGTTAAACAAAAACGTCAGTAATTCTTGTGTAGACATAGTAGAAATCCTTTTTGTGTATTCGGCGTGTAGAGAGTGCCGAGGGGAGCATCTCACTTTTGCAATAAGTATTAATGCTTAAAGTAGTTAAGGGAGTAAGCATTCAATTACATCCAAAACAAAAATGTATGATGGAGTAAAAACAGACAGAACACGTGGAATATGACTCCAAAAAAAGCCGAAGCATTAGAGGCTCATCTACAAGCTATTGCTGCTATTCTCTATGAGGAGACCCCAGCAGAGAATTTAATTACCCTAGAAGAAATAGAGAAAACAGTACGCCAAAAAATACTCAAGCACGTCAGCCCAGAAATTGGAATTTTTTTATCCAAGCAGTCACAGGGACAACCGTAGGCAGAATAAGAAAAGTAAAAAGCAGCATTGGTATCTTGAAACTTACGGAGAACCAGGCGAAAAAGTTAGAGGTGAAACCAAACACGCAACTAAGCCCACATCTGGAAAAATGCTGTTTGCTATTGAGTGCAAATGTATCCTATGAGAATACCGCACAAGATTTGGAAAGCCTTACAGGTCTGAGAATATCCCACAGTACACAGCAAAGACTTGTACAGCGACACCAGTTTCCCGAAGTCAGGGTTAACCAAGAGATAGAAGAGTTGACCGTTGATGGGGGAAAAGTTAGGCTCCGCAGTAAAGTAGGTCAAGGGTGTGAGTGGCGAGACTATAAAGCGGTAAACCTTGATGGACAGGCAGTTGCAGCTTATTTTCAAGATAATCAAGCTTTGCTCACTTGGGTAAATCAGCAACAACTGTCAGAAATTTGCACTTGCATCGGGGATGGACATGATGGCCAATGCGAATCTCATTGCTGGCATTGCTACCAAGGAAAGCCGCCTTGAAATCTTAGACTGGTATCATCTAGTAGAAAACCTTTATAAGGTTGGCGGCGCTCAGGTTCGTTTGGCAAGGGTAGAAGCTTTTTTGTGGCGGGGAAATGTGGCCGCCGCTATTGCCGAATTGAACGAGTGGTCACACCCTCAAGTAGACAATTTTATTGCTTATCTTTATAAGCATCACTCTCGTATCCCTGATTACTGGTATTTTCAGACCGAGCAGATTAGTTCGATTGGTTCTGGTGCCATTGAGTCCACAGTGAAACAGATTGGTAGGCGTGTGAAAATCTCCGGCGCACAGTGGAAAAAACAAAATGTGTCCCAAGTTCTCAAACATCGCACTGCTTATCTTAATGGAATGCTATAGCGATCCTGAATCAGTTATGAAAAAAGAGGATTTAAAGATATGCTTGAACATAACCGTTACTAAAGTGCTGTAACTTGGAAATAAAAGCTCTAAGCGATTTCATTCACAACAACCCCGATCCTAGAGAATTAAAACGGGCGTTGGCAGTTCATGTGGTGCTACAGAAGTAATCCTACCTTGAGATTAGAGATGTGTTATGAGTATCAGTTGGCTTCATTAGTAAGTATAAACAACTGTTTAAACAGCAAGGCACTGCCGGACTTACCCTAAAGTATCAAGGCTCTACGGGTTATCTTGATACGAGCGCACACAAGGCTGTAATTAAGTGGCTCAAGCAGAAGAATTACTGGAATTTAGCGGAACTTAAGCAGCACGCCAATACATTTTTCTATCGGTTAACGTTGAATTAATTTGATAATTGTACAACTAGAGAAACTTTGCCCCAAACTAGAATTATGCAGGAGCAATTTGATAATAGTGATGACCACCCAAGGCAGCAGACACCACAGATGTATCTAAATCTAAAGTGTGGGAGCGACGAATTGCGATCTTCTTTATTGTTGCAGCCTTACTAGGAATGGTGGTTTGCGCTGGTTTGCTTATTCAGGCATACATTACTCACCAGTCAGCATTTGAACTATTAGGATATGGCTCTTCCAAGCCAGGGTTTGAGCTCTTGGCATATAGCTCTGAAGCGTTGCTTATCTTGGGCTTTCTCACTCAGATTATTGCCATTAATATTTCTACAGTCGTTGATACAGAACACAAGCGACTCGACTATTTTTCAACCTGGATTGCCGCTCTTTTAATATTGTTGTCATTTGGGCTATTTTTTATCAGTCATCAGCCGGAGCAGGGATGGTGGAGAGATTTCTCTGCTGTGAATTCTGTAACGGCTTGTACCACTTTGAACTTTTCCCTACTTGTTGGTGCAGAGCGAAAACGCCTTCGTGACATCTTGAAAATTATTACCTTTTTCCTATTGCTTGGGGCATGTGTGCTACAAATTTTTTTAAGCGGCGCTTGACTAGGATGCTATTGCTGCCAGTGGATTACCGCTTGCCGTTGGCCTGTATTCAAATAGCCCTTGCTCCCAAGGGAGCTACGGTTGCAACCCAATTACCCCGTCTGCATCAAACACTAACCACGAATCTATCCCAGTAATAAAATTCTACTGATCCAAATGTGAATTGTGGCAAGGGAAATAAAAGCATTGAAATAAGCAGAAATTCTCTCCCATCGAACAACAAGCCTGCGATATTTTCTTTGAAACCATGCGCTCGCAGCGTTCTTGTTGGAAACGTGGGACTGATATTTTAATTGGTCTACCCCGATTTTTCCTTGTCTTCCAACTGCGTTTTGGTAACTGTGGTCTAATCCCACGTTTACGCACCACGCCGCTCGCAAATCCTTGGAATCGTAACCTTTATCCGCCGCTAGTACTTTGACTCGTTTGCTATTTCTACCGGGTTGATTATTATTGACTTTAATGCGGTCAATTAACGGCATCACTTGTTCTCGTTCACTACCATTGGCTGCGGTGGTGCTATTGGCGCTTAGGCATACCGTTACCCTCTGTCAAGGTATGAATTAAAATTCCTTTACCCTTATAACCATACGCTACATCCTCAAGAGCCGCCTTTCCCAGGGGGATACTGGCCCGTCTATCGCGCCATAGCTCCAGTTAATTAATCCTTGCGCTTGAGGCGATGCCTAATATCCGTGCTTGTAATCGTTCTAACGTTCCATCTATTTGCCTTTAGCGCAGAGCCACCTATGCGCTGAACTTTTTGATGCCCAGATTTCTCCTCTAGGAACGTCACACCAACGGCAGCCCGTAATCAATACATACATTAAGGTGTTCAGTACATGACGAAAAGGCGCCTGGGGCATTCCCCGTTCCCGTTTTTCTCCTTTTTCAGTCATCACATCCTCAAACAACTTCCATCGATGCGATCACTCAATCCCTCAAATCTTCCCGCCATATTCCGCGTAACTTAATCGATTTGAAAATTAGATTATCACATTTTTAACCTTAGTGGGATAGGTTCGTGGTTAACTCCGAAAGCTTTTTATTTCGCTTTAGGCGTTGCAGGCAAGTATTGAGCATTGTTGGAATGCGATCCCGTTCCTCTTCAATCTCCGGGTTCCGGTAAGCAATCTGGTTAATAAGGCATTCTGCCAGATCGAGCGGGTGCAGATCTTTTCGATGAATGGATGTAGATAACGCTTGGCTCTGGATCTCTTGAAAGTTAATCTCTTCTGACTCCAAAACAATAATGACGGCCTTAAGGGTTATCCACTGAATAAGCGAGGCTGCTCTCCACCGACGCTCACCATCAAAAATCAAGTACCCTTCCTTCCAGGGAAATAAGATGACGGGGGTATGCTGTCCCTCTTGCTTCAGCAATTCCGCAAATGCCTCAAGTTCAGATTGCGGAAATGTCTGCCGGGGTTGGAAAATGTTGCGTTCCATTCGCGCAATTTCAATTTCTTGAACCCCACCTTGCGCTGACAGTTGCTGTGTTAATTCCTGAACTTTTGCTTCTAGTTCTAATTTTTCCTGGGCAGCAAGTTCCTGACTTTTGAGACGAACAATCTCAGATTCTAGTTCTTCTACTCGACTCGACAAGTGATGAACTTTTTGAGTCTGTCCAGCTTCAGCAAAAATCTGGCTGGCTCCAATCGGCTTAGGTCTTGATATTACTTCCCTTTTAATATGCTGATGATAAGCTAATAGACTTCTAAAGAGTATAAAATTAAAGTCTGAAATCTTCAAAGTACAAGGACAATGCCTGCGAAAGGA
>NZ_PVWN01000022.1 GCF_003003885.1 Chlorogloea sp. CCALA 695 | reverse complement strand
TCTGACAACGTTCAGGGGTTTAAAGTGCTGCCCCATCGTTGGGTAGTGGAACGAACGGTTGCTTGGTTAGGTCGCTATCGTCGCTTAAGTCAGGACTAGGAACGACGATAGCAGACCAGTGAAAGCATAATTTACGCTGCCATGCTCCGTTTGATGCTAAGGCGGTTAGCATCAAACGGAGCAAACCTGTCCTCTTACCTAAAATACTTTACAAACACGCTCTTAGACGCGGAGGATGAATCTGCACATATAGAACCAGAAGACAAGTTTGCTCCCTCTACTCGCAATTGGATTTATAGCTTAAAACCCCGCCCAACTCTAACTAAAGCGACTACTTATCGCGTTGAAGCAGTTTTAGGCTTGCAAAGTCTTAAGGGTAATTTACCTAGTACGAGTATATAGCCTGCATTATTTAGTCCGCTCGGTTACTCCCGGTACATTCCTTTATCCTGGCGCAGAAGTACATTTACAATATGCCCCAGAAGAATTTGGGCGATCGGCTGATTCTACATTACAAATAGTGAATAATTAATTTTTATAGTAGTTAAACTTATAGCAAAACTCCCCAATTACCTCTGAGAGACGAATCACAAAGTTTTTAAACCATGAACCAGCTTAGAAAAGCCCTGATTGTAATCAGCGCTATTGTTTTTCTAATTGTTGGAATTAGCCTAGCCAGGTATGGATATCTCCAAATCAGCCGCGCGTAAAGTTCTTGTGGCGGCTATGGGTTTATCAATAAACCTTGTTCACAAAT
The DNA here is from genome assembly GCF_003003885.1 of Chlorogloea sp. CCALA 695. Classification (GTDB taxonomy): domain Bacteria; phylum Cyanobacteriota; class Cyanobacteriia; order Cyanobacteriales; family Chroococcidiopsidaceae; genus Aliterella. The sequence continues at coordinate 69,483 of NZ_PVWN01000022.1, read as the reverse complement.
GCCGACTATTGCAGAAGCTGACAAAATTTTGAACGCTCATAAAAGCAAGGTCGATCAAATCGAAAGAGTTAATCCTGGATTTGTTTATGTTCATGTAGAAGAAAGCAAAAACTGTGTAGGAAAAGGCATTATTTTAGTTAGCCACCCAAGTGAAAAAGACTGTGAGTTACTAAAGCAGGTTCTAGGTAATTCATTTTATGGAGTTCCCTACAAAATAATTAATAACTGAAGTAAAGTATTCAAGAAATCAAGAATGAGTGGAAGTTGCTATAACACAACCATTAAAGCCAAATCCGTCCGTCGATTTACGTCTAGTAAGTAACTTGCGCCGCGCACGCCTTGAATTTGAGGAGTTAGGATTGCAATTTGAGGAAGTAATAGCTAGATTTGATGAGGAGATTCGCAAGCAAAAGTTGAAACGAATCCAAAAATCTTTAAGTCTCTTGGACAATAATAGCGATCGCCTATGACTACTGCAATAGATCGATTATTAACTCTAGATGAGTTTGTCAGATTCCCTGAAACTCAACCAGCAAGCGAATTTATTGCCGGACGCATCTACCAAAAACCTATGCCTCAAGGCAAACATTCAAGGCTGCAACTCAAACTCTGCACTGCTGTAAATCAAGTAGCAGAAGATCGACAAATTGCCTTGGCTTTTCCCGAATTACGTTGTACTTTTGGCAATCGCTCTATTGTCCCAGATGTTACCGTATTTTCTTGGCAACGAATACCCTTTGATGCTGATGGAGAAATTGGTAATGTGTTTAAAATCTATCCAGATTGGACGATAGAAATTCTTTCACCTGACCAAAACGCCACTAAAGTTATTGGTAATATACTGCACTGCCTAAAACATGGCACTCAATTAGGGTGGTTTGTCGATCCAAGTGCAAAAATTGTTATAGTATTCCTGCCAAAACAGCAGCCTGTAGAGCTTACAGGACAAGATATATTACCTGTACCAGAGTTTTTAGACTTGCAATTAAACGTTGCTCAAATATTCGGCTGGCTTAAACCTGTAAAAAACTAAAAGTTCAAATAAAATTCACGCTAAGGTTATTACAGACCTTTTTCCCCACAGCCTAGTGAATTTTACCGTTTTATTCAAAGCGTTTATTGCTGTATTTGTGATTGCTGATGCCTTGGGTAATGCACCCCTATTTCTCGTGCTTACTAAAGGTATGGAGCTAGAACAAAGAAATAAAGTAGTCGATAAAGCTAGTGTAGTAGCAACATTGGTATTACTTGCTTTTGCTTTTGCTGGGCAAGCTATCTTAGATTACTTGAATATCAGCATAGGATCGCTAGAAGTGGCTGGAGGCTTACTGTTGCTGTTAATTGCTTTGCAAATGCTCAACGGAGAAATAGATACTCCCATTGTCGAGCAAGAGCGGGATGTCGCCATTACTCCCCTGGCTTTTCCGTTACTAGCTGGGCCAGGGACGCTAACTACTGTCATGCTGCTAATGTCTCAATCTCCCGAAGCGCGAATAAGTGTGGTTGTTGGGATTGTAGCGGCGATGATTGTAACTTGGTTTATTGTCCGCCAAGCAAGTCGTATTGATAAATTTATTGGTGCAGAAGGCGCAGTAATCATTACTCAATTGCTAGGTTTTTTGCTGGCGGCTTTAGCGGTGGAAATTGGTAGCTCTGGGATCAAAGAATTATTTTCGCTCAACCTTTAGAGATATTTAACTTAAGGATGAGGACTTCAAGGGTTCAGCTTTCTAAGCTGGTTGATATAAAAATTATATTAACTGGAAAGGAATATGTCTGGAAAGTCAGAATCGAAGGAAGACAAAACTACAAAAGCTTCCAACGGCGATACATCTAAAAGTAAGTCTCAAAGTAAAGATAGCCAGACAACAAAGACTCCAAACTTAGATTCACTACTTGAATTTTTGCAAGGCGATCTAAGCTCTATAGATGCGGCGGCGGGTTTAGAGGCAGTGGACGAATGGTACAGCCTTTTACACAAGTCTAAAGATAAAGACAGTAAAGAGCTTGCTGATAGTCTTAAAGAATTAAAGCAATTACTTAAAGGTGGTAAAGCATCAGGACATGAAGTTGGAGAAGCGCTAATTCATGTAGGCGATCGCACAATGGATGTAGCCTCTGATAGCGACACGGAAGTAAAAGCAACTTTGCAAAAACTTGGCAAACAACTAACTAAAGTCGGCAACTCTTTAGGCAAAGCTGAAGACCAAGAACACATTGACAGCATCAATACCTTAACAGAGTCGCTAGACGAATTGGAATCGGTTGAGATGGACGCAGCCACCGCCGCGATTGATTTATGGTACGGCGTTTTGCACAAATCCGACGACAAGCATTCTCAAAAAATTGCCGATAACCTCAAGAAACTTAAGCAATCTCTCAAGCCTAGCAAAGGCAAGAAAACCGATTTGGCGGAAGTTTTGGCGGAACTAGGCGAACAAACAATAGAAGCGGCGGCAGAAGCTCCTAGGGGCATCAAAGGGGCTGTACAGCGCTTAGGCAAACGCTTGACTAAAATTAGTAAGGCACTTGAGTAAACTTACTTTTGTCCCACTCCCAGTTTTGAGAGTGGGATATCTACAACGGATTTATTGTATTAATCACTTGCGTTTACCTCGAACAGTTTGCCATCTTTGCAATAAATAGCTCAAGTTAGGCGATTGACTACCATAACGCCAGCCTACATAGGCTTGACAAATCTCCTCAATTACTTGCGCGGTGGTAGAAGCATGACGCTGATAAGAGCTTTGAGCGTATTCTAAAGGTGTCTGCGATGAGTGCTTAAAGTCGCCTTTATTAGCCGTCCAAGCCAGCATTTGGCGATAAAGTCTTTCCATTGGTGGCAATTTGGCTAACTTGCGATGGTTAAGCCACTTTCTCCACTGTCCAAAACTTAGCCAACTAACAAAACCCAATCCAGTAGCAATAATTAACCCGGTTAATGTACCTAGCCAACCTTGAGAAAATAAGGCAAAAAACCAGGCGCTCGCATTTCCCAACCATAAAAATACATTATTCAGTAAACCTGTAATTGGAGAAGGCAACCATCCTGCGATCCACTGCCAAAATTTGCGTAAAACACTAAAAGTCTGAGATTCTTCGATAGATGGAGGAATTAAAGGATGATTGGGAATTGGATCGAAGGCAAACCAACCGTAACGAGGAAAGTACACCTCACTCATCGCATAAGCATCGGTATTACGAACCACGTACAATCCTGTAAATGGGTTGAATTTACCCGGACTGAAGCCTGCAACAAGCCGCGATGGAATGCCAATCGATCGCAGCATTATAGTTAAAGTTGTTGAAAACTGATCGGGGTAGCCACCTTGATTTTTAAATAAAAATGCTTCTACCAAGTCCTCATCTTTAGCTAATAAAGGCAAACCTAAAGGATTGTTAGGAATGGTGTAGCGCTGCTTAAGATACTGAGCAAGATAGAGAGTTTTTTCATAAGCAGAGGTCAAGGGCTTAGTTGATTTGGCTACTCGTTCTTGATTATATTTAGCTAAAATTTCCTCAGTGCGATCGCGTACTTTATTTTTAATCTCTGGGGGAATTTGCAAGTAATAAGCTTGAATATTTTTAGGATATTTATTACCCGTTTGCTGTAAGGCGGCGCGATCGCGGTAAGGGACTTCAGAAATTACTGTATAACTCATGTCTTCCCCCAATCCTACAGGACTTCGCAAACCCCCTTCTAAATCCATAGCAATTTCTCTAGTTGGAAAGTAAACTTGTTTGGGATGAGCTAAAGCTGGAATCAAATTCGGCAATTGCGAGACTACAGTATAAGTCTGCACGACTTCTTTAGTCTTGCCAACGATTAGAGGTAGAGGTAAAGATAATTGATAAGACCAACTAGATCGTAAAACCTTTTGAACTTGCTCGTTGCGAGAAATTTCCCAACCTTTGCCTGTGTATTTGTCGAAAGCCAGTACCCGCCAAAATCCTTCGGCTTGACTTCGTACCCGCATAACTATTTTAGGTTCTAATTCTCCCCGCAAATTCTGGTCAATCGTACTATTAAAACCATAATAAAAGGTAGAATCTGCTTTTCCTTCCGACCGTTGCGCCCCGCCTGTACCTGTACCCCCGCCTCCCTTACCCTCCTTTACATAACCAGGGTTGGCAATATTGCTACCGTTAAATTGCCCTTTAAAATCAATCGTTTGACTAACCGGAAACGATCGCAATTGGTAGCCGGGAAACCTGGGTAAAAAGGCAAAAATCAGCAATCCTAAGCCGAGAATAACTAAAAATAACTTGCCACTGCTTTTAACATTAGTCAGTGCTATAGCCTTAAATTTTCCTTTCTGTTTTATCCCTAACCGCGAACGGTAATCTAAAACTAAAGTTGGTAAAGCGATCGCTAAAAACAATCCTAAAATCGGCGCAAAGGCTAAAGTTTGACTAACTGTACCCGCTACGCCCAATAAAATTAGTCCAATCACAATCGAGTAACCTAAGTCTTTACGGCGGGGAACATCGAAGCTATGAAATACTTGAATTTGAATCAAAAATTCTGCCAAAACTAGCCGCGTATCGTTCAGTTGTCCTAAAAGCTTGCCAAAAAATACCCCCATTGCTACTAGCATTCCTAGGGCGATGCAAAACTTGAGAGTAATATTGCGACTTCGCCGCCGATACCAACTCCACGTTGCAGCGATTGTACTTAAAGGTATAGCCCATAGGCTAATTTGGGTTCCCCCCGCAATATCAACAGCAACAATCCCTACTATTACTAATACTTGAACCAATACCCGAAATAATATTGAGTCTTCCACCTCTATTTGTTTGGCGACGGCTAGGGGTGGAAATTTCTGATCGATAAATAATCGCATCTTTTAGGACTGAGCTATGCGCTTCGATGATGGCATACAATTAATTATTTGCCACTAGCACTGTCACACTTGCGCTAAATTCAATAATTGACAGTATTTCTCCAAGTTATGTTAGATCAACAAATTCAATCCTTAATAGATGATGCGCCCAATGATGGTGTTACGCCAGGTTTAATTAAAGCGATCGCACCAGGGCTGAAGCAATTAGCCTTAAAATTACGTCACGAGCAATACTATATTCTTCAAAGTTTAGATTCAGACTGGTTAGTAACAACTATTAGAAACAACGAAAACATTGAAAAGCGGGTAATCTATGCTTTTCCTACTCTCCAAGATAGCTTTGCCACCAGTAGCGCCCACTTCAAAGATCAATTAGTTGCTTTGCCTATGCCCGTCATTCATATTTTGTTTCAGTTAGTAGCGCTGCAAAGTATTGATAGCATTATCTTTTTAGAAAATCCCGCAGAAGCTACTACAGGTTATGAAATTAATCCTCAAGATATCCGAAAATTAATTCAAGTCCAAATAAAACCCCAATCTCTCTATAACCAAATCCCTCCTGATATTGCTTAAATTAATACATACGACTCAAAACATAATCAGCCATATTTATTAATGCTTGCTTTGACTGCGAAGGCGGCAAATCGGCTAAATGCTCTACTGCTAAACGAGCGTGATGAGCAGCTAAAGCGCGGGATCTCTCAATACCATTACTATCTTGAATTAAGGCGATCGCACTTTCCAAGTCTCCCGGTTTAGAAAACTGACGCTCAACTAATTCTTCCAAATAAGGCTTTTCCTCTAAAGCGTACAAAGCAGGAGCGGTCAAATTGCCACTACTAATGTCTGCAAGGGCAGGTTTACCTAACATACTGGTAGAACCTGTAAAATCCAAAATATCATCAACTATCTGAAATGCCAGCCCCCAATGACGACCATAACCATACAAATGCTCGGCGGTTTCTTTAGAAACATCGCTCAATAATCCCGCCGCCTTAGAACTATTGGCAATTAAAGACGCAGTCTTGTAGTAGCTTTTTTGTAAATAAGCTTCAATCGTTACTTCCGGGTCAAACTGCGACATTCCTTGCTGAATTTCCCCGGTGGCAAAATTCATAATCACCTCCGACAGCAGTTTGACTACTTCTAAATTGTCTAAATTAGCTAAATACCAAGAAGATTGAGCAAACAGAAAGTCTCCCGCAAGTACAGCTACACCATTGCCAAACAAGCTATTAACTGTCGGTACACCGCGCCGTAACTCCGCTTCATCTACTACATCATCGTGTACCAAGCTTGCCGTGTGAATCATCTCTGTAATCTCAGCCAATCGGCGGTGACGCTCAGTAATATCGTCGTCTAGCATTGTTGCCCGTGATACCAGTAATACGATAGCCGGACGCACTCGCTTTCCTCCGGCAGCAAATAAGTGTTTCGCGGCTTCAAAGAAAATTGGATGATGAGTACCAACTAACTTAATTAAATTCTCTGATAGCAAACACAGGTCTGCTTCCACTGGAGAAAAGAGAGAAGTTGCTGAAGTCATAGATGAGCCGACTCTGAGTTTATTTACGAAAATTTACATATGCTTTACTTATTTTAAGCTAACCGTCGGCAACGGGGAAGTTAGATTAAGGCTAATTTTTGCATGAGACAAAGTTATCGTCTGCTTTAACCGGATTATGAGCTTCATTCTTGGCTAAATTGCTCCAATTAGCCCAAACTCTTCGCAAGTTGAGCCATTTATCATTTTTTAATTTAGGTCAAAGATATCTTTTCAACTATTGGCTTACAACCCAATAATAATTGAGCAGATTGAGCAAAGTTTTGGGGACAACCACTAACACAAAAGCGAGTAGGAAGCGGGGGAATAGCTGTATTTGTCAAGCCAAGTAAATCGAGTTGTTGAGTTGCCGTTGCCACAACATGAATAGCAGGATCGAGCAACTTGACGCTAGGTGGCAATAGCAACCGCAGGATCGGCTCTAAATGGGGATAGTGAGTGCAACCGTAGACTAGAGTATCAATATGTTCTGCTAATAATGGGGCTAAATACTGCTGGGCTACTTGGGCTGTATAAGGATCGAGAACGCGGTTTTGTTCGATTAAAGGCACAAATTCAGGACAAGCAACTTGCCAAACTTGAAGTGTAGGATCGATGGCTTTAATTGCTTGCTTGTAGGCATTACTAGCAACGGTTGCGGGAGTAGCAATGACTCCAATGCGCCGACCGAGCTTTGCGGCGGCTAAAGAACCAGGTAAAATTGTGCCAACAATGGGAATAGGAAACTCCCCTTGCACAGTTTTTAATACTAAGGCAGAACTGGTGTTACAAGCCATAATTACCATTTTTGCTTGTTGTTGTAACATCCAATTGATAATTTCTCGGACAAACTGTAAAATTTCTGCCGTTGAACGAGTACCGTAAGGAACTCGCGCAGTATCGCCAAAATAAACAATTGATTCAAGAGGCAATTGACGCGCCACTTGACGGAGTACCGTTAGACCGCCAACGCCACTATCAAAAATGCCGATACAAGCAGATTTTGAGAGGTTTAGGGCGGTCGTATTAAGAGAAACAGAAAATTGAGACACAGGCTAAAAGATTACGGATTTTGTTGTAGATATTGCAAGATGCCGCGAGCAATCGCTTCAGCCATCTGATTTTGATAAGCTGTCGTTCCCAACCGGGGAGAATCGACTGCCCCTGTAACAAAACCAACTTCCACTAATACCGAAGGCATGGTACTTTTACGCAAAACGTAGAATCTTGCTTTGCGGACACCGCGATCGCGTACATTTATACTGCCCAAAATACTATTATGGATAGTCCGCGCCAAACGCTGACCACTTTCGTAGTAATAAGTCTCTAAACCATTGACATCGCTGCGGTTAGCAGGCATGGCGTTTGCATGGATGCTGACAAACACCTTCGCATTTGCCCGGTCGGCAATTACTGGCCTTGGCCCCAACTCGACAAAGTAATCACTATCCCGCGTCATTACTACTTGGATGCCTTGTTGCTCTAAAAGTGCTGCTACTTTTTTCGATATTGGCAAAATTACATTTTTTTCTTGTAATCCTCTAATCCCAATTGCACCAGGATCTTTGCCCCCATGTCCGGGGTCAATAGCTACCACTGTCCGTTTTTGCCCAACCGTACGCGGTTTAACTGACGGTGTAGGATTATTCGGCGGTGGAGTAGTGGGAATAGAAATTACATTTGGGGTTGTGGGCGATGGTGGAAACAATGCCCCAGAAGATCGTTGCAACGACAATGCTAATAACTCTGGCGACGGTTGATTTAGTTCTCCTACCTGCACTCCCGCCGCAGGTAACACCGAAATTAACACTGTTCGAGGCGATGGTTGTTGCAATCGGACTCGTAGCAAAGGACTATTAGTATTTAAGTTAGGCCCTCTCACCTGCCGCGCTAATTGGGTATTAGCCAAAGTAATTCGATATAATCCCGAAGAACGATCCCAGCCGCTTGTATAAGTTAGACTTTGATCGGTTTTGATTAATAATTGGCTACCATCGCCGTTAAATTCTACCGATTCAATAGTTGCAATTCCTGGTGCTGGCTGGACAGAAGTAGTTGTACTGGCGACGGTGGTAGTCCTAACTGCGCTAATACCACCTACAGGCAGCACCGTTATTCCCCCATACCGACTAACCGCCGCTTCCCAATCAGGGCTTCCAGTATTTACCTGCATCGCCATCCTAACTACAGGCGGTGAAGATTGAACTTGAGAGAGCTTAATATTGCCCACCCCAAACCGATTTACTTTAGTATTGGCGGCTGCTAGGGGCGACAAAGCCGCTCCTCTTAGGTCAACATTAATTTGGGAGCGATCGCTACTACGATTAACCTTAACGCTCGGAGTGCCACCCCCACGAGTACGGACAAATAAACCATCGGCGGTTACTTGGATATTGTGAACTTGAACAATGGCAGCAGAATTAGCAGCCGTTCTTCCACTACCGGAGTTTTTATTAGGCTGCACACTCGTAGTAACAACTGTAAAGACTTTGCTGGGGCTTGAATTGCGCGATCTAACCACAGGAGATAAAGGGCGATTTGTTAAGGGAGCCGCCGTTACTTTTTGCGGTGTGGGCAATTGTACTGTCCACTGGCTAGAAGTCACACCGCGAACTTTGATCAAGTTTGGATCTAATTTGTATCCCGGACTTAGTTCTAAAGCAATCCGAGTTGTATTCTCGTTAAACTGACCAACTCGCACGCTGCGAATTGCTCCACCGTATTCTTTCTTGACTGTAGAACGTTGTAAAGTTGTTCCTGGCAGATCGATTACTAAGCGAGTTGGGTTAAAAATTAGCTTCGCTTTGGGTTGAACACTGCCATCAGTATTGATGTGTAACCTATTTTGGTTAGTATCAAAACGCCAAGAACGCAGCTTTGCCGCCTCTGCGGTCGAGGATAGTACAAAAATACTTAAAATACTGGGCAGTAACCAGTGAAATCTCACAGTTGTTTTCTCCTAATTGTCATTCTTTCTAGCCATTTACGCCGTTTCAAATTTTGACTATTGGCTATGTTTTTACATCACCATTTGTTGCAATATTGGGTGAGATACTGATGATTGAGTATAGCTGAGTATTTGTAGTAAATATCGGCATTGGGCTTAACTAGAGACGTTATAGAGAAGGTTAGTTTACAACTTGACGCGCGATCGCACCGCAACTACAAAAATGCCAGTTTTTAGGCGATCGCGCCTTAAGTTCTTAATCTTTCTAAGCGGACGCAAACTAACCTAGGCTTGTTTCTGAAAAACATTACTAATCTACTCGATCTTTGGCGCTACTGATTCGGTAGCAGGATTAGGAGCATCTTTTAAACTAGAAATTGCCTCATTTAAGGGATCAGAAGGAAAAACAACTCGCAACAAAGGCGGCGCTAGAAAAGTAGTTAAAATTACCATAACAATAATTGCAGCTTCCAAAGGTTTAGAGAGTGCGCCACTAGCGGAACCCACCCCGGCAAATACCAGCCCTACTTCTCCTCGAGGAATCATCCCCACACCTATTGCTAACCGATTGATTTGCGGTTGCCCAAAGACAACCAAACCTGTAACTAATTTACCAACTATAGCGATCGCAATTAAAAAACTTGCAATAATCAAACCTTCTCTATTACTAGGTTCAAAGGGATTAAGAACACTTAAATCGGTCTTAGCACCCACGCTGACAAAGAAAATTGGTACTAATAAGTCAGCAATCGGACGTACTTGCTCATCGAGTTCTGTACGCTCATCGGTTTCATCTAAGACTAAACCCGCCGCAAAAGCGCCTAAAATTGCTTCTAAGTGAATTGCCGCCGCCAAATAAGCCAAGGAAAAAGCAAAGATAAAGGCAGGTATAGTTAACCTACCGCGAGTTTTGAGCCATGATGCGACTTTGACAAAGGACTTATTAAATACTTTCCCTAGCAAAACTGCCCCCAGCAAGAACGCGGTGGCGCTGATAATTAAATAAATAACATTACTAACATCTATTTCCCCAGTTTTTGCCAAACTCGCCACCACCGCCAAAACGATGATCCCAAGGACATCGTCAATTACTGCCGCCCCCAAAATAATTTGACCTTCAGTAGAACTCAGCTTGCCTAATTCCGATAGCACTTTAGAAGTAATTCCGATACTTGTAGCCGTCAAAGCCGCTCCGGCAAAGATCGCTGGAATAGCTGCCACATGGAACAAAGTCATTAGCCCGATAGTTCCCGCCGCAAAGGGGACAACTACGCCCACCACGGCTACTACTAAGGCTTGATAACCCACCGCTAATAGTTCTTTTAAGTTTGATTCCAAGCCAATTTCAAATAGCAGGACAATTACCCCAAGTTCTGCCAAAACTGAAATCACTTCGCTTTGTACTTGAAAAGTGGCAGCTACGGCGCTTGGCTCTAAGCCTGCGGTAGCTTGCAGCAAGGTCATAATTAGTGAACTTGAACTATCGCCACCGCCTTCAGGGAACACCAAAAGATCCAAAGCCGAAACGCCCACTACTACGCCGCCGACTAATTCTCCTAATACTGGCGGTAAGCCAAAGCGATGGGCTAGTTCTCCGCCAATTTTGCTTGCTAGATACACCACCACCAAACTTAGCAATACTCCTGCTAGGACAAGAGTGCTACTTTCGGGTACGGCATTAGCAGTTAATAAAATCGTCTTATTCCAGGGGGGAACAAGCGTTAACAGTGACAAGTCAAGGGCAGTAATTGCTTCTATTTCCATTAGCTATGTAAAAATCATCTTTTTTACTGTACAAGAAGATTGCCAGGAAGCCTTAGCATCATTATTAGATGTAAGGAGCCGCACTTTACTAGCGGCAATAGTTGAGATGATTAAGAATATTTTGCCAAACTAACAATCCATGAAACTTAAGTTGATAAATGACTCCTCTGTACAAAAACTAGGCTTTAGCAAAAATTTACGCCAGGGTTTTGTATTATTGCTTTTAGCTATTGGTCTGCTAGGTGTTACAACCTCTAGCTCCGTAGCTCAAGATCGAGGACAGGTACAAAATATGTTAATGCGGACTTTAACCGTTAGCGGTCGTGGCATAGAGACAATTCCTACAACCTTATCAGAAGTACGTTTAGGTGTAGAAGTCCAAGGAAAAACGGCTACGGCGGCTCAACAGGAAGCCGCGAAACGTTCTAACGCCGTAGTCGCTTTGCTCAAATCTCGGTCACAAGTTCAAAAGCTGGAAACTACAGGCATTAGTCTTAATCCTGTGTACAGCTACAACAACAATACGCAAACATTGACAGGCTATACAGCTACCAATACCGTTAGTTTTCAAATTGCTACCGAGAGTATTGGCAATTTGTTAGATGAATCTGTCCGAGTTGGAGCTACAAGAATTGAAGGTATTAGGTTTATAGCCACCGATAGCGCAATATTAGCAGCCGAACAGCAAGCTTTGAAAAAAGCAACTCAAAACGCCCAACAACAAGCTAATTCGGTTTTAGGCGCGTTGAATTTCACGGCTAAAGAAATTGTCAGTATTCAAATTAATAATGCCGCTCCGCCTCAACCCCAACCTCTAGTTCAATACGAAGCGGCTAATCGTCTCGTTAATGCTAAAGCTACTACCCCCGTTATCGGCGGCGAACAGAAGGTAGAAGCTGGTGTTACTTTGCAAATTAGTTATTAAGAGCAAAAGGCAGAAAATATTGATTTTCTGCCTTTTTATTACATTCCGCTACCGCCGCCAAAACTATTAGCCTCGTCTTCTTTCTTAGAACCTAGTAACTCTAGTCTTTCTACTAAAATAACTGGGGAAGAACGATTTGCTCCAGTCGCGCGATCGCTCCAACTGTCAAACTTTAAGGAACCCTCTACAGCAATTTGCTTACCTTTGCGGACGTAGTTGGCTGCTACTTCGGCAGTTTTACCCCACATTTCTAAGTTAAACCAGTCTGGTTCGTCACTATTGCGCGATAGGCGATTAACAGCCAACGTCAACTTACATACTACTTTGGCACTATCTAAATATTTAACCTCTGGATCTCTACCCACGCGCCCAACCAGATGCACAACATTAACACTCATATTAATTTATTTACAGTACAGGTGTACTCCATAATCGTGCCTCTAATCTCCAAAAATTGCAAATCCAATTCCTAGCAATCAAAAACCTCGTAATTCTACTAGACTAAACGCACAAGACGTAATACGATCCAGCACGGTTACTATTTTTTATTTTAAATAGAACTTATCAAACTTTGGGGTAGCGTGGCACGTGGGTCTTTTTGGTTTTTTTAATCAGCCTTCTTTATCTAGGGATATGGGTATCGATCTCGGTACAGCCAATACCCTCGTTTTTGTATCGGGTAAAGGCATTGTCTTACAAGAGCCTTCAGTTATTGCTATCGATTCCAAAGACAAACAAGTTCTGGCGGTGGGAGAAGATGCCAAAAAAATGTTGGGTAGAACTCCCGGTAGTGTGATTGTTAGTCGCCCGTTGCGTGATGGCGTGATTGCGGACTTTGACACAGCCGAATTGATGCTCAAGCACTTTATTCAACGCGCCAGTGGTGGTAGAACGGTAAACCCGCGCATTGTAGTAGGCATTCCTAGCGGCGTGACGGGGGTCGAACAACAAGCCCTCATGAATGCGGCATTGCGCGCAGGAGCCAGAGAAGTTCATGTAGTTGACGAGCCATTGGCGGCGGCAATTGGGGCGGGATTGCCCGTAACTGAACCCATAGGTAACATGATTATCGATATTGGTGGCGGAACAACAGAAATTGCCGTGCTAAGTTATAACGGCACTGTAGAAAGCGAATCGGTGCGGGTGGCTGGAGACGAGCTAAATGAAGCAATCATTCATTACATGAAAAAAATTCACAATATGATTATTGGCGAACGCACCGCCGAAGAAGTCAAAATTCGCATTGGTTCCGCTTACCCTACTCGCGGTGATGATGAGGCAGTGATGGAAGTGCGAGGATTGCACTTACTTTCAGGATTGCCACGAACGGTAACAGTTAAAGGGCCAGAAATCAGGGAAAGTATGTCAGAGCCACTACTTGTAATTATTGAAGCAGTGAAGCGCACTTTAGAGCGAACACCACCAGAACTTGCCGCCGATATTGTCGATCGCGGTATTATGCTGGCAGGAGGTGGAGCTTTACTGCGGGGTATCAATACCTTAATTAGTCATGAGACGGGCATTATTACCCATATAGCAGACGAACCTTTAAACTGTGTAGTTTTGGGTACAGGCAAAGTATTAGAAAACTTCAATCAAATGGAACGAGTATTTAGCGGACGTTCTCGAAGTCAATAGCGATGTATGCAATGTGGCGGTGGTGGGATAAACATCGGTGGCAATTAATCGGTACTTGTTTGGCGCTTGTTTGTGCGTGGATAATTCGGCAAACTCAAGGAAGTGCAATTAGCGAACTAACAGGTATAGTTACTCGCCCCTTTCAAAATCCTACTCAAGTCGAGCGGTTAAAGGATGCTCAAACAATCGAATTAATTGGGCGCTTAGTAGAATTAGAAAGTCAAAATCAGCAGCTAAAAGAATTACTAGATTACCGAGCCGCGCAAAAAAATAGAATCATGATTGTCGCTCCAGTAATTGGACGCAATGCTGACCTGTGGTGGCAACAAGTAACTCTGGGGCGCGGTAGCAAGGAGGGCATCAAAATAGACTATGTAGTCACTGCTCCCGGCGGGTTGGTAGGTAAAGTTATTAGCGTTACTCCCCACACCAGCCGCGTTTTATTAGTTAGCGACGTTACAAGCCAAGTGGGAGTAACTGTTAGCCGTAGTCGTTATACTGGGTTGCTTAGAGGGCAATCTTCCACACGGGCGGTGATGCAATTTTTTGATAAAGTCCCCGATGTCCGCTTGGGTGACTTTGTAGCAACTTCGCCTTATAGTCAGATATTTCCGGCGGGTATACCTGTGGGGAGAGTAGAAAAAATCGATTTAACTAAAAGTCCTGCCCCAGAAGCTGAACTTGCTCTCACTTCACCGCTAAATTATTTAGAGTGGGTGTTTGTATATGCCAATGTTGGCACTCAGGAAAATAAATAATCAGCTTTGAGGAGAAAGTTTGTGCGTCAAAGCTTGGTTAAAATCCATTTATTAAATTGGACAGTTGTAATTGGTTCTCTAGGATTGTGTTTATTGCTTTTGACTGTACGTTTACCAGGACTAGAGTTATTGGGCATTGCTCCCAATTGGCTATTAATTTGGGTTGTGTGTTGGAGTGTCAAACGCTCAATGGTAGCTGGCTTGCTTGCGGGGGTAACTTTAGGCTGGCTGCTTGATGGGATGACAAACCCCGTTCCTACTCATGCTTTGAGTTTGGCAGTGGTGGGTATTTTGACGGCGCGTTTGCACAAAACACGCTACTTGCAAGAAGATTTTATTTCTATTGCTTTAATTATCTTTGGTATGACTATACTTGCAGAAATGATTATGGGCTGGCAATTTGCTTTTCTTGAACCTAACCTATCCCTAGATAAATTTGTGCTGACTTTAGCCCACCAATGGACTTATCACCAGCAAAGGGCTTTAGCTAGTGCGATCGTTAGCAGTCTTTGGGGCCCAGTGGTTTATTATCCTCTTAATCGCTGGTGGCAGCATCAATCAGTAAATACTAATTAGTTACCTATTGGCGATCGCCCTTATAATATTGCCCAGCATTAAAAATAATCTATTTACGTGAACTTTCCCTCAGATGCCTCAAACAATTCGCTGCAAAGGGCAGTAGTTACTGCCTTTGACAAAGAGATGATGCAACGGTGTTTGTCTCTAGCTCGTAACGCCCTAGGACGCACAGCCCCTAATCCGCTCGTAGGCTCGGTAGTAGTTCTTAATGGCGAAATTATCGGCGAAGGTTTCCACCCCGGCGCAGGTCAACCCCATGCTGAAGTTTTTGCGCTCAAAGCTGCCGGAAGCCGAGCAACGGGTGCAACACTTTACGTAAATCTAGAGCCTTGCAATCATTACGGGCGAACTCCTCCTTGTAGCGAGGCTGTAGTCGATTCTAAGGTAGCCAAAGTCGTAGTCGGGATGGTTGACCCCGATCCGCGCGTTTCTGGTGGAGGTATTGCCCGATTGCGCTCTGCGGGAATAGAGGTAGTAGTAGGAGTAGAGGAAGCTGATTGCCGTTTGTTAAACGAGGCTTTTATTCATCGGATTGTGTACCATCAGCCTTTTGGCATTTTAAAGTATGCTATGACTCTCGATGGCAAAATTGCCACCAGTAACGGTCATAGTGCTTGGATTACTGGGGAAGCCGCCCGGAGTGAGGTGCATAAGTTGCGGGGGGCTTGCGATGCGATCATTATTGGGGGTAACACTTTAAGGTTAGACAATCCCAAGTTGACGAGTAGGCTTGGGGAGGCTAAGAACCCCTTGCGCGTAGTAATGAGCCGTACCTTAGATTTACCCGCCGAAGCTCACCTATGGCAAGAAATAGCCTCCGCACCCACTTTAGTATTAACCGCCGTAGGAGTGAATAGAGATTTTCAACAAATGCTGTTAGCCAAGGGAGTAATGGTTGTGGAATTAGACCCTTTGACACCAACTGAGGCAATGAAGTATTTATATTCTTTGGGTATTATGTCCGTATTGTGGGAATGTGGAGGTACTTTAGCCGCCAGCGCGATTTCCTGTGGTGCAGTTCAAAAAGTGCTTGCTTTTATTGCCCCAAAAATTATTGGTGGTAGTCAGGCTTTTTCCCCAGTGGGTGAATTGAATTTAACCAACATGACTCAGGCTCTTACCCTAGAGCGCTACAAGGCGCGGAGTGTAGGAGCAGATTGGTTAATTGAAGGGTATTTTCCCCTTAAGCAAATACCCCAGTAATAAGTTCGTTTCCCTGAGAAATTCTTTTTGTAGCCTGTTTATCAGTAGTGCAGTATTCAGTAGTGTCGTAATTATGATCAGAAAATTCGGGCAACTAATCCTATGAACCTAAAACAAAATGTGGAGGAAGAAGAAATGTTAACGCCTTACGAAGCCTACGAATCTAACGGTACATCCGAGCATCATAGTAATGGCTTTGGCAAAGAAGAAGAACTTAAAGATCCGCGTTTGGTAGGATGGGAGTTTAAAATTGTCCGTGCTAAACGTAATTTGTTCAAAGATCCAGGAGTTTTCCAGCTTTTATGTGACGAAGAAATGGAAGCTGGCTGGATTTTGTTGGAAAAACTAGATGATCGCCGCGTGCGTTTCAAGCGACCTATCGCTTTACGAGAAATTATTAAACCTGAATTTCTTAACCGCGATCCCTATCGTTGCGCTTACAGTTCTGCTTGGCAACCTGGCAAGTGGCTAAGTGCGATCGCGCTCTCCATTGCTATAGTTGTTCCGGCTTACCTCGGCTATACTTTTGTAGCTCAAGCGCTGGCAACAACTAACAATCGTTCCTTGCAAAGTTTTCCGCCTTTAGCACCAATACCTAATCCTTTATAATTAAATATTTAGTGCTAATTAACGTTCTTGAGCCAAATCTCGAATTAAAGTTAGACGTGACTCTATATAGTCGCTCAGGACATCGGTTTGGCTACCATCTAAAAATGTTGTATTAGTAGTTTGCTTAATTAACCACTGTACAAGGCTGGCATCATCGAGTTTTAGTAGAGTATGAGCCTGGGTAGCTTCGACTACCGACCACAGCCGACGTAAAATTGCTGGAGTCATAGAAACCTCTTCTTAATAATTTCTTTATCTTTTAAAAATATACTCAATGCAGCTATAAAATAACAAAAAAATAACACAATAATATACAAGAGTTACTAATTACTTAATAATCAGATTTATATCTTAGCAATTTTACGCTTAAATGATAGTAGGAATATGTCTTTGTATAGATGACAGCAAATTAAAACTGAAAAAACTAGGTAATAATACTGAGAATTGGTGGCAAGTTTCACTTTTAGGTTGAGATAAGTGATCGCACCTAAGAAAAGATATTAACAGATATATTCGTCTAATTCCTCTTGTTTCCAGGATGCTATCCAAATAAATTCTCAATCTGTGCTAAATTTCTAGGCGTTATCTGCAATATATTACTGGGATTTAGGACAATTTCATTAAACAGACTTTCATAGAAGAAAAAAGACACCCCAGCGAGTTTAGCTGCGCGAGTTTCATGGATTTGTTGTTTAATCCAATCAAGAGCAACAGGTTTATTTTTAAGTCCAGTTAAAATACCAATGCTAACCGGAATATGGTTTTTAGATTTTATAACTTCTAACTTACTTATTTCTCCCAAAAAACGAGGTAGATTATCTCGATATACTTGCAAAACGATTTCCTCTGCTAAACCCTGTTTCACCCATGATTCCCAATCTGCTAAATAATATTTTTTAGCAAAGTTTAGAGGGTTAGGAGAAATAGAAACTAAGCAATCTGACCGCTTGCTTTTAACAGCATGAAATATTTTTTCTAGTAATTCAGTAGTTTTTATAGTTGCCCAACTTACCCATTTTGGATCTTGATGATTAGCAGGAACATCTTTAATACTTTGTTCAGTTTTATAGAGATTTTGGGTAAATAAATCGTAGCCCATTTCTACCGGAAATCCAAAATGATCGTCTAATTGAATCCCATCAATTTCATAGTTTTCGACAATTTCAGCAATTAAGTCAACCATGAATTGTTTTACTTTCGGTTGACAGGGATTTAACCAAACTTGAATATCGCGCTTATTACTATCGTGGCTTTTTAATCTAATTGGATTTTGTCTAATATCTAGAGTTAATAAATCAAGATGGTTTTGAGCTAAGGGAGAGTTTGGGAGAGTCATTAAACCATACTCAAACCAAGGAATAACCCTTAACTTTAGAGGTTTCGCTATTTCTATAACTTCTGATAGCATATCTCTATCTTGAAAAAAACTAGAAGTTTTAATTACAGAAAACCCTATAAAATCTTGGGCAACTTTGCTAGGATAAAGGGTAAAACCCCGTTGCCAAACTACCGGATAAATAGTGTTAAAACCTAAGCTTTTGAGCCTTTGCAAACCCACCTCAATCTGAGCGCGAGAATGCAATATATCACTGTCAACATTTGTGAGCCAGATACCCCGAACTTCAGCAATTTCAACATCAATATCTTTTCGCGAAAAATAGCCTAATTTGCCCACAGTACCAAGCTCTTGTTCTAACTTTACAAGACAGCTATCTCCTGCTTTAAACGCATATTTGATATTAAGTTTTTCTCCCGCGTTGATCCTAAACTTATCTTTATTAGTTAATTTACTTAAGTCTTGATTAGATTTTATAAAAACAGTGCTATTGATTACTGTTAATAATGACATTTGCAACGATCCTTACGCAGATAAATAGGAAAATTTAAATTTTTATCCAAAAACTTTATTTTAATTTCAATCCCAAATTAAGCTAATTACTTATGTCCGATAGTCGGAAAAGGTCAAGTATTAATAAAATAAATGCGTTAATTCTAGGTTTTTATTAATTTACGCACAAAAAAGCCATGCGATCGCACGGCTTTATTTAAAAATATTACTAAGCTAAATTTCTTGTGTATTCAAATGACGATAGCGCCCTTGAATTATCATATAGATGCCATAAGCAACTAAACCTAGCGCCACTATACCCAGAAGCCAAGGGCCATAAGGTTGTTGTTGTAGTACCTGTAAAGCTTCACCTAACCCACGTACTTCGCGCACGTCGTATTGACGCGCAGCTTGAATTAAGAAGAATCCAATAATACAAAATACCACACCCCGCGCTGCTAAACCAAACCTACCGATCGCAATTATCCAATTTTGTTGTACATCACTTACCTGGCTCAAATCCATTTCTTTACGAAACTTGGCTTTGTAAGCTTTATAAAATTGATAAAAACCTAAGCCAATTACCGCCGCGCCAATTGTTCCTACAAGCCACTGTCCGAAAGGTTGAGAAAGTAATTTTCCTGTCCAATCTTGGGTAGAGTTACTATTACCACCACTCCCTGAACCGATCACAATTCTAATCGCACTTAAGGCTAAACTTCCATAAATAAAACCATTAGCTGCATAACCAATACGTTGTGCTAAACCTTTAGGTTTTGTCCCTTTATGTTCAGGGTCTTTAATTGCTTGAATAAAACGCCAAAGTGAGTAGCCAATTAACCCGATTGCAACTAAACTTAGTAAAAATTTTCCAAATGGTTGCGTTACAATCGCACTTAAAGCGCCTTTAGTATCGGTAGTTTGTCCGCCAGAACCAAAAGCTGCTTGAGCGGCTAACAGTCCAACTATACCGTAAACAATGCCCTTAGCCGCGTAGCCAAATCGGGCTAACCGTTCTATCCATAAAGAACGTTCCTGCATTAATTGTTGTGCCATGATTAAAAATATACTTATACAAACGATACTTACCAAAAAATAATTAATAAATACATCTGCTTAACTGTATAAATTATAACCAAGTTTGGTAATTTTAATTTAATAAACTCAAGCGATACTAAATTAGTAGCCAATTTTAAGGAGTATTAATTATGACGGCAATTACAGATTCTTGGCAGCACGAATACATTACAACAAACGGCGTAAAACTACACTACGTAACCCAGGGAAATGGGGCATTGATGTTAATGCTGCATGGATTTCCGGAATTTTGGTACTCCTGGCGGCATCAAATCCCAGCATTTGCGACAGATTACCAAGTTGTAGCGCTAGATTTACGCGGTTACAACGACAGCGATAAGCCAAAAGCGCAATCAGCTTACGTGATGGATGAATTTATTAAAGATATTGAAGGTGTAATTACAGGTTTGGGTTACGACAAGTGCGTATTAGTAGGGCATGATTGGGGAGGTGCGATCGCCTGGCATTTTGCTTACTCTCGCCCCCAGATGGTAGAAAAGCTAATTGTCTTAAATATGCCCCATCCCGCTAGAATGGCGGAAGGTTTACGCACTCCCCAGCAATTGCTTCGCAGTTGGTATATGTTCTTTTTTCAGCTACCGGAGATTCCTGAAGCATTAATTCAAGCTTCGGATTATCAATTAATCGAAACAGCATTTACTGCGGAATTAGTTAATAAAAATGCTCTGACTAAAACGGATATTGAAGCTTACAAAGATGCCGTATCAAAACGCGGCGCTCTAACAGCGATGTTGAATTATTATCGCAATATTCCGCGTCAAAGGATGCTGAGTACAGATTGGAGTATTTTGGAAGTGCCGACATTAATGATTTGGGGTGAAAGCGATGTAGCTCTTGGTAAGGAGTTGACTTACAGTACCCAAGCTTACGTTAGAAACTTGCAAATCAAGTATATTGCCAACGTTGGGCATTTAGTACAGCAAGAGCAACCGCAGTTAGTCAATCAATATATGCAAGAATTTTTAGAAACTGTGTGATTTATGCAAGTAGGTTTTATTGGAACAGGGCTAATGGGGCTACCAATGGCTCAAAAGCTTGTAGAGGCTGAAATTGACTTAATAGCTTACAATCGCACTCTTGAGAAGCTAGAACCGCTCCAGAAGGCGGGGGTAAGGATTGCCCAGCAGCCCCTAGAGGCAATTATCGGTAGCGATTGTATTATTCTCATGCTTACTAATGCCTCCGCTATCCGTAGCCTGTTGTTATCGGAGGATATTAAGCAACATTTAGCCGAAAAGACTGTAATTCAAATGAGTACGATCGCACCCACTGAAAGTATAGCGATCGCTAAGGATATTATTGCCGCCGGGGGTGAATACTTAGAAGCACCAGTTTTAGGTAGCATTCCCGAAGCCCAATCGGGCAAACTAATAGTTATGGTAGGCAGTACAGAGGCGCAATTTGAACGTTGGCAGGCTTTGTTACAAAACTTTGGGGCTAAACCTTTGCTAATTGGAGAAGTAGGCGCAGCATCAGCAATTAAACTAGCCTTAAATCAATTAATTGCTTCTCTTAGTACAGCTTTTGCTCTCAGTTTAGGATTTGTCGAGCGTCAGGGGGCCGATGTAGACATCTTTATGCAAATTCTCCGTCAAAGTGCCTTATATGCGCCCACTTTTGACAAAAAATTGCAGCGAATGCGCGATCGCAATTATTCTAATCCCAATTTCCCTACTAAGCACTTATTGAAAGATACGGAGTTATTTATCAATGAAGCTCAAGGGGAAGGGATGAATATTAGCAGTATTGAAGGGGTGAAAAAAATATTGGAAATAGCGATAACTAGCGGGTTTGCGGATGCTGACTACTCATCACTATTTAGTGCGATCGCCCCTGATTGTGAAGTTTAGCTTACGGAGGATACAGACACAGCTACAAATACTAAACCACCAACTAAAGCTGCGGCAACTATTCCCAAAAAGACATAATTGCGCTTTTCTGTACCTGTAGGATCTTCGGCTTGGTAAACTACTGGCTCTTTAGCGAAGTTATTTAGACGACCGCCTTCTTCTGTTGTGTATGGCATATTTTCTACCGTTTTGCTAGTTAATTTGCCAATCGTAACATAAAGTTGTAAATAAACTCACAAAATTTAGAAATAAATCTTTACATACCCTCCAGCCTTAGAAAAGACTGGAGAGTTAATTATTAGCTAGTAATTGTGCCGATTGAGGGGGAACTTGCAATCGCATAATCTTTAATGGGGATACGTCCAGCTAGGTAAGCCATGCGCCCCGCCTTTGTTGCGAGGTTCATTGCCTGAGCCATAATTGGGGCATTTTGAGCCAGTGCGATCGCGCTATTAATAAGTAAAGCATCTGCGCCCATTTCCATTGCCTGCGCTGCTTCGCTAGGCGTACCAATGCCAGCATCTACTACTACAGGAATGCCAGAGTTTTCAATAATTATGGCAATATTTGCTGCATTTTTCATCCCTTGCCCCGAACCAATAGGGGAAGCTAAAGGCATAACTGTTGCACAACCCACATTTTCTAACCGTTTAGCCAACATTGGATCGGCATTAATATAAGGTAGAACGGCAAAGCCTTCTTTAACAAGCTTTTCGGCAGCTTCCAAAGTCCCAATCGGATCGGGAAGTAAGTATTTAGGATCGGGGATAACTTCTAATTTAACAAAGTTATTATCTTCTTGTCCTAATAACTTCGCCATTTCTCGCCCTAGCCGTGCCACGCGGATCGCTTCCTCCGCCGTCTGGCAGCCTGCTGTATTAGGCAACATCCAAATTTTTGTCCAATCTAGCGCTTCTGCCAAGCCTTCATGTCCTGGGGCGTTGGTTTGCACTCTCCGCACGGCAACGGTAACAATTTGACAGCCACTTTGAATAATACTTTGCTGCATTTCTTCTATACTGCGGTACTTACCCGTACCTGTCATCAAGCGCGATTGAAAGGTTTTACCCGCAATAGTTAAGGGGCGATCTAAAAATTGTTCTATGGAGTGATTAAGTGTCTGCATTTTCAAAAAAGGGGAAAGGAAATATCTCTAACTGTAAAACCGCGAGTAGTGGAAATGTTCTAATAAAGGAGAAGTTTTGTTAGTTATGACATCAGCAATTAGATTAGCGGTGGCGGGGGCTAAAAGTATGCCATTACGATAATGACCAGTGGCAAGAGTGAGATTAAAGTAAGGACTAGCGCCTAAAATTGGCAACTCATCTGGCGTTGCGGGACGAAAACCCCACCAAAATTCCTCAATAGGATAATGCTGTAATGGCGGATAAAGGCGAATAGCTCGTTGGAGAAGTAATTGCACACCTGCGGGAGTATTGTGAGGAGTAAAGCCCACGTCTTCGCTAGTTGCACCGATAATAATTCTCCCATCTGTACGCGGCACTATGTATATATCTGAGCCAAATAAAACTTGCTTTAAGGACAATTCTTTATCAGTTGCACGTACCGACAGCATTTGTCCTTTTTTAGGATGTACTGGTATAGGTAATAATTCCTGTGACCAAGCGCCCGTTGCTAATACATAATGTTCGGCATGGATAAGATCGTTAGTTGTGGTGCAAACCCCTGTAACGCGATTTTGTTCATAGATAAAGTTTTTTACTGTGACTTTATCTTGAATAATTACACCTAGAGCGATCGCACAGGCGCGCAGTACATTAGTTAAAGCCCGATTATCTACCTGTCCATCGTCGGGATACCACCAACTACCGACTATTTCGGAACTTAAATTAGGCTGATGCTTAGAAGTTGCGCTTTTATCTAGCCATCGGGCATTGTTTCGATTAGTTTTTTCGTAAACTGGGGCTAAAATGCCACAATTCCAATAGCCCGTATTTAAACCGCTAAGATGCTCAATTTTGCTCGTCCAATCAGGATATAGCTGCCGCGACAGCAAGCATAGTTCTAACATTGCGCCGGGGGAAATTTGTTCGGCTTCGGGCGCTAACATTCCGGCGGCGGCGTGACTTGCGGCGGAGTGGAAATCACGGGCAACTATAGTTACAGAGTGCGATCGCAATTTTAATTCAATCGCTGTCGCTAAACCAATTACTCCACCACCAATAACCAAAACATCTGTTGTCATGCCCTATGCTCCTTTTTCCCCATCTCTAGCCTAGCGATTAATCCTTATTCCTTTTGCTAATCAGTAAAAATTTAAAATTTCAATAGCGAAATTATCCACGCAGCCACAATACTTATCAGCACCACTATTTCTAAAACAGTAAGTAGAGAAATAGATTTTAAGCTTAATTGCGTACTCCGTCGCCAAGACCACCAATTAGCAATATGAGTAGACCACAACGCAGGGCTATCTTTGGCACGAAATCGCCAGTTTAGCATCGATAGCAGTAATGGTAATCCTCCCACTTTGGCATTTAGGAGCAGATGGAGGGCGATACAAACAACTATAATTACCCAGGATATTAGGTGCGCGTAGTACCAAGGGCGATCTAATTCTCCATTGGGCAACCACTTTTCGTCCATCATCTTGCCGCTAAAAAGGGCAAACGTGAGTGCCAAAATTACCAAGGTGTTAGAAAATCGGTTGAAGGTGTACCACCAAACAGGTTTACCAAATTGATGCAGCTTGGCTAAAAAATCCGGTTGGAGTAATCGTTTTTGTCCCCGATGAAAGGCATAAACAACAAACAGGGGAAAAATGAGCAATGTAAATAGCCCAAAAGTCCCATGCAAACCTTCAATTTCAGGGTAGTAAGGAAGGGGAAGCTTCCCCCAACGTCCATCAAAAGTGTTGTAAGTCCAGAAAGCCGTCAAAATTGCCGCAATTAAAAATAGACCTGTTAACCCATGCAAAATGCGGAGTAGAAGCGGTTGATAGGGCTGGGAAAACTTCATAGGTTGGTCAAAACTTAAAACACAAGTTATGGAAGCATTAATTACTATTATTACGAATTAATGCTTTGTGAAGATTAGGAACGCGATAGCGTAAGCGCGCCCGATAACGGGCTTCGCACTAACCAATTATTCCACCACCCATTAGACAGTTTTGCCCGCCTCCTCTAAAACTAAACTTTTGCAGTCCAAACAACTTTTTCTCCTTGTCCCCAAAAACCATCAAATTTTGTCACCTTTACATCGCCTAAAACCTTGGTTTGACAAGCAAGGCGGAGATTTTTAGAGGGAGAATGAGGGGGAAGACTGCGCCGAGTTTTATCTTGCCAAGTTACTTCCGAAACTTTGCCTTCTACCATCACAGCGCAAGTACCGCAAGTTCCAATTCCATGACAATTGATGACTGAGGCGTTGCCATTGTAGAGATTGATATCATTATTGAGTAGTACCTGACGGAGATTGTCGCCATCACTGCAAACTATTACTTTACCCTGAGCAAAAACTTGGGGCATATTATTCTATTTTCCTATTTTTGATATCCCTCTTAGTCTAATTAATATTTATGACAAAACAGCTTTGGATCTACGACACCACGTTAAGGGATGGAACCCAAAGAGAAGGAATATCTGTGTCTATAGAAGATAAACTCCGCATCGCCAGACAGTTAGACAGATTGGGAGTGCCTTTTATAGAAGGTGGATGGCCGGGGGCAAATCCTAAAGATGTCCAATTTTTCTGGCAACTTCAAGAAGAACCTTTAACTAACGCGGAGATTGTCGCTTTTTGTTCTACCCGTCGCCCTCATATATCGGCAGCCGATGATCCGATGCTGCAAGCGATTCTAGCAGCCGGAACTCGCTGGGTAACTATTTTCGGTAAATCTTGGGATTTGCACGTTACAGAAGGTTTAAAGACTAGCTTAGAAGAAAATTTAGAGATGATCCGCGATACGATCGCCTATTTGCAATTATCTGGGCGAATGGTAATTTATGATGCTGAACATTGGTTTGATGGCTATAAACAAAATAAAGACTATGCCCTAAAAACTTTACTAACCGCCGTTAATGCGGGGGCGGAGTGGGTAGCTTTATGTGATACAAATGGCGGAACATTACCCCACGAAATTAGCCCAATTGTCCGCGATGTAAAGCTTGCTTTACCGCCAGAGACTCAAATTGGCATCCATACCCACAATGATGCCGATACTGCTGTTGCAAATGCGATCGCGGCGGTACTCGAAGGCGTAACAATGGTACAAGGGACAATTAATGGTTATGGCGAACGTTGCGGTAATGCTAACCTCTGTTCAGTAATTCCCAATCTGCAACTAAAGCTAGGCTACAACTGTATTCCAGACGATAAACTTACTCAACTTACTAATGCAAGTAGATTTATTAGCGAAGTTGTCAACCTTGCGCCCAATGAACACGCGGCGTTTGTAGGACGTTCAGCTTTTGCCCATAAAGGCGGGATTCACGTTTCGGCGGTAGAAAAAAATCCTTTAACTTACGAACATATTGAACCGGAAAAAATTGGCAATAGTCGCCGGATAGTTATTTCTGAGCAAGCAGGACTTAGTAATGTTTTAGCAAAAGCTCGGACTTTTGGGATCGAATTAGATAAAAATGACCCCGCAGCAAGGCAAATATTGCGACATCTCAAAGAATTAGAAGGTCAAGGTTATCAATTTGAAGCGGCGGAGGCAAGTTTTGAATTACTTATGCGGGAAGCTTTAGGTAAACGCCAGCAGTTATTTACAATTAAAGGCTTTCAAGTCCACTGCGATTTATCTCAAGATGTCGATAGTTGCAACAGTAACGCGATGGCGACGGTAAAACTAGCTGTAAATGGTCAAGATATTTTAGAAGCCGCCGAAGGAAATGGGCCAGTTGCGGCACTAGATGCGGCATTACGCAAAGCTTTAGTCAATTTCTATCCCCAGGTTGCCAACTTTGAATTGACAGATTATAAAGTCCGCATATTGGACGAATATAGCGGTACGGCAGCTAGTACGCGGGTACTCGTAGAATGGCGTAGCGACTTTCAACGCTGGACTACTGTAGGTGTATCAACTAATATTCTTAATGCTTCTTACCAAGCTGTAGTTGAAGGGTTGGAATACGGTTTATTATTACCATCTGCGGCAGTAATAGAAATTCACTAAAACATTATTATGCAAAAATCAATTCTCCAAGCGGCAATTCTATCAATCAGCTTAGTAACTATGGGTGCAAGTCCTTTACAAGCACAAACTCAAGTGTCTTTAGTACAGGCAAAATGTGTTAGTAGTGGACTGGGAACTTTTCGCCAAGTTCCTTTAGATGTAGCCATTTCTAAAGCTGTTTATACAAGTCCGTTTTATTTAGGTGCGGGTACAGTATCGGCGGCGGTAACTTGTAAAATTAGAAACGATGACGATCGCCCATTATTTCAAACTTTACGTCTAGGAGTGGGAATGCGGGACAATAATCCTAATAGTCCCCCTGTAACCGTAAATTTTTACGTGGATGGCGATAAAACAGAGACTAAAACAATTTCTCCAGGAAATAAAGAGTTATTAGCACTAGATGTTAGTAAAGCAACTAATGTAACTTTAGAAGCAGTTTGCTCTAGTCAGTCAACGTATTGCGATCGCGTTTATTTTTTTAATACAATTCTTGAACCCCTTGTAGCTACAACTCCCCCAAAATAAACTATTCATGCCGCCGAAATTTGCCGATAATATTGCATGGCAGCAGGCAGAATTACTCATGCAACCTGCTTTTATTCGCATTCTCGATCGCATCCGCAAGCAACTTGATACAAGTTGCTGGAAAGAAACCTACGAAAATGTACTAATTTGGCAGCCGGAAACTACCGCAGAAACAAAAACTGAAGTAGCTAATTTAGTCAAACAACTAGAATCCGCCCAAGGCGAACAAGTAGAGGAAATTGAGCAAGCTTTAATGAAACTACCCACGCCAACACCAGGCTATCATTTATGTTTGCACAAAGAAGGCTTAGAAACGGTCAAAGTCGATCTGTGGGAACTCTGCTATCAGGTTTGTTTTTGCAACTATAGTTCCTTACTTGCCGAGTCGCCTAACTATATCGTGACGATTGACACTAGCTTAATTGATGAAAGAGGCGATGTTGACTGGCAACTATTGGATGAAAAAGCTACCCATTTAATCGAGCGCTTATTTGCCGAATTGCCCACTACTTAAAAACAATTAAAATTTTATGATTCAACAGTTACAAGACATCCAGACCGCCGCCGGGGCAACATTTGACTCCTATATCCCTATAAGTTTTGGTAACGATATTGAGGCATTAGAGGCGGCGCAAAACGGGGTAGCAATTTGCGATCGCAGTCATTGGGGATTAATTAAAGTTACAGGAGGCGATCGCCTGCGTTTTTTACACAACCAAAGCACC
This sequence comes from Chlorogloea sp. CCALA 695, assembly GCF_003003885.1. Lineage (GTDB taxonomy): Bacteria > Cyanobacteriota > Cyanobacteriia > Cyanobacteriales > Chroococcidiopsidaceae > Aliterella. Next base: position 41,504 of record NZ_PVWN01000022.1, on the reverse strand, counting down.
AACGATTTTGAGCGTTTAAAATCTGGGGAAGGTTGCGATACAGTTTTTGTAACTTCTACCGCTAGAACCATTGATTTAGCAACAGCTTACGTTACCGATGACGCGGTACTTTTAATTAATTCACCCAATCGCTACAAGTATTTGCTTGAATGGTTGGATCGTTATATCTTTTTTGCTGACAAGGTAGAATTAACCGACATTGCCGAAAAAACAGCGATATTTAGCTTAATTGGCGCAAAAAGTAACGATTTATTGGAAAAGCTAGGTTTAGATGCCATTATTGGTCAACCAATGGGCAATCATCAGTTAATCGACGATGTACGGGTAGCTGTAGGAAGCGGACTTGCAACACCTGGATATACTTTAATTGTTCCGGCGGAAAATGCCGCAAATGTGTGGAAAATGGTTGTAAAAGCGGGTGCTGTACCAATGGGAAATTTGGTTTGGGAACAGTTAAGAATTAAACAAGGTCGTCCAGTTCCAGATCAAGAACTAACTGATGATTACAATCCTTTAGAAGCAGGGTTATTGCAGACAATCTCTTTTGATAAAGGTTGTTATATCGGACAAGAAACGATCGCGCGCCTAAATACTTACAAAGGCGTAAAACAAAACTTGTGGGGAATTAAACTTAATGCGATCGCCGAAGTTGGCAGTGTAATTATGGTAGGAGAGGAGAAAGTAGGGAAACTTACAAGTATTGTAGAGAGCGATCGCGGTTTTTTTGGCTTAGGCTATATTCGCACTAAAGCAGGTGGCGCAGGTTTAGTAGTCCAAATAGGCGAAACTACAGGCGAAGTAATAGAAGTACCGTTTTTAAGCCGCGCACAGTAACATACACCTCTAAGATCGATAAAAATGAACGTAACTATTCCCATTCAAGCCATTGAACTTACTCCGGGTAGCCACATTAGCATCCATAATTTATCTTGGCAGGATTTTGAAACTATCTTGGATAATTTGGGTGAAAAGCGTAATACTCGCGTGGCTTACTATCAAGGAACTTTAGATATCATGTCTCCTTTGGCAATTCACGAAAGACCTCATCGCATTATTGCTGATGTAGTGAAAACAATTTTAGATTTTCAAGGGTGCGATTGGGAGGATTTCGGATCGACTACCTTTAAACGTCCAGTAATTGCAGGGGTTGAACCTGATACTTGTTTTTACATCCAAAATGCCGATCGCGTCAAAGGATGTATCAATATGAATCTATCTATTTATCCACCACCCGATCTAGCAATTGAGGCGGATGTTACTTCAAAAACTACTTTAAATGCTTACATCGCTATAGGTGTTCCTGAAGTGTGGATTTATAAAGAGCAGCAGCTTACAATCAATATTCTTAACGATAACAGCTATGTTCCGTCCTCTAGTAGCCTGATTTTTCCCAATTTACCCATAACTCAACTTATTCCTCAACTTGTACTTAAAGCTATTGATGAAGGGACAAGTAAAATGCTGCGCGAGTTGAAAGTTCAGTTAAATCAAGCTTAATGAGAGCCAGTTATTATTAAATTACATCCATGTCTGAAGTTGAAAAAAGCGATTTAGATACAACGCTAGTTGACAGTGATGCAAAGCAAATTAATAAAAAAGGTAAATTAATCGATCTGCGTAGTGGTTCAGAAAAAACAAAAGCCTGGATTGCCAAAGCTTTAGTAATTATTTTTGGGAGTACGATCGCCTGTTGTTTTGCTTTAGTTATAGTTGAAATTATCTTTCAGGGCGGTAAAACTGAAGATTGGAAAGATATAGTAACTTTGATAATAGTTGCAGAAACAGGGATTGTGGGGACTGTTATCGGCTTTTATTTTGGTGAAGTCTCAAAATCTTAGGTTATGAAAACATCTACAACAAAATCTAGTTTGGGAATAGCGATCTTGGCTCTAGTCGCTATCTTGGCTACTCTAACTATAAATGCCTTGTCGAATTTTTTTCCCCTTAAAGGCGCAAATATCGGCAAAATTTCTAACACTGTTTTTCAAGGGGTGCAGATTACGCCAGCAAATTATGCTTTTGCGATTTGGGGCTTAATTTATATCGGATTGATTGCTTATGGCATTTACCAACTTCGCCCAGCGCAACGACGAGATCCCACTATTGGGCGCGCGAGTGTCTTGCTAATTGTTGCTTGTATAGCTCAAATAACCTGGGTATATCTATTTACAATGAGGTTGTTTTGGCTTTCGGTTGTCGCAATGCTGGTAATTCTCATAGCTTTGATTAGCGCTTACTTGCAGTTAGGAGTAGGAAAAGTACAAGTATTACGCGATCGCCAATGGCTTGCACATATACCTTTTAGTATTTATCTAGGCTGGATTTCGGTAGCCACAGTTGTCAATATTGCTTCGGCTCTCTATAGTTCTAACTGGGATGGTTGGGGGATTAATGGCACTTACTGGACGGCGATTATGCTAGTCGTAGCTACAATAATTGCAGCAATTGTGGCAATTAAAAGAGCAGATATAGCTTTTACTTGTGTATTTATTTGGGCATATGTAGCGATCGCAATTCGTCAGTTAAATAATCCTACAATCTCAATTACCGCCGTAGCAAGTGCGATCGTACTAGGGATTTTGTTATTGTTTAGCAGAAACAAAACTGTTAAATCCATCGCCGATTAAAAGGGAGTTTCTGTTTGCAAACAAATCATCTCTTTTGATTGGGGATGCTCAAAACAGAGCTTCCTTGCGTGTAAGTGCAAGCGTTTCGCCTCAGTGCAACCATACAATAAATCGCCTAATATCGGTAAACCCAAACCTTGCTTATCCACAGAATGAACGCGGAGTTGATGACTGCGCCCAGTTAATGGCAAAAACTCCAGACGAGAGCGACCATTAGTAGTAGTTAGAAGTTTGTATTGAGTTAAGCTTGGTTTACCTAGAGTGAAGTCTACTTTTTGGTAAGGGCGATTTGTTGGATCTCCCCAAAGCGGCAAATTAATTGTCCCACTCTCACTATTTACAACTCCTGCAAGTATCGCCTCGTAAACCTTGCGAACTTTTCGTTGTTGAAATTGGATGCTTAGGTGGCGATGAGTTGCGCGATCGCGTGCTAGTAAGAGAATACCCGACGTTTCGTAGTCAAGGCGATGCACTGTAGCAAGCCCCAAAAGCCCCGCAACGCTTTCATTCCCGCGACTATAACGCCCAGGGACAGAAAGCAATTTTGGCGGCTTATTGACGGCAATTAGCCACTCATCCTCGTACAAAATAGTTAGCGGCGTATCATTGACGATAGGCGCAGAGGGCAAACCCGATAGCAAGAATCCCATTAGCGGCTGACAGCGCTCTTCGCAAGCACCGTAGAATTGCCCTTGTACTTTATCTATTGAAGGCGAACCCCACCAAAACTCTGCGATCGCCAGAGGTTTAAGCCCAATAGTTGCAGCATAGTGGAGTAACTTGGGGGCGCAACATTCCCCTGTACCTGTTGGGATACCTCCCAGGATTAGATCGGTTAGCGCTAAAGATTCCCCAGCAAAATTAGTTAACCATAAATTTTCATGCAATTGCGCTTGAAGCTGACGAGATAAGGCTTTACGCTGTTGTTTTAATTCCAGCTTTCGGGCAGAAAAAATCTCGCTTTGAGCTTTGAGGGGCTTAAGGGCAGCATCTCGTTCGCGTTTAAACAGTTTGCGTTCGATTCCATCAAGGCGGCTTTGTTCGTTTAATTGCTCTAAAGCTTCAAGATCGAACCTTTGGCGTTGCTGTTGGCGATCTTGTTTACGCCTGTTGTGCAGTAAAGTCAGTTCGTGGGACTTCTTTTCAAATTCTTTTGCCAACAAATCGTACTGTTGCTGGGCCCAAATATCTTGTAAAGCAATTAGTTCTTGCTTTATAGCTGCTAATTTAGCGAGAGTAAGAGATTCTTCTATAAATAGGCGATCGCGTCCGGGAATAGGTGGAACCCAACCTTCCACCGTACTATTACCATTTAAAAGCCCAGAAAAAGCTTTAATTACTTGCTGTTGCCTTGACTTAGTTTCGCCCAACAGTACGCCATACATTTTACCTCCACGGGAATAGACTTCATTACTGGCGAGTTGGTGCATTAATTCGCCAGCAATAGTTTCTACTAATTGGGTGCGAGGCAATTTGAGCAATTCGCCACTCTGGGGGCAAACGCCTTCATACCAGTAGGTAATATCTGAGTCCATTGTTGGTAATTTAATTAAAGCCAAGCTCAACTATTTATCTTTGCTAAGTCGTCACGACTATAAAAATTGAAATTCAAACTATTACTATAAAAATGAAACTTGAAAGAGACTAAATTAAGAGAAAATTTTTACTAAAAAACAGCATTGCTACAGCAATATTACTCATTCGCCTCAATGTGCTGTTTCATTTCCTCACCAACAGCACGAGCAGCCGGATCTGAACTTTGCAGCAGTGTATTTGACACATTTTGCTGCTCACTTTGGCTACGGTTTTGACTGAGTTTATACTTTCCTTCTAAACGAGTGATAGTCATCTCAAACCCGACAATGCCATTCATCATCCCGTCGCGGAATCCATCAGATAAGCCATGCCAATGCGATTTATAGTCAGCTTCGTAGGTATCTATCATCCCGTCGATCATCTTGTTCATTAATTCGGGCGAATCATTGAGCGTGATAATTTTGGGAATCCCATACGCATGGACAGCGATATAATTCCACGTTGGTACGCTCTCGTGTTTTTCATACAAAGTAGGGGAAATGTAAGCGTGCGCTCCAGTAAAAATTGCTAGTGATTCAGTCGTTTCAAAAGCTTGCCATTGAGGATTTTGCTTTGCAAGATGACCGATTAACTTAATCACATCTCCTTGCATCACAACAACTAGAGGGATATGTGAAGCACAAGGCACACTATTTACAATTGATACTAGAGTGGCAAAACTGTTTGCCTGCATAAAAGCAAACAGTTTGTCAACATTGTCTTCTTGAAAAGCAGTTGGTCTGTACATAGATATCTAACTTTTCTATCAGTCTTTTAGAATTATCAGCAATTTGCACATAACCAAAAACTAGCGGGTTAGAGCTTTCATAAACCTTTGCATACCAGCAAACATACTTAACTTTTTAGGCTTAGGTGCATCCTCAGATTGAGTAGCCGTTTCTCCCGCAAAAATGAGATCGAGATCGTCGCCTACAGGTTTGTTGGGCAATTCCTTAATTAATTCGTAGCCATCAGTTGTCTCGCGCCAAACTTGCCACAATCCAGGGTAGCAGCGAAATAAAGTCCCTTCTTCCAACGGGCGTAAGTAGTAACACGATTGAATATTTTTTAAAAAGCGATCGCGCAATTGCCTTCCCGCGTACCCAATCCCTACTATCGATACATCTTCTAAGCGAGGATTGAGCAATACAACCGGACGATCTTCGCCCATAGCGTTACACAACTTTTCTATTTGCAAAACTTCTTGGGCTGTGGGAGCAATACACAAAATCGCCTCATCTTCAGGCTGTATTTGCTCCTCAACCGATACTCTTTTGGTACTAATATCTAATAACTCAAAAGGGACATCGCCCCAATCACGACGCGCCAAAGCCGCCGCCCCAGCATCGGGAAAAAATATTTTATTAAATCTGTGATTAGTGCCTTCCTCGGCACTCAAAAAACTTTCTGCTACAGGCATCGGGTTGAGTTCGGGTAAGAGAATTTCTACTTGCAGTCGATTGTTACCATCAGAAATCGCATTTTGAGTAGCAATTTTAGCTTGAGAAACTGCTTCGCCAAGAGTTTTAGGTAGTTCTGACATTTTTTTAAATTAATAACTTACAGCAAATTTTACCGGGTTCAAGCGTTGTAATACTTGTTTAAGTACCATAACCGTCCAATCGATATCGGCGGAAGTAGTTTCCCGTCCCAAAGTTAGGCGAATACCGGATCTAGCAACTGTTTCCGAAAAACCCATTGCCAAAAGTACGGGACTAGGAGAAAGTTTACCACTATGACAAGCTGCACCTGCACTAATGGCGATTCCTGCCAAATTTAACTGGCGGACGATAGTTTTACCTGTAATGTTTTCGCCGTCGGCGGTAGCTAGATAGAAACTAACATGATGGGGCAAGCGAAAAATGCGATCGCCTGTCGGAACTAAAATCGGTGTATCTGCTAAAGCATCAAACAATTGTTCGCGTAAACTAATCAAACGCGCGGCTTCTGTCGGCACTTCTTGGGCGGCTAACTTTGCGGCAATTCCAAAAGAGGCGATCGCAGGCAAAGCTTGAGTACCTGATCGCAACTTTAATTCTTGCCCACCACCACATAATAAAGGCACAAGATTCACCCCTGGGCGGACGTACAACGCCCCCGCACCTTGGGAACCATAGATTTTATGGCTAGAAAGCGAAAGTAAGTCTACAGGCAGTTTTTGCACGTCTAACGGTAAACGTCCCGCTACTTGTACCGCGTCAGTATGAAACAAAGCACCGTGATTTCGAGCAATATTTCCCAAGGTTTCAATCGGTTGAATTGTGCCAACTTCACTTTGTCCGTAAATGATAGAAACTAATACAGTGTTGGCTTTTAAAGCTGCTTGTAATTCTATTGGATTAATTCTTCCTGTAGCATCTACAGGTAAATAAGTTATGTCCCAACCCCATTGTTGCAACAACTTGGCAGGTTCAGTAATGGCGGAATGTTCAACGCTAGAAATAATTATGTGTTGGGGTATTGTGTAATTACGAGCAACACCCATAATTGCTAAATTATCCGCCTCTGTACCGCCAGAGGTAAAGATAATGGATTCAGAATTAGGCGCATTTAACAACGAAGCTACCTGCATCCTAGCTGTTTCTAATACCGTTGCTGCCCTCTCTCCCCACTCATGCAAGCTAGAAGGATTCCCCCACAAAGAAGTACAAACGGTTTGCATAGCTGCGTTAGCTTCCGTGCGTGGTGGTGTTGTAGCGCTGTAGTCTAGATAAATTTGCATGAGTTATCAATCAATTCATTGGCGAGAAAACAATTTTATTTCTTTCTCCACTTTAGAGGATGTTTTAAAAGTTTTTCGGTTAGTAGCCAATCTTCTAGATCCCTTTAAACAGAAAGACTTTAAGATATTCCCCCCCTTTTTCAAAGGGTGCTTGGGGGGAGTACATTTTTACAAACCAGACCTTTTTAGAGCGCTGCTAAGAAAATAAGTAATTTTAGTAAGTTTAGGAGTTTTTGGGGAACTATAACTTTATCTGCTCAATTTAAGTCTATGAACCTTAGACAGCTTTGCTCTACACTTCTTCCCTTTTTACTTATTGCGTGTCAAGGCGTACATTCCGAGCAGAAGCCCCTTGCTTTACCGCAAGAGCCTTTGGTGCAGGTTTACTTTAATCATACCGAGTCTTCCCAGTATCAAGAAACTCTACGCCCACAGCAAAGAAATGGAGACGATTTAGAACAACAAATTATTACGGCAATTTCTACAAGTAAATCTAGTGTAGATATTGCAGTGCAAGAGTTGCGTTTACCTAAAATTGCTCAGGCGCTCGTAGAAAGACAAAAAGCTGGGGTAAAAGTTCGGGTAATTTTAGAAAATACTTATAATCACCCCTTAAACGAATCTCCGCCCAGAAAAACCCCTAGGGAAGCCGCGAAGTATGACGAATTACGCACTCAAAGCGATCGCAACTCTGACGGTCAAATCAGCGCCCAAGAAGCTAATCAAGGGGACGCGCTCTTAATTCTTCGCAACGCCAAAGTACGTGTCATTGATGATACGGCGGATGGTTCTAAAGGGAGCGATTTGATGCACCACAAATTTATAATTGTAGATGACCGCACTTTAATTGTAACTTCTGCTAATTTCACCAGTAGCGACATTCATGGAGACATCAGTAATCCCCAAAGTACAGGCAATGCTAACAATTTAGTCAAGATTGATAGCCTCGAATTAGCAGCATTATTTACCCAAGAGTTTAACTTGATGTGGGGTAAAAGTCCCTTGTTTGGTTTAAAAAAGCCTTTTCGTCCCCCCCAACAAGTCCAAGTTGGGAATACAACTATTGACGTGCAGTTTTCGCCGACTTCTCCAACTTCTCCTTGGAGTCAAAGCACCAATGGTTTAATTGCTAAAACTCTAACTACCTCTAGCCAATCGGTAAATTTAGCTTTATTTGTATTTTCTGACCAAAATATTGCAAATACTTTAGAGCAACAAAGCCTCCATAACGTCCAAATTCGCGCGGTAATTGACCGAGATTTTATTTATCGCCCTTACAGCGAAGCCCTAGATATGATGGGGGTTAGCCTTAGTAATAAGTGCAAATACGAAGCAAATAACCATCCTTGGCAAAAGGCAATTACGACCGTAGGCGTACCCAAATTACTCAAAGGTGACTTATTGCATCACAAGTTTGCAGTAATAGACAATAGTGCTGTAATTACTGGCTCTCATAACTGGTCGGAAGCAGCTAATAGTAGCAATGACGAAGCTTTGTTAGTTATTCACAGTCCTACTGTTGCAGCCCATTATCAGCAAGAATTTGAGCGGTTGTATGCTGAGGGTCAATTAGGTTTACCAGAAGCCATAACCCAGAAAATTCAAAAAGCACAAAGACAATGTTCTAAAAGCTGATAATTAGAGGATTTGTACAACGAGCCTTATCTAACCAACTTCACTAAGCTTTTTCTTTCCTCATACGAAACAACCCCTTACTGTTCAAAACAATAAGGGGTTGTTTTTAGTTAATTACCAAGCTTCGTAGTAGTCTCTACCAAAATCATAATATTGATTATTGGCGTAGATGTAGTCGTACTCGCTACCTAGATAGGATTCACCAGAAGTGTAACCAAGAGCATAGTAGTAAGGTGTGTAGCTAGAGTTTGCACCGTCTTCATCACCGTAAGAGTAGACATAAACATCGCCGTTGCTGCTGGGGCTATAGCCGCTATAGGCAGAACTAATGTAGTAGTAGCCATTAACACCCGTCTCATTAGCACTACTGGAATAGTCATAGTAAGTCCCAGTTGTGTATGTCCCGGTAGGAGCATAAACATAGCCGTAGTAGTAGTCGTAGTTGGAAGTGTCACTGGTGTTGTAATAGTATGTGAAGTAGTACAATGAAGTACTACTATACAAGTCAGCTTCGTAGTAGTTGTAGCCAAAGAAGCTTTCGGTATTGGAGTAGCTAGAGTTGTAAGCATAGCCATACTCCGAGCCTAGTCCGGTGTAACCCGTGCCACTAGAAACACTGTAGGCATAGCCGTAACCCGTGTCACCGTCATAGTAGTTGCTGACATAAATGGAGTCTTGTAGCCCATAGTCAACGCCATAATCGTAGGTGGAATCGATGTAATAGTAACCGTAGTCACTGACTGCATTGGTATCGGGGTAGTAGAGATACTGCCCAGCGTAGTAGCCATCACTAACATCGGCATAACCGTAACCAGTGTAAAAGTCACCGTTACCGTAGTAATAGGTATAGCTGTAATACTCGTCGTTGTTGCCTGGGTTGGTTAAATCTGCTTCGTAGTAGTTGTTGCCAAAGTAGCTATCGGTATTGGAGTAGCTAGAGTTGTAAGCATAGCCATACTCCGAGCCTAGTCCGGTGTAACCCGTGCCACTAGAAACACTGTAGGCATAGCCGTAACCCGTGTCACCGTCATAGTAGTTGCTGACATAAATGGAGTCTTGTAGCCCATAGTCAACGCCATAATCGTAGGTGGAATCGATGTAATAGTAACCGTAGTCACTGACTGCATTGGTATCGGGGTAGTAGAGATACTGCCCAGCGTAGTAGCCATCACTAACATCGGCATAACCGTAACCAGTGTAAAAGTCACCGTTACCGTAGTAATAGGTATAACTGTAATACTCGTCGTTGTTGCCTTGGTTGGTTAAATCTGCTTCGTAGTAGTTGTTGCCAAAGTAGCTATCGGTATTGGAGTAGCTAGAGTTGTAAGCGTAGCCGTACTCCGAGCCTAGTCCGGTGTAACCTGTGCCACCCGCTACATCGTAGGCATAACCGTAACCAGTGTCACCGTCATAGTAGTTGTAAACTGTGGTAGTACCCGCACTATTACTATAACCGTTGTAAACGCTACTAATGTAGTAGTAGCCGCTATAGCCTGTTTCATTACTATCGGGATAGCTTACGTACTGACCAGCAGAATAGGTGCCTGGGTCAGCATAACCATAACCACTGTAGGAATCACCATTACCGTAGTTGTAATCGAAATAGTATAAGTCTGACATGAGGGTTAGTTTCCTTTGTAAAAACTGAGGAGGATGGTTTGGTTTACTGCACCAAACCGCAGATACTATCTGCAAAAATTATTAACTGTATACCCTGGATTTGATTTAGGATTCACACATTGCAATCAAGACTGTAAAAGTCTAAACTTCTCTTGCTTTAACAATGTTCGTTGCCTAACAGGGATCGATATTTTTAGTCATGCGTAAACCGATCCATAAATTTAGATAGCAGCTTTCCGCGTTTACTAGGTAGATGAACTTTAAAGACTAATGATGCCTGCCCTGTCGAACTTATAATTACATAAAAGAGTAATTATTGTCACTAAGTTGTATAAAAATTTCATAAAGGTTTTGTAAAAATATGTTAGTGGAAGAGTAAAGATACGGTGGAAATAGATAAAAATGAGCCAGGGGGGTTACAAAAAGCAATCAAGTTACGTCAGCACTACAAATAACCTTCTGCAATTATTTTTTAATAAAACTACTGATGAATATTAAAGGGCTGGGAATTGCGATCGCAACTACCATTTTTGTAGGCACAACCGCTTGGTACATCAAACCTTTCGGGCTATTTAACCCCGCAACCAAAGAAGTTATTAGCGCCTACGCTCAAGATGGTGACGAAACCGCCGTGAAAGTTTATGCAAAAGTTAGCCCCGCCGTTGTATCTATTAATACGGGCAGCAAGACGGGAAGCGGGACTATAATTAGCTCAGAGGGTTTAGTGTTGACTAATGCTCATGTAGTGCAAGGCGATCGCACAGCAACTATCATCCTAGCTAACAATAAGCAAATTGCCGGAGACATTATCGGCTTTGGGGCTAAAGGTCTTGACTTAGCCGTAATTAAACTCAGAGGACAAAACAAATTACCTGTAGTCCCCTTCGCCTCTACCAATTCTGTGCTAGTGGGTCAGCGCGTATTTGCTATTGGCAATCCCTTCGGTCAGTTTTCCGGTAGCTTGACTACAGGAATCATCAGCCGTATTGATCGCGAAAAAGGCTTAATTCAAACTGACGCGGCGATTAATCCTGGCTACTCTGGCGGACCGTTGCTCAATACCAAAGGTGAACTAATTGGCGTGAATAGCGGCATATTTACCAAACAAACCCCTGGGGGTGGCAGTGGCAATATTGGTATTAGTTTTGCCATCTCTACCGAAAAAGTACAATCGTTTCTCTCCGACGTAAGAGCAGGAAGCGCCGCCCAAACCGCCCAAATTCCGGCAAATCCAGGGCGCTCGTCCGTCCATAGCGAAGCCCTTGCTCGTTTTGAAGCCGCTTTAAAACAAAATCCCCAAGATTATAGAGCGCAAAACGGTCGGGGTCTGGCGTTGGGCAATCTCGGACGTGCGGAAGAAGCCCTAGCAGCTTTTGAGCAAGCCTTGAAAATTAATCCTAGCTTTACCGAAGCTTGGAACGGTAAAGGTATTACTTTAGGTAGGTTAAAACGGCACGAGCAAGCCCTAGCAGCTTTTGAGCAAGCCTTGAAAATTAATCCTAGTGCCGAAGCTTGGAACGGCAAAGGTATTGCTCTAGGTAGTTTAGGACGCGATCAAGAGGCGTTGGCAGCTTTTGAGCAAGCCTTGAAAATTAATCCTAGCTTTACCCCCGCGCAAAGAAACCGCACTATAGCGCTCAAAAAGTTAAACAGTTAAATTGCTGAGATTTTAACTCGGCTAAATAGTGCAGCTTCTAATAGTGACGAAACTTAGCAGCTTATCTTTGAAAAGGAGGAGCAGGACGAGTATTGTTAGGTGAGCCAGAACGAGGAGAGCGATCGTCGTAGCCAGAACTAGCCGTAGGTAATATTTGAATAGTCACCTTCAGCAAATTGTCCTTTTGCCCTCCAGCTACCCCTTGCATATCTATCACCCTAAAATTGATAGTTGAATTAGAGTTCACACCTGTAGATTGACGAGCTTTATTCAGTGCCTCGTTCAGGGCATCATTAAAGTTTAAATTTCTACTCTCGCCTTGAAACAACTGTGGTGCTTGGAAAGCTCCCCCTGGACGCTGAGTTGGACTCGGTAGCGGTGGCTCGGAATTTGGCTTTTGCCCAGAATTAGGCTCTGGTGCAGGGCTAGGGGGATTAAATTGGGCTACTCCCACCCTACCTAAACTAAGAGTTAAGATTAAAGAAGCAACTAAAGCTGAACTTAAATTTTTCATAACAGGGGTTGTGGCGCGATCGCCCTTGAAGTAATTTTGTCATTTCAGTAAGACGCAATTAATTAATTAACTGTTTCCCAAAATCAAAATTGCTTCCCCGCAATAATTTTTTATAACAAAGTGTAAAAAAATACCGGGATTTTTCTATAAAAATGCGGAAAGTGTGTCAACTTTGGTGTATCTAAAGTTGTGAGTAATTACTTAACTTAGACAGGAAAGTGTGATCGCGCAAGCACCCGGTAACGGGCTTCGCGCCTGACCAGACCAAAGTTGGCGATGTTTGCATTCAAAAGACAAACAGGTAACAATTACTCGCCCAAGTCGCCAAACCTTGAATATTTTGGTTAAATTAACGCCACTACAATTTTATGCAACCTAATTCACCAGTGCTTACAATTGACGGTCAGCCGATTGTCGTTCCCCAAGTATTTGCTTATCTGCAAAGCAGTGGGAAGCTTCAAGGCTTTGTGACAGAAATTCTGCGCCAGCACGTTATTGCTCAAGAATTTAAAACACGACAAGAACTAACTATCGATCCATTTTTGGTAGAGCAAGCTTTAGTCAACTTCCGAGTAGAGAACAAACTTACCGATCCGCAAGAATTTCAAGAATGGTCAGCAAAAAATGCCTCCGCCTATGCTGGATTTCGCAATCAAACTATTTATCGATTGAAAATTGATAAGCTCAAAGAATTAGTGGCAAAACCCAAGCTCCAAGAACATTTTATCGAACGCAAGCTAATTTTAGACCGTGTAGTTCTATCGCAAATAGCCGTAGCTGATCGGGAATTAGCCGAGGAACTACATAGCCAAATTCTGGAAAAGAGCGATAGTTTTGAGCAATTAGCAAGAGAACACTCTGTTACAGAAGATCGCATTGCTAACGGCATGATGGGCCCCCTAAGTCGCGGCAGATTAAAAGAGTCTCTAAGAGCCGCCATTGATAGCGCCCAGCCCGGGGAGATTGTAGGACCAATAGACATGGAAAAATACTACTGCCTATTTAGAGTTGAACAATTTTTACCTGCAACTTTAACAGGAAAAATTGAGGAGCAACTGCTTAATGAAATTTTTGATCAGTGGTTATCCCAAAAAATGCAAAAAATGACTGTCAAACTCCAGGAGAATTAATGCTTGCGAACACTGATGAGCTAAAGTTGCCCTGGGATCGCCTACCCTTAAATCTTTTGGTAGGCGAACAACAAATCCAAATTCAAAGTCAGGCAAAAACCGAGAGTTATACTACCGGAAAAGTTATTTGGTCAAGCGATTTATCCAAAGGCAGTCAGTTTCTTTTGCTTGATGGTAAGGTTCGTCTAGTATCGAGCGATCGCACGGTTGTTCTCCAAGCGGGAGACTGGTTTGGCGATTTGCTAGAACTTTCAGGAGATTGGAAAGCTAGAGCCTCCAGCAAAGATGTCGTTGTTGCTCATTGGCATTCAGGTCTTTGGGCGGGTTTGGTCTCTGATCAGATCGAACAGTTTTGGACAAAAACAAAAGAGTCCTACCAGCCTCCTAGCGCTAATGTCTCTCAGGTAATCACGGGTTATCCTTATACGGCAAGTTCTAATACCGCCGCCGCTAGTTTATCGATGCTGGCGCAACAACTAGAAAATCCCGCCTCAATGGACTGGGTGAAGCGTTATCTGCGCGGCGATCGCCCTAAACAAGTTGTAGAAGCTGGGGAAAAACTAGGATTAAGACTGCAACAGCTACAAATTAGTTGGGACGAACTAAAACAAATTTCTTTTCCGATATTACTGCACTGGAAACAAGAACATTGGATAGTTGCCTACGAAATCAAAGGCGACACTTTAATTATTGCCGATCCCCTTAGCCTTAAAGGTGGCTGTGAAAGTATTAGCAAATCCAGCCTTGAAGCGGCTTGGAATGGCAAAATTTGGCAAACCGAATTAATCCAAACCCAAGAAACCTTTGGTTTGCGCTGGTTTTTACCTGCTGTATGGCGTTTTCGCGGACTCTTGGGAGAAGTTTTACTTGCTTCTTTTACAGTCCAAATGCTAGGTTTAGCAACTCCGATCATTACCCAGGTAATCATTGACAAAGTTTTAAGTCAACAGAGTTTGGCAACTTTGGATGTCATGGGTATAGCTTTAATTGGCGTGGCTTTCTTCAGCGCTTTTTTAGATGCTTTAAGATTATTTATCTTTACTCACACCGCCCGTCGTCTCGATCTGAGCTTATCTGCTCAGTTGTTTCGCCATCTATTACGCTTACCCTTAGCTTACTTTGAAGCGCGACGAGTCGGCGATACAGTGGCGCGAGTGCAAGAACTAGAAAGTATCCGCAAGTTTTTAACCGGAACGGCGGCGACAGTAATTATTGATAGCGTTTTTACCGTCATTTATCTAGCGGTAATGTTCTACTACAGCCAATCTCTAACTTGGATTGCTCTAGCGGTAGTACCATTTTTTGGAATCCTAACTTTAGTATCAACGCCAATTTTGCGTGGCTGGTTAGATGAATCTTTTAATCGCGCCGCCGATAGCCAATCCTTTTTAGTAGAAGTAGTTACAGGCATTCATGCGGTCAAAGCTCATGCTTCAGAATCCGCCGCGCGCGATCGCTGGGAAGGGTTATTTGCTCGTTACATCCGCACAAATTTCCGCGCTTCCACTACTTCTAATATTAGTAACAGTATTGGTACTTTTTTAAGCGGGCTGACTACTATCTTGATTTTGTATTTTGGGGCAAAGCTAGTTATTAGCCAAGACCTAAGCGTGGGGCAGCTTGTAGCTTTTAATATGCTAGTAGCTAGAGTCACAGGGCCATTAATTCGATTATTGCAACTGTGGCAAACTCTACAACAAGTGCTGCTATCAGTAGACCGGATTGGCGATATTCTCAATGTTGCTCCCGAAGCGGAACCCGGTGCAGGGTTAGTATTACCTCCCCTTGCAGGTCAAGTTAGTTTTGAAAAGCTGTTTTTTCGTTACCGTCCTAATCAAGAGGCAATTTTAAAAGGCGTTTCTTTTAAAGTTGAGCCGGGGATGTTTGTGGGGGTAGTAGGACGTAGTGGTTCGGGTAAAAGTACGATTACAAAACTGTTACAACGGCTGTACTTACCAGAAGCAGGACGAATTTCTATTGATGGTTTTGATATTAAAAGTGCTGATTTAACATCTCTGCGCGAACAAGTGGCGGTGGTTCTCCAAGATGATTTTCTGTTTAATGGTTCAGTCTGGGAAAATATAACTCTTGGCAATCCTGACATCAGTGCCGAAAAAGTTGTAGAAGCGGCGCGGATGGCGGCGGCTCACGATTTTATCGCTGATTTACCTCAAGGCTACGACACCAGCGTTGGAGAGCGCGGAATGTCTTTGTCTGGAGGTCAGCGTCAACGCATTGCTTTGTCGCGGTTGTTTCTTTCTTCCGCACCAATTTTAATTTTGGATGAAGCTACCAGTGCTTTGGATAGTGAAACTGAGCAGCAAGTTTTGCAAAATTTGCAAAGCTTTTCTCAAGGTCGCACTGTCTTTTTGATTGCTCATCGTTTTGCACCCCTCAAACGCGCTGACTTAATTGTCGTGCTAGAAAAAGGCGTACTTATGGAACAAGGTACGCACGATCGCTTGCTACAAGAAAAAGGTCTATATTGGTCGCTATATCAACGCCAACAAGCTGCCATATAATTGCGCTTATAGGTAACGAGACAATACTTCTACCGTAGCAATTCCTGTTTTATCCCAGCTAAATTTTTTGGCTCTTTCTAAACCAAGCTGGGATAATTGCGAAGTCAATTCTTGAGAATTAGCGATTTTTTCCATTGCTTGACTAATTTCTGCGGTGCTGTAAGGATTTACAAGTATCGCCGCTTGTCCCGCGACTTCGGGCATTGATGAGATGTTAGAAGTAATTACGGGTGTACCACAGGCCATAGCCTCTAAAACCGGGAAGCCAAAACCTTCCCACAAACTAGGAAACACTAGAGCGATCGCGCTATTAATAATTATTGGCAATTGGCTATAAGCAACATAGTCAATAAATTTAACATAATTAGTTAGTTCCAGTTTATCTATTAGCGCTTGAAGTACGGGGGTATATCGCGCGTCGGGAGTCCCGGCTATCCATAATTGATATTTGTGATAATTTGGTATCACTGCAAAGGCTGTAATTAGGCGCTGCAAGTTTTTGTAAGGATCTTGCCTCCCGATGTAAAGAAAGTAGTTAGATTTGGGTAAGTTAAGAAAGGAAAAATTATCCGCGTCGTGGGCTAATAGTATGGGGGTAATTTTGCAGGGATTGATGCCAAAAAAGTAAGTAATATCTTTAGCTGTGGCTTTGGAATTACAAAGAATATGTTGCGCGCCCTTTAAAACTTGAGGAATATAATAACGGCTGTAAGCACCAAGAGGGGATAATTTAGCAAAGCGTAAAGGGATAAGATCGTGAACGGTTATAATATAACGACAGTTTGTAAATAGCGGTGCTTCAGGGATAGGTGAAAATAAAAGCGGTGATGTCTTTTGTTTATATATCTTCGGTAATTGCCGTTGCGTCCACCACAATCGGCGCAAATGCCCTTTACTACCCCAATCTGGTGTTAAATTCCCTGGTATTAGATAACAATCATAATCATCGATTGCTTGGGAACTTAGTAGTATTGGTTGCAGCTTCTGAAGATGAGGAATTAAATTAGTAGCATAAGTGCTTAAGCCTGTGGGCTTAGAACTAACAAATGATAAGTTAACTAACAATCGTTTTAATAATTATGTCTATTACTTAACAAAAAATTGATAATACTTACTAATACTATGCACCCTCTGGTTTTCATTCAAAATTTTCTCAAAAATATTTATAATCCTTAACAACTATACTTATTATTCAGCGCTCGTTTCGCCTATAACGCCATAAATTTAAGCGGTTTTATAATCAATGCCACATTTTTTATCAGCTAACTTATTAAGCTTTATTCGATAGATTTTGGATTGCTCTTTTATTTTCAAATGCACGTCTATTATTCTACACAGAAACATTTTAATTAAACAATTGTCATTTTTACTACCAAGTACATTCTCAGTCTGAAATTGGTATAAAATGCCTACTTCGCCAGTAACTTGCTTCCGACAAGATTTGATTGTTACCTGTACTATAAACAATTTATCCAAACAATATTTAGTTAAAAAACCTACAAATAACTGTTCTTTTGAATTTGGGTAAGAAGAATATTTTTTATGTCAATCTATAAATGGAACTTCAACACCGTCTCAGATTGTAGCAGCTTTTAAAAGCCGTTTTGCTCTGACACTTACCGAAGCAGACCTTCAAAACTTTCTGGAACAAATAGATTATGGATTATTAGAAACTAATTCTACTTATAACTCAAACAACTCTTTAAGTTTTCCAGAATTGACAACATAAAACTTAGAAAAAAAATTGATTAATCTCGATCAAAATGGTCAAAGGAAATCTGATGTGGAGCGAAAAAAATAATAAAACTTACATCTGGCTACTACCCAACTCAGTTAAAGTATTTAACTTTTTACTGAAGGTGTTTTATCCACTTAAACCATTATTTCAATTTTTAATGTGGGCGTTAATTCCTGGTTTAATGCTTGCTTTATTTACTTTAATAAATAATCAAGAGTTTTTTTGGACTGATATTCGCTATACAATGAACGGAGGTATACCATTTTTTACTAACTCTTACTCTTATAATCTTAATTGTCAAAACTGCTCAAGGTATTGTTTTTACTGCTTGCGGTGGAGAAGTTAAAAATTTTGGATTGGCTCTATCGATGGGGTTTCATCCACGTTTTTATATAGACCGTAGTGAGATGTTTCAGTTATCAAGACAAAAGCAAGTTTGGACTTTTGCAACGCCTTTACTACTCCGCCTAGGAATTATAGTTCTTCGCGTACTAACTTGGTATTTTATGGGACGAACAAAGACTGCGCTTGGAACCAGTGCTATTTCCCTTGCTTATTCAGCTTTTCTTGAATTTTTATTTAATAGTAGTCCGCTATTACCGACCGATGGCTACTATTTGCTAGTTACATTATTAAAATTACCACCAAATTATATTAAAAGAGTATATAAAACTTGGGATATGATTCTTAGCCGTCGTCCATTGCCAAAGTCTTTATCTACAAAAAAAAAATTAGTCTTAATATGAATTGGTAGTTTATCAATAAGTTTTGATTGGGGATTTTTCTTCGTGATTATTCATTCATGGGCTGATGGATTATCTGAAACATTTACTAGAATTTTTGGGAGAGGAACTGATATAATTATCCTTGGTATTATCGCTACTTTCGCTTTAATTAAGCCCGTACAAAAAACTTTAAAAAAATGGAAGTTTAATAAAACTTTTGATGCTATTTCTGTCGAGCAACCTCTAGCAAGCAAGAAACGTAAATTTAAACTGAAATATTGGGCAAAGTTTTTAGCTTGGCTTATTGTAGTAATTATACTTGTATTACCTTATCCTTATCGTCCTGGTGGCAACATTCAACTATTACCACCAACGCAGCAGAGCATTCAAGCTCAAGTTGATGGCAAAATTACGAAAGTTTTTTTTAAAGGTGGAGATAGTCAGTGGATTAAGCAAAAAAACGTTATTGCTAATATGGAATCTATTGATATTGAAAACGAAGTTCAAACCCTTAGAGAATCAATCAAAAGACAACAAGCTGAGTTAGCATCGCGAAGAGCAAACTTAAGCAAATTGATTGCAACTCCAAGAGCATAAGATGTAGCAGTAGCTAATCAAAAAATAGCTGTTGCTCAAGGGCAATTAAAAGTAGCAAATCAACAAATAGAAGTAGCCAAAATCCAAGTAGAGCGTGCTTTAAAGCATTATATCAACAAGGCGCGTACTTTTTACAGCAGCATGAAAATACTGAAAAGCAGAATGAATTAGACCGTAATGAAATAGTAGAAAAGCAGCAAAGCGTAATAGAACTTCAACAAAATTTAGAAGTCAAAAATCAAAGTTTAATAGAGGCGAAAGCAAACTTAGCTCTAGTATTAAGTGGCTCTCATCCCCAAGATATAACCGCCGCACGTAATCAAGTAGAAGCTGCTGATGCAGAAGTTCGATGTTTAAAACAATAATTAAAATATACTGAAAGTCAAGTAAAGCGGACTGCTTTACTAATGCCAATTGATGGACGTTTGATTACTCCTTATTTAGAACGAAAAATAGGTACTTATCTTAAACAAGGAGAAACCTTTGCAGTAGCGGAAGATGACCGACATATTAGCGGCGAGTTGCAAATTCTAGAGTATAGCACTGGAGACTTTGTTTTGAACGGCAAAGTTGAAATTAAACTTTTATCTTACCCAAATAAACCGCTAGTAGGGAAAGTGCTTTCTATTCAACTTAATGCTGTTTCTGAATCGACAAGTAACACAGAAAATAATCCTGCAAGCGAGCGAGTTATAAATGTTATTGTTGATGTTCCTAATCCCGATGAAAAATTAAAAGCTGGGATGACTGGATACGCGAAAATAGAAGGGAAAACCTTACCGCTAATTGTCGCTTTTACTCGTCCTATTGTCCGCTTTATTCAAGTTGAAGTTTGGTCTTGGCTACCTTAGTTAGAAGTTAGAGCTATTACAAAAATGTATGTAGATACTAATCACCTGAAAGAAACCTGTTTGTTAGAGCAGGAAATTGATAGCTTAAATTCACCTATTCATTTCCCCAGAGCAAACTTAGCTAGTATTCATCTTTACGGAGCATATTTAGTTACTGCTAAGTTATCAGCAGCAAATTTAAGCGGTGCAAATTTATCTCAGGCTATCTTAAGTTGCGGAGATTTAAGTAATGCAAACTTAATAGGAGCAAACTTAAGTGGAGCCTACTTGCAAAAAGCAAACATACAAAAAGCAAACTTAATTGCCACCAATTTAAGCAATGCAGAGCTAGAAAGCGCAAATATGTAAGGAGCAATTTACAGTGAAACGACGTTGTTTCCTCCCAGCTTTAATCCCCAAAACAGAGGCACTTACTCAATCGCCGCTAACGCCAACATTGATAACCTTGATATCCGAGACTTAGATTTAAGCTCTTTTGTAGAGCTAGAAAGTGTAAGTATGCAAGGAGCAATTTATAGCGAAACAACATTGTTTCCTCGCAACTTTAACCCCCAAAGTAAAGGTGCTTATTTAATCGCCGCCAATAGCTATCTCAAAGATGCAAATTTGAGTACAGCCAACTTGTAATCAGCCAACTTACAACAAGCTAATTTGCGTGGTGCTAACTTGCGTAATGCTAACTTACGAAAAGCAAATTTAAGTTACACTAATTTGTTACAAGCCGATTTGCGCGACGCTCAACTTCAACAAGCTAATTTAGCAAATGCAATTTACAACGAGCAAACCCAACTACCAGATAAGTTTGACATAACTAAAACTGGCGCTTGCTTAATAACTGCTGGCGCACAACTGTCACAGCTTAATTTGCCACAGGGAGATTTAAGCTATCTTAATTTATCCTCTATCAACTTAGCGCAAGCCTATTTAGTGCAAACAGATTTTCGTTATACCAACTTTAGAAAAGCTAACCTTAATCAAGCTAACTTAGAGTTCTGTCACCTCCAGTTTGCCGACTTGAGAGCTACTAATCTACAAGAGGCTAATTTATAAGGAGCTAACTTAACTCAAGCACTTTATAATTTACAAACTCAGTTTCCTGAAGATTTTGCTGTGGCTAGTAGTAGCGCTTATTTAATTGCTTGCGGTGCGATGCTAATTTCCGCCTGTCTGCAATTTTCTGATTTGCGCGGTGCTAATTTAAGTCAAGCAAACTTAGCTGGCGCAATTCTCCAATCTGCTAATCTCCAATCTGCTAATTTATCCCGTGCAAATTTAACGGGAGCTAATTTAGTTAAGTCAAATTTAACTGGAGCAATTCTTAAAGGAGCAAACTTAACTAAAGCAAATTTGACAGGTGTAAACTTAAAAGAAGTAATTTTAAATTAAGCAATCATGCCTGACGGTACTGTATATAAATAATAATATGAATCAACCAGAAAATTAAGCTATATCTAACTTTTCCATTGAAGATGAAGCAGCTAGTCAAGGCTTTGAAAAATCATCAGAAATCACAGAATTAGATGTTCCCAAAATTGAGAATGAAATTGTTAGTTTACGCAGTATGTTGATTGATTTTCTTGAACATATCCAAAGTAGCTTTCAATCGTCAGGAGAATTGATTAGGTCATCAAGCACTCTTGAGGAGATGCAGGAGCAACAAGCACAACTAAAGTATCGCCGTGCTTGGCTGCAATCGCTACTGCATGAAACTGATAGAGAAATTGAAATAATTTCTCAAATAATTGAAGCCAAAGAATAAAAGTTAGCCTTCAAATGAATTTGCATAATTAAAGAAGTAATTAGAATTTTAATTATTTCTTTAAGTTTAAATATATTAGGTTGCTACCTTAACTCATGAAACCTTTAATAGCACCTACTTGTTATTCAAATATTGAATACTTTGAACAAGAAAAACTTGTTTTGTGTCAGCAATTATGGAACTTTGCTGGATTTGCAACAGATTTAGAGCATTATAATGATTATTTATGTAAAGAAATCGGAGGTAAGTCTGTTGTTGTCCAAAACTTTCATGGTGAATTAAGAGCATTTCATAATGTTTGTTCTCACCGTTTTAGCCGGATTCGTACTAACAATAAAGGCAACGGTGCTTTACAATGTTTCTACCATACTTGGGTTTATGATAGTGAGGGAATTCCGATTGCAATTCCCCATCAGCAAGAATTTGCTCTGGGATTGGAGGAAAGTAGAAAATCTTTAAAACTAGAGCAATGGCTAGTAGAAAAATGCGGGGTTTTTGTATTTATAAAAAAACCAACGATAACATTAGCCTGAAAAGTTATTTGGGTGAGATATACGAACAATTGATAGAGTTTTTCGCCGCTATAGGCAAACAAGTAGAATACTATGAAATTTTAATTAATGCTAACTGGAAAGTTGTAGTAGAGAATGCTTTAAAAAGTTATCATACCTGGTTTGCACACCCAAATTCTTTAAGTAAGTATGGTACAGCAAAAAAAGATTATTTATTGTACAAACAACATTCTATTTATACAAGCAATCATACAAAACTAGACCGAAAGCGAGATAAATTGTTGGCGATGGCTAATAACCGAAGTTTGAAAATAGACGGTTATCAGCATTATTTTGTGTTGCCAATGCTGACTTTGGCTACCTTTTCAGGAATGTCTTTAACTGCTCACGTTATCGAGCCTTTAAACGCTACAACAACTAAAGCTATTAATTATAGATTTATGGGAAAATTAAATGATGATACCTTAGAAGAAATTTTGTTTAATATGAATAGTCAATCTACGGCGCAATTAACGCGCGTAGCTTGGGAAGAAGATAAGCCGATTTGCGAACAAGTACAGTTGGGACTATCAGAAATTACAGAAAAAATGGAATTTTTAGTAGAGAAAAACAGCGCATACATGAATTTCATAAAACCTATATCGAATTTATGAAAGCTGCTTATGTACGTACCTAAATCTACAGCTTTGAAAATATCAAGCGCTAATCATATTATCCTAATCGACCACAAACGCGATCGCCAATTGCCCTTAAAAATCTACTATCCTCATGCTCCAGGCTTATTTCCTGTCATTATTTTTTCTCATGGAGCCGGGGGTTCTAAAGCAGCCTTTACTTATCTAAGCACCTTTTTAGCAAGTTGTGGATATATTTGTATTCACTCTACACACTGCGGTAATAATGTCAATATTTTATGAGAAAGTGGGATGCAAGAAGTTAAAAAATATGTTTACAATCCGCAAGTATGGCAAATTCGCCCCCTAGATATCGCCTTTATCATTGATGCTTTTGCTCAATTGCAGCAACAAATTTCGGCTTTGAAAGAAAAAATGGATAGTTCGTGTCTAGGTATATCAGGTCACTCTTTCGGAGCCTACGTAATAATGCTACTAGCTGGAGCAACGGTAAATACACCCTGGCAGCAAAATGTTAATTATGGCGAAGTCCGCGCCAAGGCATTTTTAGCTATATCGCCCCAGGGAACTAGGCAATTTGGCTTAAATTCGCGCTCTTGGCAAGGGGTAAATGCTCCTGTACTTACTATTAGCGGCTCTAAAGATCGAGGATGGGAAAACCAGCCTCCAGCGTGGCGCTTAGAGCCATTTCGTTATCTACCCCCCGCAAACAAGTATCATTTATTAATTGCTGGTGCTAATCATTTTTCCTATGGCGATCGCACTGATGGTGATTTAATGTTTCGTAGGATGATAGACCGAGATACTGCACCCCCTTTAGACTTAATTAGACAAAAACGAATTAGCGGCTATATTCAAACTACTACCATTGCTTTTTGGGATGCTTATCTTCAAGAGGTCATCACTGCTAAAGATTTTTTACTATCTAATTTAATTCAAGCTAATAGTCAGGGAGAAGCGACAGTTTTTAGCAAATAAAAGTTTTTACTCGTAACCTAATTCTTGAACTAACAAGGCTACGGCTGGAAGAAATCCACCGCCATCAGCGCGCCAAGGTAAAGCACCATCTAACTTTGGATAAACTACAGTTCTTTGTTTAAAAACCGGAGAATTTAAAAAATTCGGATCGTTCCTAACATAGTGCAAAGCAACGAAGTAAAAGAGCGAGGAGAAGCAAGAATAAAAATAGGTTGAGGTGACATAAAAACACAAAATATGAGTAGAGGAATGCAATTTTCCTATTGTGCCACGCACTCTTAAATAAATGTAGTTTCCAACTTATGTTTAACTTTTAATTATGACTACTGTACCAAGACAACGCCCCTTTGAGCCAGCACCAAATCCCGGTTTAAAATTTGCTGATTTTTCCTAAATAAGCGAAAACGGTTTTGGAGATGGTCACAATCGCTATGCCCATTCAATGACTTGGTTCAACAATCATTTGTATGCCGGAACTACTCGTTATAACTTATGTTTAATTAAGCTACAAACCTTTGCCGACGAATGGAATCTAGCTACTTGGCCCGTAGAATGCCCGGACGATATCGAAGGATTATATCAACTAGATAGACGGGCGCAAATTTGGCGCTACGAACCTACAGGTAAAAATTGGCAGCAAGTTTCTTTTGCACCGATGGTAATGGGGAGCGAAGGAGAATTAGTAGCTAAGGAAATGGGCTACCAAGCTATAACAGTGTTTCAAGGAGAATCTAACCCTGCGCCTGCTTTGTACGTCGCTGCGATGGCTCCAGGGCGCGCACCGGAGCCTGTAATATTGCGATCGCTTGATGGCGAAAATTTCATCGCCGTATCTGATTACGGCATTCTTGGTTTACCTATTACTAGCACTAGGTTACTGGTTCCTTTTAAGGGTAGATTATTTACTGATCCCACTAGCACTAGAGGGGGTCAGCCAAATATATCAGGAATACCAATTATTTACAAAAGTCGAGATCCCGCCTCTGGTCAATGGTTTGCCGCAAGTATTGGCGGGTTTGGCGACGTTGAAAATGAAGGAGTATTTACCCTTTGTGCTTTTAATGACGAACTTTATGCAGGGAATTTAAACTCTCAAGGCTTTCAAGTTTGGCGCAGCAATTGTCAGGGGAATCCTCCTTACCAATGGACAAAAGTTATCGACCAAGGAGCAGGACGCGGAGCGCTAAATCAAATTGCCTTAACTATGAAGGTTTTTAGCAACGCGCTTTATGTGGGTACGGGGATTCAAAACGGCGGTCACGATATTGCCAATCGCATCGGCCCTGCGGCGGGAGAATTAATTAGAATTTTTCCAGACGATCGCACTGAGCTAGTAGTAGGAATGACTAGAAACACTCCTGAAGGGAAAAAGCGACCGATTAGTGGTTTTTAAGCTGGATTTGGCAACTTTTTTAACGGTTATTTTTGGTGCATGAAAACTCACCAAGATTGGTTGTACTTGGGTACTTGCAACATTATTAGCTTGATGTTGAGTTGGTGTAAGTTTGACCAGCAAAAAACGGGCAAGTTGCGGCGATTGGTGGAAGAAGTTGGCATTGATAACATTGTCAAACATCAAAGCGGGTTTGAATTGTGGCGCAGTCGAGATGGAGAAAATTGGTTGCCTGTAAATCGTCATGGCTTTGGTAATTTTTACAACATTGGCGTGAGAAATCTTGTTTCTACGGACTACGGACTGTTTATTGGCACAACTAACCCCTTTGGGCTTAGAGTTGCCGTTAAACAAAACGAAGAATGGGTTTATACCGATAATCCCAAAGGTGGCTTAGAGGTTTGGTTAGGACTAAAATAATATCAAAAATTACCCAGTAAATGAGGGCTTACCGCACGGAAAAGCCTTCATTCACTCGTCGGGCAATTGGCTCGATCATAAAGGTCAAAATAGATTTCTCGCGTGTGATAATCTCCCCTGTACCAGACATCCCCGGAGCTAGTTGGACATTGCGACCGCGAACTTGAATAATGTTTTTGTTGAGCTTAATTCGGGTAGGAAAAACTAAACCCAAGTCTTCATCACTAATAGCATTAGGACTAATTTGCACTACCGTACCTTCTACAGAGCCAAACTCTTGATAAGGAAAAGCTGCCATTTTTACCTTTGCTTTCATCCCTTGAGAAATAAAACCAACATCTCGGTTGAGCAGCTTAACTTCGAGCAGTATTTCCTCGCCATCAGGAAGAATTGACAGCAACTCCTCTCCAGTTTGTACCGTTCCGCCTCCGGTCGTAACTTTAATGCCGTACACTGTGCCATTAACGGGCGCTGTAATGGTTGATTGATCCTTTTGCGATCGCGCTTGTTTTAATTTTCCTTCCGTTGTGGTTAATTCTTCCCGACGCTTATTTAGTTCTGCCAATATGCCGCTTTGACGTTCGGAGCTTACCCGATTAGCTTCTTGTAGCGCCACTTGGTAGCCTTGTTCGGCTTGGCGAATTTTTTGCAATTGTCCGGCAATTTCTTTTTTGGTAGAAACAAAGGTGTCTTGAGCTTTAATAATTCCGTCTTTGGCTTTGGTAACTTCCGA
The DNA here is from genome assembly GCF_003003885.1 of Chlorogloea sp. CCALA 695. GTDB lineage: Bacteria > Cyanobacteriota > Cyanobacteriia > Cyanobacteriales > Chroococcidiopsidaceae > Aliterella. The sequence continues at coordinate 15,161 of NZ_PVWN01000022.1, read as the reverse complement.
TTGAGCTTGAATTACGCGGTTTTGAGCGTCTAAATAATCAACCCTTGGTATGGCCCCATTTTCCGGCGATACAAGAGTGCGTAGTCCTTTTTCTTTGACTTGGGCATTGCGGAGGCTGCTTTGAGCATTACCAAAGATCAGACGAGCATCCATTAAAGTAGTTTTGGCATTGAGCAAATTCTCTTGCAGACGAGCCAGCCGAATTTTGGCTTCGTCAATAGTGGCAATTTGTTTATTCGCTTCGGCGGTGGCGCTATCTCGCTTGTTATCAAATTCTTGCAAACGTGCGGCTAAAAGCTGATCTTGAAGATAAGTTCCTGTATTCTTGCTTCCAGTACGTTCAGCTTCTAATCGAGCTAAATCTTCCCGAATTAACCGAGCGGACTTTTCGAGGTTGTCGATCTCGGTTTGCGATAGTTTTGAATCTAGCTGAACTAAAACTTGCCCTAGAGTAACGCGATCGCCTTCTCTAACTTTGACAGAACTTACTTTGCCTTCCTGTACCGATCTCACTGGGCGCACTTGTACGGACGGAATCAAATCCCCCGCCGCTACCGCCACTTCATCAATTTTACTAAAATGCGCCCAGGCAATTATTGCTACCAACAGGGCGCTAATAGTTCCTGAAAGTACGCGGGTGTAAATGGGTGGTAATTCCTTAACAGCTTTTCCCAGTTCAAAGGATAAATTTTCCTCTGGTCTTGCTAATTCCTGTTTAATTCGTCTAGCTTGAGTTGGTGATGATGTCCAAGGAAATTTCATAAATTAGCTTTAATTATTCAATTTTTATTAACTACAAGATTTTACCCTGCTATTTCTGACTAAATTGGTTAAATTAAATTTATTGACTTTTTTTACTCGTTGTTAAGAAAATACTTTACAAATATGCTCTGAGAAAATTACAGAAAAACTCGTTAAACTAAGAAAAAATGTTTATAAATGCCAGTTTAACTCTAATGGGTACTAATGGCTGTATCTGATCCATGCCTAAACTTGGCGATCGCTCGTCTCTCTAATACTGGCAACCAAAGCTTTGTTATTTGGGTCGTAAAAGCTCCCTTTATTGCCGGGCCGATTCCCCACAACTGTTTTTGGTCGCCAGAACTTACAGGTTCCTGGCAAGCATGGCAAGAAGTGTTCGCCCTCGACCGATTAATCGATAATACTTTCACTCCTTTAATAGAAACTCTACCCCCCTTAGCATCAGTCGCCCCAGGTAATGGACGTAATAATTACACGGGTCGGTTAATGCAAGACTTGGGCCTTAATCTATGGAATTGGCTATTTCAAGGCTCTATTCTCAATACTTTAGAACACAGTATTGGCATCGCTAACGGCAAAGATAAACCTCTAAGGTTGCGTCTAGATATTCGCGATCCCGATTTGATTGCTTTACCTTGGGAAGTTATGCAATCTTTTCCTGGTAAACCATCGATTTCACTGTCGCCACATATTTTATTTAGTCGCACCACCAATAACGTTGAGTCGCTACAACCGTTACCCGTTAGTCAAAATCTAAAAGTTTTATTGGTAATCGGAGCAAATCTTCCCGCCCCAAGTAAATTAAGCGACTCTACTCAATATTTGCATCTAGAAAAAGAAGCTGATATTTTAGTAAAAGCGCTCACAAGTGACAACGACCCTAGCAAGGGGGTAGGGGTATGCGATGTAGATACTCTATTGCAACCCACTTTAGAGCAACTAATCACTCAGCTAGAAACTAAAAATTACAACGTCTTTTTTTACGCTGGTCATGGACTTAGCGCTCCTGACGGCGGCATCATATACTTACGACCAGATCGAACTATTAACGGCACAGAACTCGCGCAAGTATTAACTCGCTGCCAAGTAAAATTGTGCGTATTTAATGCCTGTTGGTTGGCGCAACCAGCAACTATCAATCGCCAAGCGCTGCAAAATAGTTCTTTGGCAGAAGTATTAATTCATCATGGCGTACCCGCAGTTTTGGGGATGCGTGACCAAATTACCGATGAAGAAGCCTTAACTTTTATTCAAACTTTTGCTCAAGCTTTAGCGGCTAGGCATTCCATCGACCGAGCCTGTGCGATCGCTAGGCAGCAACTACTAACTCTTTACAAGTTTAACTACCCAGCGTGGACGCTACCTATTCTCTACTTGCATCCAGAATTTGACGGCGAACTTGTCCGCCCGGCGCAAGAAGAAGTAACCCAACTACCAGAAAATTCGCTGTCAGGAATTAGATCGAGATCCCCTAAAGCTTCTTTGCGGAGTCTTAGTGTCCCCGAAAAAGTTTGGTCGTTGCAAACTGGGTTTGCGCTGTTAGGTCGTATCAACGCAAATAATGACATTGCTATTGAAGAACCTTGGATTAGCAAACAACACGCCAAAATCTTTTGCCGCAATGAAAAAAAGGACGGTAAAACTATCCCAACTTACTTTATTAGTGATAATTCTCGTTTCGGCACATTGATTTTTGATCGCGACGGCTGGCAAAATATCCATCGCCAAGAAGTGCCTTTGCGATCAGGAATGCAGATAAAATTTGGTTGCTCTCAAGGGGAAACTTTTGAATTCATTGTAGAAACCTAAGCAAGTTAATTTTTTATTATCAGTAATATTATTTACACATAATTGCATAATTACTAAACATTTGCTTAGAGGTAAGTATTGAGGAACCAAAAATTTATTAAATATCTGCCTTAAGAATTCTGATTCTGTTACGGAAATAGCCGCGTCATCGCTGTATCTATTCTTAGGATATTTTTAAGGCTTGAATGTATTAGGAGTTACAACATGACAAACGAACCGACGAACAACCCTCTGTCCTCAATGGCACTAGAAATATTATCATTACTAATGGAGCCAAAAGAGGAAATTTATCCTTGGGATACCACCACTTTAGCCGCCGAAGCTTACTTTAGCGAAGCTGAACAACAATTAGCATCAGACCCTTGGCTAGAACAAGAACTAATCGCCACGGCTCCCGGTTTTTTAAGTCAACTAGATAACCTTTGGCAGGCGAAAGCCCCAGTTCTACAGACTCCCCACTTGCAAGCTAAGTTGTCTGCACAATTTGCGCAATACGTTCCTCAAGAGTGGTTAGCAACGATTTCGCGGCAAGCAAGTCAAATGATTGATAGCCAAAAATCTCTAGGCGCACAATTAGTACAGTGTGTTCAAGAGCTAGTCCCAAACTGTTTAGAGGAAGATTTGCTAGTTCTAGCCCGTCCCTATGCTAATGCAATGCGTGGTAATTTGGATACTGCTACCGCCGCTCAGCTAAATATCACTCCTGAACAATGGACAAAATTATCAGAAATTCAACAAGCAAAGATTGGTTTGGCGATCGCACTTTATGCTCTAAAACAAACCCCAGAGGAGGAAATTCTCTAAATTGTGCTGCTAAAGCTATTTCCTAGCATTAAAATATTAATTTTCTGTTTAGTTGCCTAACTTTTGATTTAGTACAAAAAATAAATATAATTGTTTACCTATCCTGTGGCTCGATAAAAGACCAACTCGTTGTAGGTAATATATAGACTGGGCATTTTTCGAGCGTCAATAAGACAATCAACGGCAGTCTATAGAGTTTAAACATAATGGAACAAAACCAAAAGTCAACAGTTGTTATTACCGGAGCTTCTTCCGGTGTCGGCTTACAAGCTGCCAAAGCTCTCGCTCAAACGGGATGGGATGTAGTCATGGCTTGTCGAGATTTAGCAAAATCCCAAGCCGCCGCCACCGCCTTAGAAATGCCCAAAGAAAACTACACCATCATGCTGCTCGATTTGGCTGATTTAGCAAGCGTGCGTCAATTTGTACAAAACTTTAGAGCTAGTGGTAAAAGTTTAAACGCTTTGGTCTGTAATGCGGCGGTTTACTTGCCTTTATTGAAAGAACCCTTGCGGAGCGCCGACGGCTACGAGTTGAGTGTTGCTACTAACCACCTAGGACACTTTTTGTTATGTAACCTGCTGTTAGAGGATCTACAAAATTCCCCCGCACCAGCGCCAAGACTAATTATTTTAGGTACAGTGACGGCTAACCCCAAAGAATTAGGCGGCAAAATTCCCATTCCTGCGCCTCCAGACTTGGGAGAGCTTCAGGGTTTTGAGGCGGGATTCATGGCTCCCATCGCTATGATTGACGGCAAAAAGTTTAAACCCGGTAAAGCTTACAAAGATAGCAAACTCTGTAATGTTTTGACTATGCGCGAATTACATCGGCGCTATCACGAGTCTACAGGGATTATTTTTAGTTGTCTCTATCCTGGCTGTGTAGCAACTACAGGACTTTTTCGCAATCATTATCCTTTATTTCAAAAACTTTTCCCGCTTTTTCAAAAAAATATCACTGGCGGTTATGTGTCGGAGGAGTTGGCAGGAGAACGAGTGGCAGAAGTAGTAGCCGAACCACAATACAATCGTTCTGGTGTTTATTGGAGTTGGGGAAATCGTCAACAAAAAGATCGCCAATCCTTTGTTCAAGAAATTTCTAACGAAGCCAGCGACGATCGCAAAGCCAAGCAGTTGTGGGAGCTAAGTTCTAAACTGGTAAAACTTGTTTAAAAAAGCTGCTTACTAATACACAAAAAGCAGACTAGGAGCCTGCTTTAAACAACTGAAATTTTCAGTTAAATATTATCGTACTAGATGTAGGTTTGGCTTAACTATTTTTAGTAGTTAATCTAAATGCTTCAAAATCAAGCCGCTTATTAACGGCGAGAATATCCACCACTATTATTACCTTGTCTACCACCTGACGAACCGCCTCTATCTTCTTTGGGCTTGGCTTTATTGACTTTTAATGCCCGACCCATCCACTCAGCGCCATCGAGAGCTTCAATTGCTGCTGTTTCTTCTGCTTCTGTACCCATCTCTACAAAAGCGAAGCCTCGCGCTCTGCCAGTTTCCCGGTCTGTGGGAACTTGAACGCGATTGACAGTTCCGTATTCAGCGAAAACTTGTTTGAGGTCATCTTGTCCTACTTCATAGGATAGATTACCGACGTAAATTGACATAAGAGCTCTCTGGAATCATAGGTTGATGAGAGTTAGATTCGGAGAGAGACTTATCGTTATAGATAAAAATAAACTGCACAACCGAATGTAATCTTCATTTAAGAAGTTAACACAAATATCGATCTTGTGTTGCTAAACCAGTAAAAATCGTTAAAAAAGTTAAATTAAGGGTTTTACTTTTACCTTTATCTGACTTCTCAAAGATTTACAGAGCGCGACCGCAGAGTTTCGCCTCTCCCCCAAAAGCTCCAACCGATGCAAACTCAGGCACAATTATTAGCTAAACGAACGTCTTAGCTTAGAGAGAGGTTGTCTGACCAAAAAATTATATCTGCGGTTGCAAAATTTGCGTTAATCGTGGTTAATTGATTGTCATGTGCGCGATCGCCTCTAGTATTTACTTGTTTGGCTAACCTCGACTGGGGTTAAACCATTCATTTTTTAGGTAAACTTACCCTTGAATAACAGTTCGTCGTCACTAATTAAGGTAGCTCGATTCTATGCCCAGAACTCCTAACGAGTACGTCGTACACCTAATGATTGAAGGTGGACACCGGGAAGAAATACGTTTTAGTAATATCCAGGAATTTCAAAAATGGTACAGTAGCGAACTTGTGCCTAAGTCAGCTTCCAGTGAATTTATTAGCGTACCGATTAAAAACGTCCAGGGAGAGTACATGGTGGTGCGTCCATCTAAAATTGTGGCAATTCGAGTAGAACCAGTGTTTAGTTCTAGCGTAGAAAGATATTAGTAATTAATGAAAAGAATAATTAGCTTACTGACCTCGGTAGGGATAGCGATTGCTCTTGCGCCTATTCCCGCAAATGCTGGTGTACTGCAAGCCACAAAAGCTCATCAACAGACGCAAAATGACAATTTGGGACTAGACGAGCAAATATGGGGTGAAAACGGTGTTGAAGGTGACTGGAAAGAGGTACTAAAATCTGTCGATAGCAGTTTGCGTTATGTCAATTCCCCTGGCGCGTTGAAAGCTTACCGCAAATATAGCGCTAGTGGCATTACCCGGGATCGCGTCCGGCGCAGTTTAGTCCACTTCCGCAAATTGGTAATTACAGCCAAAACCCCCGCCGATCTTCAGCAGGCGGTAAAACGGGATTTTGTTTTTTATCGTTCGACGGGTAGAAATGGTAAAGGAGAAGTCTTATTTACTGCCTATTACGAGCCAATGTACGAGGCTAGTCGCTTCAAAACGGAGAAGTATCGGTTTCCGTTGTATCAAATGCCTAGCAACTTTAAAAAGTGGTCTAAGCCTCATCCTACTCGCGCTCAGTTAGAAGGGCGGGACGGTTTATTGGGGGTAAAAAGCAAGCTCAAGGGCTTAGAATTAGTTTGGTTAAGCGATCGCTTAGAAGCTTTTTTAGCTCAAATTCAAGGCTCGGCTAGGTTTAATCTCACTGATGGAACTCAAATGAGTATTGGGTATGCGGCTAAAACTGATTATCCTTACACCAGTATTGGCAAGGAATTAGCCAAAGATGGCAAATTGCCGCTTCCAGGGCTAACTTTACCTGTAATGATTAATTATTTTACGCAAAAACCTTGGGAATTAAGCAGTTATTTACCTCGCAACCGCAGCTTTGTATTTTTTCGCAAAACTTACGGAGCGCCAGCTACAGGAAGCTTGGGCATACCTGTAACCGCCGAGCGCTCAATTGCCACCGATAAGGCTTTAATGCCGCCAGGGGCTTTAGCACTGATTCATACTAGCTTGCCTTTTGCGGAGTATTCTACAGCGCTATTTAAAAATAATTCCCCCACAACAATGCAGTATCGCAATGTTAGCCGTTACGTTTTGGATCAAGACGCAGGTAGTGCCATTAAAGGCGCGGGACGAGTAGATTATTTTATGGGTACGGGCAAACTTGCAGGCGATCGCGCGGGAGTCACAGGTAGTAGAGGTCACCTATATTACTTACTCCTGAAGTGAAAAAGCCTTAATTTTTTATAAGCAGCCTGAAATTAGCAATAATTCCAGGCTGTAATTGTTTTTCTTAGCCGAGCAAAAACTAACAGCTAACTACGTTGCTTAATAGGGTGGAGAATCAAATTCATCGTCATCAGCGTAAGTATACGAATTAGAAGCGGTGGCGATCGCCATTTTAGGAGGTTCAACTTTAATGTTTTCTTTACCAAACTCTTTATGTTCTTCAAAAGCCTGAGTAATTATCTGCGACTCCTCCACATCAGCCGCAATTAAGTATTTACTTAAAGTATCAACCGTAGGCTGTTCATAGTCTGTAGTCGTCGCAACTAAAGCCGTATTTTCGCCGCTTCCTCTTTCTTCAGAAGCAATTATTGGGCAAAAAATTCCGTGAGCGTAAAACAAACCACTTTTGGCGGAAACTGGTTGTTGACGATACTGAGCGTAAGCTTTTTCTAATTCGCCCAAAAATCCAGTTAACTCTCTATTTTGCTTATTGTAATCGTAATAAGCCTTGCTAAAACTTGCTCCGGCTGCACCATTTACTGTTAACTGCAAGGGAGACTTATGCAGAAATTTTTTGTTGCTATCAACTAAATAAATTAGGTGGCGCGTGTAGGTTTTAAATTTAATTTTGTCTGTTAAAAAAGCATCGTAATGGTCTTTAAGTGTACCAATTTTTTCTCCAGTTTCGCGGTTTTTTAGCGACAATGGCCCCCGGCGAATAATAACTAATCGTGGTGTATTAGTAATAAATAGTTGTTGAATTTCTCCCGTGCTAAAAGCATAATCAACTTCTCGCCAGTTTGAATCGGGAGTAAAACCCACAGCTTCAGCATTGTCTACTTTAATCGCTAATCCATAGGGTTGCATTTCACCGTTATCATACCTGGGATTAATCAGTTGACACCAAGGAATGACTTGCGATGGTGGAGCGTTAAATTTATCGTCTTCAAAATCGAAAGTTGTTGGTAAATTCATGTTTTGATAATAAAAAATTTGATTGCTAATTAAGCTTATCTATTCTACAAGTAGCAGGGAATCCGGTAAACTACGGAAAAAAGTCAGCTTAATATAATTATTGATTTAATTATTGCTCATTGTAAAAATCGGCACTTTTTATAGCAAATTTATGATGGACTGAGGCTGCAAGGAGGTTTAGCTGCTAAAAGCCTAAATTTGTGACTTACTACAGGCTATGTAGTTACAGCAAAAAAATAAATACAAGTAGATGAAGGCAAAATCTGCTAAAAACTCAACTGAGCCGTCAAATCACGCAGAAGGTAGAGGTGTTAAAGCAGACTATTAAGTCATTATTCTTAGCAGTACTGTCAAGGCTGTTTCAGAAGGGGGAACTATCAACACTCAATTGTATAGCACGAAGTCAAAAGTTAGCTGTACAGCTATTAGCCACCTAGCTAAAGCTAAAGAAATAGCGGCTTATTGTGCAAATAATGCTGCGTTTATTGATCGCCTAGGCGCTTTTCCAGTGCAGGAATTTGAATTAATTGCTAATGGTGGCTTGCTAGACGCGCCACTGCAACAACATTTAGGTGGATGGGGTGCAGGAATAGACGCAAGTACCATTTACGAAACGCTGATGTTGCTTAAGCAAATCGGGAGCGGTAATTTAGCGGTAGGACGGATTTATGAAGGACACGTTAACGCCTTACAACTGGTGCAGAGTTTTGGGACAAAAGAACAAATTGAGGAATTAGCAGCAGATGCGCGCGACCAAAAAATCTTTGGGGTATGGAATGCGGAAGCGGAAGACGGTGTAAAAATTATCCCTCTCAGCGATGGACGATACAGGCTAGAAGGCTCGAAAACCTTTGCTTCCGGCTCCGGATACGTCGAGCGCCCTTTTGTCAATGGAGCGCTGAGTGATGGCACGTGGCAAATGTGTATTGTGCCGATGGAAGAAGTAGCGACAGTTAGCGATCCGGCGTGGTGGCAACCGATGGGAATGCGGGCAACGGCTAGTTATAAAGTAGATTTTAGCGGCGTAGAATTAGATGCTAAGTGGTTGATTGGTAAACCAGGAGATTATTATCGGCAACCTTGGTTGACGGCGGGAGTAATTAGATTTGCCGCCGTGCAGTTGGGGGGAGCAGAGGCATTATTTGACGCGACGCGGCAGTATTTGCACGAGCTAAATAGGACGGAAGACGCGCATCAACAAGCCCGAATTGGTAAAATGGCGATCGCAATTGAAAGCGGGAATCTTTGGCTACGGGGTGCGGCGGACTTAGTTGCGCTCTACGCACCGATTTTTGGCGGCTATCCTAATATTGACCATCCCCAAGTAGAAAAGTTAGTAGCTTATACCAATATGGTACGAACAGCGATTGAGCAAATTTGTATGGATGCGATGCAATTATGCGAACGAATTGTTGGTACTCGTGGCTTACTACCTCCTTATCCGATGGAGCGCATTATCCGCGATTTAAGTTTATATCTGCGCCAACCTGCTTTTGATGCAGCCTTGGGAAGCGCTGGTAAGTACGCCATCACAGAAACTACCCCGGTTAATTCCCTATGGTTGCCCGACTTCTCTTAACAAGTCCAGAATTACCATTGATTGCAGTAGCAGAAATTGCTGTTGCTAAGGCGCTAATTGTTGCACCCCACCCCGATGATGAGACTTTAGGCTGTGGAGGAGCGATCGCCTTGTTACGCTCTATAGGCTGTGATGTGCGCGTACTGGTAATTAGCGACGGTACATTATCTCATCCCAATTCCCGAAAATATCCGCGCCTAGCGCTGCAAGAACTACGCGAAAGTGAGACAATCTCAGCTTTAGCAATATTGGGAGTTGAAGCAACGGCGATTAAGTTTCTCCGTTTACAAGACGGCTCTGTTTCTAGCCAAAATGCCGATATTAGTAGCTATTTAGCGCAAATTACCCCAGAAATTGTATTTTTACCTCTGCGCTACGATCCTCACCCCGATCATCGTGCCAGTTTTCAGTTAGTTAGTAAGGCTTTAACTAGCTTAAATATGACTCCACGTTTGCTAGAGTATCCCATCTGGGATTGGGATGACTCCCAAAGTACAAACTGGGATAATAACAAGCTTACTAGCTGGCAATTAGATATTAGTTCGGTGGTGGAATTGAAACAACAGGCGATCGCATCCTATCGTTCTCAAATTACTAATTTAATTGATGATGACCCCCAGGGGTTTCGACTAACACCGGAAATGTTAGCAAATTTTAACCGCCCTGTAGAAGTGTATTTAGAGGAATATGATGAACGAATCGCAACCTAACTCTTTACCTCCTAGCTACTTTGACAAACTTTATAGTAGCGATCCAGACCCTTGGAAATTTGAGAGTAGCGAGTACGAAGCTAACAAATATGCTGCCACAGTTGCCGCTTTACCTAAAAAACACTATCGCTCGGCTTTTGAAATTGGCGGATCTATTGGTGTATTAACTCAGAAACTCGCCCAGCGTTGCGACGCTTTGCTCTCTATTGACGTATCAAAATTAGCCCAACAGCAAGCAATCGAGCGCTGTCAGAATTTAACTCAAGTAAGTTTTGAGATTATGTCTGTACCAGAGCAATTCCCCGCTCAAATGTTCGATTTAACGCTAGTTTCGGAGGTTGGCTATTACTGGAGTTGGCAAGACTTGAAAAAAGCCCAACAGTTAATATTAGAACATTTAGAACTGGGCGGACATTTGCTTTTAGTTCATTGGACGCTCTACGCTTGTGATTATCCTTTAAGTGGCGATGAAGTTCACGACTCGTTTTTTGAACTTGCTCCTACTAAATTACGGCATTTATTAGGGCAAAAAGAAGAACAATATCGGCTCGATTTATTTGAGCGAGTATAGGACGAAATGGTACAAATACAGACTAAAACCTTAACTTTAGACGAGTTTCTGCAATTACAAGAAACAGAACCCGCCAGCGAATATATTAATGGGCAAATTGTACCGAAACCAATGCCTCAAGGAGAACATAGCGCGATTCAAACCGAGTTAGCAACGGCAATTAATGCTGTAACTAGGCCAAAGCAGATTGCACGAGCTTTTACAGAACTTCGTTGTACTTTTGGAAGTCGCTCGATTATCCCAGATATTTCCGTATTTACTTGGCAGCAAATTCCCCGTCAGGAAAGTGGTAGAGTTGCTAATATTTTTACTAAGCCTCCAGATTGGACAATAGAAATTCTTTCCCCCGATCAAAGTCAAACGAAAGTTACTAAAAATATTCTCCATTGTCTCAATTACCAAACTCAAATGGGTTGGTTGATAGATCCTCAAGAGCAATCGGTGTTTGTTTATTTACCAGATAGACGAACAACAGTTTTTGACGGGTTAGATGTACGTTTACCAGTACCTGAATTTGCCCAAGATTTTAAGCTTACAGTAGGAGAGTTGTTTAACTTGCTTCTAAATTGACATTTTTAGTCCCACAAAAACGAGAGATTAAGTACAAAACCTGGCAAAATATCCGCTCCATCAATCTGTTGGGGACAGTCTATAACCCGCTTAGATTGATTAGCTGTACATATTTCCACTTGTCGGTCTTGAGGATTAATTAACCACCCCAAACGCAAACCATTATTAATATACTCCTGCATTTTTTGCTGTAATGGTGCGATCGCATCACTTTTTGAGCGCAACTCAATTACAAAATCAGGACAAATTGGCGGAAATTTATGCTGCTGCTCTGTTGTAAGTCGATTCCAATTTTCTTTGGTAATCCAGGCTGCATCGGGAGAGCGATCGCTACCATCGGGGAGTTTAAAGCAAGTTGAAGAACTAAAAACCTTACCGCCGAGTTGTGAATGCCTGTTCCAATACACTAAATCGGCTATTAAGTCAGCCTCTCGGCTTCCTCCAACGCCTCCCACTGGTGACATAATTACCAACTCCCCGGCGGCTGTACGTTCAAATTTTAATTCCCGATGGTTGAGGCATAGTTGGTAAAACTGGTCATCACTTAGTTCTACAAAAGGCTTGAGGTTAAGAGTAATTGCCGTCATTGCAGACACCTAACAAATTGACGATTTAGTATTGATTGTACTTTGACACTCCCTAGGCTTTACAGGTTCAATCTGTAAATTAATCAAACTCCCCACTGAATAACTAGGCAACTTAAGGGCGATCGCGCGATCGCCCTGTTTACGCAGCTTATCAAGGTACAGTCTTAATTGGGCGATCGCTTGTCTAATCTCTACCTTTTGCCAACGTTGCGTCCAAATCCCTTCTTGTTGCTGACGTTGCTCAATCTTTTCAAACAATAATCCAAAAGTATAAGGTTTGGTCAATGCTTGTGCTAACCACTGCACATTTATGCCCAAATCGGCAGCGATAGGAGTAATATCCGGCTGATACCCGTCCAAAATTCCCGCCCAAAGTATTCGCAATTGGTGACGTACTTGCAACCGAAGCGCGATTGCCTTTGCAGGTTCTACTAAATAAGGCTGCTCATCAATGCCCATCAATGCCCATTCATTTAATTGATTTGACAACCCCAAAGCGGCGCGTCCAGTTTGCCTTGCCGAAGTCACTACTTTTACTAAAGGACTATGACGAAAACGCGCATTTACCCGCAATAGAGCCTGATAAAAAGCTACATCTTCCGGCGTACGGACGGCGGGTAAGCCTCCTGCTCGGTTGTACATCTGGGCAGTTACAGCGAGGCTGGCTCCATAATGTTGATAATGGCGCGGAAAGCGATCACACTTGTCGGGGTCAATGTAATCTTCTAATTCGGCAATCAGCGATCGATACCCCACCTCGCGCAAATAACAAGCTTTGGCGTAAGGATTTAAAGTAGCGCGATCGCTCTTGGTTGTATAAATTCTTCCACCTACTGCATCCGCACCCGCCGCAATTTCGGCGGTGTTAGCCGCAATCCAAGTTGGTGTAACTTGCGAATCGCCATCTGTTGAAGCAATTATGCCTTGCTCACGCCCCAAATAAATCAAACGGCGATAAGCCTCATCCATCAAAATTTGCCGTACTCTGCCAATGTAAGCCTCTGCCGGAGGTAAAGTTAATTCGACTACGTGCAAAACTAATTCGGGGTGCAACCTAGCAAAACAACGGGCAACCTCTGCGGAATTATCGCTACAGTTATTTGCTAATAAAATAACTTCGTAGCGCTGCCAGTCGAGTTTCTTTCCCTTCAAGTCAATTTGGTAGGTTAGGGCTTTAAGAGTGGCTTCTAAAGTTTCCGCTTCATTCCGAACGGGGACAATGACGCAGATTTCGCATTGAGCTAGGGGCAGTTTTGAAACTAGAGGCGGTAGAGATTGCCGGAATGAATTACTTGCTAAGTCGGCAAATAATTCTAAGCGCTCATCTCCCATCGCACTTTTGATTGCAGGACATAATATTTTTATGAAGATTTATAAACACTATTTTGTCTTTTTATACTTAGTTCTAAATCTATCTGGTGGAAGATTGGTAATAATTAAAGCCATTGCTGGGATAGAAACCTCAAGATTTCTCCGTAGTGACTTTTTGGTTTTTGATTTTAACCCTTGAAGGCGAAACAATTGACCAATGTTGGTTAAATTTTTTCCTCCAGACAACTCCTTGGGCAAATAAGCCCGAAACTGATAATAGATAGGAAGCTATCAAGTATAATTTTTAGCATTAATCTGGCAGGGTGCTAAATAGGCGATGGCTTATAATCAGGATGTTTTGTTGATTAAAGCGGCAAAAAGTGGAGATATTCAGCAAGTACAGGCGCTAATAACGGCGGGTACAGATGTTAATGTTTCAACAAAAAGTCGCACTACGGCTTTAATGTATGCCACTATTGCTGGCTATAACGAAATTGTCCGCCTGCTAATTGAGAGTGGAGCAGACCTCAACGCCCGCCGTAAATTCGGCATCACGGCTTTAATGTTAGCGGCGGCAAATCATCAAATTGACGTTGCCCAAATTTTGATCCGTCACGGGGCGGAGGTCAATGCTCAAAATGACGATGGTAGTACAGCGTTAATGGTTGCGGCGTTAAAAAACGATCTTGAAGTTTTGGGGCTGCTTTTAGGTGCTGGGGCAGATATTGAAATCAAAGATCAAGACGAGGATACAGCTCTAATCGTAGCTGTTCAGCAAGGTCATACTGAAATAGCGCGATCGCTGCTAGTAGCGGGTGCGGCTATAAACTCGACTAAAAATGGCGAAACAGCTTTAATGCTTGCTTCCGCCCAAGGTCACAGCCCAATAGTACAGGTATTGTTGGAGTATGGAGCCGCCGTAAATAATCAGAACTTAGAGGGAAGAACAGCTTTGATGCAAGCTGTCTCGTCTTCCTCGGTAGTGACATTATTGTTGACTAAGGGAGCCGATGCTAATCTTACCGATAGTGACGGAGAAACAGCTTTAATACATAGTTGCGACTTGGGCAATTTAGAAATTGTCCAAATATTGCTAGAGCATGGAGCAGATGTAAACCTAAAAAACGCAGCCCAGGAAACGGCTCTAATGGTGGCAGTAGCAGGGGGTTATAGCTCCCTGGCGATGGTCTTAATCCTTAGCGGTGCTGACATCAATGCCCAAGACATTAATGGGGATACAGCCCTACATCTTGCCGCCGTTGAAGGCTATCTTGAAGTTGCACAAATTTTACTAGAGCGTGGTGCTAATCCCTTATTAACCAATCAGCTAGGCGATTCACCTTTACTCCTAGCGGTGTTGCAAGGTCACAGCGAAATTGTTGCCGCGCTGTTGAGTCACGGAGCTAATCAGGGCGAAGCTCTAGACGAACCCCTGTTAAACATCGCCGCCGCCCAAGGAAATCGCGCTACTGTACAGACGTTACTCTATTTTGGAGCCGATCCTAACCTCCAAGCTCAAGATGGCAAGACGGCTTTAATTAAAGCCGCAGAGTGCGATCGCCTAGAAGTAATGCAGATATTAGCACCAAAGACCGATGTAAATTTACAAGATGGGTCTCAAGCTACAGCTTTGATGTGGGCAGCTTCAAGAGGTGACTTTCAAGCGGTGCAATTGCTAGTGATTGCTAAAGCTGATCTATACCTAAAAAATCGCGGTGGTTACACAGCTTTGGCATTGGCAGAATTTAATGGTTACAAAGCTATAGTGCAATTGTTGAAATCAAAACAATAAAACGAACTTATACAAAAGGTTTATCAATTTAAGCGCACTTACAGCAATTTGCGATCAAACCAGCCACAAAAAGAGCTATTTAATAGGGCTGAAAAACAGACCACAATGATGAAAC
>NZ_PVWN01000021.1 GCF_003003885.1 Chlorogloea sp. CCALA 695 | reverse complement strand
CAGCTAGACTTGGGAGTCTTGGCTGGAATAGTTATGTACGGGCTTTCACCGTGATTCACTATTCAACGAATCGCACCATCGCTAACCATGCTAATCCATAACAAAGAGCCGCGTTACTAATTAAGAAAGTACGGGCAATTAACCCTTCACCTAACCACCAAATATCAGGCGTAACTACAGCGCTGACAAGCAAGCAACTAGCAACTCCTAAAGATGTACCAATTGCAAACCATTTCCAGCTAGGATGACCGAGAAATAAAGCAATTAAGGCGACGGGAATCAAGGCACTAGCAAACAAAGGATTGAGGACACTATCGCCTGCTAAAGCGTTACCTAATTCAGGAATTGAGCTACCCAATAGGCGCAATGGCCATTGAGGCAAATCGTAGATGTAGACACCACGCAGGAAAAATAAACCCGAACTTCCAGCAATTAAACCGCTACTCAACGCCCAACTCCAAGCAAAGGGAAAGTAAGTGCCTAAAAACCATGCCAGTAAGTAAGAACCGAGTACCATGGCAATTTTAGGTAAAAGTGCGATCGCTCCACCATCAATCCAAAACCGCAAATTAAGGTAGCCATTCTCTCTTAACCAGCGAAAGAAGTGAGGAAAGCTAATTTTTCCGGCTTGAGCTAGTTTGACGGCGGCGGCGGCATCTAATTGTCCTGCGCCGTAGTAGTTTAAACCGTCTTCTTGAATTACTCTTGAAGACTTTTGTAAGACTTCTAAAACTTCCTCTGGTTGAGTCACCCCAGAGGCTCTAATTAACGCTGCAACCCCTGCTACGTGAGGTGCTGCCATGCTTGTACCTTGAAAGCCCTGAATTGATGCTACGCCCGTTTCTGGGTCGATAGTATCTTGTAAAATCTTCCCGGCATCACTACCTCCAGGAGCAGAAATATCTACCCCCGCGCCAAAGTTTGAGTAGGGAGCTTTTTCACTAGCTGCATCGTAGGCGGCTACGGAGATCACGTGGGGGTAACGAGCGGGGTAAGAAGCGGAGTTTTGATTTTCATTTCCCGCCGCCGCCACAATTACCACACCTTTACCATAGGCGTAGTCTATGGCTTCCTTCATGACTTGACTTTCACCACCGCCACCCAAACTCATATTAATTACATCTGCGCCATGATCGGCGGCAAATTTAATAGCTTCAGCAATATCGGCAACAGTTCCGCCGCCATAACTATTTAATACTTTTAAAGGCATTAAACTTGCTTCGTAAGCTATTCCCGCGACACCATAGCCGTTGTTGGTCGATTGGGCAACCGTTCCCGCTACGTGCGTACCGTGTCCGTTGTCATCGTCGGCAAGAATGCGATCGTTTACAAAGTCGTAGCCATCGACAAAAGTTGTGTCTTTTAAGTCTGGTACGCGGCTAATTCCGGTATCAATCACCGCAACAGTAACATCTTTGCCTTTTGTTTCGCTCCAGGCAGATTCGATGTTGATACTACGCAGGTTCCACTGTTTGCTATAGTCAGGGTCATTGGGAGCAACTAAAGCTGTGTAAATATAGTTTGGTTCGATGTATTCGGTTGCTTTGGCTAAATTAAACTTTTTTAAACTTTTTAGCGTATTGCGATCGCCTTTGACCACATACACGCGATCACTTACCGAAAAAGCACTGTTAAGTTGCGGTATAAAATTAAATTGGCTAGAAATCGCGTTTATTTTCTCGTTAATTTCTGTCGCAGGTATATCTTCTCTAAAATCAAGCACAATTGAGTCAAATTTGCCCTGATTTGCCAGCCCTTTAAAATTAAATAGGGCGAAACTTATCCCAACTAGAAACAAGCACAGCAGTAAAACCCTTTTCATAGCAATTTATTAGTGGCACTATCGTACTGACAAAATAACCTATAGGCTCTTTATTTGGGATGATTTTTTGAGATACTCACCACAAATTTATATTTTCAAGCAAGGAAACTAAATGGAACGCGGCTTAATCTGGTTATCTTTATTATTGGTATTTGTTTGGTTGGCTGGCTTAGGCTGGAACGAATACCAAAAAGTTGAAACTTATCGGCGATGGGCGGCGGATGCCGAGTTTGAAAAATCTAAGTACGATATTTACGCTGTACTAGCTAAAAAAGGTAACGATTTAACCTGGGGAAAACCGACTAGACAAGCAATAATTAACCAATCTACATTTTTATTAAATGATGTCCAAGCAATTAATTTAGTGGTAGACGATCGCCTAGTAGAGATGGAGTCTCCACCGACTAAAGGGCGAAAAATAGCTTTAGAGTTTAGTTTTGTTCCATCAGCGCCGCCCGTGCGGGTTCCTTTTACCGAAATACCCTTAGCCGCCGAATGGGGAAAATATTTAAGTTCGCAATTAAATCTATTGCGCCAGTAGAACTAATCAAGTGCGATCGCCTAGCTATCAATTTTAGCCCGTATGTAAAGCTGTAACCTTAGTAGAAATGCCTAAACTGATTAAAATAACAGCATAAATTTATACCTTTTCATTGATTGTTAACCTCAAAAAAAATATATTAGTATAAAAATAGCAGCTACTAATCAACGAGGCGATCGTTTGAGGCGGATATTTGTGAAAGTGCAAACTTACTCAAAACTTATCAATTGCGATCGCAACGGTTGTTGGAATCTCGATTTGTGAAATGTCTGTAGCTAGACCTAGAGAGGGCGCAGGCTCTTTTTAACAGAGAGATAATGTAGCTCCTAGAAACTATGAAGTTGTCAAAGTTTAGAGCGATTGTTGATACTGATTTAGGAGTAAGGGTAAGTAATCGTAACCATCGACTCCAATTACAGGGATAATTTGCGCTCTGCACTGTTTAAGCAAGTTTTGAAAAGCGGTGTCTCCAAGTTGTCCTTGCAAAATTGTCAATAAGCCTGCGGGTTGTCGCCATTGCACTGAGCCAATTTGCTCTAATAGATACATCCCCAAACTTCCCGTAGTCATAGCCATCTCTATATTTTGGCTGCTGTAATAAGCGGATGCTAAAGAAGCAAAGTTTTGCCCTTGAAGATACAAATCGCCAGAAATTCTAGCAGATTGTAAGGCAATTTCTAGATAGGGAATAGCATTTTGGGGTTGAGAAAGCACTAGATAAGCAACGCCTAAACTACTACAACACAAAGCCTGACTTTGCTCGTCGCCTAAGCGTTTGGATAATTCTAATCCTTGCTGGAGGTATTGAATTGCACTTTCGTATACTTCAAGCTCACTTTGCAACTGCTGTCCTTGAAATACTTGGCTGTAGCCCAGATTAGCTAGGGCGTTGGCTTCTCCCAAACGCTCCCCAGATTGACGAGCCAAAATTAACGCCCGTTGGCTGTAGTTAATGGCGCTTTCGTAATCTTTTTGGGTGACGCAAGCGCGACTAAGATGATTGAGATTAGCAATTTCACACTGAATATCCCCTCTAGTTTGGGCAATGTCTAAAGCTTGTTGGGCAAAAGCTTTGGCTGGTTCTAATTGACCTAAAGCTTGGAGAGAATAGCCGAGTAAAGTTAAAATTCGCGCTTTTTCTTGAGTACCTTCAACTTGCTTTAAGGGTGCGTCGAAGTAGCTTAAAGTAGAACGTAGGCGATCGCCACTAAACAAAGCAAAAATCCCCCCATAAAGTGGAAAATCTTTAGTTTGGGCAAAGGTGCGGAGAATTTGCAAGGTAATTTGAAAACAGCTATCTAGATAATTGCTAGAAGTTAACGATTGTCTCAAACCATTGGCTAATTGTGACCAAATAGCGGCAAAAGTTAAAAAGGTAGAAGTTGATAAATTAGCCCCAGCCTTGGCATTGTAAGCTTGTTTATTGAACCAAGCGACTAAACCTTGTTGCAAGCACTGCATAGTTACAGCAAGTTCTACCCAAGCACTTAAACTGATATTGTCTTGCTGAGAAATCCACTCGTCTACAGGCTGCTGCAAAGCTAAAGTTTGAAAGAGCGATCGCATTAAAGGACTTTTTACCTGTTTCGCCCATACTGTCCAAGGGCCCCTTTGTCCTGGTACACCTACAAAACCCAATGGTTCTAGGTTGTCGTACATCCAGCTAATTAAGTAATCTTGCAACGATTGCCAAGAGGCGATACCAGCTATTAACCCTTGAGCGAGTTGGGCGGCTTCGCCATCTGTTGATGGTACTTGTTTTTGGAGATTAACGGCTAATTGCTGAATTTGGCTAAGAGTCAAAGCTGGGTTGCGGTTGGGATCAATTGCTGTAATTAAAGCCCCCAAGACTTCACCCTCTGGGGCAGCAAAAATCGTTTCTAAGGCATCATTTAGGGTACTAGAAACCGCTAAATCTTTTTGTACGCGCTCCCATTCTCCTTGAATAGTTTTAAGGGCGCGGAGGCTACGCATAGCTTTAGCTTGCTTTAATTCGTCAGTTTGGCTATTTTGCTGCTCGAATGCTTGAATTTGTTGAGACAAAAAGCGCTCAAATAGTTCTCCCGTGCCGGGTTCTACCTCTTGACGTAGCAATTGATAAACCTGTTCTTTAGAGCTTATTTGACCTTTTAAAGTAGTTTGGACAATGCGATCAATTAACGCATTGTAGCGAGTTTCAATAGATGTATCTGACATAACCAATCCCCATAATTGCCAATTATTGCGAAAAAAAACCAGTCAGCAGTAATGGTAAAAGCAGTAGAACGCAAATAACCATAAATATAGTTCCTGGTTCGATATCCGTGGTATTTTTCTGCGGTTTGGGCATCGTCTCTAAAAACTTATCTGCTATTTTCTCCAAGGTAGCTTAGTACCCATTTCTGTTGCTGCGGAAAAAAATAAGTAACCAATTAGTAACCCCGCACACCCAAGAAAAACCGATAAATCCTGATTCATACACGTTCTTTAGTTGTAATTTGCCTTTATCAACGTTTAGAAATGCGAAGCCCGTTACCGGGCGCGCTTGCGCTATCGCCTTTTCCCTAAACTTGATGATACAAAAAAGGACAGGTTACACCTGTCCCCAAAAAAATATTGTCAGCTAAATATTAAAAATTCATCTCCGCAGCTTGAACTTTCTCTACTTGCTTTTTCTTCAATACCAACATGACTTGAGATAGCATAATTCCAGATATGAATACTACCAACCATCTCAGTCGCGTAGCGCTTTGCAGCACTATTTCGCCGTCGGCTTGACCAAATCCACCCACATTAGGGTTGTTGGTTAAAGCGTCGCCTATAGCTACCGTTTGCCCTTGAGCAACGAGTAATTCGGGTCCGGCAGGAATTTTGTCTACAGTGTCGCCACTATCGCCAGAAATTGTGACTTGATAACCACCTTCTTCAACGGGGCTAATTTTGCTAATAGTTCCCGCCACCGAAGCGTTGTAAACCGCATTATTGCTCTTTTCACCCGTAGGGTAAACTTGTCCGCGTCCGCGATTTGCGCCTAAGTGAACGGAGTATTTGCCAAAGTGAACGCTTTTGTCCGTCGCTGGATTAGGAGAAAGCACCGGAAACACAATTTCTTGATATTGTTCGCCAGGTAAAGGTCCAACTAACACAATATTTTCTTGAGTTTCGCTATAAGGTTGGAAATAAAGATCCCCTACCTTTTCCTTCATTTCTTCTGGGATTCTGTCGGCGGGAGCAATTTTAAAGCCTTCAGGTAACATTAATACTGCCCCAACTTGCAAACCTCCTTTTGTGCCATCGCTGACTACCTGCTGAACGCTGGTATCGTAAGGAATTTTGACTACAGCTTCAAATACTGTATCGGGTAAAATCGATTGAGGAATTTCTACTTCTGATGGTTTCGCCGCTAAGTGACAGTTGGCGCAAACAATTCGTCCTGTAGGTTCGCGAGGAGTTTCAGGATAGGTTTGCTGCGCCCAAAATGGATAAGCTGAAGCGGATTGAGGCATAGCAATGTCGCTAACCAGCAAGAAAGCAACAGTTACCAAGGCTAGAATCGCCGTTTTAAAGATTGCCCCTACTTTAAGAGGCAATTTTGCTGCAAATAATGCTTTTTTCATCTCTAACAATTTCTGTGACAAGGACTCGATAAAGTATGAGTTATTATCTGCAACTCATAATACAAACGTTCAAAACTCTTATTTAAGCCCACCAAGGCGCATCACCTGTGCGGAAATCCGTCTCAGTCCAAGGAGTTAAGGTAACTTTATCGTCTTGGACTTTGGCGTGAGCTAAAGGTAAAGACTTAGGTGCAGGCCCGCGTACTACTTTACCTGTATTGTCGTACTGAGAACCGTGACAGGGACACATAAATTTATTTTCGTTGCCATTCCAAGGCACAACACAACCTAGGTGAGTACAAACAGCATTGATGCCGTAATCGGCGATCGCTTCTTTGCTTTCTGCCACAATATAAGTTGGGTCGCCTTTGAGTCCTTGGGCTAACGTGCGATCGCCTGCGCTACGAGTTTCTAAAAACTTACTAACGCTAAAATCATTGCCTAGCGCGTCTTTTGCTGTTGTTCCGCCGCTAGATCCGCCGCTAGATGGGGGAATAAAAAACCTTACTACTGGATACAATGCCCCGGCGGCGGTTCCTGTAACTGTACCAAAAGCCAGTAGATTCATAAATTGACGACGACCCATATTTGGGACATCCATTGATTCTGACATCTGCGCCATACTGTTCTCTCTTGGATCGTTGTTAACTTCTTTGAGCTTAGGTCAAGAGTGCGATCGCCCACTTTGTTTGTGTCGGACTACTAAGAAAATATAAAAATCCCTCTTGCTGCGAATGCGATCGTCAATAGGAGGTATATTACATTTCTTTATATTGGTATCATACTTGAATTACCTACTTCAGTTTTGTAAACAAATGTAAAACTTAGCACAAGCCATGACAGGACAAGATTTACACCAGCTATTGCTAAATAAATGGGGACGTTCTTACGACGTGCAGTTGCGGCGCACCCAAGGGAAGGTATTTTTACAAGTAATGTGGAAATATTTAGAGCAAGCTTCGTTTCCGTTGAGTGAAACTGAGTATGAAGCGCACATGGAAGCGATCGCAACCTATTTAGAGGGCTTTGGGGGAACCTTACAGGTACAAAAATATATTTTAGATACAAAAGAACGTCCGCGCTTAGGTAAGGCGGTGAGCATTCCTTTAGACTTAGGACTTCGGGCTTCAGAATGGATATTGTAGTGATGTTTACTTCCCTAACAACTTAACTAAACCAATTCCGCCGAAATAAAGCCCCAATACTGCACCCGCTAATAGGCTTTGAGTTAAAGGATCGGTAGAAGGAGTCAAAACTGCTCCTAAAACTACAGCAGCGACAATTACAAACCGCCAACCCGCCAACATTTGGTTAGAAGATACAATTCCCAAAAAGCCGAGTAAAACTTGAATAATCGGAATTTGAAAAGCAAGTCCCGTACTAAATAATAGCAATAATACAAATTCAAAATACTTATCAATTGACCATATTTGTTCTACTACCCCCTCGCCATAATTAATAAAAAAGTTGAGCGCCGCCGGAATTAAGAGTAGATAAGCAAATATTAATCCCGCCGCAAATAGAAAAGTAGAGCCAATAATCACTGGGCCAATCAAACGGCGTTCGCGGCGAGTTAAACCAGGTAAAACAAATTGAATGATTTGATAGAGTATGAAAGGACTTGCCACTACAAGACCACTATAGCCAGCAACTTTAAAAGAGACAAAAAAGAACTCTCCAGGAGCAAGTTGCAGAAATTTTACACCTTGAGCAGGTACTTCTAGTATTTGAACAATTGGCTTAACAGCTATAAAACAGCCAGTTATACCTACAACAACAGCAATTAGCGCATAAAAAATTCTCCATCTCAACTCCTCCAAGTGGTCGAATAGTGACATCTCCGCTTCATCGGGAAGTTCGTTAAGAAATTCCTCTGGGGTGTCGAAATTTTGCTCGGCTAAGGTTTCAACTTCTACTGGAGGTGTCATTTCAAGCTATACAGGGGTTGCTTAACTATTGTATCTAGGGTAGCAGCAGAAAAAAAGGGATACTTAGTTATGGTAGGGTAGCGCCTTTAGGGTGAGTAGCTGAATATTTAGCAACTAACTGGGAAACTTCTGGATTGTAGAGGCGCAGATAATTCCAATAGTTGCCAAAAACTTGTCTAACGTAGCCTTTGGTTTCTTCGTAGGGTATGGCTTCTACAAATTCATCAGGATCATTAATTTCAAAACGATCGCGCCATTTAGAGACAGCATTAGGCCCGGCGTTGTAACTTGCGATCGCAAACAGGGAATTATTATCGTATTGCTGATGGGTGTAATTTAAAAACCAAGTACCCAACAAAATATTGTCTTTGGGAATTTCAGGATTGTATTGCTCTAACTTAATTTTCTCGGCAATCCATTCACTTGTACCAGGCATTACTTGCATTAAACCGACTGCACCTGCAACGGAGCGAATTTTTGGCTCAAACCGAGATTCCTGGCGAATTAAAGCTGTTACCAGCAAGGGGTTAAGTTGACGCTGACTTGACCAGTATTCTATCTCTTGGAGAAAGGGAAAAGGATAACGAGCTTGCCAGTAAGTAAGTTTTTGACTGAGAGTATTATATTCTGCCTTTTCTGGGGGGGTTTCTCGGTCTTCTAAGGTGGCAATTTTGTTGATTCCTAGTAGATTGTCGCCTTTGGCTAAACTCATCACTCCATCAGTAAATTGCTCGGCTACAGTAGGCTGAATTTTGTTTGTAAATTCCACTTGCCAAAGCGCCAACGCATCTTGATCTTGTCCTAGCTGGTAAAGTTCTTTTAATGTTGCCGATCCCGCAGGCAAAAGTCCTCGCGCTGGTGCGATTACTTGAGGATTTATCTGTCTTACCGTTGTAAAGTTGCCGACATTTAAGCCTAGTATTGCTGCCGATCGCCAAGCATAGTAAGACTGGGGAAACTGGCTCAATACATACTCATAAGCCGCTTTAGCTTCAGGTTTCCCTAACTTATCTGCCCATTTTCCTACCCAAAAACCTGCTCTAGGAGCCAATATACTTTTAGGGTTGCGGGTGGGGATAGTTTGCGCCCATTGCCAAGCTGCTTGATAATCTTGCGCCTCAGCTTTTTCTTGGGCGATTTTCCAGCGATATTCGGCCGCCGCTTCGGAGTCGCCATACTTCTTTAGCATGACATTACGGGCTTGGGTGGCAGCTTTTTTGTTTTGTGGTTCTAAAATATTAGCTTTGGCGGCTAAGGCGGCTCCAGCTTGATTAGGAAACCCGCTAATGACTCGATCGTAGTAGGCGATCGCCCTGGGCTTTTCTGCCATCTCTGCAAGTTGCGTTAAAGCTAACCCGCTTTCTTTAGCTGTAGGAAAGTAGCCGATTAATTGCTTATAAGTGGCGATAGCTTCAAGCTTTTTATTGCTTACTTGAAAACTCCGCCCTTTACGGTAGAGGTTTAAAGGTTTACGGGATGCTTTGTTATAAGCTAAGGCGGCTTTACCATAGGTTTTTTTAGTCCAATAAGCTGTAGCGACGACTTCCCAATCGGCGGGAGTTAATTTAGCTCCTGATTGGACTAATTTATCAGCAATAGCAATATCTGCGGGAATAGCATTTTTAACTATCAGCAGCATTAAATCTGAGCGTTTAGGATTATCTACCAATAGATTCCGGGCAATTTCCAAACTGCGGGGATGGCTGGGATATTTAGAAATCGCACTTTCCCAATACTGTTTATCAGTTTTGCCCAAATTAAACAACGCTTCTGTAGCTAGGGGGCTGTTGGCGTGGCGTGTAAGCAACTCTTGCCATTGCGTCTGTGTGCTAGAAGCTTGAGCGCGTTTGAGGGCGATAGGGGCGGCAAAAACTGGGTAAGATTGCTCTAAGTTTTCTAATAAGGTAAGGGCTTTTGCTCCTTGATTTTGGGCAATTAAATCGCTTGCTAAAAGGTAACGGGCGCGATCGCGTTCGATGGATTGAGGTAATTGGGCGATCGCGCTTAGTTGTAAAGCTCGCTCTTTTGCTGAAAGTCCTACTAAGGGGATAACTTGCGACTTTGGATTAGCGGGAATAACTTGGGCTTGCTTGGTATTTTCTGGAGATGTCTTACTCTTAATAGCAAATACTGCCGCTCCGCCTAGTAAGATACACAGGGCGGTAGTTGTAGCTATAGAAATTAAATTTTGCCTCTGTACCATCGTTCGCCCTTAGTAGATGAATTTCTTGCAACTCTAGCATTATTAATTTAGACTTAACCGCCAAGATTTGGAGCTAAGGTAAAAACCGATCTAAAGCAGCTTTTAGCTCTTGAATTTCTACTTCAATATTCCCAGCTTGGGCGGCTCTACCGATACATTCGGTTAAGTGTTCGTCTAAAATTAGCCTTGCAACTCGATCTAAAGCACCTCTAACGGCGGCAATTTGTACCAGTACGTCGGGACAAGGGCGACTTTCTTGCACCATTGTTTTAATCCCGCGAATATGCCCTTCTAGGCGCGACAGACGATTGATAATGCTGCGTAACGATTCTTCGCTGTGGATATGGGGATGAGGTGCGGGTTCGTTCTCATGGGTATGATTGGGATTAGCTGGCAAGTTTTTACTAAGCAAAGAATTTTCTACTAATTCTTTAGATTTATTCATAGGTGACAGGGAGGCGACAGATTAGATCCTAGCTTAGAGCGCCCATTGCTGCTGTTGAAAGCCTTTAATCTTAATCGCGGAAGCTCATTTTCTCCTTTGCTTGTTTATTGAGTGCGATCGCCCTTAATAATAAAAAAATGTCGACCCCTATTTTCTATGAGCCAAACTACCCTTAATTTAGTTGCAATTTCTATCTTTCTGGTCACCTTTTCAACCTTAGTCGGCCCTTTATTTAACTTATCTCCCACGATTCCCGCTTTCGCTACTTTTACACTCTTAGGACTTGCAACCCTTGATAGCTTTGGTTTACAAGGCAAAGGCGGGGCGGTAATTAGCGATTTATTTGCCTGGACTCCTCAAAACCGCGATCGCATTCTCCACCACGAGGCAGGACACTTTTTAGTTGCTCATTTTCTAGATATTCCCGTTACAGGCTATACTCTCAGCGCTTGGGAAGCTCTAAAACAAAAACAACCCGGTCTTGGCGGCGTAACTTTTGCCGATGACGAATTAGCATCTCAATTGCAACAGGGAGCTTTAAAAGCCCAGTTATTAGACCGCTATTGCACAATTTGGATGGCAGGAATAGCCGCCGAAAACCTAGTTTATAACAATGCCCAAGGGGGCGCGGACGATATTAATAAATTGCGAAAGGTACTAGCACCAATTGGCTTTTCTGTCGCCGCTCAAGATCAAAAACAGCGCTCTAGTGCATTACAGGCAAAAACTATCATCACCGAACACTGGACAGCCTACGAAGCTTTAGTTAAGGCAATGCAGCAGCGTGTTTCTGTAGATGATTGCCGCATGATAATTGTCAGAAATCCTCAACCGTCTAGTTAGCTTCGGGTTCTGGGGCTGGTTTTGGTGGATTTAAAAACCTTTCCCAAGTAGCAATTTGATCTTGAGCGCCGGGGTAAGCTTCAGTTCCTAACGGTACAAGTTTAGCAACTTCAATCGCCCCAGGAATGTCAGATTGTCCGCGATCTTGAGCAATACTTAGAATGCGATTGCTCCACTCGGCGATCGTCAAGTTGGCATCGTAGCGTAAGGGGCTGCTATTAGGAATTCGATTAGCAACCCGAATTGCTCTTACTAGCGCCTCTGGGGTTCCTTGTACGGCTATTTGCCGCGCTTGTTGCCAATTTACCCGCGCGTTAATTTGTCCTTCCCAGTCATTGATTGCCGATCGCGCTTCACTAGATAAACTTCGCCCAGTTTTAATTTGTCCGGCGGTTTCAATTGCCAAGGGTAAATTACCTCTACTAGCGAGGCTACGGGCTTCCTCTAATAAGGGGCGATCTTCTACCTGTTCAATAAGTTGTCGCCAATCGCGAATTTTGCGCCGTGCTTCAGAATATAAAGATCGTCCTTTGCTAATTTGACTTGCTTCATTAATTGCCGCTTGCAAAGAACCCACATCTTCTCCTGATGCCAATTCTTCCGCCCGGTTTAAGTAAGGACGATCTTCAATAGTTTCTACTTTTGTGCGCCAGCGATTTACTTCACCTTTAGCTTCAATGGCGCGGGGATTATTTTCAGGTACAACCTCAGCTTGGGCAATGGCGGCGGTCAAATCCCCTACTGTGCCGCCTTTTGCGAGTTCTCGCGCTCTTTGTAGGTGGGCAACATCTTCAATTTCTAGCTGCCAACGAGCAATTAATTCTTGCGCTTTATTGTACAAGGGGCGATCTTGACTTACTTTTTGAGCGATCGCAATTGCCCCTTCAAGTCCCGGCACATTATCTAACCACGCACTGCGCCAAGCTTCGGCAATTGTAATAAAATCTTTTGCTTCTAATTGTAAATTCGCAATTGGGGGAATTTGGTTTGCAATCGAGATTGCTTCTTCCGCATCTTTTCTGTCTAAGGCATTTTGAGCAAGATCAAGCATTTCTTTTCCTAACTCAGGAATTAATGCTTGAGCGTCTTTGTAGCTGTAACTACTTGTACCGATTTCTTGAGCTAGTTTAATTGCTTCAAGTAGGTTACTAATTCCACCCCTTGCGCCTAAATCTTTAGCTTTATCAAAACTATTCGCGTCTTCTTTTGCTGTCTCAATCAGCCGATTTAATTGGTCGTACTTAGTAGTTTCCCAATAATCGTTGCCTACATTCAATAAACCCACCGCCGCCATAAACGCTTCATGCCAATTTCTTTTTGGTAGCTGCGCCTCAGCCTGGCTGTAAGTATCCTCAGCTTTTTTCCAAACCGATTCCCAACTAGCTATACGCTGCTCTACAACTTGGTAAGCGGGGACATTTCGGGGGATTTTTTTGGCAATGGCGATCGCACTAGGTAATTTACCTGCTTGAAAAGCGCGATCGCCCAAGTCTAAAATATCTATTGTCCATTGTTGAATAGATTTATTTATTTCTGCCCTTAATGGATGATTTTTGGGCAACGCTTCTACTAAAGAAATCGCTTCTAGCAAGTCTTTCACTGTCTGCTTATTTGCCGCTACTTCCGCGCAGTGCATTCTCACTGTTGCAGTAGCCAGGGGCCAAAAAATTGCTGGACAATTAGGAGCGGCGGGTAATTTTAATAGCATCGCAATTGCTACTACTCCTACGCTACTACTAATTAAACCTGCAACTCCCCACCACATAGCCCAATTAGTCAGCCACTTTGGTGGCTTTTTTGGGGCAGTATTGGGTGGTAGTGGGCGCTTATCAAGGCAACGATTGGGCGTGAGCGACTGTAGTTTCAACGCGGGTTGTGCTGACACTTCGCCCGATTCTGCACTGCTATTATGTGGCAATTGAGAGCCAGCAGGAGAAGTTGCAGCATTGGGTAATCTTGAATGATCGCCCCGTGCAAATTTCCCCATAGACCAATTTTTAGGAATTCCTGGCTCTCTCATTATTTGTCCCCAAATTGTCTTACAGGTCTAGCCGCTTTGCGATTTAACAACAGCTATTGTTTGAGATTTCAATTATCAATCTCGTTGTCATCGTACCTTTCTAGTTGCCAAAAAGCTATATTTTGTACCAAAATCTCTTAAGAAATCGCCTTTATCCTGAAGATTCAGCTTGCAAGTCTAAAATTAACTGCGCTAGTTCGTCGCTGCTGGCTTGATAAACTTCTGAGCAAAAATGACAAGTTGCTTCCGCGCCGCGATCTTTTTCAATCATATCTTGGAGTTCCTCTGCTCCCAACATTTTCAATGCCCCCAAAACGCGATCGCCTGAGCAACCGCAGTTAAAGCGCACTAATTGAGTTTCGGGTAATATTTCTAATTCCATATCCCCTAGCAATTGCTCAAATATTTCCGTCAGATTCAAACCTGCTTGCAATAGTGGCGTAAATCCAGAGAGCGAAGCTACACGGGATTCTAAAACTTCAACTAAAGCCTCATCTCTAGCTGCTTTGGGCAATACTTGAATCAATATCCCCCCCGAAGCTGTAACGCCATTTGCGCCCACAAATACCCCCACAACTAAAGCGGAAGGAGTTTGTTCGGAGGTAACAAGGTAATGAGCGACATCTTCGCCAATTTCCCCCGAAACTAATTCAACGGTACTAGCGTAAGGGTAGCCGTAGCCTACATCTCGCACTACATACAAATACCCTTCTTTTCCTACTGCGCCACCAACATCTAGTTTGCCCTTACTACTAGGTGGTAATTCCACTTCTGGATTATCTACATAGCCGCGTACTGTTCCATCTAACCCAGCGTCTACTAATATTCCGCCTAGTAATCCGTTACCTTTGATCCGAATATTTACCCGCGAACCAGAGCGTTTCATATTCGATGCCAGCAATAGTCCGGCGGACATGGTACGACCTAACGCTGCGGTTGCTACATACGAGAGATTATGCCGTCCTCTAGCTTCTTCGGTGAGGCGAGTTGTAATTACACCTACGGCTCGAATGCCACCATTAGCGGCGGTAGCACGAATTAATTGATCTGCCATGACAACCCTTACATTTCTTTATATATCTATTCTAGGATGGAGATTAAAGAGGACGCAGGGACAAGAGAATTTAGTTCTGCCATACTGAAAAATAAATCAACTAATCACAATCTAAAGCCATGCTGGGTACTTTTCAACAAAGCCAACTGCGAATAGAAGTTACAGCTTCCTTTAATACCATTAAGGACAGCTTGCTTTATCCCAAGCAATTGCAAAAATGGTTGTGGTTTGAACGCTTTAATCCAGGAATGCCAGAACAATTGCACCCAGGGCTTAGTTTTACTAATTGGACTGGGTTTGTACCAATTCATCATCAAGTAGAAGTAGTTACGCCGGAGTGTTTGCGCCTCGTCCTCAGTCAAGGAATTGACGGTTTCCACGAATGGTACTGGGGAGAAGGTTGGGTACAGTCTCGAATTGAAGGGGTTTCTTTATTGCCGTTAAATATTGGGCAAACTTTAAGTTTATTTAATTTACGTCAGTTTTTAACTCAAAAGGCTGGTAATGGGTAATTGGTAATTGGTAGTTGGTAATTAAAACCTAACTCCTACTTGCCCATTAATGCCGCGAATTGTATTGTAGCCAACGCCTACAAATACATTATCGGTCGCTCCGACTTGAACGCCCCCAGAAAAAGCTACGCCTTTATCTGCGGAGTACAAACCTAACCCCACGTAGGGCGAAACTACGGGAACGCGAATAAATTTCAGCACATCTACCCCTGTGGCTCCATCTTCGGCTTTGCCTAGCTCAACGCCCCAATTTACTGCTCTTGCTCCTACAGCAAAGGTAGCATCGCTATCATTGACTCCTACCGATACCCAAGGTTGAGGAATAAGTTGGCTATTAACCCTACTTGGCGCAAGCAATGCTACTAAACTTACAGCGACAACTAAGATTTTTTGCACGATAGTTTCTCCAAAAATAGGGCGGCTATTGATAATGGTGTGTTATCCAATTGGCTTGACTACTAGCACCGAACAAGAAGCATTTTCTACAACTTGACTGCTCACAGAACCTTGTAAGATCCTTTTTACACCCGTCAAGCCGCGAGTACCGATCGCAATCAAATCGGCATGATAAATATTTGCTAGGCGGATAATTTCTTCGGCGGGGTCTCCGGTGACAATTTCTAATTCGCTCTGGAAGGGCAACATAGCTTGATAAGCCTGCAATTGCTTTTCAATGTGGCGATAGGGAGTAGCTTCTGCTTCACTTTGGGGACGGTCGGCGGCTATTTCTAAGTCGGAGTCTGAGGTAGAAATTACATGAGCAAGAATAATTTTTACCCCAGGGGACAATTGCAGTTGCTGCACTGTTTCAATAACGTGATCGCCTAGATCCGAGCTTTCTAAAGCTACTACAATTGTGTTTAACACGCGCGATCGCCTCCCCTAAGAGTTATTATTCTTTCCAGCCGGTTTCCTCATTATCCTCTATTCGGAGCTTTACCGATTGAGCGTGAGAGGGCAATCCTTCTGCCTTCGCTAGTACGTCAATGGCTCCGGCTACTTGCTGTAAAGCTTCTGGGGAATATTGAATAATACTAGAGTGTTTGAGGAAAGTTTCTACTCCCAAAGCTGAGGCATAACGAGCAGCGCCGGAAGTTGGCAAGGTATGGTTAGGCCCTGCTAAGTAATCTCCTACGGCTTCAGGCGTTGAGTAACCAAGAAATATTGCCCCAGCGTGACGAATATTTGGCAATAATTCCCAAGGTTCGGCAACTTCAAGCTCTAAGTGTTCGGGGGCAAATTCGTTAGATAGTTGTACTGCTATATCTATGGAATCAACGACCGCAATTAAGCCATAATGAGCGATCGCTTTTTCTGTGAGTGTCCGGCGCGGGTGATCCTCTAACTGTCTCAGGGCGGCTGCTTGCACCTTTAAAGCTATCCGACTATCGGTTGTAAGTAAGATCGCCGCCGCCATCGGATCGTGTTCTGCTTGGGCTAATAGGTCGGCGGCAACGTGTTCGGGGTTTGCTCCACTATCGGCAATAATTAACACCTCCGACGGCCCAGCCAAAGAGTCAATACCTACGGTTCCATAAACTAATTTTTTGGCTAAGGTAACGTATATGTTTCCTGGCCCTGTAATTACATTTACTTTGGGAATTGTCTCGGTTCCGTAAGCTAAAGCCGCGATCGCTTGCGCTCCACCGACGCGATAAATTTCTTGTACTCCTGCCTCTTGCGCCGCTACTAATACTGCGGCGTTGATTGTTTTCCCTATTCCTGGCGGCGTAACAATTACTCGCCTAGAAACTCCGGCTACCTTCGCTGGAATCGCATTCATTAATACCGTACTAGGATAAGCTGCTCTACCCCCAGGCACGTACAAACCTGCTCGATCTACGGGGGTATAACGTTTACCCAATACCACGCCCTGCCCAAACTCTACCCACGACTTAGGGACGCGCTGACGATGGAATGCTTCGATATTTTGACAAGCTAGGCGAATTGCCTCTAGCAACTCCTTTGATACTTGCTGATAAGCCGCATCTAATTCCGAGCCACTGACACGCAAATCTTCTACCAAAAGTTCTTGGTTGTCAAACTCGGCTGTATAGTGCAGTACAGCTTTATCCCCCTGGCGTTTTACTGCCTGGAGAACTTCTCTTACTGTCGCCTCTTTATGTTGCACCTGGTCGTCTTGGGTGCGATCGCAGATCCTTTGTAGTTCTGCTTGTACCTCGCCTTGCTGAGTAATAATTCGCAGCATGAAGTTCGCAATACAATCAATTTTGGATTTAGTGCTAATAGTCGCAAGTTTCGCGCCCTTGTTCGTCAGTTATTGACGCTTCAAGTTTGCCGATTCTTGCTACCCATACATAGCTTAACGCGGATTTTTCTTTTATATCTCTACCAATTGTGGCAATATTGATGCTATATTGGTACATCTAGTATTTTGTCTATATAACCGTAGTTTTTCCTTAATTAATTGTGGCAAATATCAAGTCTGCTATCAAGCGCATCCAAGTCGCGGAAAGAAATCGCTTGCGTAATAAAGCTTATAAGTCAGCCGTCAAAACACTGATGAAGAAGTACCTCACCGCCGTAGATAGCTACGCGGCGAATCCTACTCCTGAAGCCAAGCAAGAAGTAGACCAGCATCTGTCGGTAGCGGTGAGTAAAATTGACAAAGCCGTGAAATGCAAAGTTTTACATCGCAACAATGGCGCAAGGAAAAAAGCACTCTTAGCCAAGAGTTTGAAAAGAAAAGAAGCCAGCCTCATCAACGCCAAGTAAACGCATCTTTAGCGTTAGAATGCTCCAGCAACTAAGGACTAACAGCTAAAAAAAATGAAGCTGATTGACTCTCACGTTCATCTAAATTTTGATGTATTTGAGCAAGATTTAGAGTTAGTGCGATCGCGTTGGCAAGAAAACGGTGTAGTCAAGCTTGTACACTCTTGCGTACAGCCTGATGAATTTACCCGGATTCAACAGTTAGCTAACACCTATCCTGAAATTAATTTTGCCGTGGGTTTACATCCCTTAGATGCAGACAAATGGACAGAAGCAATGGCTGAGGAAATTACGGCGTTAGCTAAGTCTGATACCAAAGTAGTAGCGATCGGCGAAACCGGGTTAGATTTTTACAAGGCAGATAATGAAGCCCAGCAGCGCCTAGTGTTTGAATCTCAACTAGAAATTGCTTATTCATTAAATCTTCCTGTAATTATCCACTGTCGGGATGCGGCGGTGCAATTAAAACAAATTTTGCATTCCTTTCAAGCCAACCACTCCGATCAAATCCGGGGTGTAATGCACTGCTGGGGGGGATCGCCGGAAGAAACTCAATGGTTTTTAGACTTGGGCTTTTATATTAGTTTTAGCGGTACAGTGACTTTTAAAAATGCTCAACAGATTCATCAAAGCGCTCAAATTGTCAGCCTCGACCGTTTATTAATCGAAACCGATTGCCCTTTTTTGGCTCCCGTACCTAAAAGAGGGACTAAACGCAACGAACCAGCTTTTGTACTGCACGTAGCTGAAGCTATTGCTCAATTGCGCGGTGAAACGGTAGAAAAAATTGCTCAAATAACGACAGCTAATGCTTGCAAACTTTTCAATCTCTCAGTTTAAGTTTAAAGCAACGCCTAGAGGGGAAAAAAGTCATAATAGTTAAAAGTCGGGCAATAGAATCAAATTTTGCTAGGAAAATTTTAAAACGTACCAATTCAAACCCTTAAAGCTCTACAACCAAGGGATGCAAGAGCAAAACAGTAATGGCGATAAATTGCCACTTCACAAAAACGTTGAGGGGCAAAAATTAAGTACGCGATCGCCTAAGCGGATAGCAGCTAAAACCACCGTCGCAAAAGTTACACCCTAAAATGACAATACTATGAATCATTGCCTAAGTATAGAGCGTCAGAATTTACCAATTCCCAACTCAAGGGAACTAAAACCTAAAAAAGCTTCTTGTTAGCAATTACTGCGTAACTGTTAGACAAAGCGCAATTGCGTAGAAGATTTCCGCCCGTTGAGTAAATACCAGCCGCAATAAGTATAAAAACGCATGACCACCGACCAATACATTGAACCTGCCTTTTTGTTACCTGACCTAATCGACATTCAGCGTTCTAGCTTCCGTTGGTTTTTAGAAGAAGGATTAATAGAAGAACTTAATAGCTTCTCGCCAATTACTGACTACACGGGGAAATTAGAACTACATTTTTTAGGTAATAATTACAAACTCAAGCAACCGAAGTACGACGTAGACGAAGCCAAACGGCGCGATAGCAGCTACGCAGTGCAAATGTACGTCCCCACCCGGTTAATTAATAAAGAAACTGGGGAAATCAAAGAGCAAGAAGTATTTATTGGCGACTTGCCACTGATGACCGATCGCGGCACATTTATTATTAACGGTGCAGAACGGGTAATAGTCAACCAAATTGTCCGGAGTCCTGGAGTTTACTACAAATCTGAAGTAGATAAAAACGGTCGCCGTACTTACTCAGCTAGTTTAATTCCTAACCGGGGAGCTTGGTTAAAATTTGAAACTGATCGCAATGGCTTAGTTTGGGTCAGAATCGATAAAACCCGCAAACTGTCAGCGCAAGTGTTATTAAAAGCTTTGGGATTATCAGACAACGAGATTTTTGAATCTTTGCGCCATCCAGAGTATTTCCAAAAAACGATTGAAAAAGAAGGGCAATTTAGCGAAGACGATGCCCTAATGGAGTTGTACCGCAAATTGAGACCGGGCGAACCTCCCACAGTCTCCGGCGGTAATCAACTACTAGAATCACGCTTTTTTGACCCCAAACGGTACGATTTAGGGCGGGTAGGACGCTACAAAATTAATAAAAAGCTGCGGCTTTCGATTCCCGATACAACAAGGGTACTTACACCTATTGACATTTTGGCAGCCGTTGACTATCTAATCAACTTAGAGTTTGACATGGGTAGCATCGACGATATTGACCATTTGGGCAATAGACGGGTAAGAAGTGTCGGAGAATTGCTACAAAACCAAGTCAGAGTAGGTTTAAATCGTTTAGAGCGGATCATCCGCGAACGCATGACCGTATCTGACCCCGATACCTTAACACCAGCTTCTTTAGTCAACCCCAAACCCCTAGTAGCGGCAATTAAAGAATTTTTTGGCTCTAGCCAATTGAGCCAGTTTATGGATCAAACCAATCCTTTAGCTGAACTTACGCACAAACGCCGCTTGTCAGCCCTGGGCCCTGGAGGCTTGACCCGCGAACGTGCAGGCTTTGCGGTGCGAGACATTCACCCCTCACACTACGGACGGATTTGTCCGGTAGAAACCCCTGAAGGTCCAAATGCGGGATTAATTGGTTCCTTAGCAACTCATGCGAAAGTCAATCAGTATGGCTTTTTAGAGACACCCTTTAGACCTGTAGAAAAAGGCATTGTCCAATTTGACAAACAGCCCGTATACATGACGGCGGACGAAGAAGACGACCTGCGCGTAGCTCCTGGCGATCTTCCTATCGATGAAAATGGTCAAATTTTAGGCAAAAAAGTTACTGTCCGCTACCGTCAAGAATTTGCCAGCACTACCCCCGATCAAGTGGATTATGTGGCGGTATCTCCGGTACAAATTGTCTCGGTAGCAACGAGCTTAATTCCCTTTTTGGAGCATGACGACGCTAACCGGGCGCTGATGGGATCGAATATGCAACGGCAAGCTGTACCGCTACTTAAACCAGAGCGCCCTTTGGTGGGAACGGGTTTAGAAGCACAAGCTGCGCGGGATTCGGGCATGGTGGTAGTTAGCCGGACTGATGGCGAAGTAATCTATGTAGATGCGACAAAGATCCGCATCCGGGTAAAAAGCAAAGAGATTACAGGAGAATCCCAAACCACTGCTACACCTCAAGAAATTGAGTATCCGATCTCCAAGTATCAGCGTTCAAACCAAGATACTTGTTTAAATCAACGACCTTTAGTTAGATTTGGCGATCGCGTAGTTGCTGGACAAGTCCTTGCTGATGGTTCCTCTACTGAAGGCGGAGAACTAGCGCTAGGACAAAATATCACCGTAGCTTATATGCCTTGGGAAGGTTACAACTACGAGGATGCGATCTTAATTTGCGAAAAACTCGTCCAAGATGATGTCTACACCTCAATTCACGTTGAAAAATATGAAATAGAGGCAAGACAAACCAAGCTAGGGCCAGAGGAAATTACTAGAGAAATTCCCAACGTTGGTGAAGACGCTTTACGCCAACTCGACGAACAAGGAATTATCGGTAAAGGTGCTTGGGTAGATTCGGGCGATATATTAGTCGGTAAAGTTACCCCCAAAGGCGAATCGGATCAACCTCCCGAAGAAAAACTGTTACGGGCAATCTTTGGCGAAAAAGCGCGAGATGTCCGCGATAACTCACTGCGCGTACCTAACGGGGAAAAAGGAAGAGTTGTAGACGTGCGTGTGTTTACCCGCGAACAAGGAGACGAATTGCCACCGGGGGCTAACATGGTAGTCCGGGTGTATGTAGCGCAAAAGCGTAAAATTCAAGTCGGCGACAAAATGGCAGGACGACACGGCAATAAAGGGATTATTTCGCGGATTTTGCCTGTAGAAGATATGCCTTATTTGCCCGACGGATCGCCCGTAGACATTGTTCTCAACCCTTTGGGCGTACCTTCGCGGATGAACGTCGGACAAGTATTTGAATGCTTGTTAGGTTGGGCTGGAGAAAACCTAGGGTTGCGGTTTAAGATTACTCCCTTTGATGAAATGTATGGGGAAGAATCATCACGAACAATTGTGCATGGCAAGTTAGCCGAAGCGCGAGAAGAAACCGGAAAAGATTGGTTATTTGACCCCGAACAACCAGGAAAAATTCAGTTGTACGACGGTCGGACGGGAGAACCCTTTGATCGCCCGGTAACAGTAGGTATCGCTTATATGCTGAAATTGGTGCATTTAGTCGATGACAAGATTCACGCCCGTTCTACAGGTCCTTACTCCCTGGTTACACAGCAGCCTTTGGGCGGTAAAGCGCAACAAGGCGGTCAGAGATTTGGAGAAATGGAAGTGTGGGCGCTGGAGGCTTTTGGCGCAGCTTATACCTTGCAAGAATTGCTAACAGTCAAGTCCGACGATATGCAGGGACGCAACGAAGCCTTAAATGCGATCGTCAAAGGTAAAGCCATTCCCCGCCCTGGTACGCCAGAGTCGTTTAAAGTGCTGATGCGAGAATTGCAATCGCTGGGCTTAGATATTGCCGTCCATAAAGTAGAACTTCAATCTGATGGTAGTTCTCTAGACGTGGAAATTGATTTGATGGCAGATACCGGGGGTCGTCGCACTCCTAACCGTCCTACCTACGAATCTCTCAGCCGCGAAGCACTCGAAGAAGAAGTATAGCTAAAAGGTAGAAGTAAGAATTTCTACTTCTACCTTTTAGTGCGATCTATTCCCTTTCTCCCCATCCTTACTTAACTTATGAGAACGCCACAAATCACGCAATTTGATTACGTCAAAATTGGCATCGCCTCCCCAGAGAGAATTAGGCAGTGGGGAGAACGAACCCTACCTAATGGTCAAACAGTAGGAGAAGTTACAAAGCCAGAAACTATTAACTACCGTACTCTAAAGCCAGAAATGGATGGCTTATTTTGTGAACGGATTTTTGGCCCGGCTAAAGACTGGGAATGTCATTGCGGTAAGTATAAGAGAGTTAGACATCGCGGTATTGTTTGCGAACGCTGTGGAGTGGAAGTAACTGAAGCTAGAGTTCGCCGCCATCGCATGGGTTTTATTAAGCTTGCCGCCCCTGTCGCTCACGTTTGGTATCTTAAAGGGATACCTAGCTATATTGCGATTTTGCTAGATATGCCTTTACGGGATGTGGAGCAAATTGTTTACTTCAATGCTTACGTGGTTCTATCCCCAGGCAATGCTGATACTCTCGCTTATAAGCAATTACTGACAGAAGATCAGTGGTTAGAAATAGAAGACCAACTTTATAGCGAAGAATCGGAACTAAGTGGAGTTGAAGTAGGTATCGGCGCGGAAGCTTTGGCGCGGCTGTTATCAGATATTAAATTAGAAGCTGAAGCGGAAAGCTTACGCGAAGAGATTGCTAATGCCAAAGGGCAAAAACGCGCCAAGTTAATTAAGCGTCTACGAGTAATTGACAACTTTGTTGCTACAGGTTCATTGCCCGAATCAATGGTAATGAAGGTAATTCCCGTCATCCCGCCAGATTTGCGCCCTATGGTACAGCTAGACGGCGGACGTTTTGCAACTAGCGACTTAAACGATCTTTATCGCCGAGTGATTAACCGGAATAACCGTTTAGCCAGATTGCAAGAAATCTTAGCACCAGAAATTATCGTTCGCAACGAAAAAAGGATGTTGCAAGAAGCGGTGGACGCTTTAATTGACAACGGGAGACGCGGACGGACGGTAGTAGGCGCAAACAACCGCCCCTTAAAGTCTTTGTCAGACATTATTGAAGGCAAACAAGGTCGTTTTCGCCAAAACTTACTCGGAAAACGGGTAGATTATTCTGGGCGATCGGTAATTGTTGTCGGGCCAAAGCTGAAAATTCATCAGTGTGGTTTGCCTAGAGAAATGGCAATTGAGCTATTTCAACCCTTTGTGATTCATCGGCTGATTCGCAGCAATGTAGTTAACAATATTAAAGCTGCCAAAAAGCTAATTTCTCGCGGCGATCCTAGCGTCTGGGGTGTTTTAGAAGAAGTAATTGAAGGACATCCTGTATTGCTTAACCGCGCTCCTACTTTGCATAGATTGGGAATTCAAGCTTTTGAACCAATTTTAGTAGAAGGTCGGGCGATTCAACTGCACCCCTTAGTATGTCCGGCTTTTAACGCTGATTTCGATGGCGACCAAATGGCGGTACATATTCCCTTGTCGTTGGAAAGTCAAGCAGAGGCACGGCTACTGATGTTGGCTTCTAATAATATCTTGTCTCCGGCAACAGGCAGACCGATTGTAACTCCAAGTCAAGATATGGTGTTGGGTTGCTATTACTTAACGGCAGAAAATCCCAATAGTAATGATGGGGGAGTTCGCTATTTTGCTTCTTTAGACGACGCAATCATGGCTTACGAACAAAAGCAGGTACATATCCATGCCAAAGTTTGGGTTCGCTTTGATGGCTTAGTAGACTCGGACGATGACGGCGTAGAAAAGGTTGAAAAGCAGAGTGATGGGACGCGGGTGATTACAAACAATAATATCCGCCGTCGTGAAAACTCCGACGGAGAACTAATTTCTCAGTTTGTGCGTACTACTCCCGGCAGGATTATCTACAACAAAACCATTCAAGAAGTATTGCAGTAAATCTGACAGCTAGTTGACTAACATAAGGGAAAGCAAAAATGGCAGACGGCAAAGAAATGATTTTTCGCAATCGCGTGGTAGATAAAGGTCAACTCAAAAAGTTGATCGCCTGGGCGTTTACGCACTATGGCACTGCCAAAACCGCCGCGATCGCCGACCGATTAAAAGATTTGGGTTTTCGTTACGCTACAGTAGCCGGAATCTCAATTAGCGTGGACGACTTGAAGGTTCCCCCTACCAAAAAACTGCTTTTAGAAGCAGCAGAAACGGAAATTTTAGCGACCGAGGAACGCTATACGCGCGGCGAAATTACCGAAGTAGAACGCTTCCAAAAGGTAATTGATACTTGGAATAGTACCTCGGAATCCCTTAAAGATGAGGTGGTGGAGCATTTTAAAGCTACAGACCCCCTCAATTCTGTGTACATGATGGCGTTTTCTGGTGCGAGAGGAAATATCTCTCAAGTCCGCCAGCTAGTAGGAATGCGGGGTTTGATGGCTGATCCCCAGGGAGAAATTATCGACCAACCGATTAAAACAAACTTTAGAGAAGGGTTGACGGTAACAGAGTACATTATTTCTTCTTACGGAGCTAGAAAAGGGCTTGTAGATACAGCGTTAAGAACGGCGGATTCTGGTTATTTAACTCGCCGCTTGGTAGACGTAGCTCAAGATGTGATCGTGCGCGAGTTAGATTGTGGTACGACACGGGGAATTATGGTGCGTCCAATGGTGGAAAACGATCGCATTATGATTCCTTTAAGTTCGCGCTTGTTGGGGAGAGTACCTTTAAATGACGTAGTTCACCCTAAAACAAAAGCCGTAATTTGTCCCAAAAATCAGTCAATGTGTGACGAGACGGCGATCGCCATTCAAAAAGCTGGGGTAGAAGAAGTAATGGTGCGGAGTCCTCTAACTTGCGAAGCGGCGCGATCGGTGTGTCAGCACTGCTACGGTTGGAGTCTGGCTCATGCCAAGCTAGTAGACTTAGGGGAAGCAGTGGGAATTATTGCCGCCCAAAGTATCGGCGAACCTGGAACCCAGTTAACAATGCGGACATTCCACACTGGGGGCGTATTTACTGGAGAGGTAGCGCGTCAAGTCCGCAGCGAAGAAAAAGGCACGATTCGGATTCCCAAAAAGCTGCGGACAAGACCTTTTAGAACTCGTCACGGTGAAGAGGCTTTATTTGTAGAAGCTAATGGCGACTTGATGTTAGAAGCAAGTGGCGGCAAACCTGTGACTATTCCTGTAACCCAAGGTTCAACCATCTATATTGTGGATGGTCAAGAAGTCAAAGCTGATCAATTGCTCGCTGAAGTTGCGATCGGTAGCCGCACAAACCGCGCTCACACCGAAAAAGCAACCAAAGACGTATCTTCAGACTTGGCGGGAGAAGTCAAGTTTGCCGAATTAGTACCAGAAGAAAAAACCGATAGACAAGGCAATACGACGACCACCGCGACTAGAGGCGGCTTGATTTGGATTTTGTCGGGAGAAGTGTATAACTTGCCCCCAGGAGCCGAACCTAGCGTAGTTAATGGCGATCGCGTGGATGAAAATAGCGTCTTGGCTGAAGCAAAAATTCATACTCTCCACGGCGGGATCGTGCGATCGGCTGCCGAAACTCCAGATTCGGGTCATAGCTCCCGTGAAATTGAAATTATCACAGCGTCCGTAGTGCTAGACACTGCCACTGTGCGCGTAGAGCAATCTTCTCGTCAAGGCGACCACTACATCATTGAAACCAATCATGGGGCAATGTTTTCGCTTCTAGCCACCCCAGGAACGAAAGTTCAAACAGGTCAAGTAGTCGCAGAATTAATTTCTGAAGAATACCGCACTAATACTGGAGGTTTGATTAAATACTCTGGAATTGAAACTGCCAAAAAAGGTAAAGGCAAACAAGGCTACGAAGTAGTTAAAGGTGGAACAATTCTCTGGATTCCTGAAGAAACCCACGAAGTTAATAAAGACATTTCTTTATTGCTAGTTGAAGATGCCCAGTATGTAGAAGCAGGAACAGAAGTTGTTAAAGATATTTTCTGCGAAACCAACGGCGTAGTAGAAGTAACTCAGAAAAACGACATTTTGCGCGAACTGGTGATCAAGCCCGGCGAGTTGCTGATGCTAGATGACCCAGAATCAGTATTAAACCGCGATGGCACTTTTACTCAACCAGGAGAGGAGTTGATTCCGGGCTATATTGCTTCTGATTTGCGCTACATCGAATACATAGAGTCATCCTCTAACGGCCCAGCTTTATTACTTCGTCCTGTTACCGAGTTTTCCGTCCCCGATTCTCCCTCAGTTCCCAGTACAAAATCAAGCACTGGCGAAGGGCGCTCGATTGAACTAAGGGCAGTTAGTCGCTTGCCTTACAAAGATTCTGAGCGCGTGAAATCTGTAGAGGGAGTCGAACTATTGCGAACTCAGTTAGTGCTAGAAATGGATCAAACCCATTCGGCGGAATATACTGGCGGTTCTCCCATCGTGGCAGATATCGAACTTGTAACAGATGCGGTAAATTCTGAAGTCAAACGCCTGCAATTAGTGATTTTAGAATCATTAATTATTCGCAAGGACATTCCCGCCGATGTTACTCAAGGCAGCACCAGTACCAAATTTAATGTAGTTGAAGGGCAAGAAATTCTCCCCAAAGCTGTAGTAGCAAAAACGGAAGTTTTGTGCAAAGAGTCTGGGATTGTGCGTGGTGTCAGAGAAGGCGCGGAAGCGATTCGCCGCATCTTGATTCTTAGAGAAAAGGATTGTTTCACCATAGTTACAAATGAAAAGCCCCGCTTTAAAGTGGGTAGTTTGTTAATTGCTGGTAGTGAAATCGCTCCGGGTGTATTTACAGAAGAATCCGCTCAAGTCATTGAAATTGCTGCCCAAGGCAAACAAGAAACCGCTCAAGGCAACAATCAACTCTCCACGAACACTTATAAAGTTACTCTCCGCATCGCTCGCCCTTACCGGGTTAGCCCTGGAGCAATGTTGCAGGTAGATGATGCGGGATTAGTTCAACGGGGAGACAACTTAGTATTGCTAGTATTTGAGCGGACTAAGACTGGGGATATTATTCAGGGATTGCCAAGAATTGAGGAGCTATTAGAGGCACGGAAGCCCAAAGAAGCTTGTATTCTAGCTGTTAGACCGGGAACTGTAGAACTAACTAGGGTAGAAGACGAAACCCATGCCATTAAGGTAATTGAAGATAACGGTACGATTACTGATTATCCTCTAGGGCCTGGACAAAACCCTGTAGTTTCTGATGGTTCGGTAGTAGATGTAGGAATGCAGCTAACCGACGGACCAGCCAATCCTCACGAAATTTTGGAAGTGTTCTTTAACTACTATTCCGCTCAAAAAGATGCTACCCCATCCACTAAGGCTTTGCAGAAAGTGCAGAACTTCTTGGTAAACGAGGTGCAGTTGGTTTATCAATCCCAAGGAATTGATATTGCTGATAAGCATATTGAGACTATTGTGCGGCAGATGACAGCTAAGGTGCGGGTAGATGATGGTGGAGACACGACAATTTTACCTGGAGAGTTGATTGAGCTACGTCAAATCGAACAGGTGAATGTAGCAATGAGTATTACGGGGGGCGCTTTAGCTCAATACACGCCAATGTTATTGGGGATTACTAAGGCTTCGCTCAATACTGATAGCTTCATTTCTGCGGCATCTTTCCAAGAAACTACTAGGGTACTAACCGAAGCTGCTATTGAAGGGAAATCTGACTGGCTGCGTGGTTTGAAGGAAAACGTTATTATTGGGCGCTTGATTCCTGCGGGTACGGGCTTCAATGCTTACGAGGAGCCATTGTCGGTTTCTGAGGAACCAACTTTAGAGGCTAGTAGCGTATTTGAAGAAGGCGACGATCCTTTAGACGTAGTGT
This sequence comes from Chlorogloea sp. CCALA 695, assembly GCF_003003885.1. GTDB lineage: Bacteria > Cyanobacteriota > Cyanobacteriia > Cyanobacteriales > Chroococcidiopsidaceae > Aliterella. The sequence continues at coordinate 46,045 of NZ_PVWN01000021.1, read as the reverse complement.
TAGACGATCGCACGGCCCGCGCTTATAGCTTTGAAAGCGGCTTGGGAGAAGGGTTTAACTTTGATCGCGGTGCGACGGTTGCTCCAGAGGAGGAGGAACTGGTTGATGATGAAATAGACGACTTAGAGGACGATGACGACGAAGATGATGATGATGATGATGATTTTGAAGATGATGACGAATAAATTTTAAGTTATCTTCTAACTTAAGGAGCCTAGCGATCGCTAGGCTTTTTTACTTACAACCTGCTATCTACAACGATCGCTCCATAATGAGGGCAAATTGCCTACAATGTTCTAATAGTTTATTATCAAAATCTTTATGCAAAAAAATATTGTGGCAGTAATATTAAGCATAATGAGTACAGCTATACTAGCTCCACCGATATTTGCTTCAGAGTCAATACCTGTAGCAATTAAACAAAGTTCTCAACTTGAAGCTAAAAAAATCCAAGCAGCCCAAGCCTACAACGAGCGTGGTGTCACTTTAGCAGAACAGGGAAAATTTAACAGTGCGATCGCAGCTTTTAATCAAGCTATCAAAATTTATCCCACTTTTGAAAATGCCCACAACAATTTAGGACTGGCTTTGAGCAGTCAAAATCAATTTGCCCAAGCTGTTACAGCGTTTAAACAAGCAATAGCTATTAATCCCCAAAACTTAGAAACTTACAATAATTTAGGCATTGCTTTAGGTAGTCAAGGCAATTTTGTCGAAGCAATTAGCGTATTCAACCTTGCAGTTCAGATTAACCCCAGCGAACCAACTTCTCATCAAAACTTAGGTGTAGCGTTTTGGAGTCAAGGTAAAGTACCCGAAGCTGTCGCCTCTTTACAAAGAGCAAAAAAACTCTACTTATCGCAAAATAAGCTTACAGAAGTACAGCAGGTAGAAACGATTATGCAACAAGTGCGATCGCGTTAGTAGCTATATATCTTAGCTAATGTTAATTATGTTACACAGCCTTATAAATCGTAGATAAGTTACAAGGCTGTATAGTTTGTTTAGACTTTGTTGGTTTGGAGCAGTGATGATAATGAATTATGCTGTAACCACGCACATAGTTTTATCCTTGCTCCATCTTCCGGTTTTGACTTGTATTCACCACTTTCCATCTCTTGTAAAAGCTTGCCAGCAAAATGTGACTTGGCATTTTTCATTAGGTCTTCAAACATCGTTAGTGGTAGCAGTATACTCTCTACTTCTACATCATCCTCATTAAATACAATGGTTTCAAGCCTAAATCTATAACCAGACCATCTAATAGTAGGCAATGTATCTACGAATCTTTTGAAGTTTGTTACTAAGTTGTTACGCTCTGGATCTTTCTGATTTTGTGATATCCACCAGTAAACGTTATGTCTAACAAAGTGCTTCCCATTTTCGTTAGTACATACTTCTACTTCTACGCCGTCTACATCCAAAAACTGGCGATTCATTTCTCTAACTTCACCTTCAGGCATAGGTTCTAATTCTTCCCAGGGTTCAACTTCAACAACGCTCTTATTATTCCCATTACTAGCCGGAAGTTTATCAATAAACTTCATTGGTATAGGATCTTCCTCTACAGCTTCTAATCCTGGAGAGTCTTCTTTAATCTCTGGTACACTTTCTATAATTGTCTCTAGCTGCAAGACACTAAGAGCCATGAACGTTACTCCTGCAATAGTTTTACGAGTTGCGTCTTGCATTATATTAACTAAGCCTTCACTGGGACTCAAATCTATTTTTATACCATTGTATTCAGTTTCCCAGAATCCGAATTTGCCAAAAGATTTAGGTTCTGTATGATACTCTTTCCATTTCAACGAACTAGCTTTTTTGTTAATGTTGCGTAACGCAACTCTTACACTCCCTGACAGTCCTCGTTTACCGTAAACGGGATAATTCAAATATATAGTCGGCTTTTCTTCCGCTATGGAATCAAATCCAAAAATTACAGTATTCAACTTTGCTAATTGCTGGAGACTTTGTTGCAGCGCTGTCTCAACAGGAGTAATTTTTCTTATAGGTTGTACTACTTTTGACCAATTTAGCGGCGGCTTATATAAGTTTATAAACTCATTTTCCAGCTTTGAGAGCGTACTAAGATCGTTACTACAATTCAACCAGCTAATACTAAGAAGATTCTTGCGATTAAACCTTTTTAACTGATTAAATCGATGATGATCTTTCCATCTAGCAACTAAGTTTACTGTTCTGCCAATATAAATAATTTGTCCATTACTGTCAGTTACAAAATATATAGCTGCACAGTTAGGTAATCTATTTTTATCTAATAAATGAACTGATGGTAAGTCAGCAATTGTAATTTTTGACAACGTAGTATGCTTAAATTATTCATAAAAATATTGTTTTTTGTATTTTGACAGCTTATTAAAACTATCGCTTATAACAATAAAAATCAATTTTAATGTATCTGAATCTTTACTCTGATAAGTTAAGATGTAATTTATGTAAAGTTTTCTGATAAAACTTAATAAGATAAACGTGTGAGGCGACCTAATGGCGGCAGATTATCCAGATATTGATATTGCTCCTTTAATCGATCACACCCTGCTAAACCCCTTGGCAACACCAGAGCAAATAGAAAAACTGTGTCAAGAAGCGGATAGATATCAGTTTGCGGCGGTTTGCATATATCCCTGTTATGTGCGTTTAGCCGTCGAATTACTCCAAAGGAAGAATCCTAAAGTATGTACGGTTATCGGCTTTCCTAGCGGTGCAAATACCTCCGCTACCAAGCTCTACGAAGCGCGAGAAGCGGTAGAAAATGGGGCAACAGAACTTGATGTAGTAATCAATTTAGGCTGGCTCAGAATGGGCAAAACTGAAGAAGTACACCGAGAAATTGCCCAAATATGTGAAGAAACTGGAGTCACAGTTAAGGCAATATTAGAAACTAACCTACTGACGGATGCAGAAAAGCGCATTGCTGCGGAACTATGTATGGATGCAGGCGTAACATTTTTGAAAACAAGTACAGGCTGGAATGGCGGAGCAACGGTAGCCGATGTAACGTCGCTTTACGAACTAGCAAAAGAGCGCGTAGGAATTAAAGCGTCGGGGGGGATTATCAAAATTGAGCAAGCTTTGGATTTAGTAGTAGCTGGTGCAACTCGCTTAGGTACATCTCGCGGTGTCGATTTACTACGTCAACGCGATACTGTGGAGAAAGACTAAGTTTAAAATCGTTTACTTAACAAAAAAATTAGCCTCCACCCACTGCTATTAGCTAACTAATGAGTCGAACTTATAAAGCAACTGGAATTAATCTTAAAAGTATGCCGCTAGGTGAAGCCGATCGCCTGGTTACAGTTTTGACGCAAGAATATGGTTTGATTCGAGCCATAGCACCAGGGGCGCGTAAGCAAAATTCTAGCTTAGGCGGTAGAAGCAGTTTGTTTGTAGTGAACGAGTTATTGATTGCTAAAGGGCGATCGCTTGATAAAATTACTCAAGCTGAAACGATTACAACTTACCCTCGTCTTAGCCGCGATTTGGGCAAGTTAGCCGCGTGTCAATACCTAGCAGAAATGGTATTGTGTCAAGCTTTGAGCGAACAACCTCAAGTAGAATTGTTTTGCCTATTTAACGAACATTTGAAAAGACTAGAGCAATTGCCTAGCAATGGCGAGTTTTTGGTTTTGGCTTATTTGTGTCAAGCAGTTTTTCACTTGCTCACGATCGCTGGAATTACCCCGCAAGTTCAACAATGCCAATTGACCCATGAAACTATTATTCCTGACTCTAGCCTTCGCACAACCGAGCAAGTGGGGTTTAGTATAGCTGCTGGAGGGATAATTAGTATAGATGCTTGGGAAAGCTTGCGATCGCAAAACCTAGCTGCAATTTCCCCCCGCGCCAAGCCAGTAACAACTAGCTTGGTAAAAGAAACGGAGACACATTACCGCACAAATCCAGCACTACCACAATTAAATGCTCGTTTTAGTAGTCACGAACTCTCTTTAATGCAGCAATTAGCAGATACCGAGCTAAGTCAAGTAGAACAATCTAATCCTAGCTGGCTATCGATTGAAAAGATTTTACGTCAATACGTTGAGTACAATTTTGATCGCCCAATTCGTTCGGCTGCCTTAATTGATAGTTATTTTGCTCCTATTTGCGTCCCAAAAGTATGACTCAAAAGCCCGATTCAAATACAAAAATAATTTCCTCTAATCATAAATCTATTACCGATTCATCTTTTAAATCTAAAAAGTCCCAGTCAAAGACATTTAATAAAAAATCTCAAAAAATGCCCTCATCTAACTCCACTTTTGAGCAAAAAAATAATCGCGTGTCAGACGACAAAAAGCTTACAGTTGAACAGTTAAACCTAAATAAAGGTGCAGAGGCAATAGACCCGCCGATGGATAATAGCTCATCCTACATTGCGCCGCAATCATTCGCCGAGCAAGAGCCTGGTTTTCTCCCCGTTTTAAAAAATCGTAACTTTTTAACCCTGTGGAGTGGTCAGGTTTTTTCGCAATTAGCCGATAAAGTTTATTTAGTGCTGATGATTGCAATTATTTCTAGCCGCTTTCAAGCCAGCGATCAAAGTATTAGCGGCTGGGTATCGGCGATTATGATGGCATTTACTATCCCCGCCGTGCTATTTGGTTCTGTAGCTGGGGTATTTGTTGATCGCTGGTCGAAAAAAACTGTTTTAGTATCAACAAATATCTTGCGTGGCATTTTAGTATTATCGATTCCAGTATTGCTGTGGATAACTCAAGACTGGAAAGCAATTGCCGGATTGCCTGTAGGCTTTGGAATTTTACTCCTGCTATCGTTTTTAATTTCTACCTTGACACAGTTTTTTGCTCCCGCCGAACAAGCGGCAATTCCCTTAGTTGTAGAAGAAAAGCATTTATTATCGGCTAATTCTTTATACACCACAACCATGATGGCTTTGGTAATTGTCGGGTTTGCAGTGGGGGAACCGTTACTTGCTTTTGCCGATACTATTACAAATCAAATCGGGGTAGGAGTGGGAATTGGCAAAGAATTAGTCGTAGGTGGTAGTTATGCGATCGCCGGAATACTGTTATTACTGCTAAAAACTGGTGAAAAAGAGCCGAAACCCGAACAGGAACAAAACCACGTTTTTGAAGATTTACGCGACGGTTTCCGCTATTTAGGCGAAAATAAACGCATTCGTAATGCTTTAATTCAACTTGTAATTTTATTCTCAATTTTTGCCGCCTTAGCAGTTTTAGCGGTGAGAATGGCGGAAATTATCCCCGGCTTAAAATCATCCCAATTTGGCTTTTTACTAGCAGCAGGGGGCGTAGGAGTTGCCGCCGGAGCTACTCTTTTGGGGCAATACGGGCAGAGTTTTTCTCATGTCCGATTGAGTTTGTACGGCTCTACTGGGATGGCGATTTGCTTAATTACTTTATCTATATTTACTAAAGAACTGTGGATTATTTTAACGGCACTCACCCTGTTAGGGGTGTTTTCGTCGTTGGTGTCTATTCCCATGCAAACAACCATTCAACAAGAAACTCCGCCTCAAATGCGGGGTAAAGTCTTTGGGTTGCAAAATAATGTAGTAAATATTGCTCTGAGTTTACCTCTAGCTTTAGCTGGAGTAGCCGAGACAATGATTGGATTGCAAGCAGTTTTTTCAATTTTGGCAGCAATTGCGATCGCAGGAGGCATCTTAACCTGGTATATTTGCCGTACAGAAGCAGAAAATTTACCACATTTAGATAGATAATTTCTATTGAATGCTTGTAAATAACTGAAATTTGGCGATCTTACGTGCGATCGCTAAAGTTTTTAAACTCAAAGTGCTTAAAGAATGCATATTGCTTGGCTTGGAAAAAAAACCCCTTTTTGTGGCAATGTCACTTACGGTAGAGAAATTACTAATGCTCTTTTAGACCGAGGACACCAAGTAAGTTTTCTTCATTTTGCCCAAGAAGACGCTATTAGGGATACCGATTCTGACTGCGCGGAATTTTCGTTACCGTTTCTCTACAAATCTCAGGTTTATACAATTCCCTCTTTTAAATCGAGTAAAGTTTTAAGCGACTTTCTGCGTCAGCTAAAGCCGGATTTGGTTCATGCTTCGCTAACTTTATCGCCCTTGGATTTTCTTTTACCAGAAATCTGCGCCGAACTAAATTTACCGCTAGTTTCTACTTTTCATACACCCTTTGCAGGTAAAGGAGCAAAGTTTAAATCGGGAACCCAACTTTTAGCCTACCAACTCTACGCGCCGTTTTTAGTTAACTACGATCGCACGATTGTTTTTTCCCAAGTACAGCGAGAAGTTTTAGCACGTTTGGGCGTACCTGCAAACAATGTAGCGGTAATTCCTAACGGCGTAGATGTGCAAAGATATTCTCCTGGTGCTTCGGCAATTAAAGCGGAGTTTAATGCTCAAACCTTATTTGTCTATCAAGGAAGACTAGCCGCAGAAAAGAACGTAGAGGCACTTTTAAGAGCTTGGAAGCAAGCCGAAATGAAGCCAGAGAGTAAACTATTGATTGTAGGGGATGGCCCTTTAACACCTTCTCTAAAGCCTTTTTACGGCTCCGAACATGGCATTATTTGGTTAGGATTTGTAGCCGACGAAAAGCGGCGAATTGAAATTCTTAGAGGCGCAGATGTATTTATCTTGCCTTCTTTAGTAGAAGGGTTATCCTTGTCCTTATTAGAAGCAATGGCTTGTGGGATTGCTTGTTTGGCAACCGATGTCGGCGCTGATGGGGAAGTATTAGAAGAAGTGGGGGTTTTATTAAATACTCGCCGCGTCGGATCGCAGTTGCAAACATTGTTACCATTATTTCAAGATCACCCTGAAATCGCACCAATGCTAGGCAAAAAAGCCCGACAAAGAGTGTTAGAGCGCTATACTCTCAACTACAACATTACGTGTTTAGAGCAGTTGTACACTCAAGTTTTACAGCAACGGCGAGTAAGGGTAGGAATATAAAAGTTTTAGCCTTTAATTGGCACAATTGTCATAATAGTTTTATTTGCTTTCTACCTTCCACCCTAAAAGGGTTGGCTGTTGATAAATTTGTTTGAGAGTATTGATATCTCTAGGGGAAATACGCGGCGGATTTGATACTTGGGAAAAATATAAAGCATCGCTAGCAACTAAACTATGCCCCCAAATTCCTAAAGCATGACCTAATTCATGCAAAGCGGCAGCTTTAATGTATTTGCTGGGCTGATTGGGACTTAATATAATTGTGCAACGGTGAGCTAAAACTGAAGCAGAGTTAGAAAAGAGCTTAATATATAATTCATACTGAGTTAAAGCTGATCGCGCCCGTAATACTTTCGTTCCTAGAGGCGGAGTCTTAAACGATATCCTAACATCAGCGATATCTGGCTTTTCAACTACTTGCAAGGGTAAATAACTATTCCACTCTTTGACGGCGGCTTTTACCTGCAACCACGTTTCAACTTGAGTGTCATCTATATAAACTTTGATAGGAAACTGCGACCAAATTAAATAGCCAACTTCCGTTAACTTTACTCGATCAAAGTAGTCACCGCTATCTGTTAAATCTTGCCACTGATTTAAGCTAATTGGTAACGGATGGCTTTTAGTTGCAGCTAAAAAATTAACAGGTTTTGCCGCACTAAACTCCGTAGAAGTTAGAACTATCAATAACCCTGTAACAATAGCTACCCAAATTACTAATTGCGATCGCTTTAAGTGTTGCCAAGGTTGTACCCGTGCGATAACGCAAGCGCGCCCGGTTACGGGCTTCGCATTTCTCAACGGCATCAACTATCTAGGAATCCAGTTTGCACTTAAAACTAAAGACAATCCCAAAAAAATCACTGTTAGCGTCCAAGTAATTCTATTTAAGGTACTTTCGGCACTCTTGGTACTGCTAAACAATTGAGCTTGTCCGCCAATCGCGCCAATTCCATCACCTTTAGGACTATGAAGCAATACCAAAATCGTTAAACCTACCGCAGAGATTGACCAGATTGCTTCTACTATTTTATATAACGTCATTTAACAAGTTCCTAAACCAACAGTTTTTTCTGGCAACCTTTACTACTAGCTGCCAGCATTTCAAATTTTAACCTAATTGCGCTCGGCACACTCAACTACAAACTTAGTTCTACCGGAGTCCGAATTGCTGACAATTGATACTGAGATGGCTCTAACAAAGAACGCCCAGTCATTTCTACGGGTTGTGGTAGCTGTAAAATTTGTAAAATCGTGGGAGCAATATCACCTAGCGCTCCATCATTTCTTAGTTCTACTTCTGCGCCATAGCCGGGTATTTTTGCTTGTTCACCTTCAATCAAGATTAAAGGTACAGGGTTGGTAGTATGAGCCGTCCACGGGTTCCCTTCGTCATCAATCATAGTCTCGGCATTACCGTGATCGGCAGTAACGATCGCTGTTCCGCCCACTTTGCTGATACTTTCAAGCAATCTTCCCAAACAGCGATCCACCGTTTCTAATGCCTGAATTGTGGCGGGTATTTGTCCTGTATGCCCTACCATATCTGGGTTGGCGTAGTTGATCACAACTAAAGAATAGATGCGTTTTTTAATCGCGGTGGTGGCGATATCGGTTACTGCCTCGGCTGACATGGCCGGAGCGCGATCGTAAGTAGCTACCATTGGACTCATGACCAATTCTCGATCTTCCCCCTCTAATGGCTCCTCTAAGCCACCATTAAAAAAGTAAGTTACATGGGCATACTTTTCTGTTTCTGCGGTGCGAAACTGCTTTAAACCATGTTGGGCGATTACTTCCCCTAGGATATTGTTCAAGTTTTGCGGTTCAAAGGCAACTTTTACGGGCAAATCTGGCTCGTACTGTGTGAATGTAACAAACGATAAAGGCTTAATTTGCTGGCGATCAAAACCGTTAAATTCTTTATTTACCAATGCTTGAGTTAATTGTCTTGAGCGATCAGGGCGGAAGTTGAAAAATATTACCCCATCTCCTGATTCAATCGCTCCAGGGGCTACCCGCGTGGGCATAATAAATTCATCGGTGATGTTTTGGGCATAGGATGACTGGATTATATCTAATGCCGAACCGCCGATTTCTCCATTTCTCGTCATCACATCGTAGGCTTTTTGGACTCTATCCCAACGGCGATCGCGATCCATTGCGTAATAACGACCGCTAACCGTGACAATCTGCCCTACACCTATACTATCAATGTGTTTTTGAACTTTCTCAATAGCCTCTATCCCTTCGTTTGGACTTGTATCTCGTCCGTCTGTAATGGCGTGAATGCAAACATTACTAATTCCTTGAGCCTTAGCTAAGTCAAGCAATCCTAACAAATGGCTCAAATGAGAATGTACGCCGCCTTCGGAAGTTAGTCCGATTAAGTGCAGTTTGCTCTGGCGATCGCGTACTTCTGTACAAATTTTGACTAACGCCGGATTTTGCAACAGCGTTCCATCTTCCACCGCGTCTGAGATCCGCACCAATTCTTGGGGTACTACACGCCCAGCGCCAATATTTAGATGTCCCACTTCAGAGTTACCCATTTGTCCTTCTGGCAAGCCTACAGCCTTACCAGAGGTCTTAATTAAAGTGTGAGGATAGGCAGCCCAGAGGCTATCCATGACAGGAATTTTTGCGTTGGCGATCGCATTGCCATCCTTTTCCTCGCGGTAGCCCCACCCGTCTAGAATGACTAGCACCACGGGAGCGACAGGTGCTTGGGTCATAAGCCTATTGCCCTCTATTTAATAGTTTGAACTCACCGCAATAATACCATTGCTGGCAACTAATGTAACCAAATTTACTTGGTTTTTTTTGATGTTTTATTAGATTTTTAGTTCTTATCTCTTTTTGCTTGCTCAAAAATTTTAAAAATCTCTAAATTTATTTACGCTTCGACGAGGTTTTAGCAGCTTTTTTTGCCGCTTTTTCGGCGGCGGCTTTTTCTACCATTGCTTGCTCTTTTTCTTCAGCAATTTTATCTAAATAGTAATGATAATCCCCGCGATAGATGCGAAATTCGCCATCACGGATCTCTACTATTTTGTTTGCCACCTGAGAAATAAAGTAGCGATCATGAGAAACTATTACTACCGTACCATCATAGTTTTGGATTGCTTCTTCAAGCATTTCTTTAGCTGGAATGTCTAGGTGATTAGTTGGCTCATCTAAAATTAAGAAGTTAGCTGGGCGCAGCAACATTTTTGCCAAAGCTAAACGGGCTTTTTCTCCACCACTTAAAGCCCCTACTTGTTTATATACAGTGTCACCACTAAATAAAAATCTCCCTAAAATTGCTCTAACTTCTTCGTTAGTCCAATCAGGTACTTCGTCATGGATGGTTTCCATTACCGATTTTGCCAGATTTAGTGCTTCTGCTTGATTTTGTTCAAAGTAACCAGGTATAACATTGTGATCGCCTGTTTTTACTATGCCTTCAGTAGGAGGTTCTAAGCCCATTATTAACCGGAGCAAAGTAGATTTACCCGCACCATTAGGTCCTAAAAAAGCTATGCGATCGCCTCTTTCTATTAATAAGTTTGCGCCTAAAAATAATACTTTGTCATCATAAGTATGGGTAAGTTCCTCAATTGAGGCTATTTCTCTACCACTGCGCGGCGAAGGCGGAAAACGGAAATGTAAAGTCCTCATCCCCCCCGTAGGCGCTTCAACTCTTTCAACTTTATCTAGTTGTTTCTCACGGCTTTTTGCTTGGGTGCTACGAGTCGCACTAGCTCGGAATCTATCTACAAAGGCTTGTTGTTTCTCTAATTCTTTCTGCTGGCGTTCGTAGGCGCTTAATTGAGCTTCTTGAGCCTCATGTTTTTGTTGCAAGTAAGCTGAATAATTGCCCAAATAAGTAGCGGAAACTCCTCTTTCTGTTTCAACAACTTGGGTGCAAAGACGATCTAAAAATTCTCGGTCGTGAGACACAATTACCATTGGGGTCAGTAACTTTTTGAGATATATTTCTAACCACTCAATTGTCTCTAAGTCTAAGTGGTTTGTCGGCTCGTCTAGTAATAATAAGTCGGGCTTTTGCAGTAAAATTTTGCCCAAACTCATCCGCATTTGCCAGCCGCCACTAAAAGCACTAACTAGGCGATCGCCATCTGTAGCATCAAAGCCCATTTCTGGCAGTATTTTCTCGATTTGCGCCTCTAAATTGTACCCATCTAAAGCTTCAAATTTCCTTTGCAAGCGATCCATTTTATCGATCAACTTGTCTAACTGTTCGGGGTTGGCGCTTTCCATCGCCCGATGTACGTCTGATAAAGCTTGGTGTACTTGGTTTGCTTCATCGAAGGCTTGCCAAAATTCTTCTTTTACTGTCCGTGTTGGATCTACTTCAAATTCTTGGGTTAAATAAGCTATGTGCAAACTTGCAGGACGGACAATTTCGCCGCTAGTAGGTTCTATTTCTCCAGCAATGATTTTGAGTTGGGTAGATTTCCCTGCACCGTTAACGCCAACTAGCCCCGTGCGATCGCCTGGTTTGACTTCCCAGTTTACATCTTTGAGAACTTCGCCTGTAGGGTAAATCTTACTGATATGTTCTAGTCGCAGCATTAAAAATCTCCAAGAGAGGAAAGGCGATCGCACTTTAGTCGCATTAATCTTAACAAAATTTATTGACTAGAAGCAAAAGCTGCTCCTGTCTCCGATTAATTTCTTATAATCGCAACTTGGCATTTTTGGCAATAGGTATCTGTACTATTACCGTATATTTTCACAATAAGCAATAAATATAAAATATTCTTATGGTTACGTTGAGTAAATTAAAATTTTAACTTATCAAATTCTTGATATATTATGAAGCAGCTTGTAAAGCGAGCAAGTACCAGTGATCGACTTCTTTAGAAGAAAAATATGTCTTACTCCCAAACAAAAACTCAGACAAAAACTGGCTATCAAGCTGGTGTAAAAGATTACAGACTTACTTATTACACTCCTGATTACACGCCTAAAGATACAGATATTTTGGCGGCGTTTCGCATGACTCCCCAGCCTGGAGTACCCCCAGAAGAAGCAGGAGCAGCAGTAGCAGCCGAATCTTCTACAGGTACTTGGACAACGGTATGGACAGACTTGCTTACTGACCTCGATCGCTACAAAGGTCGTTGTTATGACATCGAACCCGTTGCTGGCGAAGACAATCAGTATATCTGTTACGTTGCCTATCCTTTAGACTTGTTTGAAGAAGGTTCTGTAACAAATATGTTGACCTCAATTGTAGGTAACGTATTTGGTTTCAAAGCATTACGGGCTTTGCGCCTTGAAGACCTCCGCATCCCTGTTGCTTACCTCAAAACTTTCCAAGGACCTCCTCATGGTATCCAAGTAGAGCGCGATAAACTCAACAAGTACGGTCGCCCCTTATTAGGATGCACGATCAAGCCGAAATTGGGCTTATCTGCCAAAAACTACGGACGGGCAGTTTATGAGTGTTTGCGTGGTGGTTTGGACTTCACCAAAGACGACGAAAACATCAACTCTGCACCATTCCAAAGATGGCGCGATCGCTTTTTGTTTGTAGCAGAAGCTATCCACAAAGCTCAAGCAGAAACCGGGGAAATCAAAGGTCACTACCTAAACGTTACCGCCCCCACCTGCGAACAGATGCTAGAACGGGCTGAGTACGCCAAAGAACTCAAAATGCCCATCGTCATGCACGACTACCTGACGGCGGGTTTTACAGCCAACACAACCTTGGCTCATTGGTGTCGTAAGAACGGTATCTTGCTACACATTCACCGTGCTATGCACGCCGTTATTGACCGTCAAAAAAATCACGGCATCCACTTCCGCGTTTTGGCAAAAACCCTCAGAATGTCTGGTGGAGATCACATCCACACCGGAACTGTTGTTGGTAAGCTAGAAGGCGAACGCGGCATCACGATGGGATTTGTTGACTTGTTGCGTGAAAACTACGTTGAGCAAGACAAATCTCGCGGTATTTACTTCACTCAAGACTGGGCTTCAATGCCTGGTGTAATGGCTGTTGCTTCTGGTGGTATCCACATTTGGCATATGCCCGCCTTACTAGAAATCTTCGGCGATGACTCCGTATTGCAGTTTGGTGGTGGAACCCTCGGACACCCTTGGGGTAACGCGCCTGGTGCTACTGCTAACCGCGTAGCTTTAGAAGCTTGCGTTCAAGCTCGTAACGAAGGACGCAGCCTAGCTCGTGAAGGTAATGATATTATCCGCGAAGCTTGTAAGTGGTCGCCTGAACTTGCTGTTGCTGCCGAACTATGGAAAGAAATCAAGTTCGAGTTCGAGGCAATGGATACAGTTTAATAAGTAAGTAGGTCGAAGTATGAGCTAGTTAGTTTTGAGTTAACTTAACTTAATAGCTCATACATCACTACATTTAGGGCTGGGGCGCTAGTATGGATCTCAAACAAATTGCGAAAGATACAGCTAAAACACTACAAAGCTATTTGACTTATCAAGCAGTAAGAGTGGTACTAGCTCAATTGAATGAAACCGATCCGCCTTTGGGGTTTTGGTTGCATCACTTCTCCTCAAGAGAAAAAATCCAAGATGGAGAAGCATACATTCAAGCGTTGTTTCAAGAAAAACAAGCTTTAGCCTTGCGAATATTGACTGTGAGAGAACACTTAGCGCAAGAAGTAACGGACTTTTTGCCAGAGATGATTTGCACAGGGATAGCCGAAGCCAATATGGAACATCGCCGTCAGCAGCTAGAGCGGCTCACGCAATTAAATGTATCAAGCTCCAGCCTGACGCAAACTCCTACTGTTACCGAATCTCAACCGGATAGCCAATCTAGTTAAGACTTTTACAGGCGGCGATCGCCTTTAATTTACCCTTGCTAGTTAGTGTTATCTCAAGAAACAATCTCCTTCTTGGCAAAGAAGGGGAAAACGATTTGTCCCACTATCCCCACATTTTTAAATCATGCAAACTCTACCAAAAGAGCGTCGCTTTGAAACCCTGTCTTATTTGCCCCCTTTATCTGACGCTCAGATTACTAGGCAGATTCAGTACATTTTGACTCAGGGTTATTTCCCCGCCATTGAATTTAACGAAACTTCCGATCCAACAGAATTGTATTGGACAATGTGGAAGTTGCCTTTGTTCAACGCTAGAAGCCCTGAAGAAGTGTTGAGTGAAGTTCGCGCTTGTCGTTCTGATTATTCCAACTGCTACATCCGCGTAGTTGGTTTTGACAACATCAAGCAGTGCCAAATTCTTAGCTTTATCGTTCACAAGCCTCGCTAGAGCGCAACGTTTTGTGTTTCAAATAAACCTGAAGCGATAGTTTAAGTTATTGTTTCATACCCTAGGAGAGGTGGACTTGTCTGCCTCTCTTATTTACTGTGTAAAAAGTAAAAATAAATTAGCAGCATTATTCAACCACAGTTATGAGCTATTACATTTCTCCTAATTTTCTAGATAAACTTGCGGTTCACATTACTAAGAACTTTTTGGAGTTACCGGGCGTGCGCGTACCGCTCATTTTGGGCATTCATGGACGCAAAGGCGAAGGCAAATCCTTTCAATGCGAATTAGTATTTGAACGCATGGGCATTGAAGCGATTTATATGTCCGCCGGAGAACTAGAAAGTCCTGATGCGGGAGATCCGGGACGATTGGTGCGTTTGCGCTACCGTGAAGCCTCCGAATTGAGCAAAGTACGCGGCAAAATGTGCGTGTTGATGATTAATGACTTGGACGCGGGGGCGGGAAGATTCGATCGTGGTACTCAATATACCGTCAATACGCAGTTAGTCAATGGCACATTGATGAATATTGCCGATAATCCTACCGACGTACAGTTGCCAGGTTCTTACGATTCTACGCCTCTCCAACGCATCCCAATTATTGTCACGGGAAATGATTTTTCGACTTTGTACGCCCCATTGATTCGGGATGGAAGAATGGAAAAGTTCTTCTGGGAACCTAACCGCGATGACAAAGTGGGGATTGTGAGCGGGATATTTGCACCTGATGGATTGCCAAAAAGCGATATTGAAAAACTTGTTGATACTTATATCAACCAGCCTATAGACTTTTTTAGTGCTTTGCGATCGCGCATTTATGACGAGCAAATTCGCTCATTTATTCACAGTACGGGTTTTGAAAAGGTATCTTTGCGCGTAGTTAATAGCACTGAAGGCGCACCTACTTTTGCTAAACCCAATTTCCAACTACCGCGCTTGATGGAATACGGCAACTTGATGGTACAAGAACAGCAAAGAGTAGAAAACTCTGGCTTGGTTAGAGAATACAATCAAGTTCTCCAAGATAGAAGTTTTCCCCCCTCAATAAAGAGCGATCGCCCAGAATCCAAACCATCGATTACACCCGAGCGTACTAATATTAGCAACTATTCCGAAACCCCTACATCGGATTCAACTTTTAATCCGAATCGATTTACCTACCCAATCAAACCCGCTAACTATAATACTCATGTTGATCCTAGCCGTCATAACGATGTTCTTTCAACCCGCATCGGCTTAGAAACCCTCGAACGGATGCGGACAGATTTAGCCCAAGGTCATAATATTGGGATTGAATTTGTCGATAAACGCCGATTTAAGATGAACTCGTGGCAAAATTACGGTTCTGTAGTGGTGGGAGAATCAGAGGCAATTATTGCTTTAGAATCTTGCCTAACAGAACATGAGGATGATTACGTGCGTTTGTTTGGGATTGAATCAATAACTAGGCGGCGGTTATGGGAAAAAATCGTTCAGCGCCCAAATTAAAGGAAATAGACAACAAAAATTGCTAGTGGCGCTAAAAATGCTATATTAAATTTAGACCTGGATCCATGCGATCGCAACGCCCAAATCTTGTCAGAACCGGAAGGTAGCAGCAATACGGGATGCTTGTGGTAGGCGTGGTCTCCGGGTTCCCTAGTTTTCAAGAGAGCAAAAACCGCCATGCCTGGTTTTGGAGATATTGTACAAAAAGCTTTTTATCTCGGCGTTGGTCTAGCTTCCTACGCTGGCGAAAAAGCTGGGGGAATTAGAGCGCAAGCCCAAAAATTAGCGGATGAAATGGTTTCTCGTGGTGAAATGAACACCGAAGAAGCTAAAAAGTTTGTTGAAGATATGATGCAGAAAGCTCAACAAGCTGCCCAAACGCCTAACGCTGAACCAACTAGCACCCCCACCGAACCGCGCCGAATAGAAATTATCTCGGAAGACGAAAGCGCCACGACTCCAGAGAAAGTTCAAGATGTAGACAATCTCCGTCAACAAGTTATGGGATTGCAAGAAGAACTAAAAAATCTCAAGCGCGATAAGTAAAGTAAATTGAATTTAAAACCTTAACTTGTAAGCATTCGCTATACATAGAATAGGGTGATCGCCGCAAGTAAAACTTTTAATAGCTTAAAACGCTTAAAAGCGGATGGAAAACTGGCAAAAAGACTTTTTAGAAATTCTTGAAGATGTCACCGATGAAGTAGAGCATTTCTTTGTCGGAGTTACAGAAGTAGTAGACTCATTTTTTGAAGTATCAGAAACAATTGCCTCACAACTGCAAAATACAATTGAGATAGAGTTCGATTTGTATTTGCAAGATTGGGCAGAACCACTCTTTGATGTTTACAGCGACCTTGAAGACGTGATGAACGATTTGGAACAGCCTTTTCCTCATTTAGTGGAACCTACAGACACTAGGCATCCTGCTTGCAAAGGTTGCTCTCAATATCATGGACAAGTTTACAACGGTAACTTGTTAGTATGTGGAATGCACCCTTACGGCTGGGAAGATAATAATTGTCCAGATTGGCAGAGTAGCAATTAAGCCGATGACTAATGACTCTTTAGCTGGGCAACAAAGTGCAGAAAACAAACAGCCTACTACAGTAGAAATGAAGTATGGCGAACGCGAGATTGCTAAAGGCGAACTAATTACCTTTCCCAATCCACGTATAGGGCGCAGGTACGATATTCACGTTACCTTACCAGAATTTACCTGTAAGTGTCCGTTTTCTGGCTACCCTGACTTTGCAACTATCTACATTACTTACGTTCCTGATCGCTTAGTTGTGGAATTAAAGGCAATTAAACTGTATATCAATAGTTACCGCGATCGCTATATTTCTCACGAAGAATCAATTAACCAAATTTTAGATGACTTTGTAGTCGCTTGCGATCCATTGGAAGTCTATATTAAAGGCGATTATTCTCCACGCGGTAACGTCCATACAGTAATTGAAGTTAGGCATCAAAAGGCAAATTAAAAATACTGGCGGTGCGCCTAGACTATGCAAAAATGGCAGGCTGTGGCGGGAATTATCGCCCGAGGGCATCAAGTAGCGTCAGGGATGGCAAAAAATAGCCCTTATCCTAGAGGGACTATAGAAATGCAGACCCCTTTTTTTCAAAAATTGGGGCTTGACCTGAGCGCTTTTTTCCCTGGCACATTAAATATATCGATTAGTCCTAGAAGTTTCACTATCAAGCAGCCGGAATATACATTTAAAAACATTCAGTGGCATCAGGAATACCCCTCTGAGGACTTTTCCTTTTCACCATGTAGAGTTATCTTTCAAGAGATTACCTACTTGGGATTAGTTTACTATCCTCATCCTGAGACAAAAATTGGACACTTTCAAGCTCCGGCAATTGTAGAAGTAATAGTAAGTTCGTTGATTCCTCAAATACATTATGGCGATCGCCTAATTTTGGAAGTCAACCCCAGGGCAGTTGTAATTAGCTAATAAACAGCAATCGCATTTCTTTACCAAATATACAATCTAAAAATCACTATATGATCGTCGTACACCATTTAAACAACTCTCGTTCTCAGCGCATTCTCTGGCTATTAGAGGAACTTGGGCTTGATTATGAGGTTAAGCGTTACGAGCGAGACTCAAACACCATGCTGGCTCCAGCAGCCCTTAAAGAAGTGCATCCTTTGGGCAAATCTCCTGTTATTACCGACGAGGGGCAAACTTTAGCAGAGTCGGGAGCAATTACTGATTACTTGGTAGAGCGTTATGGCGAGGGTAAGCTTGCACCCCCATTAGGCACACCAGAGAAATTGCGATACGATTACTGGTTGCATTATTCTGAAGGCTCGGCAATGCCTTTATTAGTCATGAAACTCCTGCTTGATAATTTTGGATTAGGGGATAGCTCCGTAGCTGGCCAATTTGTTACACCCCAAATTAAACTTCACTTTGATTATTTAGAAAGCGAACTTAGTAAAAACGAATGGTTTGTGGGCGAAGAATTTACCGCCGCCGATATCCAAATGAGTTTTCCTGTAGAGGCAGTAGAAGCCCAAGCAGGCTTAGATGCAAGTCGTCCAAAGCTTAAAGCCTTTCTCGAACGCATCCACACTCGTCCAGCTTACCAGCGCGCGCTAGAACGTGGTGGCAAGTACGAGCTTTTAACTTAATTTAGGCGGATTACTGGTTAACTATATGAATAGAGACGTTGCATTGCAACGTCTCTACATTGGTTTTAAAATTACGCAAAATCATTGCCATTGAGGCTTTTAAGATTTAGCCGCAAGTTCTGACTTAATCGTTGAGTCTTCAACCTGCTTTTGGGCAGTAAGTTGAGCCAAAATATCGAGTATTTCTTGCTCAAAACCTACCTGCGCCCGATTAGTTTTGCCACCTACATAAAAATGTCCATCTTGCTGCAAAGCCCAAATTTGCGAGTGAGAAACATAGCTCATCACCACACCTAGCATTAATAGCACGAAGCCAGTATAAACAACTGGTATGCTGGGGTCAGCTTTAATTTGCAATCCCGTACTGCCAACTAGCTCGTCAATATACAGAGTTACGCCGTTAACTTGAGTCGACATTCCAGGGCGTAAGGTAGATATCAACTGCCCTTTGACATCGTAAAGTAGTAGCATTCCTTGTAAATCTCTAGTTAGTAAAGAAACGCCTTCACTCATATCTGTTTTTGTCGGAATCCAAGTTGCCCAAATCCGCCCTTGCCCGTTGGTATTTAGTTTAGCCATTGGTAATTGCAAAACCGGGCTTTTGTTCACACGGATGCGAATGCTAGAAACTCCCCAATCGGTTTGGTACAAAGTTACGCCTTTGTAACGCAAGGGTTCGTTAACAAAGATTGTTTTTCGCTTAACTTCTTGCCCTTGCTTGTCTAAAACTGATAAGTCAGAGTAAAACTGATCAATGCCGCCATTAGGCGTGTAATCAATCCAAAAACGATTGACTCGCAAAGACCAATCTTGAGGAATTTGGGGCGCTGCCCAGGGCCCAGCATCTACTATATTTTTAACAGCAAAACTCTCCCCGCTAGGAACCAACTCTTGAGCGATGAAGCCTGTCATTGCGCCCCCAATACCACCTAATAAAATGGCAACGATGCCAATATGCACGACAATCGGCCCAATGCGTCCAGCAATGCCTTTACGGGCATATAAATTATTATTTTCTCCAGCAAATACTAAGTAGCGGCGGCTTTGGAGTTGTTGAGTTAAATCTGATAGGGTTCCTGTATCGAGTTCGGCACTTAGAGCCAATTTTTCAAACTGGCGGGGTTTATCGTAAAACTTCCATGTGCGTGAAGCTTTTAATGCTGGCAATTGTCTTGTAAAAGTACAAGCCGTTAAGCTAATGCCAAATAGTATTAGTAAGGCTAAATACCACCAAGTACGATAAACATGGTCAAAACCCGCCGCTAGAAGCACTTTCCAGCTAAGAAAACCAAATAAAGCTGGATCTTCGGGATAATTGGCTTGGTAAAAGGCGACAGGTTGCCCTTGCTCAATTACTGTACCGCTAATACTAAAAAGCGCGATCGCAAGTAGCAGCAAAATCGCCAACCGTAAATCTGTAAGTACAGGTAATAGTTCTTTTTTTATGAATCTTTGCGGAGCCGACCAAATAGAAGGTTGGGCTTCAGGTATATTATCTAAAGTCATTTAAAATATTCCTACAGGAAGCCGAAATAACAAGGAAAATACACCAAAACCTACCATAATAGCCCCGCTTACGGGGGTAATCCATCCTGACCACCGCCGCAACTCTAGTAAACTTTTAATGGCGGCGGTAAAAGTTCCTGCCAAAATTAACGGCGTAACGTAACCCACCGTATAAGCAAGCAGCAAACCTGCACCTAAAACTAAGTCATGGGTACTAGCAATCCAAGCGAGTAAAGTTGCCAGCACTGGCGTACTGCAAGGAGAAGCCACTACCCCAAAAGTTAAGCCGATTAAATAAGAACGTACGGATGGAGGGAAATCTTTAGAAATCCAGTTCATTCCCCCAAAAGACGGCAATTGTAAGGGCAATGCTTCTAATAAATTTAGCCCCATTAAAATAGCAATAATGCTAACAATAATTGGTAAACCTATTCCTACTTGCCCGTAAACCTTACCCACAAAGGCAGCAACTATGCCTAGGGCTGCTAAAGTAGTGGCAAGACCTAAAGCAAACCAAGTAGATGCGATCGCAGCTTGCAAGCGGTTTTTTGTTTCATAGCCGCCAATATAACCAATTGTGATTGGCAGCATCGACAGCATACATGGGGTTAAGCTCGTAAGCAATCCGGCTGTAAAAATAATTACAATACTCGTCAAATTTAGATGAGTTAGTTGGCTCGTAACTAGATTATTAGCAAAGTGTTCTAGTTCGTATATATAAGTTTGCATTCTTTTCGAGCATGAAATGCTGATTACTGCTCAATTTTAACTTAGTTATCCAAAACTTATAGCTGCCATTAATCTAAAAACGCGATCGCCCCTTTACAGAACTACGCTGCGGTAAAGACACAACTTGTCCCTCACTGCTTTCTCTAGCGACGCGAATTAACAACCCAGCTATCAGCAAACTCGCAATAATTGAATTACCACCATAGCTAACCAAAGGTAAAGGTAAACCCGTAGTAGGTAAAGCACCCGCAGCTACGCCAATATTTAACAATGATTGTCCTACCAAAAAAATCATTGCGCCAATAGCTACCAAGCGATGCACCGGATTTGTAGTTTTAAATGCTACGAATAAAGCGATCGCCCCATAAACTACCAACAATAGTAAAAACAACGTACAGCCAACAAAACCAAATTCTTCGGCAAATACTGCAAAAATAAAATCTGTATACTGAATTGGTAGATAAAATAATTTTTGCTGAGATAGCCCGTATCCCATCCCCCAACTACCGCCAGACCCAATAGCCAGCAAGCTTTGTACCAATTGATAACCATTGTTCAACGCATCTTCCCAAGGATTGAGAAATGACAGTACCCGTCGTTTTTGGTAGTCGTGCCTGCTAATACTACCAAAAGCCAGCAGTACGCCCCCTATAGCCGTCATAGTCAAATAAGTATAAGGCAATCCCCCCGCCAGTGCTATTAGCCACAAAGCCATCCCACACAAAGCGGTTGTACTCAAGTTTGGCTGGGCTAAAATTCCCCCTAGCACCAAAGCAAAAATACTTAGCCAAATCAGCCGGGATTGCCACTTTAATTTATGCCATTGCCCAAATAAGCGCGCGCTTTGCAGCACTAAAAACGGCTTAATTAATTCTGAAGGCTGCAACTGAAATGAACCCAAAGCTATCCAACGCGCTGCACCATTAGTATTTGTTCCTACTCCTGGAATTAAAGTTACAAAAATCAGTGCTAAAAACAGAAATACAAACCAGTGCGCCATGCCTAAAATTCGCCGCAACGGTGAATGTATCACCCAATTGAATACCACTAAGCCAATAATTATTGAGATAATTTGCCGCTTAAAGTAGTACCACCCATCCCCAAATTCTGCTTCGCCCACAGGATAAGAGGCGGAAAACAAGATGACTAAGCCGATAAATACCCAAAGTAAAGTTAGCCAGCGCAATAACCGCGCCAAAGTAGCCCACCGGGAAACAGAAGTATCAAATAAGGGGATTAATTGGCGTAATTCCACAATAAATCAAAGGACTTCACGACATTAGGAGTTTGACACTGGTTGCTCTATAGCGCAAGTGTAATTTGATAGTTTTAAATTTTACATCCAATACAACAAAAAAAGGAGGCTGTAACACCTCCTCAAACGCAAATCTACTTTAATTAAAGTAATTAGGCTAAGCCAGTATTCATACCAGGCTTACCAGTTGCTAGTTCAACTTTCATAATTTTGCCGCCCATTTTCATAATGCGCTGCTGTTCGCGGAACCAATTTTCATAAGGAACTAACTTAGTAAAATAAGTATTTTGTAATTCTCTTTGGGTGCGAATCCGTGTTTGACTGGGAACGCAAGCCGTTATTTTAAACATTCGCATCGGTAAGAATCTCCTGTGGCTTAATAAAAAAATTTTGATTTCAATGGTTGTAAGTAAAGTCCTATGCGATCGCCTTTACTCTACTCTTATCTATAGTTTGATCGAAGGCTGGGAGTCAACTCGTCAATACTAGACTGTCTGTACTCATTGACTAGCTTTAGTCAAGATAAGCAACAAAACTTTCTAGCACTCACAAATTAACTCCCAGACCTCAAATAAAGATGCTACTTAGCTTGTACAGCTATTAGCTTAAACCAGAGCAAATGTAGTCAAAGTAAACACCCATTTCTTTGCCAGCATCAGGGCCAACTAAGCTTGCGGTTACTTCTTTCATTGCTTGGATAGATTGAACGGTTGCACCGATGGGTACGCCTAACGAATTGTAGGTTTCTTTCAATCCGTTGAGTACGCGCTCATCGAGGATTGAAGGATCTCCAGCTAACATTGCGTAGGTTGAATAACGCAAGTAGTAGTCTAAATCGCGGATGCAAGCAGCATAGCGACGAGTAGTGTACATATTGCCACCGGGACGAGTGATGTCCGAGTACAACAAGGACTTAGCTACTGCTTCTTTTACAATCGCTGCGGCATTAGCGCTGATTGTACTGGCTGCACGAACGCGAAGTTCGCCAGTTTGGAAGTAGCCTTTTAACTTCTCCATGGAGGAGTTGTCAAGGTACTTACCTTGAACGTCTGAAGAATTGATTACAGAAGTAATTGCGTCTTGCATAGTCTTGATTCCTTTAGCAATTTTTTGAGTAGTTTTGCAGCTACTTACTGCATAGCACCGACTAAGTAGTCGAAGTAAGATCCAGCTTCTGCGGAGTCTTCACCAGACATCATTGAAGTAGCAACGTTTTTCATGGCGCGGATGCCTTCAGCAACGCCTTCAATTGGAGTACCGAGAGAGCGATACATTTCCCGAACGCCTACAACACCAATTTCTTCGATGGGTGTAACGTCGCCAGCTACTACTCCGTAGGTGATCAAACGTAAGTAGTAATCCATGTCTCGGAGGCAAGTAGCAGTCATTTCTTGACCGTAAGCATTTCCACCAGGAGATACTACGTCAGGACGCTTTTGGAACAACTGATCGCCAGCTTGTTTAACAATCCGCTCGCGGTTCTCTGTCAAAGCTTGAACGATCCGTAAACGGCGCTCTCCACTACCAACAAAGCTTTTGATCCGATCTAGCTCGCCGGGGCTGAGGTAGCGAGCTTCGGCATCCGCATTCACGATTGATTTCGTGACAATACTCATTAACCGATTCCTCCAAAAGAATAAACCAATGTTTTAAACTGGTTTGGGCTTAAATTATTTAACTGAGTTTATCTAAAATAGCGTGTATCTCTACACAACTACTGCTTTAATGACAGTAATTCTTTTTAGGTGCTTGCGTAAACCTATACACAAAACTTTTAAACTCATTTACCTTCCGCAAACATTCTCCTGCATTTCGTTCACGTTTTGACTCACCTCTTAATACTTATTAATATATTTTTCATTTAGACGAACAATTACATACTTTCTTAATCTTTTACGGCATTAATTAGCGGCAAAAACTGGTACTGAACGACCTCAATAGAAAAAACCAGCAAAGTCTTTGCTGGTTTTTATGAGTAAGTGATTTTAAGGCAGTTTAGCGCCCGGTAGAGCCTTGTGTAAGCGACGAAGGCGACAGATCCGACCACGACTGCTTAACTAAGTCTGCCGCCGCTTTAACGCTGCCTAGGTAGTTACCCGCAGGTAGCGATGGGTAGCGGGGGTAAGGGGCAACATCTTCACCAAAATACTGCGCGTATTCGGTACTATCGACCATTGCATCTACGGCTGCTTTTAATCCGCCATCCGCGAGTAGCTTGTTGTAAGAGCGAATCTCGCTTTGAGTAGCAGGAGCGCGACCCAAAATGTGACGGAATAAAAATTCAATCACTTTGGTATTGGGGTAAGGCGTATAGAAACGCTGACGGTAGGTACTAGAACTTGCTAGAGTGCGGACAAATTCTCTAACATTGATTTCACCGTTACGCAGTTTGCTGTCTAAATCAGAAATTCTTAGCCCATCAGGAACCTGACCGCTAAAGATATCCATCACTTGACAGTAGATAGCATTGATTGCCAGTTGAGTTTCGGCGGCGTTATTGCCGTTAGTAACGCGATGAATCCGTGCAGGTTTGCGGCGGGTTGTACCAACACCAACTTCCACTGACTGACCTCTACCGTTATTAAAGGAGCGGCCAAGTTCGATAAATAATGGTTGAGTTTTGTCAGCTTGACGGGCTGCAAAAGCCATATCGGCGATCGCTTTTGCCATCATCGGCATCTTGTCTGTTGCCATCATCGGCTTTACAGGCTCAAAGCTAGGTACAACTACATCGTCATTTTGCTTCGTTAGCTGGTTGTACAACTTCTCAGTATTGGGGAAGTTAGCCGCAGGTAAAGTTGGGAAGCGACGGTAAGGAATCGTATCTTCACCAAACATCTCAATGTACTCAGCGCAATTTACCATTGCACTGACGAAGCCACGAATACCCGCAGAAGCAAGAATTTGGTTGTACTCTCGAATCTCTGCTTGATTTTTGGGCGCACGTCCTAAAAAGTGCTTGGTTCCGAGTTCAATTACCTTGGTATTGGGGTAAGGCGTGTAAAACTCTTTGATATACAGGCTTGAGCTACCCAAACCTTCGATAAATTCCTTAACGTTAATTTCCCCATTGCCTAGCTTACTTTCTAACTCTGTAAACTCGTTTTTAGTAATGTAAGGTTCAATGTCGCGCTCAAATACCTGACGATAGGCGGCTCGAATTGCAGTTTTTAAGGCAACTTTGTCGCTGGTATTGGTGAGCTTAAAGACTTTAGTTTGTTCGCGCTGCTTGTTAACGCCTTGGTTGACACGGAACTGGATATCGGGCTGCGTCCGCATTTCCTTGACTTCGCCTAATTCGACAAAGCGTGGAGTTTCAGCTTGCTCTACCTTAGCGCTGACAATATCTTGATTGATACTACCAACTCTAAGACTCCGCGATGCGACACCACCAGGAGTTAAATAACGCTCATAAGGAACGGTATCTTCTCCAAAAGCTTCGTTGTATTCTGGGCTGTCAATTAGGGCATCAATTAAAGCATAGAAGCCTTTTTTGGCACAGATATCAAAGTAGCTATTAATTTCCGCTCTGCCATAGGTAGGACGACCCAACAAGCGGCGGTGAATGTACTCTACAGCTTTGGTTACGTACAAAGAAGTCCAGTAAAGCTTGCGGAATAAATCTGATTTAGCTAATTGACGTATAAACTCCCTTACTGGAATTTCGCCATTTTCGAGCTTAATTTCTGCTACTTTTAGGCGCTGTCCTTCGTAGACATCTCGCCCAAATACTTGCAAGTATGCGCCTTTAATTACCGCTTGGGTGGAGCTTTCCGAGTATTTAACACTCGCTCCTTTAGCTGACTTGCTGCTTCTTGTACCGGGAAGTTGATCTAAGCGGAATACTTTGGGACCTAGAGAGCCTGGGAACTCTCCTCGCGCTTGAGGAGTGCTGTTTTGGTTGTTGATACCGGGGCCTTGGTGAATCAAGATCCGCTTAGTATCTTTACCAAAAGGAGCGGGACTTGTACTAGGATTACGGGTTTCTTTAGGGAAAATTGCCCCAAATTGAATTTCTAAGGGGTCGTTACCCGAACCGTAGGGATGTTGATCGGGGAGAGGCTTTTCGTAAGCCGCAAATAAAGTAATAAACTGCGGTACTTTGCGGAAAGGGGCGCTGTAATTGAGTAAGTCTTGCTGCGCTCCCCAGTTGCGACATTCTTGGGCTTCCTGACCTAATCCGCGCAGGTATGGTACAGTTTCTTCGCCAAAGTAATCGGCGTACTCTTTAGAATCAACTAGCGCATCAACTAAGGCTGGTAAACCACCACTAGAGACGATAGAGAAGTATTTTTGCACTTCTTCACGGCTAGAAGGCCCTCTGCCCAAAAAGTGACGGAAAGCAAGCTCTAAAGCGCGGCTGTTAATAAAAGGTTGAAAAAATTGTTTTTGGTAAAGAGGAGATTTCCCAACGCGGCGGACAAACTCTTTCATTGAGATGTCGCCGTTTTTTACTTGGGATTCTAAGTTAGATATCGACTGGCTGTAAGCGCGGGTAATGTCGCGCTCAAAAATTTGTCGATAGGCGGCTTTGATTACTTCTTGCTTTTCTCCGGCGGATAAACCCGTCTTCATGACGAATTTAGGGCGACGCTCGGCGGAGTTGAAATATATTTGTGGTAACTGTAACCCTTGTAAGTCACCAGAAGGACGTTGCCTGACCTTTTCTGAAGGCGTAGGGGCTTTAAATTCTGTAATTAGTACGTCCATGTACTGACTGACAATATCTGTCGCCTCTGTATCCTTACGGAAGTAAGACAACGATGCTTGCTTAATTTCTTGCAGAGCGACAATTGTTGCTTCACCAGAACAAGCATTTTCAATGATTTCTCTTAATCCCCGGACGTTGACAGAGATGATGTTGGGGTCGCCAGCAACGATCGCATAAGTTGCGTAACGTAGCATCCAGCTTAAGTCCCGTAAGGACTTTTGCATATTGCTAGGCCCGTAACGAGCGACGTTGATTGGTCGAAAGTTTGCTGGAACTGCACCACCACCGCCAGAGGTGTTAAATAGCGATCGCAATCCCTCCAGAAAACCACCCCGGCTATCTACATAGGTTATATTTCCTAACTGCATCCCGGTTTTGATGTCGTCTGGCGCGCCTACGGTGGCTAATTCTAATTCCTTGGGCTTTTCTAAATAAGCCATCGGCGAACCACCAACAAAAATGCGGTTAGCAGCGCGAGACACAATTAGTTCGGCATTTTTGCTTAGTGTCTCGGCAATTTCTAATCGTTTTGTTCCCGATGCAAAATAGTTTGACAGTTCGTTCAGTTCGCCACGCTCTACAAAGCGGTCTTGTTGTTCCGCTTGGTTGATTGTTGCGACTGCTAGTGTTTGATATAGTTGCGGACGAGCAACTGAGCTTCCACCACTTGCCTTAACACTCATGCGATTATTTAAACTCCCATCATATTTTTTACTGTATTAAACCTGACCGGGATACCAGTAAACTTTCTTTTGAGCTACTTCAAAACTTGACAAATCGCCGTTTTTACCCTTGTGTTAAGGAACTTCGATTTTTATATTGCTGGCTGGTAGCAATCGCTGTTTAAAATTAACTCGGTCAGTTCCTACCTTAAAACGTTTTGAGTAATTTCCGCTTGAATATTAAGAAGTGTGTATAATTCCCAGGATTAGGGGGAGTTTTACAAGGATAAGTTGGGGTTATAAGTGCGAGCGCGCTTTTAGTTAGGGAAAATGAATAAATTACTTGCTGTTATCTCACAGTAAGTACTTACGCTTACTAGCCAGTAGAGCGCCAAATAGATTGAGAAAAGTTTAGATATAACTTTTAAGGTGGAGCAAAAAAAGTAATGAATGCCAATTTAGTTGAGTCTTTAATCCAAATAATTTTGTCTCTCTCGCCAGCAGAAAGACTACTTTTAGAATCAAAACTTTTTTATGAAGGCTCGGAACCGAAAACTTCTGAGCTAATGCAAATGGCTCAAAACAACGGAAGTTTTAACTTTTTAAGTGAAGAACCCGATCTTTATACGCTCGAAGATGGAGAGCCTATTTAGTGGCGTTAGTCTCGGATTAAATGCGCGATCGCACTTCATAAACTCAAATACGCTTCAATGCGATCGCACGCTACCTTTACCCCATCCTCTGAGCGAATTTGCTGCCCTATTAACGCTGCTTGTTGAGCGTACTTTGGCTCGTGCAATAACTGTTTTAACTCGGATGCTACAGCGATCGCCTGATACTTGTTACGCTTAATAGTTCGGGCTACACCTAACCTTTCTGCCCGTGCAGCATTATCGGGTTGATCGTGACTGTAGGGCATAACTAGCATAGGACGACCGGATCTTAAGGCTTCGGCGGTTGTGCCAACTCCACCTTGATGTACAATAACTGAGGCGTAGGGAAATATTTTAGAGTATGGCGCGTAGCTGAAAGTAACAATATCTGCTGATAATAAATTTTCTGGTAGTTGATTGCGCGTATCCTCTCCAATTATCAATACAGCACGGCATCCTAACTGTTTAGCTGCGAGCGCACTTTCAATGTAAAAACTACCTGCATCATTTACAGCCGCAGAACCCAAAGTAAAAACAATCGGCGGCGAACCGGATTCAATAAATTCTAATAATTCTGGCGATAGTTCTGTGGCTTGGCGATCGTAGAAGGGAAATCCAGTAACGGAAGTTTTCTTGTACCAATCGGTTTGAGGTTGAGCAAAAACTTGAGAAAATAAAGCTAGAACTAAATCCGGTGAATGTTGGTCTTGAAAAAAAGGATCTTTTGCTGGTGATAACCCTAATTCAGCCCGAAGTTCTTGTATGGGTAAACTCCAAGAAAAAATACTAAGTTTGCCTAAATACATTAGTAATTTATTGATGGGAGTAGAAAATAGCCCTAATTCAATGCGACTAATGTTATTTCCTAAGACTGGCGGATCGTAGGCTGATAAAAAGGAAATTGGCGCTAATACCGTAGAAATCCAATTTATGCTCGTTTTTTCAGCTATCAAAGCACCCGCGACACTTGCAGGATTAGTGATAAGTAAGTCCGCACCCGGTAAAGCTTGCACTAGATCGTTGTAGCTGTCTTTCAAGTAGGGCAAAATTAACTGGCGTAAGACGTACTCTGTTCCCTTTTGTTCGTCCATAGCCTGCTTAATAGCTACTTGAGCTTCCTCGGTGTTTTTAGCTGGCAAGTCGGGTCGGACAGGGTAAAAATCAAGATTTTCTGCTTCAACTCGATCTCGATAAATCTCGCTTGTAGCGATCGCCACACTATGACCCCGTTGCTTTAATTCCACTGCGATCGCCATGTAAGGATGCAAATCGCCTAAAGAGCCATAAGTAGCAAATACAATACGATTACTCATAATTTTATTAATAGCCTTAGTAGTCGGACATTCGTTAAACTACGGGATGCTGCAATTTTCCTTACTATGCCAGATCCTCAAAGCGTTAGCGCTGCTGTTGCCAAACTCTACGATACTTACCCATTTCCCCCCGAACCCTTGCTAGATGAGCCGCCACCGGGTTATAACTGGCGCTGGAATTGGCAAGCGGCTTACAATTTCTGCACCGGACAAAAGCCCCAAAAACAAGATATTCGCATTCTTGATGCTGGCTGTGGTTCGGGTGTAAGTACAGAATACTTAGTACACTTAAACCCCCAAGCTCAAGTTGTTGGTATTGATATCAGTGAAGGTACTTTAGCGGTGGCTAAAGAGCGCTGTCAAAGGTCAAAAGCCGATCGCGTTCAATTTCGTCAATTAAGCTTATACGACGCAGACCAGATTGAGGGAGAGTTTGATTTAATTAACTCTGTTGGTGTACTGCACCACTTAGAAGATCCCATTCGCGGGATTCAGGCTTTAGCTAAAAAGTTAGCTCCCGGTGGGTTGATGCACATTTTCGTGTATGGAGAGTTGGGACGCTGGGAAATTAGTTTAATGCAACGCGCGATCGCACTGCTGCAAAATGACAAAGGCGATTACCGCGACGGTGTAGAAGTTGGGCGCAAACTATTTGCCTCGCTACCAGAAAACAACCGCATCGTCAAGCGCGAAAAAGAGCGTTGGTCAATGGAAAACCAGCGCGATGAATGTTTTGCTGATATGTACGTCCATCCCCACGAGATTGACTACAATATTGAAACTTTATTTGAACTAATTGATGCTTCAGGATTGGACTTTTTAGGCTTCTCTAATCCTAAGTTCTGGCAAATAGAGCGACTTTTGGGCAAAGAACCTTCGTTACAGGAAAGAGTAAAGAAGTTAAGCGATCGCGCCACTTTCCGTTTAATTGAATTATTAGATCCCGAAGTAGCTCATTACGAATTCTTTTTAGGACGTGCGCCTTTACCTAAAAACGATTGGTCTATCGATGAAAAGCTTTTAGCTGCAATTCCTGAACGTCATCCTTGTATGGAAGGCTGGGAGAATAAGTGCTTATTTAACTACGATTACCAAATTGTCAACTTATCAGAACCAGAATTTGAGTTTATGCAACAGTGCGATAGCGCAAGCACGCCCGGTTACGGGCTTCGCAATTTAACCAAAACTGTAGGCGAAATCTTGACCCAAGTACCGTTGGAGTTAAATCAGGTGAGAAGTTTACTTACTCAGCAACTAATTATGCTCACGCCTAGTTAATTATTTTTTAAGAATCGTTACCGCGACGTGATACGATATTTTCTGGCTCTAACGAGTCAAACCAATTATTTAAAAGGTTTGCGAGTCCTGTGAGCTTGCTAAACGAACCCACAACCACACCCGAAGTAGAAGAAAATTCTCCGCCAGATTCTGTCCCTTCAGAATCGGGAAAATCGATGCAGGAATTTTATCAACTCTCCCAAGAGTTGCTACTAATTACCTTGGTTTTGACCGGGATAATTTTTATTTCTGTATGGATTTTTTACTCACTCAACATTGCCCTAAATTATCTGATCGGGTCATGCACTGGTGTGGTTTACTTGAAAATGTTGGGTAAAAACGTCGAGCAAATTGGCGCAGAAAACCCCAAGTTTAATAAAAATAGATTGGCGTTGGTAGTTGGATTGCTAGTTTTAGCAAGTCAATGGAATCAATTGCAAATCTTGCCAGTATTCTTGGGATTTCTGACCTATAAAGCTACGCTCCTCGTTTATACTCTCCGCACGGTTTTGACTCCTGACTCATAAGTTAGATCGAGAAAAAATCGCAAGTTAACTCCTAATATCTTAGGATTGTAAACTTCCGCAATGGAAATGCTCAGTGTGTTAAAC
This sequence comes from Chlorogloea sp. CCALA 695, assembly GCF_003003885.1. Taxonomy (GTDB): domain Bacteria; phylum Cyanobacteriota; class Cyanobacteriia; order Cyanobacteriales; family Chroococcidiopsidaceae; genus Aliterella. The sequence goes on along the minus strand of NZ_PVWN01000021.1, from coordinate 14,981 downwards.
GCCTTTAACTATAAGTTTCTCGCCGCCTTAGAAGTCGGTCAGCATTTCTACTGGCAATTGGGCAGTCTGAAAATTCACGGACAAGTTTTTCTCACGTCGTGGTTTGTAATTGCCCTTCTAGTTATAGTTTCAATTGCTGCAACTCGAAACATCCAACGAATCCCTAGCGGCATCCAAAATTTTATGGAATATGCCCTAGAATTTATTCGGGATTTAGCAAAAAATCAAATCGGCGAAAAAGAATACCGTCCCTGGGTTCCATTTATTGGAACTTTATTTCTGTTCATTTTTGTATCAAATTGGTCAGGCGCTTTAATACCCTGGAAGTTGATTAGACTTCCAGAAGGCGAACTAGCCGCCCCCACCAACGATATCAATACCACAGTAGCTTTAGCCTTACTGACTTCTTTGGCGTACTTTTACGCGGGTTTTAGTAAAAAAGGTTTGAGGTATTTTACAAAATACATCGAACCTACACCGATACTACTACCGATCGCCATTTTAGAAGATTTCACCAAACCTCTTTCCCTAAGCTTCCGTTTATTTGGTAACATCTTGGCGGATGAACTGGTGGTAGGAGTATTGGTTTTACTTGTTCCCTTGTTTGTACCACTGCCCGTAATGGCTTTGGGTTTATTTACTAGCGCTATTCAAGCACTGGTTTTTGCTACCCTAGCCGCCGCGTACATCCATGAAGCCCTAGAAGGGCATGGTGGGGAAGAAGAAGGACATTGACACAGTTTGTCATTTCCACGCTTACCCCACCAATCAATTAACCGCTTGTTTAGTTTTGTACATTTAAAGTAAGGAAAATCATCATGGATCCATTAGTCGCTGCTGCTTCCGTAATCGCTGCTGCTTTAGCAATCGGTTTAGCTTCCATTGGCCCTGGTCTTGGTCAGGGAAATGCTGCTGGGCGCGCTGTAGAAGGTATTGCTCGTCAACCAGAAGCTGAAGGAAAAATTCGCGGTACTTTGCTACTAACCTTGGCTTTCATGGAATCATTGACCATTTACGGTCTAGTTATTGCTCTAGTGTTGCTGTTTGCTAATCCTTTCGCTTCTTAAGAGCCAAATTTAGAGACGTGGAAATCGCGTCTCTAGCCAAAAGCCAGTTAATTTCGAGCGATTAAGGTAATTACCCGATTGGGTTTATTGAATTTATCAAAGGTTGAATGATGTTGCCTGTAATTAAAACTGCTGTTCTAGTTGAAAGGGAAAACAATGTTTGATTTTGACGCTACTTTGCCGTTAATGGCATTGCAATTTCTCCTTCTAGCAGCCGTATTGAACGTAATTTTCTATAAGCCACTTACTAAAGTATTGGACGAGCGCACAAATTTTATTCGTACCAGCAAAACGGATGCCCGCGAAATCCTGGCTAAAACCGAGCAATTGGCAGCCCAGTACAAGCAGCAGTTAAACGAAGCCCGGAAACAGGCTCAATCAGTCATTACTACTGCCCAAAACGAAGCTCAAACCATTGCTAATCAAAAAGTTGCTGAAGCTCAAAAAGAAGCTCAAAGCCAAAGAGAGCAAGCACAACAAGAAATAGACGCGCAAAAGACTGAAGCAATGCGCTCATTGGAGCAACAAGTAGATGCTCTAGGTCGGCAAATTATGGACAAACTGTTAGAGCCAGCTAGATAAAACAATTGCCACGCACTAACAACAAAATTTATTTTATTAGCAATCGAGCAGGGCAGTTGTAGATGAGTATAATCGGAAGTTATTTACTAACCGCCGCCGAAGCAAGCTTTGCCCACGCATCGGAAGTAGAAGCAGAAGGCGGTTTTGGTCTAAATCTTGATATTTTTGAAACAAATATCATTAATCTAGCAATTTTGATTGGGGCATTGGTTTATTTTGGCAAGGGGCTGTTGACTAAGATTTTGACAGAGCGCAAAGCCACGATCACAACCGAAATTCAAGCGGCGGAAAAAAGTGCCAAAGAATCAGCAAAAGCCTTGTCGGAGGCGCAGCAAAAGCTAACTCAAGCTCAAGCTGAGGCGCAAAGAATCCGCCAAACTGCCGAAGAAAATGCCCAAATTGCCAAAGAAGCAATTTTAGCTCAAGCAGCCAAAGATGTAGAGCAGATGAAACAAATGGCGGCGAATGACTTGAGTACGGAAACCGAAAGAGCGATCGCCGATTTACGTCGCCAAGTAGTCGCCAAAGCTTTGCAGAAAGTAGAATTAGAGTTGCGTCAGCGAGTAGACAGCAACGTCGAGCAAAAATTATTAGACCGTAGCATAGCGCTATTAGGGAGTGAAGCCTAATGAAAGGAAATAGCGGTATAAATTCGGAAGTAGTAATGCCTTACGCTCAGGCGCTAATGTCTTCGGCAAAATCGCAAAATATTACTGAGGAAATTGGCGAAGATGTCCGATCTTTACTGAACTTGCTCCAAAGTTCCGACCAGTTACAGAGTTTTGTAGCTAATCCTTTTGTTAAAGAGCAAGACAAAAAGCACGTACTAGAGCAAGTAATTGGCGATCGCGTCCATCCTTATTTGCGTAACTTTTTGCGAATACTCGTAGATCGGCGGCGAATTGTGCTGTTAGAAGGCATTTGTCAGCAGTATTTGAATCTTTTGCGTCAGCTAAATCAAACAGTTCTCGCTGAAGTAATTTCGGCAATAGAATTAAGCGAAGCTCAACAGCAATCGATTAAAGATAAAGTTAAAGCGATGACTAATGCCCGCGAAGTCGAGCTAGATATGAAACTCGATACAGAATTAATTGCTGGAGCAGTTGTTAAAGTTGGCTCTCAGGTAATTGATGCTAGTCTTCGAGGTCAGTTGCGCCGCTTGTCTTTAAGCTTAACTAGCGCTAGTTAAGGTTTTAAATATTCCTTGATTAGCTCAAGGCAATTTGAGCGGGAATTAAATCCCCTTTAACAGTCAAACAATCCTAAATCACAAAAGATAAACATGGCTATTAGTATTAGACCCGACGAAATTAGCAGCATTATCCAGCAGCAAATTGAGCAATACGATCAAAATGTTAAAGTCGATAACGTTGGTACGGTATTGCAAGTAGGAGACGGTATTGCCCGGATCTATGGCTTAGAAAAAGCGATGGCTGGGGAATTACTCGAATTTGAAGATGGCTCGATTGGTATCGCCTTAAACCTCGAAGAAGACAACGTAGGCGCGGTATTGATGAGCGAAGGGCGAGATATTCAAGAAGGTAGCACCGTTAAGGCTACTGGAAAAATTGCTCAAGTCCCTGTTGGCGATGCAATGATTGGTAGAGTTGTAGATGCTCTAGCTCGTCCCATTGATGGCAAAGGCGATATTCAGACGACAGAAAGCCGTTTAATTGAATCCGGCGCACCCGGAATTATTGAGCGTCGCTCGGTATACGAACCGATGCAAACTGGGATTACAGCGATTGATGCGATGATTCCTGTAGGACGCGGACAACGGGAATTGATTATTGGCGATCGCCAAACTGGCAAAACATCCATCGCCATCGACACAATTATTAACCAAAAAGGTGAAGATGTAGTTTGTGTTTATGTAGCGATCGGACAAAAAGCTTCTACGGTAGCCAATATTGTCAACGTGTTGCAAGAAAAAGGCGCGATGGAATACACCATCGTTGTAGCAGCTAATGCTAATGCTCCCGCTACCTTGCAATACTTAGCTCCTTATACAGGCGCGAGTTTGGCTGAATACTTCATGTATAAGGGCAAAGCAACTTTAATTATTTACGACGATCTTTCCAAGCAAGCCCAAGCTTATCGTCAGATGTCGCTATTGCTACGTCGTCCACCAGGACGGGAAGCTTACCCAGGCGATGTATTTTATCTCCACTCTCGCTTGCTAGAACGGGCAGCAAAATTGAGCAACGAACTCGGTGAAGGTAGCATGACAGCGTTACCAATTATCGAAACTCAAGCTGGAGACGTATCGGCTTACATTCCTACTAACGTAATTTCGATTACGGATGGACAAATCTTTTTATCTTCCAACTTGTTTAACTCTGGCTTGCGTCCGGCGGTAAACCCTGGTATTTCAGTATCAAGGGTAGGTTCGGCGGCTCAAACTAAAGCAATGAAGCAAGTAGCTGGAAAAATCAAGCTAGAACTAGCTCAGTACGACGATTTGGCGGCTTTCGCTCAGTTTGCGTCAGATTTAGACCAAGCAACCCAAAATCAACTATCACGCGGTAAGCGCTTGCAGGAACTCCTCAAGCAGCCTCAATACTCGCCCCTATCGGTCGGCGACCAAGTAGCAATTCTGTACGCGGGAATCAACGGCTATTTAGATGACATTGCTGTAGACCAAATAGCTGCTTACACTCAAGGACTGCGGGATTATCTCAAGAGTAGCAAAGCCCAGTACGGCGACTTGCTCCGCAGCGAGAAAAAGCTCGGTGATGAAGCTGAGAAGCTCTTAAAAGAAGCCATCAGCGAGTACAAGCAAACCTTCATGGCATCGGTATAAAGCTGTTAGCAATTTAGCGGTTAGATGGCTAATCGCTAGATTTCTATTAGAGGTAATAAAAATATGGCTAATCTCAAAGCAATTCGCGATCGCATCAATTCAGTCAAAAACACCAAAAAAATTACCGAAGCCATGCGCTTAGTAGCGGCGGCTAAGGTGCGGAGGGCGCAACAGCAAGTAATTGCAACTCGTCCTTTTGCTGATCGCTTGGCTCAAGTATTATTTGGTTTACAAACTCGTTTAAAGTTTGAAGAAGCGGATCTGCCACTTTTTAAACAGCGTCCAGTTGAAACTGTTGGCTTATTAGTCATTTCAGGCGATCGCGGTTTATGTGGCGGTTACAATAGCAATATTATCCGCAGAGCAGAAAATCGCGCTAAAGAAATCAAAGCTGAAGGCAGGAACTACAAGTTCATCATAGTTGGTCGTAAAGCCTCGCAATACTTCCAGCGCCGCACCCAGCCTATTGAGGGCGTTTACACGGGCTTAGAGCAAATTCCTACGGCGGCAGAAGCGTCTAATGTTGCCGATCAACTGCTGTCGTTGTTTTTATCTGAGAATGTAGACAGAATTGAATTGGTTTACACTAAATTCGTTTCGTTGATTAGCTCTCGCCCCGTAGTTCAAACTTTACTACCCTTAGATCCTCAAGGATTAGAGGCGGCGGATGATGAAATCTTTAGATTGACAACTCGCGGCGGTGAGTTTGAAGTTGAAAGGCAAAGAGTTACTACCGAAGCTCGTCCTTTTCCCCGCGATATGTTATTTGAGCAAGATCCGGTACAAATTCTTGATGCTTTGTTGCCTTTGTACTTAAATAACCAGCTACTAAGAGCGTTACAAGAATCGGCAGCCAGCGAACTAGCTGCCCGAATGACGGCGATGAATAGTGCCAGTGACAACGCCAAAGAACTAATTGGCAGCCTGTCGTTGACTTACAACAAAGCTCGTCAAGCGGCGATTACTCAAGAGATTCTAGAAGTTGTTGGTGGTGCGGAAGCATTAACTTAAATAACACATTAATTAAAATTTGTCAAGAGCGCTAGAATATTCTGGCGCTTTTTGTTTGCTTAGTTAGGCAAAAGAGGATAAGATTTTTACACAAACGGTAAGTCAACGGCTTCAAACTATTAGAAACTCTTACCAAAAGATGTTATTCAGTCAGAAGCATGATGTTCGCGTTTAGCTTGTTAACTGGCTACCGTATACCTTAGCTACCAGTGTTCTAACATCAAGCCATCAACATAATCAAAGTCACTATCATCTGTCACCAATATCCAACCATGTTCCATGCACTGCGCGGCGATCCATACATCATTCATGGGAATTGGTCGCCCCTTACGCTTCAATGCTAAACGGGTTCGAGCATAGGTTGTTGCGGTTTCTCTTCCTAATGGTATAGCGACGCAAGCTGATATAAACTCCAGATATCGAGGCAAATTTTGCAAGGGACGTGTAGAGTTTTCCGCACCAAATAACAATTCTCCGACAACAACGATTGGCAAAACTATTTCTGGTAATGCCAATACTCTTTCAGTAATTACTGTGTCTCCATTCAAAAAACGAACCGCAACAGAAGTATCTAGGGCAATCTCACCACTCATTCAAATCTACCCGCCGACAATCTTTGGCGATCGCTTGTTGTAGTTCTTCTGCCTCTGAGTCACTTAAAATTCCTACAAACTTTCTAAGAGGATGACTTTTGCGTACAGCCTTAATCCGATGTAAAAAATCTAGCATTGTTTGTACTAGCTCGTCAGGAGCCTGTTCGAGTTCCTGAATCAATTGCTCTCGATCTGTCATGTTTTCGAGGTTTCCTGGCAAAGTAAACTTCAATAAATACAGTATATCTAAACACTAAATTTGCTTGCTGATACTAAACACTAAAAAAGCGCGATCGCCCTGCCGCAAAATTATTTAAACCGCTTTGAACTTGGGGGATTGTTTCAGTAGAATTCTGTAATTCCCACCAGTAATAAAATAAATCTACATAGCTTTGATTGCCCAGTCAGATTTAATTAGCTTAGTTGAAAAAGTTTATTTACTGAAAAGCGCTGCTAACGCTCATCGCCTCTTGGAGGCGATCGCTTACTACTAAAAATTATCTGTCAATATCTTTTCACCGCGTCTGTAAATTTCTCGCGCGTAATCTGTCCACACGCCTTGTCCTCAATAACGAAAACAACTGGTTTGTAATAAAAGATTGTGTAGCAACGCTTGACAATAGTTAGATGACTGGGTATTTGCCGGATCTACCTTTTGGTGAAACAAAGCGCTAAGTTGATTTATAGGAGTTAAAACATTTTCGTAACCCTTCACCCAACTTAAATTGTTAGTCCAAGAAGCGCCATCGACATGAAAATTTGGGTTATTTTGCTTAAGAAAAGCGATCGCCTGCCTCTGTAAATTGCGAGACTTTTGACTCTACTTAAACAAAAGCTTTTCACTTGAAAAGGTTACAAAACCTTGTAGGTGACTAAGGCTTGGTTGCGAATAGCTGATAATTAAGACAAATGGATACAGCCAAAATTTTTTGGTTGCTTGTAGACTGAAGCAAAGAAAGCGTTAAAGGGCAACTACCATGTACGTGCTAATTGGTGGCGGCGGTTTAATTGGGCTGAGTTTGGCACACAGGCTTGTAGAATTAGGTCATACAGTGGCGGTAATTGATATCGATCCCGTTGCCTGCCGTTATGCCCGCGAACAAGTAGGAGTGATGGCGTTTGTTGGCAGTGCTGTAAGTACCGAAGTATTGTTAGAATCGGGCATTGGTAAAGCTGACTCGGTAGTAGCTGCATTGCGGAGCGATGCCTTAAATCTAGCGATGGTAACGCTTGCCAAACACTACGGAGCGCCGCACATTGTGACTCGGATGCGCCACCGCGATTTTGCCGAGCCATTACGCATAGTCGGAGCAAATCATATAGTTAGTACGGTGGATTTGGCAGTATCAACGATGGTAAATGCGATTGAATATCCACAAGTAGAATCAATGATGCACTTTGAGCAGGGACAAATTGAAGTGCTAAAACTTGCAATCCCAGAAAATTGTTATGTTGCTGGGCGTAGCGTTGCCGAAATTGCTCTTGATTCTCGCTTTCCTACAGGCTCCTTAATCATTGGCTATCAAGCTCATGTTCATGAAAACTTGATAATTCCTAACGGTAGTACGGTATTAGAACCTGGTTCAACAGTTCTAATTGTTACAAAACCAGGCTCACTGCATCAAGTCATTGATTTTATCGAAGGTTGTAAATAATTCGGATGAAGCCATACCGCCTAATTTGTATAGAATTCGCGCTAATTTTTCTGACTGCTTGTACCCCATCGGAAGTTCCACCGCCGCCAATCGTTTCATCTCCAAAAGTGGTGATTTTAGAGCAAAATTTTCAAGCCGCAATGGGACAAACTATTTATGTGCCGATTTATTCGCATATTTATTATGAAAATCGGCAAAAGTATTTCGATTTGGCGGCTACATTGAGTATTCGCAATACAGATTTAACTAACCCCATGATTGTTACGGCGGTACGCTACTATGACTCGAATGGTAAATTAATCCGGCAGTATATAGAACGTCCCATTCAACTTGATGCACTAGCTTCTACAAATTTTGTAGTAGATAGAAACGATACCAGTGGCGGTAGTGGGGCAAATTTTATTGTGGAATGGGTAGCCAAAACAGATATTTCTGAACCAATAGTAGAAGCGGTAATGATTGGGAGTGCTTTACAACAAGGAATTTCTTGGATTAGTCCGGGTAAAGTGATTATAAATCAAACAACCCCTCAGAAATCGCCTATCTAATCATCTTCGAGTTTTAGCAGTTGCTCGTCAATATTTTGCAAACGCGATCGCACAATTTCAGGCGAAAGAATTTGTTTGCGGATAGCTTCACCCAAAGCTCCTTTTTCTGCCAGCAGTAGGCGGCGGCGAATAGCATCAAGTTTAGTGCGATCGCCTGTGGTGGCATCCGATGTATCTGGGCGGCGGTTATAGATTTCCCGCAGTGCTTTTTCTGCTCCTGCTACTCGTACCTGATAACCTGCGCGCATTTCTTCATAAACGGCTTTAGGCAATACTCCTGACTTCAACAAGCTATCTAATTCATCTTGAGCGGCTTTACCTGTAATTAACTGAGCTTGCAACTGTTCAATTTGCTGGCGAGTTTCGGAAACATTAGCTAATTTTAAGCGTTTTACTAGCCAAGGCAAGCTTAAACCTTGACCTACTAAGGACACCAACACGCAGCCATAGACTAAAACAATCAGATATTCTCGCCCTGGTAAATTGGTAGGTAAGCTCAACGCTAAAGCCATTGAGAGCGAACCTTTGATGTTGCCGATAAAAAGTAAATGTTTATAGCGTAAGGGAATTGGGCGATCGATCCAGCGTATTCCAGCAAGCAACGGGTAAACAGTAAGAACCCTACCCACTTGGTAAACTGCAACTGTAAGTAAAACTGCGGGCAAAATCTTAATGAGCGTGATGGGGTTTATTTCTATGCCAATGAGCAGAAATATAAAAGTATTGACTCCAAAACCAGCATATTCCCAGAAGCTTAATAGTGTAAGGCGATCGCCCGCAGAATTAGTTTGAGAAAGTCCCAGATTACCAAAAATTAGCCCCGCCACCACCACCGCCACCGGGCCAGATACACCAAGAAACTGCCCCGCCTGAGAGGTTCCCAAAGCAACAGCAACCGTTAATAACAGACTGCTGAGAGGATCGTTTAAACGGGCAAATATAGGTATGCTCAAGTAGCCTAAAACTAAACCTACTAGGCTGCCTCCCACCGCCACAAATAAAAATTCTTGGACTCCTTCTAAAAAGGTCAAAGAACCCGTTGAATATACTTTTACTATTAGGTTGAATAAAACTAAAGCGGCGGCATCGTTAAATAAAGTTTCGCCTTCAACAATAGTTGAAAGTCGGGCAGGAACAGGAATATCCTTAAATACGGCAATCATTGACACCGTATCTGTATTTGCCAGAATTACGCCTAAAAACAGGGCAGGTATCCAGTCTAATGTCAGCCCAAATTTTAAGAGTACGGCGATAATAGCAGTGGCAAGCAATGCCCCAGGGCCCGCCAATAGAGCAATGGGTTTAAAAGTGCTGCGGAGACGGCGAACATCGGTATTAATGCCAGCTTCAAAAATTAAAATTGGCAGAAAAAGGTTTAAAACTAGGTAGGGATCTAACCCAACACGACGGGACAATAGCTCGGTGATGGGCAAACCTGCTAAAACTAAACCCGTAACATAAGGGATTCTTAGCCGCCGCGAAACCAAGGCGACGGTAGTAGCAATCAGCAACAAAATAATTAGAATCGGGACTAATTCAGGCACGTATACATCAGTTAAAAGTATTTGTAAACGAGTGTAAACTCAAAAAAATGTTGTTGCAGATCCTACCTATCTATTAGTTAAAAATTATCTGTCAATATCTTTTCACCGCGCCTGTAAATTTCCCGTGCGTAATCTGTCCACACGCCTTGTCCCCAATAACGAAAACAACTGGTTTGTAATAAAAGATTGTGTAGCAACGCTTGACGATAGTTAGATGATTGAGTATTTGCTGGATCTACCTTCTGGTGAAACAAAGCGCTAAGTTGATTCATCGGAGTTAAGACATTTTCATAACCCTTTACCCAACTTAAATTGTTAGTCCAAGAAGCGCCATCTACATGAAAATTTGGGTTATTTTGCTTCAGAAAGGCGATCGCATTATTCACCGCATCGGGTGCGTACTTAGAATTTACTTGCTCCCAAATCTGATGTTGTCCTACAGCTTGACAGGTGGGAAAATCCTCCGCAGTACAACCAATAGACGAAATCAATTCTAAATACTCTGTACCCGTGACGCTAACAACATCATTACCCATTTCTTCCCAAGCTCTCATAAATGCGCCGGGAAACTCATTCATCATCACGCCACCATTTTCGCCATCACCAATTTGAGTAACTATTGGTGGTACAGAAACATTGCCTAAAGTTTGCCTTGATAAGGTTTTCGCCTCATAATACGGCTGCATCTGCGCGACTAATTTAGTATCCGATCCTTGAGTTTTAATTAAGGCTGTAATACTTAAAGTTTCCCCTTGAGAATTACGCGCTACTAAACGGTGGGGTAAATGCTTGTACTGTAGAGGTTGCCCAGTTAAAGTTTCTATAGAATGCTCTTGTACCATCACCCAACGGTAGCCGCAGTCTAGTAAAGCTTTGACAAATTCAAACAAAGTATCGGGATGGTTAGGTAAGTGCATCTCTGGCGGAGAAAACCCTTTAACTCGTGCTAAAGCCTCCCAGCCAAAAATTGCTGCAAAATGATGTTGCCAAGCGCGAATATGCAGTTTAATATCGGGAATTGGAGTAGAGGGAACTACAGCATGACTCCACATTGTCCCTAGCCATTCTACATAAGGTTGATAGGTGCGATCGCACGTTATCCGTTTAAGATTGTCTATCACATCCCCTCGTCCCATTTGCCGCAATCCCCATAGCAAATTACCGGAATAATCCAACATTACACGCGGATTTTTGCCTCTACTGACAAGATCGCAAATCATATCCGCCATGCGACTGTAACAATGAGCAAAAGGCGCAGCATTATGGTTATCTCCTTCAGAGGAATGCTCAAACATATATTGCAAATTGCTAATTAATTCGCCATTGCTTCCCGCCGGAATTATCGGTTGCTGCATATGTAAGGCGATCGCAAAGGTAGCTTTTACGTTTTGAATATCTATATTACTTGTGGGTAAAAATACTGGTCTATCGTTTTTAACTACCGTTTCAACCAAAGATTCTGAACCACAAATATTTGGCAATCCATCAATTATTTCTGGTAAAGTCGGTAAGGTTAGCGATTCTGATGCTGCAACCATTTTTATTAATTTTAGTAAGATAAGTTTATGTTACTAAATTTTCAACTTTCCTAACTAAAAACTTAGTGAAACTATTGGTAATGTCTAATCTTTATCTTATTGGTGGTGCAAATGGTTCAGGAAAGACAACTACAGCTAAAAGATTATTACCCAACTTTCTAGGAGTTATTGAGTATATTAACGCCGATGAAATTGCTGCGGGGCTTTCAATGTTTAACCCAGAATCCGTTGCTATTCTCGCCGGAAGGTTAATGTTAGAAAGATTAGAAATACTTGCTAATTCTGGTACTGATTTTGCTTTTGAAACTACTCTTGCTGCTCGATATTTCGCTAGTTTTTTAAGAAAATCTAAGCTAAAAGGTTACACTATTAACTTAATTTTCTTTTGGCTACAAAGTCCTGAATTAGCAATAAAGCGAGTACGCAGGCGAGTAGAGAGCGGCGGGCATAATATTCCTGAAGATGTCATTCGCCGCCGTTATATAAGAGGCATTAAAAATTTACTAGAATTATATTTACCGTTATGTGACACTTGGGTTATATATGATAACTCTAGTCCGGGTTCTCAAGTAGTTGCAGTTTGTGACATTGAGAAAAAACCGCTTATTTATCAACCTGAAATCTGGAATCAGATAATAAAAATTACCGATGAATGAACAATCATTAATAGAACTATATCAAAAAATTGATGCTGGGGTGAAATTAGCGATCGCTGAAGCTATAGAAAAGCACCGCAAACTAGGAGAATCAATTAGTATTTGGCAAGATGGTAAAATTATTACTCTAACAGCAGATCAAATTCCTCCTCTCGAACCAGAGAAAAGCCATTTGCAGGAGTAGTAGTTAATTTTAAATACTCAAACCTTTTAGATGGTAGTGGGAAAAATATGCTGGGTTTAATTTTGATGGAAGTAGGCGACTTCTAGGTAAAATTGGTTAAAGGTTGAGCATAAGCCATAAAATTTGCAGTGGTGAGCGACTGTACCGCAGCATTGCAGTTTTGTACCCAATACTGACGACCAAAACGGACTAATTGACGGTTATTTATTGCTGTGACGATCGCAAGTACGGGAGTATTGGCTTTATCTTTGTCGCCAGATTGCTCTTGCAGAATGCTTCTTAACTGGTTTTGCTTTGAAGTGTCTACGGCTTGTTCGATTGTTAATTCCACCATTAACATTTGCACTTTGTCAATCAATTGAGCATTTTCAATAATTAGCTGAAGCTCATCATCATCTTTGCGATCGAGTTTACCCCAAACAATTAGGCGCGCATCGGTAACTAGCAACGAGCCAATTTGCTCGAAGGTTCTCGGAAATACTACAGCTTCCGTTTGTCCTGTCAAGTCTTCGAGTTTTACAATCGCCATGCGATCGCCTTTTTTGGTGGTAATTGGTTTAATGCTACTAATCATCACTACTGCACACAGTAAGGCTTTTTTGCTTTGCGCTTCTAATTCGCTTAAATTAATTGGTGCTAAAACTTGCATGGCGGAACGCACAGATTTTAGGGGATGATCGGAAACGTAAAAGCCAAGTAATTCTTTTTCTTTATTTAGCTTTTCTTGTTGAGAAAAATCCGCTACTTTTGCAGCTTTAGGGACGGAATCAAACTTATTACTTGCTTGCTCGTTATTTTCTAAACCGCTCCAATCAAAGAGGTTTACTTGCCCACTGGCGCGTTCTTTGAGGCGCGATTGCGACCAATCTAAAACTACATCTAAATCGTGGATTAATTGGTTGCGATTAGGCTCAATTTTGTCAAAACCACCGCATAAAATCAGAGTTTCCAAAGCGCGACGGCTGACTGTATGCAAATCTACGCGATCGCACAAATCGGCTAATGACTTAAACTCACCACCATTATTTCTTGCTTCTAAAATACATTCACTTGCACCTAATCCAAGATTTCGCACCGCACAAAATCCAAACAAAATTGTAGTGTCAAGAGGCGCAAAATCTATAACCGAATGATTGATATCTACTTGTTCTATAGGAATATTCATTGTCAAACAAGTAGCAATATACTTTTGCACCTTATCTGTATCGCCGCTATTTGATGTTAACAACGCCGCCATATATTCCACAGGATAATTTGCTTTCAAGTAAGTTGTTTGATAAGTTACATAGGCATAAGCTGTTGAATGAGATTTGTTAAAGCAATTTGAAGCAACTGCTCCATTTTCTAATATAAAATTATGATTTTTTTCGACTCCAATATCATATACAGTTTGAATACCTAACGATTTACAACTAATTATTTTAACCACGTTTGTAGCCCTCTAATATTTGCTCGATTTTTTGTCTTTTTCGTTGTAACCCTAAACTTTGATTTGTATACACAAAATTATAAAATGATTGTATATGTTCGCGGCTAAAAATTCTCCAGTAGTAAACTTTCTTTGATTGGTGTTCTTGTACAGAACCCATATTTAAAATTCTTGCTAATTCGTAAGTAAATTCCCAAGCACCAACAATACAAACAAGACCTCCACTTCTACCTTTATTGACATAAGCACATCCATCGCCATCAAAATAGCCCAATAGATAAGCAGCTAAATATTCTAACTTTTTAGGAAAGTAATAATTAGCTGTAGACATCCTTCCCGTCACTACACCATATCTACTTAGCGCACTTGCTAACCTTAGCGACGAAAAATTTATTCGATAATGAGGTGTGTAAACCCCAGGTTGAATAATTCTCATTTCCCCAGAGTATTGAAGCTCATCGATTAGTATTTCTGTTAGTTAGAGTCGATGGGGGCTATTACAACCCCGCACCTCTCCTACAGATCCGGGCATGAAACTTTTGCCTCACCCGGCTCCCAGATATTCTTAGGGTTGTTGTTCCCTTTTGCCCATGTGGACGTAGTTATGACAAGATTCATGTAGAGCTACTAGATTTTTATTTCTCCAGTTGCTATGATTCCCGTCTATGTGGTGTAAATGTACCCGCTCGTCGCTGAGACACTTCATGCCGCAATGTCCGCACGTATGGTTTTGCCGTTTTAAGGCTCTAGAGGTGTGGTCGTCGTATAACTTACTGTTGCGTTCGCTCCAGTAGATTATATCTCCGTCGTAAGGTGATTTGTTTCCTTTGACGTTGACAAATTTGTTTTCGGAGTAGGGAACTGCTGGGAACGCCTTGTCTAGTAATTTCTTGCTAGAATGGCGGTCTAGTTTGGCTTCCTTGTTAAATACCTTAAAGGCTCTGTTTTGAATGTGGTATAGCGAGAACCGCGACCCATCCATCTTGCAGAATTTGTGGTAATTTCTCCAGCCTCTAACTAAGGGGGCTAACCTGGTTGCCTTTTCCTTAGCTCCATAATTCGAGCAGTTGACGATTGCTTTTACCTTCTGGCGGAATTTCTTGAAGTTCTCCACTGAGGGGGTACATCTAAATTTTCCGTTGCTTTGCACTTTAAAGTGCCAGCCAAGGAAGTCAAAACCCTCTGTCGTAGCGGTTATCTTTGTCTTATTCTCACTTACCTTCATTCCTCTGATGGCTAGAAACTGACTAATCCTTTCGAGTATCTCCGTCGCATTATCTTGTGGTCGTATGATTAGTCGGGTAGGGCAGGAGCATTACTGCTCCCTTCCCCCCTAGAAACCGGACTTACAAGTTTCCAAGTATCCGGCTT
>NZ_PVWN01000104.1 GCF_003003885.1 Chlorogloea sp. CCALA 695 | reverse complement strand
ACGGTGCTTGAACAACTGCTTTGTTTAACTATATCCTTATCTCCTCTTTTTTTCATAAATGATTCAGGATTGCTATAGAAGGGTTAGCAGACAGACAAGCCGCCGAAGCAGTCAGAGGTCGTATTGACTGGAAATATGCGTATTGACTAGAACTAACCGACGCTGGATTTAACTTTTCCGTTCTAAGTGAGTTCCGTTCACGCCTCATTAAGGGAGGAGTTTTCGACCTTCTTTTAGATAAATTCTTAGAACAATGCCAGAGAAAAGGCTGGTTAAAGAACAAGGGTAAACAACGAACAGACAAGGGCTCATATTCTGGGAGCAATTCGGACTACGGGTCGCTTGGAATGTGTTGGGAAAACCTTGAGAGCAGCTCTCAACACTCTGGCAGTTGTTGCCCCAAGTTGGCTGAAAACTCAAATAGAAAAAGATTGGTTTGACCGCTACAGTCGTCCGGTCTGCGAGGAACGTCTGCCAAAAGGGATTGTTGCTCGTAATGCTTATGGCGAAAAAATCGGTGTGGATGGAATACGCTTGCTTGATGCCATTTATGATGACCCGACTACTCCCGAATGCCTGCGTCAGTTGGAATTAGTTGAAATTTTGCGTCAAACGTGGATTGCTCAATATTTTGTGTAAAACGGACAACTGCGCTGGCGGCAGGCAAAAGACTTAGCGCCTTCGGGAAAACGTTTTGACTCGCCCTACGACCCAGTTGGACTGGCTACAAAGTTCATCTTACAGAAACCTGCGCTCAAGATCGAGTTCATCTCATCACTAATGTAGAGACAACCCCAGCTAATCGCGCCGATGTTGACCAGACAGAACTTATTCATCAATCCTTAAAGGCGAAAGCTTTACTTCCTGACAAGCATCTTGTGGACGCTGGTTATGTTGATGCAACTTTATTGCTCAAGAGTCAGAAGCATTACGGGGTGACAATTATTGGTTCCATGCGTCCTAATGCGAGTTGGCAGTCCAAAACATCAGAGGCTTATGACATCAGCCAATTTCAAATTAATTGGCACACCAACGGTTTACGAAAAGCCCGTTATCAAGGTTTAGACAAAGTTCAACTACAGCATATTCTTACAGCAACGGCTATTAATTTTGTGCGGATGGTGGCTTGGCTTAATGATATACCTTTTGCCCAGACACGAATATCCCGATTCGCCCTTCTTCGTCTTAACAATTGATTGTTAAGTTAACCAACAGTATCCATTTGCTACTCAAACCCCGGATCAAGGGGGCTTCGACTCATTCCTTTCGCCTCTAATTCTTACTTCTGCCTGTAAACGAGTAAGGATCAAGGGGGCTTCGACTCATTCCTTTCACCGTACAGCGTTAACGAATATGAGTAATGCCAACGTGCCAATCCGCGTAATTCAGCAAATATCGGGACATAAATCGCTGACTGCTATGCAACGCTACCTTGAGGTCAACCCAGAGCAGGTAGCAAGTGCGATCGCACTTGCTAGTATAGGTTATGGAAATGGCTAGATGTTTTCGGCAAATTTCTCAAACGCCAGTTGGTCGAAGTCGCGTCAGTGGTTCCGTCGCTTCAATTGGTGGCAGCTAGGCAGCTTTATTTTAGTTAGTGTTTTGATTACAGTTATCTTTGAAGCTCTAGCTACTGGAGTGCTTAACTTATGGGAATACGCTAATACTATGCCAGTGCTTCCATTTTTTGGTACTGGACTGCTTCCGTTGCTTCAGTGGCTAGTAATACCCCCCATAATTATCTGGTTCGTTAAACGCCAACTTTCTGATTTCAGACGGACAGCCTCAAGCTAACCTTTCACCCAGTCTTATCTTAACACTGAGATTAAGTAACAAAATGTTCAGCTTGTAAAATTTGGTACAAATCTATGTCTGCTTCAATTAAGCAGGTATGACCACTGTGAGGCAAGATAACAACCTGAGCGGCAGGAAAAATTTTGCTGAGGTATTGAGCTTCTGCAACTGATGGCAGCACTCGGTCAGCCTGACTCGCGATTAGCAAAACAGGATGAGTAAACTGATGAAGTTGAGTTTCATCAATCCGAAACTCACTTAATTGTGATAGGCGATATTCAGCCGTTTTTTTTGGTGCGGCTTGGGCGGCTTCCCAAAGAATCTGAAGCCTTGCAAGCGGGATACGGGTTAGCGCAGACGTTAAGCACAGGGTGAAGATTCCAGAGAAATTATAAAGTAGTGGCGATGTCCAACTAAGCAGTCGCGAACTTTGGTTAAGCCAAGCCACTCGATGAAAAGAAGAAGCGGAGTTCACCAAAATCAGCCCCTTGAATAAATGCGGAGCGTGTTCGAGCAATTTCAAAGCGAGGCATCCTCCCAAGGATTCACCACAGAGATAAACTGCCTCTTGCGGTATTCTTTCTAGCTCTACTTGAATGAGCGCGATTGTGCTTTCTGTTAGTTGTTGCCAGTCCATCAAGTTATTAAGCGGAATCACGAGACAACGGACATTAAAGCCCGCTTCTAAACCTCTGGTTACTAGCTCAAGCAGAGCTTTCCCTGCCTCATTCATTCCGGGCAAAAAGATCAGCAATGGATATTCTGGGTTTGAGGAATGAAATGTCAGAAAATAAGGTTCGCTATTTTGCCTAGATGTCATCGGGATTGTAGAAAATGGTATGGTTTCGGAGCTCAATCCATACCGAACTGTATCACAATAATCAGATCGACAGAGCTATTACAAAATAAGGTTTGCAGCCCTCCTAAACATCTCAAACTTCAGTAAATGACTGCTGAACTAAATTAAACCAAATGCTTAACTATATCCTTGCAAGTGTATCTTCATTAATTGCTAATCCAAAAATCCCGCACTTCCTGGTAAAACTCCCCCTGCCTATCCCACTGATAAGGCGTAGGAGAATGCAGCAGTCCCAGCCAAACCTCTACCAAAGGCATAGCCAGGGCTTGCTGTAATTTCCATAGAGAAACTTTTTCACCTTGGTGTTGCTGTAGCCAAAGTGCGATCGCCTGCTGCCACTTGGGGATATTCTCCTTTTCAGCCAACTCCTTCAAGGCTGTTTTCATGGCAGCCCTAGCTTTTCTTGCTAATGCCCTCGCTTCTTTGCGGTCTAATATCGATACCACTGAACCCGTACTAATGGGACTCGACTCAACATCATCAAAAGCAAATTCCTCTATCAAGTCCGACAAATCAATCCTGATCGAGGAGCGCATCAACCCTGATAAAAAGTCCTCGTCTAAAACGGGACCATCGCTACTATCAGTCACTTCCAAACTATCCAAAATACTGTTAGCGCGTTTGACGTAGACTTGGACAATTTGAGAAATCGCATCCCCAGCTACTGATAACTGCTCATTGCTATCAGACAGAGCGAAGCCCGTTACCGGGCGCGCTTGCGCTATCGCACTTTCTAAAGAATGCCAAAGCAATTCCATCTCGGTAGCTTCTGGGTCAGTCAGCGCAGTTTTCAGGTCGCCCCATAAATCTAGTTCCAGTTGCTTATAAGTAGGAGTCACTGGGTTTGATCTCCAACCTTCAAAGGGTAAGGATTGAGGGGACACAGACTGGGCTTAAGTTCGACGGTTGCTGCTACGCCACTGATAGTTATCTCGTACTGCTGGGAAAAAGAAGCGATGCCTTCGGCGGTTCGCTCTGCGACCATCGCACTTTTAATGTATTCTCTTACCTGGGCTTCCTTCCAGCCTAAAGTATGAACAGGTTCGCGCGCAGTTTTTCTCTGCTGACCCACCCATAAATCGACAAACATGGCGTGAAGTGGCTCGTCCCTACGCCCCCGGTAGAAATAAATAATAACCGCCGGAACGCTAGGAATAGTAATTGACTCCAATTGTTTCTCCGACTCTTGATCGCCGCGATACTTGAGACGGCGGTTTCGGTTGTACAAGTCGCGTTTTTTGTAGTAAGTGCGGCGTTTGTGGCAAAGTTCCCCTACCCAACAACCATCGCCCAATTTTCCATGACGGGCGAAGCCCGTTACCGGGCGCGCTTGCGCTATCGTATTTTCTACCGAAAGCTTGCTGCACTGCCTGCATTTATCTTGAATTTTAGTTGGCATTAGATGGTCGCTTAAATACAAATATATCTGTTAGCGAGATCGCAAGTCCCGGCAGCAGCAGGTCAGAAATCGTGTCATTAACCCAAAAAGTTTGAGGAAAATCACTGCCGCCAAAAACTGTCACTGACTGAACTTGATTATCTACAACCCATACCCTGTCTACGCCAGATAGTAAATAATCTGTAGCTTTGCTCGTCATTTCGCCAAATGATTGACCAGGAGAAATAATTTCAATCACTAATTCTGGCAGTACAGGACTTGGCTCATCTTCCTCCCAGTCTGCCGATAAGCGATTGCCTCCGGCACTGCGCTCCGCGCAATCGTAAGAAACGTAAGTTAAATCCGGGACGGGAACCCAGTCAACTCCTTTGCGCTTTAAAACTACAGCCCACTCTGGGCAGACTCGACCGCATTGCTCTCAGACGCACCAATCATCTATGAATCGGTAAAATCGACCTTGGACGCTGGCGTGGTTGTATCTTGGTGACACTTTGGCGGTAACTTCTCCATTAACTAATTCAAAGCGATCGCGCAAGCGCGCCCGGTAACGGGCTTCGCTACTTTCGGGCATAGCTAAAAACTCTTACAAGCTAAAGGTAGTTTTACTAAAACTCATAGAGGCAAACCAAAAAGCAATTAACTTTCATTGTACCCTATCGTTTGTCGTTAGAGTTTCGCTAGAGTAAAAACGCGCTGTAGAAGTGTGATTGAATGATGAACCTATCCCACTAAGATCAAAAATGTGATAATTTAATTGTCAGGGCGATTAAGTTACCGGAATATGGCGGGAAGATTTGAAGGATTGAGCGATTTAGAATGGAAGTTGTTTGAGGATGTGATGACAGAAGTTGGAGAAAAGCGGGAACGGGGAATGCCCCATGCGCCTTTTCGTCATGTACTGAACACCTTAATGTATGTATTGATTACAGGCTGCCGCCCTTGTGATGTGCCGAAGGGAGAAATATGGGCATCAAAAAGTTCAGCGCACAGATGGCTTTTGCGTTGGCAAACGGATGGAACGTTAAAACGATTACAAAATGCGGATACTAGGAATCGCATCAGAGAGGGGATTAATTAACTGGAGTTACGGGGCGGTGGACGGCTCTTTTTCCCCCTGGCAAAGGCGGCTCTTGAGGGTGTGGCTTATGGTTATAAGGGCAAAGGGATTTTGATTCATACTTTGACCGATGGTAATGGTCTGCCTCTGTCCAATAGCACCACCGCAGCTAATGGTAGTGAGCGAAAGCAAGTTATACCCTTGTTAAATAGTGTTCTAGTTAAAACTAATTGTCCCGGAAGACCACGCAAACGAGTTAAGGTGCTGGCGGCGGACAAAGGCTATGACTCCAAGGATTTGCGTGCGGCGTGGTGCGTAAACGTGGTATTAGACCGCAGTTGCCGAAGCGAACCTGCAAAACTAAGAGAAATCGAGGTAGACCAATAAAAATTTCTGTGCCACGTTTTCAACAAGAACGTTGCTTTGCATGGTTTCAACGAAAATACCGTAGGCTTGTTGTTCGATGGGAGAGAATTTCTGCCTGTTTCAATGCTTTTATTTCCCTTGCCACAATTCACATTTGGATTAACAGAATTTTGTTAGTGGGATAGGTTCATAGAGTATTATCGTAATTACTCTTTCATGTCCGACCACTCCTCTTTAACCCCCAATATTGTGATCGCTCCCTCCAGTGCGTCAATTACTCCCACTGAGGGGTTGCTCGACCTTTGGCTGCATGGCAAGTCACCGCATACACAACGTTACTACCGTCGTGAAGCACTAAAGTTTTTGGTAATCTCGGGTAAACCCATTGAGTCAATAACCTTAGCTGATGTTCAAGGATATGCAACTGCACTGCATCAAAGCTCCCTGGCTGTTTCTTCGGTTGCTAGAGCGATCGCGGCAATCAAATCACTATTTACCTTCGCTCACCAAAAAACGGGATTGTTAAAAGCCAACCCAGCCGGAGCAGTAACTCTCCCCAAGGTAAAGGATTCGTTGGCAGAGCGGATAATACCTGAATGGGTGGTACAGACTATGATTGGGTTAGAACCGAATAAGCGCAACCGAGCGTTGCTGAAGCTACTGTATGTTGGAGGGTTACGGGTGTCAGAGGTAACGCAATTGTAGTGGTTTTCGCTGCAACCAAGGGATGTTGGGGGACAGGTATTAGTCTACGGGAAAGGCGGTAAAACACGGGCAATTAAGCTGCCTGTATCGCTGTGGCAGGAATTGCAGTCAATGCGGGGGGACGCGGCAATTGGTGAACCAGTATTTACTAGCCGTAAGAAAAAGGGGCATTTAAAAGAGATGCAGGTCAATCGCATTGTCAAAGCTGCGGCGAAAAGAGTGCCAGGGTTGGAGGAGGCTATAGTTGAGAATGTATCACCTCACTAGCTGCGTCATGCTCATGCGAGTCATGCAACCGATCGCGGCGCTCCGGTTCACTTGGTCATGCAAACATTGCTACAACTGGACGCTATCTTCATGGGCGACCAACCGATGGTTCTAGCCTGTATCTAGAATCAGGAGAACATCCAAGCGAAATTGAAAAAGCCGCATTCACACGTATCTCGGCTCAATCCCATAAGCATTAACTGAAACAAGCTCGCTCTCAATCTTGCCGATGTTTCCACAGATAGCCTGAACATAGATTATGCAAGTTAAGTCTCCTGCATCTGCTTCGCTACTTCGAGCGCTCGCTCAAATACCCGCATCAAGTTGCCTCCCCAGATTTTACGAATCTCCTCTGGAGTATAACCGCGATTCAGCAACTCTTGCGTAATATTAGGCATCTGAGAGACATCTTCCAGGTTTCTCAATCCACCACCTCCGTCAAAATCAGAGCCGATGCCCACATGATCAATGCCCATAACTGACACCATATGATCGAGATGGTTGATAGCATCAGCGATCGTGGGTTTGAGTTCAGGATACTGGTCATTGATCGCCTGCAATTTCTTCAGCAAGTCATTCACCTCAGCCTGATTTAATTTGCCCTGAAACCATGCCGCCTGCTGATTTGCTAACTGAGCCAAAGCCGCCGTCCGCTCCGGATTTTTGGGAATTGCTTTAATGTAATCCCCTAGCAAGCACAGTTGTACAACACCTCCCTTTGCTTTAATCGCTCTCAGCATATTGTCATCCATGTTGCGTGGGACATCTCGCACCTTGCGAGCATTGGAATGGGAGGCAATAATGGGAGCTTTCGATAAACGAATTACATCCCAAAACGTATCGTCATGCACATGGGAAACATCGACCATGATGCCTAAGCGGTTCATCTCTTGAACAACTGCTTCACCAAAAGGACTCAATCCCTGCCACTGTTGCTGTTTATCTGTGGAAGAATCGCCGAGTTGATTATTTTTGGAGTGAGTTAAGGTAATGTAGCGAATTCCTTGATCGTAAAAAGCTTGGACTGCCTTGATGTCGGTTCCCAATGGATACCCATTCTCCATGCCTAGAAAAATGGCGCGCTTTCCTACTTTTTCCAACCGCTCGGCATCTGCTGGACTCAAGGCGATCGCTATTCGGTTCGGTTGATCTAACAAAAACTGCTCGGTTCGCTGAATCATCCGGTTTGCCAAGTCTTTTGCCTGAGCATATCCCCGATCGTTAAGCTGTCGTTGTGGGGTGAAGATCGACATAAATGCTGCATCCAAACCACCGTTCTCCATGCGAACTAGATCCCACTGTCCACTCGCTACTAATCCCGTTTTGTACCCGACACTGGGATCAAAGCCTGGATTCAGAACTTGGCGAATGGGCCAATCAATATGACTATCAATGGTCAATGCAGACTGATGAACAAGCTTAACCTGCTCATTGTTAGATGAAGTACCAGCCTTTTTTGGGATATCCGCATGAGCAATCGTCCACCCCAATACGGCAACTAAAGCTAAGATAAATAAAACTACCCGTCTGAAGAAATAAGAAATCATATTTTTATTGTTATTCCGCTTGCTGAAGTCATTATCCAACAAACACTATCAATCCGATTAATAAAAGGCTTCGTAACTTCTTCGGGCGAAGAAATCTGATTCGCTACTGCAGTTCGTTTGTCGTTTAAAAGTAAGGTAATCTAATCGTCATTTATTTTTCAGACTTGAAAGTATCATTGTAAGAGTTTTAGGGACAAATTCATGCAACTTAGATGCACATTAGCTTAGCATGAGAGCCTAATGCTTCTCAAATTGACCTCTAGGGCGTATCTGCAAAGTCTGGATGTAGCGTAATTGTAGCGACCTGAAATCATAATCGCTCCGACCCGAAATCATCGCATTTTTGAGACCAGATTAAGGGTCTTACACAGTTTTGATACTGTTGGCGGAACATTACTTAACGTCTGAAATGCCGATTAACTGGTTAGGTCAGCCTGCTCTGGCAGTAGCATAATATAGTCTAAAG
>NZ_PVWN01000020.1 GCF_003003885.1 Chlorogloea sp. CCALA 695 | reverse complement strand
GCGCAAGATGTGGGAGTCTTGGCTGGGTTAGTTATGTACGGACTGTTTACCGTGATTTACTAACCAACGAATCGCACGTTCTCTATCAATAGACTCAAAAGCAATGTAATTATGTTTAGTAACACAACCATCCGCAGCTATTAAACCTAATAAATAAGCTTTTTTTGTGGAATCAATTACATCAAAGTAAGCTTCATTTAAAGTGTAACGGTTTTTATGCTTAGTATTTATATTTGCTTCACTTAAAATAGCTACAGACCTACTACTAACTTTAATATATTTAGAAATATCTCGACAATCCATACCATTGTTAAAAACTTCAACAATTTGTTGCTTTTGTTGTAATGTTAGTTTGTGGTAGGGTGCAAACATTCTATAAAATTTTTATACTTGCCATCTGACTTAATTCTAACTCTCTTGTAAAAATTTCATCAATTGGCAACATTTGACCATCAATAGTCATGAACTTGTGTTCTTTTGTTGCTTTAATAAATGAACCATCTTCTAAACCATATTCAAATACTTCTTGCTGTCCTCGATTGTGCCATTGAGCGATGGGTTGAGTATAAATATAGCCATTTTCATTGACACTATAAACTGTGCAATCTATCTTTTCAGCTACAATTTTACCAATAGGTATAGCACCATATTCAACAGTGATTATTTTTGTATCATAGCTTAAACAATATTCCGCGAATTTGACCATTTGCTCAAACAAAAATTCAGCTACCTGTTGTCTTACGCCATTTTTTGCCGCTCCATCTACAAAAGTTTCTCGATGTTTTTGCATCTCTGATGCTTTCTTTTTACCCATTGCTCGTCTAAGTAAATCAGCTTGTCCCAAAGAGTACCCAGCCAAGTCTTGAGCCTGTCTCATAATTTGCTCTTGATAAACTAAAACTCCATAGGTTTCTTCTAAAATTGGCTCTTGTAAGGGAGTTTTATATTCTATTTTTTCTCTACCATGTTTGCGGTCGATAAATTCAGGAATTAAACCCGCATCTAATGGCCCTGGGCGATATAATGCCAAAATTGACGAAATATCTTCTATACAAGAAGGACGCAAATCTTTAACTATTTGCCGCATTCCTGAAGACTCAAGCTGAAAAATACCTTCTAATTCTCCATCTTCTAACATTTTGTAGGTCTTTTCTACATCTTGAGGCATTTTTTTAACTTCACCTTTAGCAAGAATTTTTTGAACTCTCCTTTCTTCTAAAGGTAAGGCATCAGGATCAATAGTTATGTGGCGATTTTCTTTAATTAGATCGACGGTTTTTTGGATTAAAGTTAAATTTCTTAATCCCAAAAAATCCATTTTCAATAATCCCAAAGATTCTAAATCTTCCATGAAGTATTGAGTAATTACCGAGCCATCATTATTTCTTTGCAAAGGCACAATTTCATCTAAAGGTTCCGATGAAATTACTACCCCGGCGGCGTGAACTCCGTAAGTTTTATTAGTTCCTTCGACGCGCATTGCCATATCAATCCAATGATGTACCTTTGGATCGTTATCGTATTTTTCTTTAAATTCTGGCGCTGGTGTAGCATCAGAAATCATCACCGCTAACTTAGTTGGCTTACCTCTAACTACAGGAATTAGTTTCGCCATTTTGTCAGATTCTCCGTAAGGAATATCTAACACTCTTGCTACATCTTTTAGTACCGATTTTGATGTTAAGCGGTTAAAAGTAATGATTTGAGCAACTTTATCTGCGCCATATTTATTCGTCACATATTCAATTACTTCTCCACGTTTTTCAATGCAAAAATCTGTATCAATATCCGGCATTGATTTACGTTCTGGGTTTAAAAATCGCTCAAATAATAATCCATGATGGACGGGATCGATATTAGTAATTTGCAGCGCGTAAGCAACTAAAGAACCCGCCGCCGAACCTCTACCTGGCCCTACAGGAATGCCATTATCTCTAGCATATTTGATATAATCCCACACTACTAAAAAGTAAGTTGCAAACCCCATTTGCTGCATCATTTTTAGTTCGTAATCTAGCCTTTCTCGATAAACTGGCTCAATTTCGTTAGGAGATTTACGATTAAATCTTTGGAGCAACCCCTTCCAAGTAACAAGTTCTAAGTAAGTATCCGCCGTATGTCCCGCCGGAACTTCATAATCAGGGATGCGAGACTCACCCATAAGATGATAAGGTTCGACTTTTTCGGCTACTTCTAAGGTAGTTGCGATCGCTTCATCTATTACTTCTGCTGGAAGATGATCTCGAAATAATTGTCTCATTTCTTGAGCGGATTTGAGATACTCTGTACCGCTATAGCGCATCCGTTTATCTTCACTGATTAGCTTTTTAGTTTGAATACATAACAAAGCGTCGTGGGCTTCTACGTCGTAGCAAGAAACAAAATGCGAGTCATTGGTAGCAATAAATTTAATGTCTAACTCACGGGCAATTTTAATAATCTCAACATTAACAATTCGGTCTTCTGGCAATCCATGATCTTGAATTTCTAAGTAATAATCGTCTGCGAATATTGCTTTGTATTCCTTGGCTACCTTCCGCGCTACATCTAATCTACCCGCGAGGATTGCTTGGGGTATTTCTCCACCTAAGCAAGCACTGGTGACAATTAAACCTTCATGGTATTGAGTAAGTAAATCTTTATTAACACAAGGACGAGCAAAAATGCCGCTACCTTGCATGCCTTTAAGGTGAGAAATAGTTGTTAACTTAACTAAATTTTTGTATCCTTTAGTATTTTTAGCTAAAACAACTTGATGATATTTAGGTACTTTACGACGAGCTTTATTTTCAATATCACCATTCATTACATACATTTCATTGCCAATAATTGGCTTGACATTTCTACTACGACATACTTTAATAAGTTCGATCGCTCCATACATTACACCATGATCGGTAAGAGCGATCGCTTTCATGTCTAATTCAATCGCTCGATCTACCAGTGCGGGTAGTTGACTTGCACCATCAAGCAAGCTGTAATCACTGTGGATGTGTAAACCAACAAAAGACATAGGTTTATTAAATAGTTGTAGTTATTGACTTAGCTTGGGGTAATTCGTCGCGTGGGAAGATTTAGAAATATTGCTATATATACATTTTAATCAATAGATCGCATCACAAAGTTTTTTACTACTTCAAAGTATTTGAAGCCAGCAGTTATTGCAGTGTTATTGTGTCCAGCATTGGGAACTACGAATAGTTGTTTCGGGTTAGGTGCAGCCATATACAGTTGTTTACTCATACTAACCGGAATTACAGTATCATCTGTACCATGAATAAATAAAACAGGCATTTTTAGAAGCTTTACTTTTTTAACTGATTCAAAGCGTTGATTAAGGATTAAGTTAATTGGAAATAGTTTAAATAGAGGGCGATTATTACCTATTTCTGCAATAGAAGTAAACGAACTATCTACAATTAATCTGGCTGCTTCGGGGTGCTGGGTAGCTAAATTAATTGCGATCGCACCTCCCAAAGAATGCCCGTAAAGAATTATATTATTAGGCGGAATCTGTCGCTGTTTTACTAAATAATCCCAAGCTGTCGTCGCATCTTGATAGACATTGTTTTCGTTCGGAAAACTACCTTCACTGCGCCCGTAACCCCGATAATCTATGATTAGCACTGCAAAACCCATCTGGTGAAAACGATGAGCGTGAGCCGCATTTGCACCGATATTTATGCCATTACCATGCAGATATAGTACGGTTTTGGCATTGGCTGTAGCGGCGGGAATCCACCAACCATGTACTTTCTCAATCTTACCGTCTGCTGTCGTTACAGGTAGCCATACCTCTTGAAAATCTAGATTAAAAGCTTCGGGTGTAGTTTCGATAACCGAAGAAGGGAAATAGATAAAACGCCCTTGTTGACGATACAAGTAGATACAAGCAGCTAAATAAACACTCGCAACTACAACTCCCGTACTTAATAACAACTTGAATAAAGGCTTTTTAAGCATAATTATTTGTTAGCCCAAAAGACAAGCAGCCGGAAAAAGCAAATATTCTAAAAAAAACAACTTCCAGATAAATTGATAAAAGGAAGCGCTCGCCACCTTATCGAGTAAATCTACCTGAAAACTACGCCACCACAGCAAAAATAGCAAGCCTAAATGAGTGCTAACTAAAAATATAGTATTAACTCCAGGTAGCCAAAAAAAGGCAGCAATAGCCATTCCTATATAGCATACAGTTATTATCCAACGAGCCAGATTAAATACTCGTTCTTGACCTAAAGCAATGGTGAAAGTAGAAATTTGGTATTGACGATCACCTTCAAGATCGGGGATATCTTTAAATATAGCGATCGCTACCGTAAACACAATTACAAACAAAGTCAACGCCCACACCGTCGCCGGGATATTCAGACTGTTAGTAAAATGCAGATATAGCCCTAAATTAACTACCGCTCCCCGCACCGTAAAAATGCACAAAGCCGCCCAAAAAGGAAACCGTTTTAACCGAATCGGGGGCAAAGAATAAGCCGTACCAATGGCTAAACTAATGACCACCATTCCCAGCAAATAACGCGATTGCAGCCCAGCCAGTAGCAGCGACAGTATCCCAGTCACCGCCACGATTAACTTACCCGTAGCAAGGGAAAAATCGCCACTAGCTAGAGGTAAATGGGGCTTATTAATTTGGTCAATAGCCACATCTTCTAACTGATTCAAGCCGACAATGTAAATATTGCCACATAGACAAGCCAGCCAAGCTACTAAAACAGGCAGCACCGAACTATGATTGAATCCTTGATCAAAGGCGATCGCATATACACCCCAGACACTTAAACTTGTACCAATAATTGTATGAGGGCGCGAAAACTGCCAAAAAGCCGCCAGTTTATTACTCTTTACGCGGCGGTTTGTTTCCTTATTTAGTACCACACAACAACCCAAATTTAATTAACCCGCGATCGTAACCCCGACTCATCAACCCCAACGATAGCGCCGCTTGAATTGTTCCCCAACCAGAGCGAATTAAGCCAACTAGCGCCTCAAAATTGAATGCCGAATCAATTACTACATCCCAAAAAGGTGCAACTGCTTTTGACCAATCTGCTGTAGAAAGGTTTTGTAATGGAAGAAGGCGCGCAATTTCTGCGTACTCTGGCAAAGAAATCACGTAAGGCAAACAATAAACCCGATAAATATCTGCCAAATGCTGTTTTTCGTCGATTGTTAGCGCCGCGTTTTCTGTAGAGCGGTGACACCAAGTAACCATAATAAACTTTCCTCCAGGCTTTAGCACCCGATAACACTCTTGCATAAACTTAGTTTTGTCGGGCATATGTTCGCCACTTTCTAGCGACCACACTAAGTCAAAAGAATTGTCTGCAAAGGGCATATTTTGGGCATCTGCTACTTGAAAACTAGCTTGGGTGTTTAAAAGAGCCTCGGTTGCCCGTTCTGCTGCTCTAGAGGCTTGCACGGGGCTAAGAGTAATACCCGTTACCTGAGCATTAAATTTTTTTGCTAAGTACAGAGAACTGCCACCAATACCGCAACCGACATCAAGAATATTCTCAGCTTGCTGTACCCCCGACCATTGTAGCAATTCTTCAATTAAATCTATCTGCGCTTGGCGGCGGTCTTTTTTAATTTTGCCCTCTGCGCCATAATAGCCGTGGTGCATATGCTCGCCCCATATTTGTTCCCACAAACTAGAGGAAGCATCGTAAAATTGCTGAATTTGCTGCTGTAGTGCCGTACTCATGTTAGTAGCGTTGAAACGGTAGACCGGAATCAGCGTAGCAGAAGATGCTATTCCTTGGCACGGATATTAAGTTTTAATTGAGGCATTTTATGCACAAAATGAATATTATTTTCGATTGTGCTTGAACTTTAAGCTGGAGTTTAGGACGTGACTGTTTCTCGGACAATTTGCCTGGGATTTTTGGCGGTAATCGCTATTGGCACAATTTTACTAATGATGCCTTTTTCCTCTACGACTGGGACTTGGGGTAACTTAATTGTGGCGTTATTTACTTCTACTTCGGCCGTTTGTGTTACGGGTTTATCGGTAGTTGACCCTGGGACTTACTTCTCTTTTTGGGGACAACTTTTTGTGGCGGCGCTGGTGCAGATTGGCGGACTAGGTTATATGACTGCAACTACCTTCCTGTTATTACTTTTGGGGGCAAAGTTTGGTCTGCGCGATAAAGTTGCCATTCAACAAGCTTTAGACCGGACAGGAATACACGATAGCGCCCAATTAATTCGCTCGATTATTGCCCTTACTTTAATCTTTGAAATTAGTGGAGTATTTTTACTACTACCCGTTTTTACTCCCAAATATCCGTTGAATGAGGCTTTGTGGTACGCAATTTTTCACAGTATCAATTCTTGGAATAATGCAGGTTTTAGTTTATTTAGAGATAACTTTATAGGCTATCAAACTTCGGTACTTTTAAACTTGGTAGTTACGGGGTTAATTATTTTCGGCGGGATTGGTTATGGTGTAATTTTAGAGCTATTTATTTGGTCGCGCGATCGCATTGGGCGCAACCCCAAAAGAATGATATTTTCGCTCAACTTCAAAGTTGCCGTTAGCACTACTATAGCTTTGTTGACTTTGGGGACAATTGCCTTCTTTCTTATAGAAGTAAGAAATCCGGCAACTTTTGGCTCTTTAAGCTTACCCAATCAAATACTTGCCGCTTGGTTTCAAGCGGTAACGCCAAGGACGGCGGGATTTAATACTATTGATATTGGCAAAATGACGACGGCGGGTTTATTTCTTACTATTGCTTTAATGTTCATTGGCGCAAGTCCTGGTGGTACAGGTGGAGGGCTGAAAACTACTACTTTTCGAGTTCTGACAAGTTGTACAAAAGCAATTTTGCAAGGAAAAGAAGAAGTATTCTTGTACGATAGAAACGTAAATATTTCTTTGATTTTAAAAGCAGTGGGTGTAGCGGTTGGCTCCGTAGCTACAATCATTTCGGCAACTATTTTAATTGCTCTAACCGATCCAAAAGTAAGCTTTATTCAAATTTTATTTGAGGTGGTTTCAGCTTTTGCTACGGTGGGACTTTCCACAGGAATTACTGCTAGTATAACGGCGGCAGCTAAATTAATTTTAGTGATGACTATGTATATAGGTAGAGTGGGAATTTTGCTGCTAATGGCTGCACTGCTTGGAGATCCTAAGCCTAGCTTAGTGCGCTACCCTGAAGAAAATTTAATTGTGGGTTAAAATTGTAGTACAAACTTGTAGGAAAATAGCAATACATTTTAGTTTTAATAGGGTTAATTAACCAGGGTAATAAAAAGAGTGAATCTGTCATCTTTAGGTTTTTTACGCAGTCTACGCAAAGATAATCGTCAGTTTGCTGTTATTGGATTAGGACGTTTTGGTAGAGCAGTTTGTACAACATTTCATAAGTTAGGTTATGAAGTGCTGGGAACAGATATTAGTGAAAAATCTGTTTCTCAAGTGCTAACAGAGCAAATTGTTTCTCACGCAGTGCAACTAGATTCTACTCAACCTGCGGCACTAAAAGAAGCAGGAATTTTTGAGTTTGACACAGTAATTATTGCTATTGGTAATTATATTCAAGAAAGTATTGTAACAACGCTAAATGTAAAAGAAGCTGGCGTACCTCATGTAGTCGCAAAAGCATCATCGGAAATACACGGAAAACTGTTGCAAAAAGTGGGAGCAGATCATGTAGTGTATCCTGAATTTGAGGCGGGTTGTGCTTTGGCGCGTAGTCTTACTAAACCAAATATTTTAGATCGTTTTGACCTCGACCCCGACAACAGCATTGTAGAGCTAATTGTCCCGGATGTATTTCACGGCAAAACCATCACCGAGCTTCAATTTCGCACTCGCTACGGGTTAAATTTGATAGCTGTAAGTCATGACGGCAAGTTTGAAATTAATCCCGATCCCAAAAAACAACTACAGCAAGGCTCGGCAATGGTAGTAATTGGCTGCAATAAAGATATTAATCGCTTACCAATTTGATAAAGTTTTAGATATCCGGGTAGAGCCAATCGGTAAGGTTTTAGAATAGAACTAGAAAGCTATTCCGATGGGCTGTAAGCCACAAGTTGAGAAGAAAAAAATACCATGCTGGATTTGGTACTGATTCTAGCGGTAGGTTTTTTTGGCAGCTTTGGACATTGTGTGGGAATGTGTGGGCCATTGACAGCGGCATTTTCTCTATCGCAAAAACAAGACACGCCGCAAAAAGTGCGATCGCTTCTTTTGTTTCATATTTTGCTCAATGCTGGCAGACTGATAAGTTATGCTACTGTTGGCGCGGGTATTGGGGCAATAGGTTCAGTAATTTTGGCAAGCGGACAATTAGCCGGAAGCGGTAGCACCTTGCGTCAAACTATTGCTATTGCTACTGGGGTATTACTAATTTGGTTTGGAATTATTCAAATTAACCCTAAGTTTTTACCGCCAATACCCTTATTACATCCTTTAACCCAAGGAAACTTGCATCAGCGCCTAAGTAAAGCAATGGTAGAGCTTTCTTTTAAAAGTCAATGGTGGACACCAGCTATTTTAGGCGGCGTTTGGGGTTTAATGCCCTGTGGTTTTTTGTACGCCGCCCAAATTAAAGCCGCCGAAACTGGCAATATTTGGCAAGGTGCGGCAACAATGGTGGCTTTTGGGTTAGGAACTTTACCAACGATGCTAGGGGTAGGTATTTCTACTTCTTTAGTTAGCAAAGATCGGCGCAGTCAACTATTTAGGTTAGCTGGTTGGGTAACTATTACGGTAGGTGTATTAACTCTCCTGCGGGCGATGGGGGAGGAAATGATGATTTATTTTACAGGACACGGGGCGTTACTGTGTTTGATATTAGCTCTCGTCAGTCGTCCAATTAGCCGTTTGTGGTCGCAGCCATTGAAGTATCGCCGCGCTTTGGGAGTAGGTGCTTTTGTACTGGCGATCGCTCACGTTACTACTACTATGCAACATAACTATGGTTGGAATTTAAGTGCGATCGCCTTTTTGCTTCCCAATCATCAAATTGCGATCGTTATGGGGTTAAGTGCCTTCCTACTACTTGTTCCCGCAGTTTTTACTAGCAGGGACAAAGTACAGAAAAGTTTAGGCAAGTATTGGCGATGGATTCATCTGTTGAGTATTCCAGCTTTAATACTCGCTGCAATTCATGCTGTACTTATTGGTACTCATTACTTAGGCGGGGTTAATGAAACATGGATTAATCAGCTTTTGGTGGCTAGTTTGGGGTTAGTGACTTTGGGAGTATTAGTATTACGTTGGCAAAACCCATTAATATCACGCAAGTTATGAGAAGCTTTGTTTTGTTTCAATCTGTAAGGAGATCCCCCCCAACCCCCCTTAATAAGGGGGGGGAATATAGAAAAATTACTATTGAAAAGGGGTATTTAAGGCAATCAATCAATCTAGCTACTTATAACCAGAATTTTCTAGCCTTTTCTCCTAAAAAAACCGCTTTTGGCGGATTGATACTACTTGCAACTTTAGTTACTACTCCCGCTAATGCTCACAAGATAGAGATTCACCTAGATGTAGGCGCAACTATGCACATTGAACCAAACGATGCTCCCCGCGCGGGAGAATCGGCTTTAACTTGGTTTGCGCTTACCCAAAAAGGAGGGAAAGTTATCCCTCTAAATGAATGCGATTGTAAGTTGTCTCTTTACTCCCAAGCTTCCACAGCAAAACCTTTGCAACAACCGATACTTAAAGCAGTGTCTCAAGAGAGTTATACAGGTATCCCCGCCGCAACAATTACTTTTCCGGCGGCGGGGGCTTATCAGTTGCAATTGCAAGGAAACCCAAAAGCTGGGGCAAAGTTTTCACCTTTTGAATTAAAGTTTGATGTTAACGTTGCACCGGGAGTTATAGCACCAAGCCCAAACATTGCGGTAATACCTCAACAGGAGCAAGCAACACCCCCCTGGCTGATTCCAGCCGCCGCTATTGGGGTAATTCTTACAGGTGCGATCGCATTTTTAGTATGGCAAAAGTTGCACCGCAAGAAATCTTTGTAGAGTTGCAATCCAACGTCTCTACACCAAAATTCTCCGACGGCTTGTTAACCCGATCGCTAAACCTATTATTACCGTACCTATTAAATAACCAAAGCTAATTAACCGATTTGGTAAAGGCGTAGCAACGGCGGCTACTTCTATTTCTTCTGTGGCGACAATGGGTTTAAATTGACTATTTGCCGAATTTGGGATAGCTTCTACTTCTAACTTGTGCGGTGCGCCATCAAAAAATTGTTGCTGCCACTTTAACTTACCTGTAGCATCGGGAATCCCCTCATAAGCAAAAGCTACCCAGTTATCTTCTAGTTGAGTAGTTTTGAGCTTAAAAGTTACATCTGTTAGCGGCTGATTAGTTTTTGCATCGATTGCGCTAACTTGTAAATTAGCTAATTCTCCTACTCTGGCGTAGTTATCGCCGCTTATTTGTACTTGTAGCTGAGAATTATTGCTAACGGTGGTTTCTTCCGGCGTTGCATGGAAATGATCGTGAGACTTGGATACTTCGGCGCTAACATTAACTACAAGCAAACTTGCGATCGCCACTAACACCGCTCCACTCAATAACAATCGTACTCGCACCGGCGCAATTTCTCCTCTTTGAGGCAAAGATTGTTTACCCATCACCCAACCGCCACCAATCCCTACAGCTAACAAAACCACAAGTAATATAGCGTAATTGCGATACTTAACCGGATTTTCTGGCACATCAAGAGTTAAAGTTTGCTCGATGGGGCTAAATTGATTTGCTGCAATCGGGGTAACATTTACCAATAACTTGTATTTGCCCCGAATTGGCAGCATTTGCTGAAATTGGACTTTACCTTCTGGGGCGATCGCTGCTAATTCTAGTAACGTAGTACCTTCCACTACCGGAAAATCTGTAGCTAAAAAAGGAGTGTTAGGCGGTGTAAATATTTGGACTTTAAATAAACTATTTGCCAACAATTCCCCCGCAGAATTTCGCGCCGTTAATGTTAATAAAGTAGGCGATTGGGGTTTTGTAGCTTCCGCTTCAAAGGGGTAAAACTGCCCCACTGGTGGACTTGTGGTTAGTTGAATAGGCGATCGCACGGTTTGAGATAAGCCAATAGTCACTAAGAAAAGTACGCTCATCAAGCCTGTTATGGTCATGATGAGCGCCGAGCGCTGAGATTTTGACATTTTAGACTAAATTAATGGCAACTAATGGTCAAAGTGTGATGGCGCAAAGAGTGCATTGAATCGTGTACGGCGGGATAAGTAGAAAAATATACCGTCCATAGGCTCAAAGCGCATAGAGAAGTATAAAGTGTCAACTGTACAGGCAACGATAAAGTCCAACCAATCGCCCGTTTTTGAACGTAAGTAAAATTATTTGTAGCTCTCACAACCAGTGTTCCTCGCACATTAATGTAAGTTATTCGCGCATTGCAGGCATTCTGACTTAGAGATTTTACTAATTGTCTCATTACAGTTGCGGAACAGTGTCGGAATTGCACCGAACTTTCCCTTGCGTTGAGCAATTATTCTAGCACTAAGCGCGATCGCCAAAACTAACAGTAAAATATAATGCTAATTAGTCTTGAGGATAAGTAACGATATGTGTACAGGTTGTTTACTATTTTCTGCTTTAATGCTGTTTACGCCCGCAGGAGACGCAACCCCAGCCAAGGGAGTTTCTGTAGCCCAAGAAACT
Organism: Chlorogloea sp. CCALA 695; assembly: GCF_003003885.1. Classification (GTDB taxonomy): domain Bacteria; phylum Cyanobacteriota; class Cyanobacteriia; order Cyanobacteriales; family Chroococcidiopsidaceae; genus Aliterella. The sequence goes on along the minus strand of NZ_PVWN01000020.1, from coordinate 63,278 downwards.
CAAGTAGCCATTACACAAATGGTTAAGCAATTGCCCAAGTCTTCAGATACAAGGTTATTACGCAGTGGATTATTAGAATTGCATTCGCAATTAGCGACTACAAAAAACGACACTCAAGCCCAAGAAATTATTGATAGCGAACTAAATATTTTATCGCAACAGTTAAGTAATTCTTCTAGTGGGGAAGAAGTAACCGAGTTATTGGAAGATATGTTGATAGAAGATGAGCCAGCACCGCTTGTAAAAAGTTTAAACTCTGCGCCGCATAAATCCATTCCAACTTGGGGCTGGCTGCGTTAAATAACTGTTTTTTAGATACCCTTAACTTAGGGGCTATACGCCCCAAATTTCTTACTTTAATATTTCCTCTAACTGGTGCTGATTCCAAAGAGTTTGATACAATCCTGGCTGTTTCACCAATTGCGCGTGAGTACCAGCTTGGACTATTTGCCCTTTATCCATCACTAAGAGTCTATCGGCGGTAGCGGTGGCGGATAATTGGTGAGAAATAAACACAACGGTTTTGCGTTTAGTACCTTGAGAAAGATTATTTAAGATATCGGTAGCGGTTTGATTATCAACGCTAGAAAGCGCATCATCCAATATTAGTACAGGGGCATCTACTAGCATGGCTCTAGCTAAAGCTGTACGCTGCCTTTGACCGCCAGAGAGAGTAATTCCGCGTTCTCCGACAATAGTTTTGTATTCTTGGGGGAAAGTGCGAATTTCTCCGTCTATTTGGGCAACTTTGGCACTATATTCAACTTCTGCTTGGTCGCTGACTGGATCGCCGTAACGAATGTTATTTTTAATTGTGGTACTAAAAAGAAAGCTATCTTGAGGTACATAGGCGATCGCCTGACGCAATGAATCTAAGTCAAGTTGGGTAATATCTACCCCATCTAAAAATAATTGTCCTGGTTCAATATTTAGCAAGCGTGGTAAAGCATTAGCCAGCGTTGATTTACCCGAACCAATAGCACCTACAATAGCTACAGTTTCTCCCGGAGAAATTGTTAAATTGACGTTATCTAAAGCTGGAATAGTAGCGCCGGGATAGGTAAAGCTAAGATTAACCGCTTTTAGTTCACCTTTTACTTGTTCTTTGGGTAAATGGACAACTTGGTCAGAGTTTTGAATTTTGGGGGTGACAGTTAAAATAGATTCAATGCGATCAATACTAACTTCACCCCGTTGGTAAGCCGTAATTGTAAAGCCTAACAAGGCGGTGGGAAATACCAAACGCTCTACATAAATTAAAAGCTTAAGAAAATCACCGATAGTAATTTGTTCAGAAATAATTTGACTAGATCCCAGCCACAACAAAATTAGTAAACTAATATAAGCAAGTCCTCCCACAAGCGGAAACAAAGTATTGCGGGTTTTGGCTAGTTTTAAGTTAGCAGCTAAAAGCCTTTGGTTATTTTGACTAAAAGCACGGCGCTCGTTTTCTTCTTGGGCGTAGATTTTAATTAAAGCAATTCCGCTCATATCTTCTTGAATCAACTCACTAACAAGGGAAAGCTCCTCTTGTACCTCTAGTTGTTCGTTGCGGAGGCGATCGCTAAATAACTGTACAGTAACTAGCATAAATGGATAAATAGCGATCGTTGCTAGAGTTAGCTGGACGCTAATTGCTAACATTGCTGGGAGGGTAAGAGCGTAAGCAAATACCGTATTTGCCAAACTCAGCACCGCAAACCCCACCAATCGCCGGATATTTTCAACATCGCTAGTGGCGCGGTTAATCAAGTCACCCGCCGTATTCAGGGCAAAATAAGCAGGTTCTAACTTTAGCAGGTGTTGAAAAATCTTTTGTTTCAGGTCAAATTCTACCTGTCGCCCGACACCAAATAAAGCAAGGCGGGAAACCATGCGTATTACCCACATGATCGAACTAAGAACAATAATTAGGATTACATAACGTAAAATTTGGTCGAAAGTGAACGCAGATTGAAATTTATCGACAATTTCCCCAATCAACTGCGGAATATAAACACCAATAGCATTAACAACAAGTAAAGCAACAATACCTACAGTAGTTGCTTGCCAATGGGGACGCAAATAGGAAACAAGTTTAGCAAATCGAGATTGAGCCATTAGAGCAATTGAGCAAATAATTACGATTTTAACGTTTGGCGATCGCAGTAGTTATGGTCAAAAGTTAGGTAATGGCTGTACAATCTTACTTTTTGCCGATAATCGCCGTTACATTTAAGGCTGTTTTGGTAGTAATTGTCTAACTACTTCAATATCAATGGCTAAGGCTTGGGCTATTTGCTCTACACTCAGCCCCAATTCTATCAAGCTTGGCACAGTTTCTAACTTGGCGGCTAAACGCCCTTGTTGTTCTCCTTCGGTAAATGCTTCTTGGTAAACTCTGGTATTTCTAATCAAGTCTAAACCTAACATTGCTTCAACCTCCTGACGGCTAAGAGAAGGAAATTTGTATATTACTATCGTCTCAATAAACTCGATAATCTGCTGCTGCAATTGTTCGTCAGTTAACTGTTGTCGGGCTTTAGCAATTAGCGATTTAGCTGTAGTGGCGGCTATTTTCTCGTTTTCTACCACTAACTGAATAATCCCAACACCAAGAGACTGATTTTGCCCAAGTTCGTCTAAGTATATTCTTTTAACGTGATCGCCCCCTAAGATGAATTGATAAGGTAACGGTGGCTCAGATTCTATACTCCGCTTTGGATAAACTACAATTGCTTGCCAATTATTTATAGTTTTGTATTGGTACAAATATAAAAAGATTTCTGCAAAAAGACGATAGTAAAATGTTTCGTCTTTTTGAAACTGTACTTCAACAAAGTATATAGGTAAATTTGGTTCGTCTGGGGAGGGTAAAAACAACCCATCCAAGCGGAAGGCAACTTGTTTAAGCTCAATAGAGGTAAATTGATAAGCATTAGCTTGAGTACCAGGTTGACCAATCAATTCAAAAAATATACTCGGAAATTCTTGAAATAATTGGTAAAAAAGAGTAGCAGTTTTCACAGGCAAATTTGGTAACGTAGAGACGTTGCACCGCAACGTCTTCTATATGATGGTGAGAATTATATAATGTTAAGAATTTGAGAAATCATGCGATTAGCCGCAGATGCGTAACCACCACCAAATAAATTAAAGTGATTGAGAATGTGGTAAAGGTTATACAAAGTTTTGCGTTGCTCGTAACCCGGAGCTAAAGGAAAAACCTCGTTGTAGCCGTGATAAAAAGCCGCCGGAAACCCGCCAAATAGTTCTGTCATGGCAATATCGACTTCGCGATCGCCATGATAGGTTGCAGGGTCAAAAATGACTGGTTCTCCTCCCTCTGTACAAGCGGCGTTACCTCCCCACAAGTCCCCGTGTACTAAAGATGGTTGCACTTGGTGCGATAGCAATTGGGGGAGATATGCTAACAATTGTTCTTGCTGAGGGAAATTTCCCCCCTTACGTTTAGCTAATTGAAATTGATAACTTAAACGGTGTTGAGCATAAAATTCTACCCAGTCTTTAGTCCAATTATTAATCTGCGGTGTAGAACCAATCGTATTGTTTTGTTCCCACCCAAAACTATTAGAGCTATTAGCGCGGTGCATTGCGGCTAAGTTGCGTCCCATTTCCTGCCAAGAATTAGTAGTTCCAGCGCCCAATTTTAGCCACTCTAAGACGATGTAAGCCGAATTTTCAGCTACTCCCCAACAAATCGGTTTTGGGACGCGGATAGTGTTTGTTTGCGCCATTTCCTGCAACCCTAATGCTTCGGCTGCAAACATCTCAACTTTAGCAGCTTCATTTAGTTTCACAAAGTAAGTGCGCTCTCCATCGCTAACCGCGTAACCTTGATTGATGCAGCCACCACTTACCGGGTGATGACTGGCAATTTTAAACTTTGGTTGAACTTGGGAGATATGCGCGGCTATTTGCGTCCACATACTTAATTAAGGCTTGAGAATAACCGCACCGTAAGCATTAGGTGAGAGATACTTTTGGGCGGCGGATTGCATTACCGACACATCCAAGGCTTGAATCCTAGAAGGGTAATCAAAGGCTGGTTCTAGGTTTCCTACCATAGATTGATAATAACCGTATAAACCCGCGCGATCGCTCGGAGTTTCGTTAGCAAAAATAAATCTGTTTGCTACTTGAGTACGAATCCGGGCAATTTCCCATTCTTCCACAGGCTGAGTTTGAATAGTATTTATATGCTGGGCGATGGCTGTTTCTACTTGGGCTAAGTTTTCTACCGGAAGCGTTGCAGAAATATAGAAAGTACCTTGCAAGCGTTGAGTTATGTTGCTTACAGAAATGCTCGAAACAAGTCCTTTTTCTTCCCGCAAATCTCGTACTAGCCTTGAAGTACGCCCCGAACCTAAAATTGCTGCTAAGACATCTAAAGCGTAAGTTTCTTGAAGGTTGCTCAATCCTGGAACGCGCCAAACCATTACTAATCGAGCTTGTTGTAGACTATCATCTTTTAACTCGTGGCGGACAATTTCTGTAAAAGCAGGTTCTTCTTTAAGGGTATTTGCTAAAGGTGGATGGTTAATAACTGGTAAGGGATTAGTAGATTCGGTAAAACCATCGGAAACAATTTTAATTAATTCATCTACGGGTAAATTACCCACAGCGACGGCGGTAATTGAGTTAGGTTGATACCAAGAGGTATGAAAATCGCGCATTTGTTGCGGCTGAAGTTGAGAAATTACGTCAAATTCTCCTAATACCGGGCGACGATAAGGTAAACGATCAAAAGCGGTTTGCATTGCTTGGGCAAAAGTGCGCCGACGAGGATTATCATCGCTGCGGCGGATTTCTTCTAAAACAACTAACTTTTCTCGACTAAAAGCATCGTCAGGAATTAAGGAATTAAGCACTACATCAATTTGCAGAGGTGCGAGGCTGGCAAAATCTTTTGGGGCGGTGGTGATGTAGTAATGAGTGTAATCTTGGCTAGTTGCTGCATTAGTAACCGCTCCTCGCTCCTCAATTCGGCGTTCAAATTCCCCGCTCACAATACGTTTAGTTCCTTTAAAAACCATATGTTCGAGAAAGTGAGCCATACCATTGATATTATCAGGTTCATTAGCAGAACCCACATTAACCCACAAACTTAGGTTAACGGCTTCTACTGGCATTTGCTCGGCTACAATTGTCAAACCGTTAGGTAGCCGATGTAGGGTAGGAGAATTTAAGCGGGGTGGTTTTACAGCAGTTAAAGTCATTGGTAATACGCAAAAAGCCAGTATTTCCTTATTTTAGCCATTCTTGAGAACAGACTGAAAAGATCGTACTATTTTGGGTAAGTCTTTGCTTGTGCTTTGCGAAGTCTCAACCAAAAGATATACATATTTTTTCACTGCTTTACGTAAGTTATGCTATCGGTTCAACAAATAAAAGCTAAAAAAAAATCTGTTCGCCGCAATCTTTGGTTAGAAAAGTTACTAGCAATTATTGCCTTGGCAAACTTAATTTTAGTAGGTTTCGATCTTAGTTACATACCTTGGCGAGATTTTTACTTTGCTGAAGCACCTACAATAGTTAAATACTATGACCAAGTTAAAGGTATAGAACCCCACCGCGAAACTCAAAGATATCTCAATAAAGTTGAGCAATTAGAAACCCAAGTTGAGCAAACAGGATTGCAATCCCTAGAAGTTGAAAACTTGTTGCAACAATTGCGTCAACTTAGCAATGAAATGATTGAAGATAATCCTTTTGATGTGGCAGGTAAAACGGGAAGTTTAGCTAAAATTAAAAGATTAATGCGTCTCCATGTAGCTAATTTTAATAATCGTTCTATAGAAGCATCAGCCCACGAAGCCTTTACATTATTTTGGAGTCAATTATATTTATCTCAAGCAGATTGGCAGAAAGAAATTAGTTTTTTTAATACTCAATTACGCCCTTTAATTGAAACTAATTACTATCGAGATATAGGAGAAAATAGTCAATTTATAGATAATTTTTGGTTAATAGATTTACCATTTGTAGTCATCTTTAGTCTAGATTTTTTAATTCGGACATTTTTTATTAGCCTCCGCAACAGATTAAGTTGGTTAGAAGCAATGTTACGGCGCTGGTACGATATTTTGCTGCTAGTACCTGTGTTGCGGTGGTTGCGAGTAATTCCGGTAACGATTCGCCTCTATCAATCTCAGCTACTAAATCTTACAGCCGTACGATCGCAAATTAATCACGATTTTGTTGCTAATTTTGCCGAAGAAATTACCGAAGTTGTTGGGGTTAGAATCATAGATCAGCTTCAAGAAGCAATTATTAATGGTAGCATTAGTCGCCGACTGCTACGTTCTAAAAGTGGTGGTTATATAGATATTAATAACACTCATGAAATTAGTGCGATCGCATCTCGCTTAGTAAAATTAAGCGTTCATCAAGTTATCCCAAAAATTCAGCCGGACGTAGAAGCGTTGATACATTACAATCTTCAAACTATACTTAATCAGTCTCCAGTATACAAACAGCTTCAAAACGTGCCAGGGGTAAGTAATTTGCCGAAGCAGTTAGCGAGTGAGATTGCCAAATCTGCTTATAGTGTGATCGTAAATATGACGGAAGATCGAACAAGTGCAAAAATGTGGCAGCAGCTAACTGACAATTTTAGTAAAACTCTAGAAACAGAGTTGCAAAAAGAACATAATCTTAAAGAAATTCAAAACTTGCTCGTAGATTTATTAGAAGAAATTAAGATTAACTATGTTCAAAACATTGGTGAAGGCGGGATAGAAGAAATTTTAGAAGAATCTGAGCAAATTAGACGAATTAAGCGTAAAAAATAAAATTATTAAGGAAGAGAAAATCATGGTTAATTCTTTAGAAATAAATACCCCGATTAGAGTAGGTTTAGTTGGTACGGGTTTTGTAGCAAAGCTTAGAGCCGAGATATTGCAGCAAGACTTGAGAGCTAAATTAGTAGCAGTAGTTGGTAGTACGCCTGAGAAAACCGCCGAATTTGCTCAAAAATATGCAGTGGAGGCGATCGCATCTGTAGAAGACTTAGTAAGCTTAGATATAGATTTAGTAATTGTTGCAACTATCAATAGCGAACATGGTTCCGTTTGTCATCAAGCCTTGCAACACGGAAAGCACGTTGTAGTTGAGTATCCTTTGTCTTTAGATGTACACGAAGCGGAAGAACTAATTAACCTAGCGAATCGGCAAAATAAACTACTGCACGTAGAACATATAGAATTACTCGGCGGATTGCACCAAGCCTTAAAAGAAAATTTATCAGCCACTGGTAATCCATTTTACGCCCGTTATAGCACCTTAAATCATCAATCTCCTGCACCTCAGCGTTGGACTTACAACAAAGAATTATTTGGATTTCCCTTGAGTGGCGCAGTATCGCGGCTTCACCGCCTGACCGATTTATTTGGCACTGTTGCGACTATTAGCTGTCAAAATCGCTATTGGGGGATGGATGGAGAGTTTTACAAGGCTTGTTTATGTACAACACAGTTGCAGTTTACTAACGGACTTATTGCTGAAGTTGTTTATGGTAAAGGTGAAACTATCTGGATAGACGAACGTAAATTTACTGTTGATGGCGAAAAAGGCGGTTTAAGTTTTGATAAGGAAGATGGCAAATTAATCAATGCGGAAGGGACAAAACTCATCGAAGTAGGTACGCGCCGGGGTTTATTTGCCCAAGATACAGATATGCTATTAAACCATTTAATCAATGGGACGCAGTTATATGTTAGTTCCACAGCAAGCCTGTACGCGCTTAAAGTAGCTGATGCAGCTAGGCGTTCCGCTCAAACTGGTCAAACTGTGGCTTTGTAGACTGTGCGATCGCATTAATCACATCTAATTTGCATAATAACTTAATAGGCTGGCATTTTCTACTTAACTTATTGCAGGCTAGTCATACTGCTTTTTGATTAACGTATCCTACAAGAGTAGTAAGCGCACTTGATATAAATCTGATGTTTAATTGAATCTATCAATATGTTAAAGTTTATCGATCTTTTTGCAGGAATTGGTGGTTTTAGGCTGGCTTTTGAAAGAGCAGGTTATCAGTGTGTTTATTCTTGTGAAATAGATGAAGCTTGTCAGAAAGTTTACTTTAATAATTTTGGAGAAATTCCCCAAGGCGATATCACTCAAATAAATATTAAAGCGATACCAAACTTTGATATTTTAACAGCAGGATTTCCTTGTCAACCTTTTAGCATTTGTGGAAAACGCGGAGGTTTTCAAGATACGAGGGGTACGCTCTTTTTTTATATCTGTGAAATTATTGCAACTAAAAGTCCAAGCGTAGTTATTTTAGAAAATGTAAAGCACTTAATTCATCACGATAAAGGCAGAACTTTAGATGTAATTCTTTATGCTTTAGAAGATTTAGGCTATTTGGTTGACTACAAGGTTTTAAATGCTAAAAACTTTGGGGTTGCCCAAAATAGGGAAAGAATCATTATTATTGCAACCAAAAACATAAAATTTAATTTTAGTAAGCTTAATTTAGTTCATCCTGTTCCTCAGCTACAAGATTTTTTATGTCAAAACAATGCTTTTGAATACTTAAAAAGTGAGGAATATACAATAATAGATAACCCCAAAGAACAAGTGTCTAATTTAATTTTTGTCGGGTATCGTAATAAAAACATTTGGAAAAAAGGAGTAAGACCTAATACTCATCATCTTTCACGAGTACATCATCAACCTAATAGAATTTACTCCATAGTAGGAGTTCATCCTACTATCCCTTCTCAAGAAACCTCTGGAAGATTCTTTATTTACATTCCCAAAGAAAATGTAGTTCGTAAATTGACTATTAAAGAGTGCTATCGCTTAATGGGCTTCCCTGATGATTTTAGAGTTCATAGTAATTTAGGAGAATCTTACAAACAAGTTGGTAACTCGGTTTGCGTTCCTATGATCTATGAATTGGCTATGCAAATAAAAAAACAAATACTTGCTTCTACATTTCAACATCAATACATACAAAGCAACGATTCTAAGGTTTTTTCAGTCAAAAATATTCAGTTAAAACTACCAGTTTTTAATTCTATGAATCATAGAGATAAATTGATACAAAGCTATGAAGCTTCAGAAGATATTGAAGATATACAAGAAATGATTAGTATTGAGAAGCAAGACTTTTTAAGTGAAATTGCTCAAAAGTGTTTCCTGCAAAAAGGTGTATATACTGTTTTGATAACTTTATTAGTTCATAAAATACTTTATCCAGCGCAAGATATTAGATATCATCAATCTAATATGGAAGGTGGCTTTTCAGGTAGAACTATCGATACTCAGCATATTACACCTACGTTAAAAGAATTGGGACTTCCAGCAATGGCTGAAAGTGGTTGGCTAACCCGTTCTTTGGAGCAACCTTACCCTTACACTGTTGATTACAATGGTAAAATTAGCGATAAAGCTGTCAAAAAAGCTTTTTTGCAAGTTATTGATTATGTTCAAAGTGAACCTGAACAAGCGGAAATTATTTTAATATTTTTTCTTCATCAAGTTAGAAAAGGGATAAAAAAAAGCAAAGTAATAATTACCAGATTATCGAATGCCGATAAATTAGACATTAATGCTATTTTAAGTTGTTTAGACGAACATTTTGAGTTTAGCTATAAAACTTCTGGAGCTTCAAAACTACCTGTGCTTGCATTTTATGCTATCTACCAACTGTTACTTGTGGAAGTTGAAAGATATAATTCATGTAGCTTAAAGCCATTAGGAAGTCATACGGCTTCTGACCTCACATCGAAAAGTGCAGGAGACATAGAAATTTTTGACAAAAATAAAAGTTTAATTGAAGCTATCGAGATCAAACATGGCAAAAAGATTGATATGCAAATAATACGAATTGCAAAAGATAAGATTATTAAGTTTAATCCCCGAAGATATTGTATATTTTCATCGGCTGACATAGAAGTATCTCAATCTGAAGTCATTACGATAGAGGTTAAGAATATAGCTAAAGAGCATGGCTGTCAGATTATTATTAATGGAATCTTACCAACACTTAAATATTATTTAAGGCTAATTACGTCGCTAGAGGATTTTATTGCAAGTTATTCAAAATTAGTAGAAGAAGATAAAGAACTTAAGAGTATTCATAAAATAAAGTGGAATGAAATTTTGTTAAATCTAAGTTAGGTAGACAAAAATCACCCTTCATTTATCATCGCAGCTTTAATTCGATTCACCCATTTAATTATCTACAGGTAACACCGCCGACGGACACAAATCTGCAAGTATGCAAACGTCACATCGTGGACTTCTAGCTTTACAAACTTCTCTACCGTAGTAGACCAATCTAATTGACCAATTTTCCCAGTCTGGCTGAGGCAACAAGCGCATCAAATCGCGCTCAATGCGGATGGGATCGGTATATTCTGTCAAGCCTAGGCGATCGCATAACCGTTTAACATGAGTATCTACCGTTACCCCAGCATTAATGTTGTAACCATGCGCTAATACTACATTCGCCGTTTTTCGCGCTACTCCTGGAAGCCTTAACAATTGCTCCATACTTGCAGGTACTTGTCCGTTAAATTCTTGAATTATCAAAGCGCAAGCCGCTTTAATATTTTTAGCTTTATTGCGAAAAAAGCCTGTAGAACGAATTAAAACTTCTATTTCTTCAATTTCAACCTTTGCCAAAGCCGCCGCATCGGGAAAACGGCGAAACAACTCTGGCGTAACTAAATTAACTCGCTCGTCGGTGCATTGCGCCGATAAAATAGTTGCCACCAGAAGTTGTACGGGGGTTTCGTAGTTTAGCGTACAAGGTGCGTTTGGATAAAGAGTTTTCAAACGCACCAAAATCTCTAACGCCCGTTGCTTTTTAACCGCCCATTTGCGAGTTATGCTCACTGAAATAGCTTTTGTACCCACTCCAAGTTTGCCGTGTCGCGCACGATTAAAAATATTCCCAAACCTAACAATAACATCAGCCCAGTTTGCATTACCCCATCTTGAATTTTTGCAGGTAAAGGTTTGCCGCGTACAGCTTCAAATAACAAAAATGCCAATTGACCGCCATCTAAAGCAGGTAAGGGCAAAGTGTTGATTACTGCCAGGTTAATGCTAATTAAAGCCGCAAATTGCAGCAAATTAGCAGCATCCGAACGAGCAATTTTTGCACCAAAATCAACGATCGCAATGGGGCCAGAAATTTGACCCGCCGTTTCGCCAAAGTTGCCGATTAGTTGCCCAAAACCACCAATAGTTAACACGACAATACGTTGAAATTCTATAGCCGCCGCGCTAAAAGCATCTAACACACTAACTTTCGTGCGTTCTACGCTGCCATTAGGAGCTAAAGCAATGCCAATACTACCGCGATCACCTGTTTTTGCTTCTGGGGTAACATTGACGGTTAATTGCTCGTCTTTACGCCCAATTTTTAACTGGAGTGGCTGTCCTGCACTCTTTCTGATAATTTGGCTCAAAGCCTCCATTTCTTGTAAGGAATTACCAAAAGTGCGATCGTTTACTCCTAAAATTACATCGCCGGGTTTAATTCCCGCATCCGTTGCAACTCTACTAACATTTGCAGCTAATTCCGGTACTAATACCCCTGGTAAACTAGCTTGGGGAATGCCCACAAAGCCAATATGTGTAACCAGTAGTAAGTAAGCAAAAATTAAATTAGAAATTACTCCAGCGCTAATGACGATCGCGCGATCAATTACCGGGCGATTGCCCAGTAAATCGGGGTCGTTGGGGGGAATTTTACTATCAGGGTCGTCATCAGGAAAACCAACGAAACCACCGAGGGGAAAGGCTCTAACAGCATACTCGGTTTCTGTTCCCTGATACTTAAATAAAACAGGGCCAAAACCTAAAGAAAAACGGTTAACGTGAATACCCTGAGAACGGGCGGCTACAAAGTGTCCGAGTTCGTGTACTACTATAAGCACCGCTAAAACTGCGATCGCTGCCAATACTGACATAGAAAATTTTAATTAAACGCAACATTTCTTCAATTCTACGCTGATGTCGCCTTGCACGGGGTAAAGGAAGAGGAATTAAGAGTAGGTTTTTATAATAGTGCGATCGCATTAACCCGCATTAAAAATAGCTAGCGGTAAATCGGGGCATACTAATTATAATTTTCTTGGCAATTTAGGTGGTCAGTTCAATAGCAAGGCGTGACGCGCTTTTTAAACAAGCAATCAAATCCGATCGCTGGAAGTAGTTGCTACTTTTTACGATGCTGTTATGGGTAAGAAGCGAGAGATGGAAGTTATCTTATCGTATCCAGTCTAATTCTAAGGTTTCTCTCTTGCGGCAATTGTATAAAAAGAAACATTGCAGTGCTACTTATGCAATTAACCTTATGTTAATATTTACTTAATCTAATGATAAATACTGAATTGAGTTAAAGATGTGAGTTGCAGTAAAAGCAAGTCGATCATTATGCACGTGAAATCACTCTGGCACTGCCAAGTAAAACCTCTGAACCCATTACTGGCGTATATTTATATACCAGCAATAGTCGCACTACTAGCTCTAACCCTTGCAAGTCAACTAGCTGGGATACCAATATCGTATTTCACTCGTGACCCGTCAGCGATAATGGGGGTACCATTTTATATTGGCTTACTCTCAAACCTTGGTATTTTGCTGTGGTGTTCCTCTGCCGCTATTTGCTTGTTTAGCTTTATAGTCTTCCGAGGAGTTGTTAAAAACACCAAGTTTGCCTCTTTTTTCTTGTTCTCCGGCGTTTTAACGATTATTCTTCTATTCGACGATTTTTTCTTGATACACGAAAGTGTCTTTCCAGATTACTTGAATATTTCTGAAAAATTATTTTATGCCGGTTATGTACCAACACTGCTAACTTACCTGGTGACATTTAGAAAGATAATTTTAAAAACAGAATTTCTGCTTTTGCTCTTAGCTCTCAGCTTTTTTGGTTTGTCAATTTTCATCGACTTGTTCCAGCAGGCTTTTCACCTACTAAAACCTAATTTGGCAGATTTAATTGAAGATGGCTCTAAGTTGCTAGGAATTATTAGTTGGTGTACTTATCTCGTCAGGGTATGTATAAAACAGGTAAAAAGCAAGGTTTTGTTTCAATAAGGCTTGGGCTGCAAAAAATGACAGGAAGCGAACGTGAGCGATATAAGCATGAACTTAAGCCAAAGCTCTTAAGACTGACAAAACCGTATTTTATTATTGACTTGATCTTCAACGGTCATCACTATGGCACAAAAAACCTAACTTCCCAGCTAGGACAGTTATAAGACTTCGCGTTTGAGATAAGTTTGTAATACCTCTGGTATTTTCACCGTCCCATCGGGCTGCTGGTAATTTTCTAAAATTGCCGCCATTGTCCGCCCTACAGCTAATCCCGAACCATTTAGGGTATGAATGAACTGCGTACCTTTTTTCCCCGCTTCCTTAAAGCGGATTTGCCCTCTACGTGCTTGAAAATCTGTACAGTTAGAACAGCTAGAAATTTCTCGATATTTCCCTGCCGATGGTAGCCATACTTCCAAGTCGTAGCACCTCGCCGCCGAAAACCCCATATCGCCAGTGCATAGCTCTAAAACTCGATAAGGTAACTGCAAGGCTTGTAAAATAGCTTCTGCATCTTGGACTAATTTTTGATGCTCATCTTCAGAATTATTAGGATGAACAAATTTAACTAATTCAACTTTATTAAATTGATGCAGGCGAATTAAACCCCGTGTATCGCGCCCGTAAGAGCCAGCTTCTCGGCGAAAACAAGGCGTATACGCACAATGATAAATTGGTAAGTTTTCGACCGCTAAAATCTCCTCTCGATACAAGTTTGTAATCGGCACTTCTGCCGTTGGACTTAGCCATAAATCATCTTCTGCACATTTAAAGCTTTCTTCCGCAAACTTGGGCAATTGTCCTGCTGCTGTGAGGGATTGCGTATTAATTAATACTGGTGGCATCGCCTCTATGTACCCCACCCCAATATGGCGCTCTAGCATAAATTGAATTAATGCCCTTTCCAAAGCTGCACCCGCTCCTAATAGCGTCACAAACCGACTTTGGGCAACTTTTGCCGACCTCTCAAAATTAAATATTCCTAGTTTTTCGCCAATTTCCCAATGGGGCAAAATATCCGGGTTTTGGGGGATAAATTCATCTCCCCATCGGCGGACTTCAATATTCTCAGCTTCACTTCTTCCTATTGGTGTAGCGGCGCTAGGCAAGTTTGGCAAAGCTAAAAGTAGGGTTTTTAGTTGCTCAATCAATTCCCGCTCTTGGGGTTCTAATTCGCCCACTTGGGTTTTAACTTCGTTACCTTCACTTCTTAAAGCTGCAATTTCCTCATCTTGAGGATTAGCTTGCATTTTTTGCCCGACTAACTTACCAATTTCATTACTCCGGGCTTGGAGGTGCGATTTTTTTGCCTCCAGTTCTCGCATCTGCTTGTCTAACTGCAAAATCGGCTCTAAATCGTACTCGCCACGACGATTTAGTAATTCAAGCACCGTTTGAGGATGTTCTCTAATTTGTTTAATATCCAGCACGGATTATTACCTAATTTTTCTGCCCATAGTTCAACATATAATATCTTTTTTGGTTCATTTAGTAACGCGATTGAGTAAAAATAGCGTTGCTATAAGTCCGGCAAAATGAGCCGCAACAGTATTAGTATTTGCCTGGACTACAAAAATATCTACTGGGCGGATAACTTGTTGGGGGTTGTAAATAGCCGCGCCAAAACCTTGAGGTAAAGATAAAGAGCGCAATAACAAAATTCCGGCGATCGCCTGCGCCCCTAAAATAGTGAGTAATGTTCCTACCAAATTAACAATTAACCCTAAGCGCAAAATTTGAACTGTATCAGCTTTGCGCGGACGATTACTAGAATTAGTCGATTGTAAGCGTCTACCAATCCGGGTATAACGAAACGCTATATAACCGCCAATTCCTAAAGTAATAATTCCACTTACAGCAAAAACTATCCCAATCCCAGTTCCCGTACTTCTTTGCCCTTGAGTAGCTATATCTCGCCCTAGGCTGGCAAATATTAACACTAAGGTAGAAACGACCCCCAATACCAATTGCACCCAAAAACTAGCCCAGCCAGCTAAACGAAACGCCACAGCTATTTGCTGGAGGGCGACGGGAGGAGATTTTAATTCTGACTTTTCCACAATAAATAATTCCCTATGGGTGCTATAAATCTATACCTTTATATTTGAGCAATTCACTATAATTTTTGATTTAGCACGTCTTTAAGTGCGAAGCTCTGCGAGCGCGCTGGCGCTATCGCATCTTAGCTTACAGAAGCAATTTTATGATTTTGGCAGACAAACCTCAATAAACCGTTTAAGATTGCCTCAAATCTACTTTTTAGCAGCTTAGGACTCTAATTATCTCAAAAGTTCCCTTGATCTAGTTATTTATCCGCAAAATTACGCCAGCAACGGTAGTCACCCAAAGCCCTCAACTTTGTTGTTTTGAAATATTTACACCCATAATGTCTACAAAAATTCACAATTATATAAGTATTTAAGAGGTTAATTGACAATCCGAGAAAAATAAAGTTTACTGGATTTTTTTATACTCCCTTTATTATCCTGTCTCAAGCCACTGCAAAGAAGCTAATCACAATCCTACGTCTATCAAAACTTTACTAGGAGAGCGACACATGAACCTTGAGCATATCTATGAGTTTTTTCGCCATCGTCCTCCAACTTATTTAGGTCAAGAACTAGCAGTATGTTATGTTCTTTCCGTTTTAGTCGAAAAAGAATCCTATGGTACAGAGCTTATTGCTCTATTAGAAACCCAGCATCCTGGCTATCGGCTGTCTGACACAGTTTTGTATAGTGCCATTAAATTTCTAGAAGACGAAAAAGCGATCGCTGGTTATTGGAAAAAAGTTCAAGGACGCGGTCGTCCGAGGAGAATGTACCAAATTAATCCCCAATGGCAAACTCAATCTCAAGACTTGGCTCGTCTTTGGCGAGAATATATCACTACTAACCCTGGGTAGCCAATAATAAAGAAGTTGGTATGAGTTTTAACCCTTAAGCCGTGAATACTGCAACTATTCCCTCACTTTTTGTCTTGACTTTGGTGTTAGCAACAGGCTTGTTTTTCTTTATTCGCGCCTCTGCTAAAGATCGTACCGAGCAAGTAGAATTAATCTCTCAGCAACCGGAAGCCGCCCTAATGGCTCAACTACAAGAGTATTTTGACCGCCGCGCCTATCGCGTTGAAAGTCTAAATCAAGAAAATAACTCTGTTACTTTTACGGGTTTAGTTAGACCTAGTATTTTTCTAGCAATTCTGCTGACAATCCTTGCCAGTGCTGGTATTTTTAGCTTGATTTTGGCGCTGTCAACCTTGTTTCCCAGTTTGGGTAAAGTCTTGCTGTTGTTACTACTTGCTTCCCCCATAGCAGGGATTTTTTACTGGAGAAAAGCTGGTCGTACAGAACAGGTATCTTTAAAGTTGCAACCTTCAGGCGATCAGGATGTGTCAATTTGGGTTAAAGCCCACCGCGATGAAATTCTTGAACTACGCCAAGCTATCCCCTTCACAGAGGCGAGCGAGCGCGAGTAATCATTTATTCAGCAAAAAATTACCCCACCCAAACCTAGTTGTTTGAGTAGGGTCACAATTCGCCTAAAATTAATTTTCACACCCTGGTACTTTCGATAAAAAACCTCAAAATCAATATCTTAAAGGATTTATAGCCGATTAATACCACTTAATTTATTAACATCGCCTTTACTTGCGGATGGTAACTAATTCCTTTTCTGTAGGATTTTCTAAAAACCGCAGACTAGGAAACAAAAAATGATTCTCTTCAACGTACTGCGCCCCAAACAACCCTTTTTCTGCCCAAAAGTAACGATCAGTCGTGTGTTCGTTCCGTTTGACAAGTAGCAGGGCTGGCGGTAAGATACCCTCCGCTTGAATATATTTTCTGGCGGCGGTTACAGGCTTATCTTCCCCACTTTCGATGCTAAATTGAGGTACGTGTTCCAGGATTCGGCGACCCTCTTGACGACGACGACTTTTCCGTTTCCGTCTTCTTGCCAACTCTTTGTCCTCCTCTTTAAACGAGCAAATATTGTAGTTATGGCTACAATTTACTCGTCAGTATATCTTTCTGAATTTTTAAAATCAAGTTATATTAAGCATTTGATACAAAGTCATCAAAATATGGTTAAAAACTGGTTTAAAGTTAAGAGTTTGTTTAATAAAGTTAACAATAGTTAAAGATGCGAGTTAAGAATAAAGTTAGACAATGGGATTGCGGCAAAAAAATTCCATCGGCGCTGGAAACAGCTAATAGCTAAGTTCCCTTGTTAATATGAGGCAATCCCGGTAGTGTGGGCAAGCCAAATAAGTTTTAGTATGTGAAGAATGCTGACCAGTGCTGATTTTGTTGCTTTATGTCAAGTCCAAGTTGCTATGCTCACCCAGAGATTGGGAGCGGTATGGAGCATCGTGTATTTAACTGAGGAATTGGAAGAAAAAGAAAGCAGCCAAGCTAAGTTAATTCCCGTATTTGCTTATCCTGATTTAGCCGCTTGGCAAAAAGCAAAAGCCGCCAAAGGAGGTATGTTATTGCAAGAGGCGGGGGAGAATACGCCAAAAATTCTCCCAAATAACGCGCCTACCCCTGTACCCTTGCCTGCAAGAGAATTCTGGCAAGACAAAACACCGATGCAGCCCTTAAGCCTGACTAGACAAATGGTATTGCCTTTAGTGTATGAAGGGCTGTTGACGGGATTGCTAGTAACGGGGAGAGAAGATCGCCCCTGGAATGAAACCGAGCGTAAAGAAATTGAAACTATTGCTCAAACTTTAGCGATCGCCCATTCAATTGATCGGCGCAGAGAATGGGTAGAGCAACAACTAAACAAACAGCAAAATTTACAGCAGCAGCAAAGAGACTTATTAGATAACTTATTGCACCAATTCCGCAACCCGTTAACGGCATTGCGAACCTTTGGCAAGTTATTGCTCAAACGCTTTACACCCGAAGACGCAAATAGGGCTGTAGCTGATAATATTATTCGTGAAAGCGATCGCCTGCAAGAATTTCTCAAACAATTTGATCAAGCTATAGATTTGACGATAGACGATTTAGAACCACAGAAAGCTTTAACATCCAAGCTAAAACTCCTGCCTTTGTTACCCGCCGCCAGTAGCAACCAATTATTTGTAGGAGCTATATTAGCGCCCCTAGTAGAATCAGCAAAAGCAATCGCGCTGGAGAGAAATTTACAATTATACGCAGAAATCCCGGCAAATTTAGTCGCCGTTAAAGCTGACGAAAGGGCATTGCGGGAAGTATTGAGCAATTTGATTGATAATGCTTTGAAATACACCCCCGAAGGAGGGCAAATTAAGATTTGTGCTGGGCTTACGCGCCCTAGCTTTCAAGGCGTAGCCGTTAGCGATACTGGGGGAGGAATTCCCCCCAATGATTTAGAAAAAGTATTCGAGCGACATTATCGAGGAGTACAGGAAAATTCGGCAATTCCGGGTACAGGATTGGGTCTTGCGATCGCCCTGGAATTGGTAGAACAAATGCAGGGTGAAATTGAAGTTTTCAGCCCTGCACAAAATGGTCTAGGAACAGAGTTTATTGTCTGGTTGCCTTTACTTTAGCGGTTGAGCGCCAAATTTGAAGTCAAGGTTAGGGGCAAATCGGTATCGGGATCGATGGCGATTAAATCAACACTATTTCTACCCAAGAATACGCCGACTAAAGTACCAACACCCGCACCGCCTAAAACTTCCTCCGTAGCGATCGCGCGATCGCCTGTGACGGCAGAAATTGCCGCCGCAGCCGCAGCACCCAAAGCCGCATCTTTAACTACATTACCGACATTAATCCCTTTGCGGATACGCTCAGTTTTTGTAATTACTTCCGAAGTGGCGCTAATATCGTACCTCTGACCGCCAGACAATACCAATTCCTTAGCGTAAAATTGCGAACCCCCTTGGGCTGGGCGCAACTCGCCAACTACTTTGCTACCTGCGGGCATTAAAATTGTGCCTCCACTGGTGACAACGTTTTGGGCTACTGTCAGCGTCAACGGAGCCGTTTCGTCTTTTGTGACCAAAATCCGCTCGGCTTGGTCGTACTTGACCGGAATAGTAGTTCCTGAAGGGATTGTGATCGCTTGGGGTGTGGTGGGAGTAGTGGTTTGGGCTTGTCCGACAACGTAAGCTGAATTAATTGCCGATACTTGCCCCGACTCTACCAAAGCTTGGTAGATAAAGGCTGCTACCTCAGCGCGGGTTGCTGTGCGCGTGGGGTTAAGAAATTTAACGTTGGGATAGTTAACAACAATTGCCCTTTCTGTTGCTGCTGCAATCGGATTACGAGCATAACTAGAGATGCTGTTATCGTCGTTGTAGTATTGGCTCAGAGTATTTGAATTGTTTGAGTTGTAATCTAAACCACTAGCCAAAGATACTAAAACTTGTTCGCGGGGAATATTTTGTTCTGGTTGAAAACGATTTCCTGGATAGCCGGAAAGAAAGCCTGTTCTATAGGCTTCTTCAATTGCACTAGATGCCCAATAGTTTGCTGGCACATCAGTAAAATTGATCACGTTGCGTTCAGGGTTTTTTTCAAAGGCTTTACGGACAATTGCCGCAAACTGAGCGCGGGTTACGTTTTGATCGGGGCGGAAAGTACCATCAGGAAACCCGGCAATAATATCGCGTCTTGAAAGTTCACCAATGAAAGAACTTGCCCAGTAATTGCTAGATACATCGTTGAAAGTTGTGTTTTGAGCAAAGGAAGGCGCAGCCATAATTGCTGGGGCAATACTACCAGCGCTAAGGGCGATCGCCATGATTCCGGCGGTTCTTGCTTGCAAGCGATTTGAAAAAATAGCCATTAGTACAGATTCCTTTTAAGAAGTTTATTAACTGTTTTCTTAATTACTTAGATTCATTAAAGTGTATATTGTTCCTATTTTGTCTACTTATATAGAGGTATTTATTTAATGGTTCAAAATTGCAACTATAGTAGTTTAAGGACAAATTTAAGCATAAACTGCCCCCCATGTCAGAAGACGAAATTTAAAATAATAAGTTGCTTTAGTAGCGATAAATAGTCTTATTTAAGTGATATTACTTAAATAAAATTCTAATAAACCAATTACTACTTCTGGCATTTCTAGATGAGGCAATACACCTGCGCCAAAAATGCTTTGGAGCTTAATGGATGACGGATTTAGTTGTGTCAAACGCCGCCCCAATTTAATATCTGTAAACTGTGCTGATTCTCCCCACAGCATGAAGGTAGGTGTAGTTAAGCGTTGAATATATAAAGACAAGTCAAAGTAAAGATCGCCCCGTAAAAAAGCTAAAGCGGCATAAATGGCGTTGGGCTGTTGGGCGGAAGCAAGATAAGCTTGGACTATTTCTGGAGAAATGCGGCGGGGATTGGCAAATAAAAATCGTTCGAGGAAGTTCCGCACAGCAATTTCATTTTCAGCGCCCAAAGTGTAGATTAAGCGATCTATTAGCGGTGTATTGATAACTTGTAATGGTATTCTACGCCCCGCACCTTGTCCGAAATCATCAAACCCCGATGGAGAAACTAAAACTAAAGCTTTAAATAAATCTGGGCGATCAATTGCGAGGCGAATAGTTAAAGCCGCAGTTAGAGAAGAAGCGACAACGATCGCGGGTAGCCTACAAACTTGGGATATAAATTCAGCAATAGTCGTGAGGTAATCGTCAATTCCATAATCGCGCACTGGATGATCCGATTCTCCCCAACCAATTAAATCTGGCGCAATAACGCGATAATTATTAGTAAACGCTGGGTAAACTTTAGACCATTCGTAAGCAGAAGCCCCACCGCCAAAACTATGTAGAAATATCAATGGGGGTAATTGCCGTTCTAAGGAGGTTACGGGGCTGTAGTAGACCATTTTCCCTAAAGATGTATCTACGGCTTGTTGGACGAAGTTAGGAGGTTGAAATTGCAGCATAGTGGGGGGAGTATTTGCAGTAAACAGATTGGAAATCGCCGATAAAACAATTTCATTTCAGGAATCGCCATAGGTTCTACGCCAGTTTTCGGCTTGTTGAAACTTGATTTTGGCAGAATTTGCGGCTTGTTTATCTTCGGGGCGATCGCCTACAAAAATAGTTTTGCCTGCATTATGTATTTCCATTACTAGCAATAGCATTCCGGGGTTTGGTTTGCGAAAGGTTCCCGATAGCTGATGTTTGTTATAGTCGCGTACTTCTTTTGGTGTGACGCAGAAACATTTTTTTCCGGCAAAATCTGGGCAAAAGTAAACTTCTTCAATTTCTGGGAGTAAAACCATTGTTTGCTGTTGTTCTTTGACACAGCTAGTTAGGGATTTTTTACCCGCCGCGACTCCCGCTTGATTGGTTACAGCTACTATTTTCCAGCCAACACTTGCAAAATAGGCGATCGCGCCTTCCGCCCCTGGGATAATTTTTTGATCTCCCGGATGTTCGATAAACTTGTTGTCAGAACGAGGCGATCGCACTGTTCCATCTAGATCGACAATTAAAAGATTTCCAGTGTTAATCGTTTCTATATCTTCCTGTTCCATCGCTTAATTTTAAACTATGGCTATGAATCAAAAAAATCCCTCGTGGGATATCGGTAGATTTGTAAAAACTCTAGCTTACTTTGACATTATTCCGTTTATTGGCTGCCTGCAACGATTGTTTTTAGGTAACGATAATAAGGATAGGTCTATTGGTAAAAGTATGGGAATCGTTTTAGTAGCAGGGGCGACGGGTGGGGTTGGTAAGCGTGTAGTACAAATATTAGTTGATCGCGGTTATCAAGTACGGTGTTTGGTGAGAAATTGCGATCGCGCAAAATCCCTATTGCCCCAAAATGTAGAATTAATCGAAGGGGACATTACCAAGCCCGAAACCTTAACTCCACAATTAATGGCAAAAGTAAGTGCAGTAATTTGTTGTACGTCAGTCAAAGTGCAGCCTGTAGAAGGAGATACGCCAGATCGGGCAAAGTACAATCAAGGAATTAAATTCTATCAGCCGGAAATTGTTGGCGATACCCCGGAAAATGTGGATTATCTGGGAGTAAAAAATCTCGTCCAAGCGGCGAAGTATCTCAATAAATCTACAGACCAACTTATATTTGACTTTAATAATCCCTCCGCAGATTTAAAAGAGATTTGGGGCGCAGTAGATGATGTAGTAATGGGCGGGGTCAGCGAAAGCGAAATCAAATTTATTGATAATATGGCAGTATTTACAGGCAATGTATCTACTCAAAACTCTGGTGGTTTTGCTTCTGTAAGAACTAAAAATATAGCTCTCCCCCTTGATTTATCTACCTATGAAGGTATAGAACTGCGCGTTAAAGGCGATGGTCAACGTTACAAGTTTCTAGCGCGTACCGAGTCAAAGTGGGATGGTGTAGCTTATTGCCACTCCTTCGATACTGTAGATAATAGTTGGATAGATGTGCGGATTCCTTTTAACCAATTAGTTCCAGTATTTCGGGCTAAAACCTTAGATAGTAAGGAATTAATCAATACTCAAAATATTTGCTCTTTGCAATTAATGCTAAGTAAGTTTGAGTACGACGGCGAATTAAATCCCAACTTTATGCCAGGTCATTTTGCTTTGCAAGTAGAATCGATTAAAGCTTACGGTGGTGAAACCTTGCCACAATTTGTACTAATTAGTTCGGCGGGTGTAACTCGTCCCAATCGCCCCGGTATCAACCTTGCAGAAGAACCCCCCGCCGTGAGAATGAACGAGCAATTGGGAGGTATTCTGACTTGGAAATTGCGCGGGGAAGATAGTTTAAGAGAGAGTAAAATTCCTTATACAATTATCAGACCTTGCGCGTTGACTGAGGAAACTGGCGTTCAAGAATTAGTATTTGAACAAGGAGACAATATTAGAGGGAAAGTTAGCAGAGATGCGATCGCACTTCTTTGCATTGAATCATTATCCCAACCCCAAGCAAGTAACGTCACCTTTGAAGTAAAAGCCGTTGAAAGTCCTAATCCATCTAACAATTGGCAACAATTATTTGCATCTTTACAACCAGACTAACGATGTACAAAAAAATTTTACTACTTTGTTCTACAACAATTTTGGTAATAATTAGCTGGTATGGGTTAAATAATGCTGCATTTTCCCAACAATCGCAGTTCAATCTACAAGCAGATATTTCTAGACTAGAATCGCGGCTAAATCGTCTAGAAGCTCAAATTAGCCAACTAGGTAGAGGAAAAACCCCAGTATCTCCTTCTCCATTGCCAAGAAATTCGGGACGCAAACAGCCACAATTGAGCCGAGAACAAATGTTTGACAATCTGGCAACTTTAGCAATTGAAACCAAAGATCAAGTAAATAAATTGCAAGTTCGTGTTTCTAAGCTAGAAAAACTCCGCAATCCTCGCTAATTACTTATGACTACTTGATGGCGCAAACTGGGAACAAAATATTCACAAACTCCACTCAACTTAAAGTTGGTGATAAAAGAAGTACGGATTTGCGCCCCAGCTAGAGCTAACGCCAAACAAATAGAACTTTATACTAGAGATAGATAAAATAATTTTACTTGAGGGAAGGGCATGGCTCCAAATCCCGCCATCATGGAGGCTGTGGAACAACTGGGTTATCGCGTCACTGTGGGCGATGTAGCGACCCAGGCAGGATTTAATGTAAATTTAGCCCAACAAGGACTACTCGCTTTAGCAACCGATGTTGGTGGACACTTGCAAGTAGCCGAAACTGGGGAAATTGTTTATCTATTTCCCAAAAACTTACGGGCGGTTTTGCGAAACAAGTTTTTGCGATTGCGGCTGCAAGAGTGGTGGAAAAAAGTTTGGCGGGTATTGTTTTACTTGATTCGTATATCTTTTGGAGTTTTATTACTTGCTTCTATTGCTCTAATTATTGTCACTATTTTTGTGCTTTTGACTGCAATCAATCAAAGCAGCGATGATGATAATAGCGATCGCGGTTATGGCGGTGGTAGTTCGTTTTTTATGCCTTACTTCTGGATTGGCCCTAATTGGTTTGGGGTATTCTCTCCAGACTATGACAGGCGATATCAAGAGCGGCGAGAGGAAGAAAATCAGTTAAACTTTTTTGAGGCAATTTTCTCGTTTCTATTTGGCGATGGCAATCCCAACGCAGACTTAGAAGAACGCCGCCAGAAAGAAATCGCCGCCGTAATTCGCACTAATCGCGGTGCGGTGGTAGGAGAGCAGATAGCGCCCTATTTAGACGATATTGGCTCAGGGTACGCTCAAGAATACGAAGACTATATGCTGCCTGTGCTAACTAGGTTTAACGGGCAACCAACCGTTAGCCCTGAAGGAAATATTGTCTATGTATTTCCTGAGTTGCAATCTTACGCTTCAAGGCGACAGCAGCTATTAGCCATACCACCTTACTTACAAGAATTACCCCAACGCTTTAGCGCCGCAAGTTCAGGACAATTAGGGCTAAGTATTGGGTTAGGAGTGCTGAATTTAGGCGGAGCATTATTTTTAGGTAGTTTGCTTGCAGATATTGCCGCCGGGGGACTTGTAGGCTTTGTCCAGGCTATTTATTGGTTGCTACTGGGGTATGGAGCGGCGTTTTTAGGCGTTCCTTTGGTACGTTATTTTTGGTTGAAGCGGCGCAATAACAAAATAGGCGATCGCAATGCCCAACGTCAAGAGCGAAGCTTACAGTTAGCTGACTCTACCGTAAAACAAAAAATTGCCTACGCCCGTCAATTTGCCGCCCAAAACGTAATTACTAACGAGGATTTAACTTACACCACCGAAACCGATTTACTAGACCAAGAAGCTGAAAATTCAGACCAAATTGACGCGGAATGGCAGCGCCGATTAAGAGAATCTGGGCATTAGGTAATGGGTAATGGGTAATGGGCATTAGGTAATGGGTAATGGGTAATGGGTAATGGGTAATGGGTAATTAAGCAGTTTCCAATGACCAATGACTAATGACCAATGACCAATTACTTAGCTTTAATCGTACTAAGTTTAGTCCCACTGTAGTAATGCCCCAAAATCTGCCTGTAATTGATGCCTCGCGCCGCTAAATTGTACGCCCCCCACTGACTCAACCCTAAGCCATGACCCCAACCACGCCCATCAAAGCGTAAACCTGTGGGTTCTTGAGTAATGGTAAAACGGGTACTTTTTAAGCCTAAAGCGTTGCGTACTGCTTCTCCTTTTAACTCTCGCGTACCGCTCGTTCCCACAATTTTCATTGACTTAATGCTGCCGTTAGTAGTCAGGGTTGGGGTAATTGAAACTACATTCCCTACCCCTGAAATCCGCTTATTTAGCTCCCCTGGTGAAAAGCTTTTCACCCACTGACATTGAGTTACATCTTGATCGTAATCTTGAACGCCACGCAGATAAGGTAAGGCTTCAGACCATACATCCTCAACATTTTCTGTACGTCCGCCCGAACACGCATGAAAAACTGACAAGATTAACTGATTATCGTAAGTTAATACCTGTCCTGCCGTAGCATTTACTGCCGTCTGGGTGCTACTAAATTCCTTAGCGACACCTTTATAAACTTGAGATGCTTGAGTATTGCTGAGATCATAAAAAGCATTGCGTTCCTTTTGCTGCTTGTAAATAGCATAGGTACGGGCTGCTACTGCTTGAGCTTTGAGCGCTTCTAAGGGCCAACTGGCACTCATTTCGCTGCCTAGGACGCTGTAGAGGTATTGTTCTAAATCGACATAATTAATTGCCGTTAAGCCTTTGTTTGAAGGAATTACTAAAACTTCGCCCCGATACCAAAAGTCGCCTATATAAACATAACCTCCCGCCAACGGTTCGATCCACACTGCCCCTGCGCGCATTGTATCTACCGCAACTCCGCCCTCGCTGGGGGTTGCATAAAAGGCATTCATTGCCGCAATATCGCCTAGTTTTCGCCCCGAAGCATCCTTAACTATGGCATTGGTTGAACTGCCAACTTTGAGCCGATTGACACCCTTTTCTACGGCAACTCTTAACTGTACCGCTCCTTGCGCTGGTACAACTAAAGCCATCCACAGCAGCATAGTTAGCAACCAAGGACGTTTAGTGAATTGAGCTAATAATAGGCGAAAATTCATGCAGATTTTGCTCCAATTAAGAGTGTTATTAGTAAATTCCAATTAAACTAATAAATTAGCTATTTTTCGTTAAATCATCAAATAATAGGAAAGCAGTAGTTAAATAAAAGTTTCGTCCTGCTCCTCAATATACATCCCGTGCCACCATAGAAAAAGCGATCGCAAATAAGGTTGACTAACATTAAGTGCAGATTACATTTTTAGGAACAAGTTCCGGCGTACCCACTCGTTCGCGTAATGTTTCCAGTGTGGCTTTACGTTTACCCCAAAGGGGCGAGTTGTGGTTGTTTGACTGTGGGGAAGGAACCCAGCATCAAGTTATGCGTAGTGACTTAAAAATTAGTCAACTAACGCGGATTTTTGTTACTCATCTACACGGCGATCACATTTTTGGTTTAATGGGGCTTTTGGCTACCTGTGGTTTGGCAGGTAATACCAGCCGCGTTGATATTTATGGCCCCCCTAACCTTAACGAATATCTCGCTGCTTGTCGGCGTTATTCTGGAACTCATTTTTCTTACCCCGTTCAAGTTCATACCGTGCAACCGGGGATAGTTTACGAAGATGACGAATTTACAGTCATTTGCGACTTGCTTACCCATCGTGTTACTACTTTTGGCTACCGCGTAACCGAAAAAGATCGTTCTGGACGCTTCGATATTGATAAAGCTAAAGCTCTAGAAATTCCCCCAGGGAGAGTTTACGGACAACTCAAACGTGGGGAAACCGTAACTTTGCTGGATGGTCGAACTATTAACGGTAAAGATTTGTGCGGTGAAACAGAGGTAGGACGAAAGATTGCTTACTGTACGGATACGGTTTTTTGTGACAATGCTGTATCTTTGGCGGTGGATGCGGATTTACTCATTCATGAAGCAACTTTTGCTCATAGAGATGCCGATCTTGCTTTCCAGCGCTTGCATTCGACTTCAACAATGGCAGCACAGACGGCTTTGGCGGCGGGAGTAAAGCAGTTGATTATGACTCACTTCAGTCCGCGTTACGCTCCGGGTAATCCGATCGAATTTAAAGACTTATTAGCCGAAGCCCGTACTATTTTCCCTAATACCAAAATGGCTTACGACTTTTTTAGCTACGAAGTCCCTAGACGCAGAGAACTAGAGCTAGTTGACGATCGCTAACTTCCCAACGTCCGATTTTCTAGGCGATCGCATATAGCTGTTAACTTTGCTTGACTATTCACTGGCAATCGCGGTTGTGGTAATTCGGTGTTGGGCCAATTACTTAAATCGGTGCAGGGACAAAGTAACAACGCTATGCCCATCTCTAGACGGGGTACAGGCATTGTACACCGAGCGCAGGGACTAATTTGCCAATTTTCGGTCAATAGTTCGCTAATGGTTTCGAGAGTGCCTTCTAAATAACTATCACTTACATTAGGAGAGGTGATTTGCAGCCAACAGTTTTCAAATTCTTTGCTGTAGCTTTCACCCTGCATAATCTGTTGCGGTATTACAGCTTCAGTGCGATCGCCAATGACTACTTTTTTGCCTAATTGAAACCAGTAAGCAAGATATTCTTTAACTGCTTGTTCTGATGCCATTGCTTAAAATCTTGCTTCAGAGCGTTTGTTAGCTTCAAATACATATTAACGCTTCGGGCGGTTTGCGCCAAAAGCCTAAGAACCTTTAGAGCAAGTTCTATAATTGCAACAATACCACTTGTGCAATTATGCCTGAAGAACTCCAACAGATTATTCCCGCCACTTTATCGCCAATTATTCAAGAAACTTTCGCCGCCATTTCTTCCACTAGGGAATTTTACCAAGAAGTAAAAATCCGCGACGATAGAAAGATTTATTGTGCCTGGTATCATACCACAGCCCAAAGGCATCGTCAAGAACTAGAGCAAATGCGCGGCGAACTAAATATCTTGGGTTGGTTCCGTTTTAAACGGCGCTAGGATACTACTTCTAATTCATCTTCTCGTAAATGCGCCTTAAATTTTTTAGTAAACTGGACGTAAATAGGCAAATTAGCACTTACAGGTCTACCATGCCATTCGGTAACAACAGCGATAACTTCCCCCTCGGAGCCTTTGAGATCGAACGCTTGACTACGATGCTCTGGGTGATGGTAAACAATGATTGATTCAGTAATCCGAACTTTATCGCCAACTTTCATAAACCTGTAACCTAGTAGTTCTCCAGAAATCTGCAATAGCAGCCAGTTTTCAGTAAAAGTGCTTGCCAAACAATCTTTCTATTTTTGCATAAGAATGTCATCCGTCTACTTTTGTAAGTAAATCTTGCCAGTAGAAACTTCAGGGCTAAAATAGACTCAGACTGAGCCACGAAGTAAGTATTTTTTAAAACCAATGGCAAAATGTTGATAACTTATACATTGGTATGGCTGATAGCTGGAGCCGTTTTATGTTTGTTAGAACTGTTCCTACCGACGGCTTTTGTTGCCTTTATGATGGGAATTAGTGCCTTAATCGTGGCACTAGTATCGGTGCTGATTCCTCAATTAAGTTTACAAGTTATTTTGTGGTTAGGACTATCGACAAGTTTTATTTTGCTATCGCGGCGGTTTGTACCTAAAGCTAAAAAAAGCCGCTCGATTCAAGATGCGGTAGTCGCCGAAACTTTAACAGCAATTGCTCCAGGAAAAGAAGGAAGGGTAATATACGAAGGCAATTCATGGCGGGCGCGGTGTGAAGACAAAGAAAATGCGATCGCACCCTCCGAAAAAGTGTATGTAGTCAGACGAGAAGGAACGCTTTTAATTGTTCTTCCCGAAAATGTCTTAGATTCCTAAAATAGGCTTAAAAATGGAACAGTTTTTTTTATTAATATTTTTAGCATTGGGTGGCTCGGCTTTAGCGGGTACAGTAAAAGTAATCAATCAAAGTAACGAAGCTTTGGTAGAACGCTTGGGTAGCTACAACAAAAAACTTTCTCCAGGACTAAACTTTGTTGCGCCTTTTATCGATAAGGTTGTTTATCGAGAAACCATCCGAGAAAAAGTCTTAGATATTCCCCCGCAGCAATGTATTACCCGCGATAACGTCTCAATTACTGTTGATGCGGTGGTTTATTGGCGCATTGTTGATATGGAAAGATCCTATTACAAAGTAGAAAATCTTAAATCTGCAATGGTGAACTTGGTACTAACCCAAATCCGCGCCGAAATGGGACAATTAGAATTAGACCAAACTTTTACCGCCCGAAGTCAAATAAGTGAGCTTCTGCTACAAGAATTAGATATATCAACCGAACCTTGGGGCGTAAAGGTAACAAGGGTAGAATTGCGCGATTTGATTCCGTCTAAAGCCGTTCAAGAATCGATGGAATTGCAAATGTCCGCCGAAAGACGCAAACGTTCTTCTATTTTAACCTCCGAAGGCGATCGCGAATCTGCTGTTAATAGTGCTAGAGGTAAAGCTGAAGCGCAACTTTTAGACGCAGAAGCGCGGCAAAAATCGACAATTTTGCAAGCGGAAGCTCAACAAAAAACTATCGTTCTCCAAGCTCAAGCAGAACGCCAACAGCAAGTATTGAAAGCGCAAGCTACCGCCGAAGCCTTGCAAATTATTTCCCAAACCTTGAAAACCGAGCCTAAGGCTCGCGAAGCCTTGCAATTTTTACTTGCACAGCATTATCTAGAAATGGGAATGAAAATAGGTAGCAGCGACAGTAGCAAAGTTATGTTTATCGATCCGCGCAGCATTCCCGCCGCGTTGGAAGGAATGCGAAACATTGTCTCGGAAGTCAAGCCAGAAAATGGCTTGCAGCAGCCTTAGCCCATCAAAATCACTGTATCGATAAAGTCCTATGCTATTTAGATGAGGTAGCTTGATTAAATCCAACACTCTAGAGGGAAATTAATCACTTCAAGCATTCTTTTCAAGTCGTTGTCTTGTGACACAATAGTAGCACTGTGGCAGATTCCTGTAGCTACAATCCACAAATCGTTGTCTGTAAATCCCAAATGTTCAAGCCTATATTTTCTTCGCAGACTCTTTTCTTTCGGAGCGAATCTATTAAATATCTTTGCTTTGATTAAAGCATAAGTTTCAAAAATTTCTTTATCATCCCAATAATATTCATTGTCGTAATGAAAGAGTGTACGATTAGTAAATTTTCGCTCTTTCGTGTGGAATTTTCAGCCCCATACATCAATTCACCGCAAACGATAACACTTGTTACGAGAATATCATCTTGATTGAGATTGGTAAGTCGATTGATGATTTGTATATCTTTGCTAATAATACGGCTACAGTGATTTGTATCCAGTAAATATATTGTCAAAACTCTGTTTGAATCCTACTACTTTCAATAATATCGAGACAAAATTCAAGATCGTCGCCTTGCCAGCCAGGAGAATTTATTACCCAGTTTAAAACCTGTTTTACACTGACTGAAGCACTTGCGGTTTCTTTAAGCTTTACTTTTTCTGCTGCTGATATAGTAGTTTCGATAAATTTTTGACTTACTTCTCTAAATCTACTTGACTTATTTGATATGCTTGAATTATTAGCTTCGATTAGTTGCAAAGCAAATTCTTTTCGTTCAAAAATCTTCTCTGGATGGGTTTCCCAGTAATGCTCAACAAAATATGTTATTAGTTCAATGTACTGAATTAGTTGTTGTTCTGATGGGTACAACGATTGTTTTGCAAGTGCATGAATTTCATACTCCTTTGCAGTACCTTGAAACCATAGTCCCCAGTGTTTAACTTCTAGAAATAAAACCTCAGAGAAAGATTCTTGATATTGGCTTGCCGCTTGAAGCAGAAGGCTGCCAATTTTTTCCAGATTTTTTGATTTTTGTAGCAATATATCAGGATTGATCTTGTCTTCTGCGTTAAGCTCAAACAGAATTTGATTGATTTGAGCCACCTTTTTTCTGAATTGTTGCATCACAAGTGAGCTAGAATCTTCTGAGTTAATGAGGACTTCAAGCTTCTGCCAAGTCTGCTCAATTTTATCCCTTGTTTTAGCTATATCAAAGCTTGAGTCTAGTTGTAATACCTTCATAAAGCCTCCCTTTTTATTAGCGTTGATTCAGTTAGAAGTAAGGCAGCCAAAAAGTTTAGCTTCTCTAACTATGTATTAACATAGTCGTCGGCTGCCTAATTAACTGCCAGAAGTTCTAAAAGTGCAACTCGCTTAACGGGTGATAGTGCGATCGCTGCTTCGTGTAGAAAACTTCTATAACTAAAGTGCGATCGCCTCCTCTTTTAGCTTACTCCCATCAAAACTTAACCCATCAAAATTACTGTATCAATGACGTGAATTACCCCATTATCCGCCTCAATATCGGCGGCGATTACTGTAGCATTTTTGACTTCAAACCCATCAGAGCAATCTATAGAAATAGGCGAACCTTCAACCGAGATTACAGTTCCAAGCTTTGCTAAATCAGCTTGCATCAATTTACCAGGTACGACATGAAAAGTCAGAATCCTTGATAGTTGAGGAATATTTTGGACTAAAGTATGTACAGTTCCCGGCGGGAGTTTGGCAAAAGCATCGTCGTTGGGAGCAAAAACCGTAAAAGGGCCAGGACTTTTGAGAGTTTCGACTAAGTTTGCTAGTTGTACTGCCGTTACTAAAGTTGTAAAAGAACCAGCACTAACAGCAATATCTACAATATCAGACATTATTTTCACCAAAGATAGTTTATGAAATGATGCGAAGATCCCCCCTTAATAAGGGGGGAAAATCAGGATTAAGTAGGATTTTTCAGGAAAGGATGCGATCGCCCTTTAAGTAGGTTTTTATAGCTACAATTTGTATAAGCCAAGCTTTGTAGTATCCCCTGTTTTAAAAAAGATTTTATTATTCTTTTATTTCCCCCCCTTTTTTAAGGGGAGCTAGGGGGGATCTCTATATTCATCCTCATCGATAATCCTGACTTTGAATATCTCTTAACCGAGCTTCCGGGCGCTTAAACCTGTCGATTTGACCTTCAAAAAAAGCTCGATTTGCCTGTAAGTGCTTAGGATTAGAGTCATCTAAAGGATAAAGTAGCGCCGCTCTTAAAGCTTGAATTACCGCCGAAGTAACGCAATACATTGAGCGCTGGAAACTAACCCCCAATTGAATCAGCGTATCCTGTTCGCCGCGACAGTAGTTTTTGTAATACTCCACCAAATAAGGAGGCAAAAAGTGCAGCATATCTTGCATTAGTAATGTTGGAGGAATCCCCGCCGTCCCTACTGGAAACACATCGGCGTATAAAATGCCGTAATGAAAATCTTTTTGCTCTGCGGGTACTTGTTTAGCTTGCGCGTTGTAGGATTTTGTACCGCGAAAGGGTGCAGTACGATAAAAAACCGCCTCCACATAAGGTAATGCCGCTTCATACAGCCAAGTAAAGCCGCAAGATTTGGGGATAATTTCGTACATTTCCCCGCGAATATATACATGATGGTAAATTGGACGACCTGCAACAGCAAATATGCCATTAACAAGAAAATTCATTGCTTCGGGGACGCTGGTAATTTTACCCTCGTCATACAAATCGCTCATTTCAAAGAAAACTGGAGCCATTACTTCCCAAAACAAGCCCAAATTACTGTAGTAAGATAGTTGGCGCACTTGCTCGATAAACATTTCTGGGAATAGCTTATACATCCCTAGCATAGCTGGGTTGCCTTGGAAATAAGCCTTAATTGCGCGATCGCACGCTGCAATATATTCAGGAGTATCTAAGTAACCTTCAAACTTTCCCCCCATCCCGCGATGCCATAGCATTGCTTGCATACAGGCTTCGGCAAATTCCATGTTAATGCGATCATGCCATAAATGATGCAATAACTTAGGCATTTTGATAGTTTCCCCTTTATCCATAAATGCCAATAGTTCAGGATGAGCGGTAGCTGCGCCTTTTTGCCAAATTCTTAAGTCTGCATCTTCTCCCGCATAGTGATTATGTAAGTCTAAATACTCTTGAGGTAAGAAGTATTTGAATGCAGGTAGGGGGTTTAAAAATACGCGCTCGGCGATATAAAGTAAATCGCGCCAGTAAAAATCCATTGGTACAGCATAGGCTTTGTACAAACCGATAATCTGCATTAAGTTTTCTGGCGTATCTGGTAGCATTGCGCCACCTGCTTCTAAGCGGTGAATGACAGGAGCAAATTCATGGGTTGAAGGTGGAAGTTTTGTAGAGGTTGCGATCGTCATAGTTTTAGTTAGGAATTTTGGAAAGGATTACAGTAGCGGGAGTTTTTATAACTTCGATCCCCCCTAACCCCCCTTAATAAGGGGGGAAAATAAAGATTCTTTTTTCAGGGTTTGGGGATTTGTTGTGTGTAAGTTCCAAGTATTACGGTTGCGGGAGTTTGGACTTGCAATTGAGTATTTGCAGGAGTTGAAACCATTGTTGTTGCAGTGGTTTCGCTCCAACGTACTAGCCAATTGGGTTGTACGCCCAACACTAAAACGAGCGCAGCCAGTACAAAGGCTGGGACGCGCTCAGACCACGACACCAGTGGATAATAAGAGTTGTAGTTGTCTAACTTGCCGAAACAGGTGCGATTGAGCAAAATTACAAAATATACCGCCGTTAAGCCTGTCCCTACTACCGATAAAAGAGTTAACAAAGGAAAGACTGGGTAGCTACCTTGAAACACCATAAATTCTGAGATAAAACCTACCATTCCAGGGATACCCGCACTAGCCATCCCTGCATAAACTAATAAAATGCTAACTACAGGTAAACCGCGTAAAGGATTCATTAAGCCGTTAAGAACATCTAAATCCCTTGTCCCAACTTTGTTTTCGACAACTCCGACTAAGTGAAACAGTAGCGCCAAAATTAAGCCGTGAGCGACCATTTGGGAAACTACCCCCACTAAACTTAAAGAATTAGCGGCAGCCGAACCTAAAAGAACATAGCCCATATGACCGATGGAACTGTAGGCAACCATGCGCTTTATATCTTTTTGAGCGATCGCACTAAACGAGCCATACAGTACGCCTATAGTTCCTAAAATCGCTATTCCTGGCGCTACAATTGTCCAAGTTTGAGGAAATAAACCTAAACCAAACCGTAACAAGCCATAAGTTCCCAATTTTGCTAATATTCCGCCTAATAAAATGGCTACAGGCGGCGAAGCTTCAACATACGCATCGGGCAACCATGTATGTAGAGGAACTAAAGGAATTTTAATCCCAAAACCAATTAACAGTACCGTAAGCAAAATTAATTGGCTTTGCAAAGACAAATCTTGAGTATGCAGCGCGTCATAATTAAACGAAGTTGAACCACTTAGCCAAGTAGTACCTAAAAAGCCAGCCAGAATTAAAATGCCAGAAAAAGCAGTATAGATCAGAAACTTGGTTGCTGCGTAACCGCGCTTAGAACCCCCCCAAATGTTAATTAATAAATACAACGGGATGAGTTCAAATTCGTAGAATAAGAAAAATAAAAGCAGATTTTGAGCAACAAACGCCCCAGCGATTCCCGAATTAACAAGCAAAATCAAAGCGTAATACAGGCGAGGACGTTCTACAGTTTTACTGCTACTGTAAATAGCAATCCAACTTAGCAAAGCGTTGAGAGCAATAAGCGGAAAAGATAAACCATCAACACCTAGTTTGTAGTCTAAGCCCAAGGTTTCAATCCAAGGTAAAAACTCTTGAAACTGGTAGCCGATTTCAGTAGTGCTAAAAGAAGTTGCTAAATAAAGTGTCCATAAAAAAACAGCAAAGGAAATAGCCAGCGCAATTGACCGTAGCCGAGTTGCAGAGAAATTTCCTGGCAAAAAGCCAATGATTGCTGCACCTAATATAGGTATCCAAATCAAGGTACTAAGCATAAAATAATTGCGTTCCTTCTAAGTAGTCGCCGCTCGTCAAAACTTGGTTGCTTGAGAGGGAAATATATATTTCCCTCTTGATCGCTAACTAACTAAACTGACTATTCCCGTATCCAAATCGTAATAACCACCAACGATTTTGAGTTTTTTCTCTGTAATTAACTGCGAAATCACTGGAGAAGTTTTTAATTTTTCGATTTGGACTAAAACATTCGCTTTACAAGCATTCTCCACGTGATCGCCTTTTTGTCCTGCGGACTTTTCTACGGCGGGTTTAATCGCTGCTAGTAAGGAACCTATTTGTCCGGGAACTTGACCGCCTTTAATTGTTGCTGCTACTGCACCACAGCGTTTATGACCCATAACCATAATCACTTTTGAGCCTAAGATTAAAGTGCCAAACTCAAGGCTACCAATTTCTTCTGGAGTAGCGACATTACCCGCAACACGGCAAACAAATAGATCCCCAAATCCCTGATCGAAAATAATTTCTGAAGGAACCCTAGAATCTGCACAACCAAGAATAGCTGCAAAGGGTTTCTGAGTTTTTGCTATTTCCGCTAACCGCCTCAAATCTTGACGCGGATTGGTGCGCTTTCTTTGCACAAAGCGTTTATTTCCGTCTAGTAATGCTTGGATAGTTTGATCGGGCGTGGTGGGGTCACTACTTGCTACTGCGCTTGGTGTATCCGACTTCAAACCCATTCCTACAGCTATTCCTGTCCCTAAAACTCCTGCACCAAAATTCAGTGCTGTTCTTCTGGAAATATTGCCTAACTTTTTCACGTTCACTCTTTTCTATGTTCCTAATAAATTGCTGATTATACTATTGACTTGGACTAATCAAAGTCCAAAATTAAAAACGTTGTTGTAAGCTGACCAGTGAGGAAA
Organism: Chlorogloea sp. CCALA 695; assembly: GCF_003003885.1. GTDB lineage: Bacteria > Cyanobacteriota > Cyanobacteriia > Cyanobacteriales > Chroococcidiopsidaceae > Aliterella. The sequence continues at coordinate 27,503 of NZ_PVWN01000020.1, read as the reverse complement.
ACTCAAGAAAGCGCCGATGATACTAATCCCAATCAAAATTGTCAGTGCGTAAAACTGAGATTGTCCTGAAGTGCTGTACTTTAAGCTTTCTCCACCCAAGATTGAAGCTAATCCCACCAAGTTCACCGCGCCATCTACGATAAAACGGTCAACCCAAGCGACAATTTTAGAAACCCTATCTACCGCAAATACAATACTGAAGCGATAAATATCGGGAGTATAGAAGTCATAAGCAAACAAGTTTTGCAACGCTTTCGACGGTAGCTGTACGGGCTTGGGTAAGGCATTCCCTAGATAAATTACCCCGCTTAAAGTGCAACCAAAAACGCTTGACCAAAATAAGAGCATTGCTACATCTTTGTTCAGATTTACCCAGTTAGGTAGCAAAGCTACGCTTTCTAAAACTAAAGGCAAATGCAGTGTAAAGCCCAGTAACAGGGTCATGGGTAATACTAATAGCCATAAAGCTTCGGGCGATCGCACTGTCATCTGTTTTGGTTTACCGCCAAAAATTAGCGAGAATATTCTCACTAAACTAAAAGCCGTTAAAGCATTGACAAGTAACACAAGTCCGACTAGCCAAGGCTGAACTGCCCACAAAGTATCGGCTAAATTCAACAGCGCCCAAAAGCTACCAAAAGGAGGACAGCCAATTAAAGCCGCAGTACCCCCCAAAAAAGCTAAAGCCGAGATAGGACGACGCGACCATAACCCGCCCATTTGCGTCAAATCTTGAGTAATGTTATTCCAGATAATGCCGCCTACGCTCATAACTAACAAACCCATTGCGACGGCGTGAGTTAGAACTAACAACAACGCTGCATCATTTTGTCCCGTACCAACAGCGATAAATACTAAGCCCATGTAAGCGCTGACTGAGTAGGATAGAGCGCGTTTGACATCAATTTGGGCGATCGCAATGCAAGAACCACCCACCGCCGTTACTGCCCCAATTAACACCAATGCAGACATCGTTATGGGGGATAAGCTTAAGATCGGTTCTAATTTAATTAATACCCAAGCACCCGTTGCCACTACTACAGAATTGCGTAATATCGTACTAGGAAGCGGTCCTTCCATCGCTTCATCTAGCCACAAATGCAAAGGAAATTGAGCGCATTTACCCATTGGCCCGGCAATTAATGCCAAAGTAACTAAAGTAATTACCTTGGGGTCTGGATGCGCTGTAGCTGCCCAATCGCTTAACTCCCAATAGTTCCAGGTTCCAGTTAAAGAGAATAAGGCAAGTACGCCCATCAGTAGCACCAAGTCGCCTACCCGTTTGGTTAAAAAGGCATCTCTAGCCCCCGTAACTACCAAAGGCTGACTAAACCACAACCCAACTAAAAGATAAGTTCCCAAAGTCAGTATTTCTAAAATTACATAGCTAAAAAATAAAGAGTTACACAGGGCTAAGGCACATATACCACACTCAAATAGTGCTAAAAGCGAATAAAATCGCGCCCATCCCCAGTCCATTTCCATATATCCAACAGCGTAAATCTGCGCCAGTAGATTCATTCCTGTTACTAGCACCATTGCGCCCACAGTAATCGGCGAGATTTCTAGAGGTAAGGAAATATCTAAATTTGCAACTTGCAGCCAAGGGATAATTATTTGTTGCGCTGGTTGATTCCAAGTCGCTTGGAGAGCAATTATACCATGTGAAAAGCCAATAAATGTCATCAATAAATTGATATAACCCGCAGGTCTTGGCCCCGTGCGCCGGATGATTCCTGGCGACCAAGGTATAGTTAAAACTGCCCCCATTAAGGCATACAAAGGTACAAACCAGATGGTTTGAAGAAAAAATTGCATCGGTATTAACTCTATGTTGATTAAGAGAAATTAAATTTTTAGGACAAATTTGCGCTTATCCCGTGTAACTTCAAATCATTAAAGATAAACAAATTAATGCTTCTTTAAGAATCAGTATAATTAGCAGCTTACCTTTAATAGTTCTATAAGTAAATTATTAATTTAGCTAATTTAAAAATTAGTTTAATTAATTTTGCTTATCTAATTTAAGTGGCTATTGGTCTTATCAATGATGTTCATTGATAATTTTTATAGTTACAGGTTACTACAATAAACACTTAACACCTCTAATCAAAACCTTATAGAACAAGAATTCAGCCGTTTTACTTCTAAAAAGCCAGAAGCGGTAACTAAGAATAATAGACACTTTCGCACTCCTAAACACCAATCTTTACAAATCATTAAGAAATTTAATTTAGAAGATAGCGGATAATTTCCCAAGTCTAGGTTGTTATCTATAGTAATGATTGAAATATCCTATGTACTTTTCTGGTCGGCTTGAATTAGTTGGCATTGGTGGCACAAGCCAAAAAATTCTAGAGTGTGATAAAAAATCTTGAATTTATGAAAGTTGTGTAACTGAGTTTCTAATTCATGTACGGGACATTCATCAATTAAAATAGACTGTCCGCACTGCAAACAAGTAAGATGATGTTTATCTTGCTGTACCAAACTATAAAGTGATTCTCCAGAGGCGAGAGTTCGCACTTGGACGACACCTTCGAGTTTTAAAGCTTCCAAGGCGCGGTAAATTGTGGCTAAACCTATATTTTGGCTTGTACGCAATTCTATATAAATATCTTGAGCAGAAATAGCTCGGTTTAGAGTTTTGAGGAGTTTAAGAATTCGCTCTTGGCTGCGGGTGCGTTCAGTTTTCATAAATTGGTTGCGAAAATTTTTGTCATAGAGATTTTAGATTTGTCAACTTGTTATGGTGTTCCTCTTGCCTACATTTTGGGGGTAGGATAGCGTTTGTTGCCTTCCTCACCGCTACTTATGAATCGACAGTATCAAGCTAATATCTATATTACTCTGCGCCCCTCCGTACTCGATCCTGCAGGAACCGCAGTACAATCGGGATTGAAGCATATGGGTTACGAACAAGTAGAACAGATAAGAATTGGTAAGTATATAGAGCTTAAGCTTTCGTCAACCGATGAAAACTCCGCACGGCAACAATTAGATAAAATGTGCGAACAGTTACTAGCAAACCCCGTAATCGAAAATTATCGCTTTGACTTGGTAGAAATCGGAGCATAAATACATGAAGTTTGGAGTTATAGTTTTTCCTGGCTCAAATTGCGATCGCGATGTTCAATACGTTACCCGCGATTTACTCAAGCAACCTACGCGCATGGTATGGCATGAGGAAACAGATATAGGCGATATAGATGTGGTAATAGTCCCTGGGGGCTTTAGTTACGGCGATTATTTACGTTGTGGGGCGATCGCGCGTTTTTCCCCAATTATGCAGCAAGTCGTCTCCCACGCTCAACAGGGAAAGTTTGTGTTAGGGATCTGCAACGGTTTTCAGGTACTCACAGAAGCGGGATTATTACCGGGGGCGTTGATGCGAAATCGGGATATGCACTTTATATGCGATCGCACAGCAATTAAAGTAGAACGCAATAACTTACCTTGGACACAAGCTTACAGTCAAAACCAAGTTATCACCTTACCAATTGCCCACGGAGAAGGGCAGTTTTACGCTGATAGTGAGGTGTTAGCGCAACTAGAAAACAACGGACAAGTTTTATTTCGTTACGAAGGCGACAACCCCAACGGCTCAGTAAATAATATTGCTGGGATATGTAACGAAACTGGTAATGTATTAGGAATGATGCCCCACCCTGAAAGAGCTTCCGATCCTCAACTTGGCGGTACAGATGGATTGAAATTGTTTGAGGGATTATTAGCAAAAGTTGCAGCTTTAGCTTAAGGCGGCGAAAAGATCGAGCTAATATCTAGGACAAATCCTGGCAATACGTCTTCTCCTGACAAAGTCACTGGATTTTCAAGTAATTCTACATCTTGATTAGGGCGGTATATTTCCACTCGTCGCGTTTTTGGGTCAATCAACCAACCTAGACGCGCCCCATTAGCTATATATTCCTGCATTTTTAGCTGAGTTTGTTTGAGCGAATCTGTAGGCGATCGCAACTCAACGACAAAATCAGGACACAAAGGCAGAAATTTTTGTCTCTGCCCTTGTGTAAGAGCTTCCCAGCGCTCTAGTTTCAGCCAAGACGCATCGGGGGCGCGGACTGCACCATTAGGTAGCGTAAAGCCCCCGTTAGAGTCAAAGCCTTTACCTAATTTAGTTTGTTTATTCCACATTCCTAGCTGCATCGCAATTTCAAAATTATTATTGCTAGTTTCTCCGCCTGTGGGTGGCATAATGATTATTTCTCCCGAAGCCGTGCGCTCAAATCTCAAATCACCATTGTTTTGACATAACAGAAAAAACTGCTCCTCTGTCAAATCGATGCTTAATTGCAGTATTGGGGGTAAGGTAATCGCCGCATCCATAGCTTTATCTCAGTAAAGACATACTTGTATAATTTAGCTACTTTCAAGCAGCACAATCTGCGATCGCTTAATTAGACGACAGCATTTGAACCATATCTAATACAAATCCCGGTAATACGTCTTCTCCTGACAAAGCCAGTGGATTTTTGAGTATTTCTATGTCTTGATTAGGGCGATAGATTTCAACTTGTCTCGTTTTTGGGTCAATTAGCCAACCTAGGCGCGCACCATTATCGATATATTCCTGCATTTTTAGCTGAGTTTGTTTAACTGAATCGGTAGGAGAAAGCAACTCAACAACAAAATCGGGACACAAGGGCAAAAATTTACGTCTCTGCCCTTGTGTAAGAGCTTCCCAGCGCTCTAATTTCAGCCAAGACGCATCGGGGGCGCGGACTGCACCATTGGGCAAGGTAAAGCCTCCATTAGAATCAAAGCTTTTACCTAATTTATTCTGACGACTCCAAGCTTGGAGTTGATAAGTTAATTCGCTATTGCGGTTGCTAGTTTCTCCTCCAGTGGGTGGCATAATGATTATTTCTCCCGAAGCCGTGCGCTCAAATTGCAAGTCGCGGTTATTTTGACATAGCTGGAAAAACTGCTCATCCGTCAAATCGATGCTTAATTGCAAGGTTGGGGGTAAGCTAACTGTCGCTGCATCCATAGCTTGATCTCAGCAAGGGTATACTCTAATCTAGCTACTTTCTTAGATGATTAATGACAAAATTGAGTAAAGAGCGATCGCAATTTTGAGAAACCCAATTTTATGAATGCTGAAGAATTAAAACGGCGCTACATGGCTGGGGAAAGAGATTTTACCGGAGCTAACTTAACTGGAGTTAAGCTAATTGGAGTTAACTTAGTAGGAATTAACCTCTGGGGTGCAGACTTAAGCGGTGCTAACTTAGCTAGAGCAAAGTTATGGGGAGCAAACTTAAGCGGTGCTAATCTCGCCAAAGCCAACCTAACTAGAGCAAATCTTAGTGGCGTGAAACTAACAGAAGCCAATCTTAGACAAGCCAAATTAGTAAATACAAAGCTGTTTGGGGCAAATTTGAGCGGAGCTTATTACGATAACACTACCCGCTTTTCTAGAGGCTTCGACCCTGCTAAAAACAATATGCGACAGGTTTAGAACTGAATTACGAGTAATTAACTAACAAATTATTTTGATGCTTTGCAATCAAGAAGTTTTAGGATAAAAGCATTTATCATTTAAACGAGTTTTTTCTAGGTGCAGCTTTACCTAAGTAAATTTGACCAGAAGGAGTAGGTTGAATAATCCAATTCAGGTGTTTTAAACGATTTTTTAGATTAGTTATGGTTATACCTAGTTGATGAGCCATTGCGTAAAGGTGAGGCAATTTAGTTAAATCGCGTCCTACTTGCATTTGCTCCAAAATGTACTGAGGCATTAGTAAATAGCTTGCAAATCGTTGAGCTTGCCATTCAATGTTTCGTAGTTGTCCGCTAACCTCACGGCACAAAAAAGGTTGTACGTCAACTTCCATACCCTGCTTTATTCGTTCCTCAAATCTACTAAGCACATTTTGATCGATATGAAGTTCCCAATGTCCAATTTCATGCGCTAAGGTAGATTCTCCAAATCCTCCCTTTAGATTGGGTATATCTTCATTCAATACAATTTGGCGTTTTAAAGGAAGAATAATTGCTGCTATTTGCCCTTGTTTGTCCGCAGGAATACTGTCCCAAAACACTCCTATATCTAAAAAATCTGCTACGCGAGTCACGTCCAATGGTCACTTTGGAGCATAATTAGGAGTAGAAGTCATTCTTTTAAGCAGATTATTAGCTTTAGCTTCAATCTCTGTGTCTTGAATGAAACGATAAGGCTTGAACAAACTCACTCTGGCTTCTCCTCAGTTTCTAATTGTGTAGCTTCTTTAAAAATCCTTTGAGCAAATTCAGGGTTTTCCTGCATCCGCCGAAATAGGACAGGCATTGTTTTATAATTTTGCTTGATAAAATCCTCATCGTGCTGAGGAATACGCCCAGCTAAAAAAATTAATTCTTCTTTGTTCAACTCTAGATAGTGTGCCAATTGTTGGATTACATACTCTTTAGGCGGATAATTTGCGCGATCATTTTCTAATTTAGATAAGTATGTAAAGTCTAGTTCAACCAGTTTAGCTAGTTCCCGTTGACTGTACCCCTTGTCTTTACGTGCTTGACGGATAAGTTGACCAAAAGTTTGCACTACATTTATTACCTACTTGACTCAATATTATACTAGGACTTGACGAAAAAGCCAACATAAAATTAAGATTCTTTTGTTGATGAAAAAGCCAACTTAAAAACAAAATTACTTATGGCGTGGCTACCTTTTGCTAGTTTTCACCTTTGGTCATCGTTCGATCCACCGATAGGACAAGAAAAGTTGCACTGCGATATGAAACGGGGTTTTAGTAAAGCACGTTCTAAAGAGCCAGAAGTTGCAGCTTTAGTCAATCAAAATAACCAATATCAACAAATTGGACATTTAGCACAAAGGGGAGTATATGAATTTCATCAAAACAACTTAATATTAAATCGAGAGAATGGCTTGCAAAAAGTAGCCGAAGCTTTGCAGTTGAGTCAAGAAACTGAGGAGATTCAGCAAAGAATAATTGAGGTTTTAAAGAGATATCAAGAATTTCCTATTTTATTGGATAAAGAGATACTTCTCTTAATTCGAGGAGATGAGGGATTTCCAGAGCCGATCTTGATTAAAAATGGTGATTATTGGTTCAATTTATATGCAGCAATTGATTGTATTTTTAGAGAACCAGACGGAACGCTGCATATTTTAGACTTCAAAACTGGCAAAAGTGACTTTGATTTAAGACAAGGTTATGTTTACTTACTAGCTGCCAACTATTTATACCCAAATCAGCCTGCTGTTGCTTCATTTTACAATTTGGAAAATGGCAAACGCTCGAAAGAAATAACCGCCACATCTCCTCAATTAAAAGCGATTCAAATTGAGTTTGTACAAATAGCTCAAAAACATCAAGAAAGCTTAAGAAACTACCGCAAAAATCCAGAGTTATTCGCCCAAATATTTCCTCCCAATCCTGGGTATGCTTGTCGAAACTGCTCATTTAATTCAATCTGCAAACATTCCACTGTAGAGGTTTCTGTATGACTACTGTAATTTCTGTTGCTCAAAAATCAGTACATTTGAGCGAAATTCTCCCTTTAAGTATTTCATCGCCACTGAATGTAATGGGTTTTCGATTAACACCAGAAATTGATAAAGAATTAGGCAATCGTTTGAGTTTTCGTTTTAGCCGCAAATTTCCTGGAATTGTTGCCTCATGGCACGAAGGATACTTTTTTGTCTTAGGAATGCTCAATCAACAAATGCCAAGTCAAAGCGACTGGCGGGAGGCAATGATAGAAATTCAAGAGGAGTTAAAAACAGATATTGGCGATCGCACTTATTCAATTCAATGGGTGCGTCAACCATTAACAACCCCAGAAGTTTTTGCTAAACTTGCAGTAGAAATATTAGAAGTCCATCGCCCCTTGTCATCTATTACTGTTCTAGATAAAAAAGTAGCAAAAGTTATCCGCAAAGCAGATTCTTGGAAAGAAACCATTGAATTACCAACCGGAATAAAACCAGGTATAACTATAACAGTTCGTAGCAGTATTATTTCAATCCTCAACTTGGATGAGTTTTTTAATAATCATCCTTATCGGCAAAACCCTGAAAAGCTTTTAATCGGTCTTAAAGTCGAGGATATCGAACGCGGTAGCAATTGTAAAATAACTGAAATTGTGGGAACGTTGGGAGAACAAAGAGAGGAGCTAATAAAGTTGGCGCAAGGCTCAATTAGTAAACAAAAGCTTAGGGAAGCACCGCCAGATCAGCCTGTAGTTAGCGTACAGTTTGGGAAAAACAAAAAACAGTTTCGTTATCCTCTAGCCGCCCTGCGCCCGTGCGTCACCGCAGAAACCTCTGAGCAATTACAAGTTAATTATAGAGAGCTACTTAAAGCAACTAAAATTCCCCATTTAGAGCGACAAAAGCGTTTAATATTTTATAAAGAATTAGCTCAAAAGGCTTTAGCTGATTATGGCTTTAAACTAGAGCGCAGTATTAATAGTCGTGATTATCCAGATTTATTTTGGCAACCCTCAACTCCCCTTGACGAAACTCCGCTTTTGTTTGGTGGAAATGTTAAGGGGGTTAGAGGCAAAGTTCTTATGGGCTTGTCTAGAGGTGGTGTTTACCGCCGACATGAGGATTACAGCGATTTATCAAGAAGCATTAGAATTTCTGTTTTAAAACTTTGTGACACGACCGTAGGTCATTTTTTAGAAGGTAATAGTAGCGAGAATGTCAAGCAACGATTGCAAAAGTATGGATTTAGTAGCATTATTGTTAGCAAAAAAGCCCTGTCAATTAAAGATTTGAGCGGTGCTGCTCTAAGAGCAGAGGTTGAAAAAGCTGTTAATGAATTAATTCCCGTTCCGCCAGATATTGTTTTAGTATTTTTGCCGCAAAGCGATCGCACTGCTGATAATGATGAAGGTGGTAGCCTCTATCAGCGCATTTACTCGCAACTACTCCGGCGTAGAATTGCTAGTCAAATTATTTACGAAAATACTCTTAAGAATGTTGCTCCTAACCAAATTCTCAATCAAGTAATTCCTGGAATACTAGCAAAGTTAGGGAACTTGCCCTTTATTCTAGCTGAACCGATAGAAATTGCTGATTATTGCATTGGGTTAGATATTGCTAGAAATACTAAGAAAAAACTATCAGGAACAGTAAATGCTTGTGCTAGTATTCGTTTATACGGCAGTAAAGGAGAGTTTATCCGCTATCAGTTAGAAGATGCGTTTATTGAAGGTGAAGAAATCCCCCAGCGTGTTTTAGAAACCTTACTACCAGAAGCTGAATTAAGAAAAAAAACTGTTTTGATTTATCGTGATGGTTCTTTTTGTGGCGCAGAAGTAGAGCATTTATTAGAGTGGGCTAAGGCAATTGAAGCAAAGTTTATTTTAGTCGAGTGTAAAAAGTCTGGAAGCCCAAGGTTATATGACTTCAAGAAAAAAACTATTACTGCACCAACCCAAGGATTAGCTTTGAGATTATCGTCACGGGAAGCGATTTTAGTTACAACTAAGGTTTCTGAAAATGTTGGTTTGTCTCAACCCTTGCGTTTAATTGTGCATTCAAAAGGACATCAAGCATCAATTGAAAGTGTTGTCGAGACTACGTTGAAGCTTACACTATTACATCACGGTGCATTGCAAGTACCCCGGCTACCAATGCCATTATATGGCTCAGATCGGATAGCTGGCTTACGATTAGATGGGATTTATCCTAGTAGTATGCTAACGGGCGATCGCCAGTTTTGGTTATAAATACTAAAAAGCTGTACTATTTCGATACTTTAGTTTCAACTAATCTTCTGCCGATTCTTAATTGTTTAGGAATACTGTCCAAAGCAGCGAAGTAAACTAAACTCAGCACCAAATCAAAAGTACCTACATTAGCACTGAGCAAGGCAATATCACTAGCAATATTTGAGACGATGGCTAAAATAACGCCTAAACCGCTATTTAAAATAATTCCGTCAATCAAGGCAGCTACAAACTTTCTTTTGAAACTTAGTTGGTTTACGCTCATACAAATGCAGGCTCCTCGAATTACAGTCAGTTAGATTTTTTCAACTTAATGACAACAGAATTTAAAGAATAATTTAACTTTGTTGCTAGTTGTAAACAAGAGAAAATTTACTGAACTATATGTAAAGATTCAGTTGTCAATGCTGTTTCTACGGAAAAATGTGTACGGAGTTTCCTGCATCTACCTCCAAAGTGGATGTAACTAGCCGCGAAAATGTCTCAAAATTGTAGTTAGTAGTACAACCAACTTTTTTAAATGCAGAGCAACATCGTTACTCCCATTGCTGACACCATCAATTACGATGAAGCCGAGCAGCAATTTATCAACCTGCTTGACTTAGAAAACTTAGATAGCAAGCTAGAATCGCAGCCAGAACTTGCAAGTATTGTCGATAATGCGATCGCCCAAGCTATTGAAAATGCCTTTAGCGGCGCTGCTAGTGACGACGGGGCGCACCTATTTCTTCAACGTATCCTCTACCGTATTAATCGCTTACAACTGTTTTGGTACGACGATTTGCGTCACTATACCAACGAGCGATCGCCCTACCTAAATAAAGTCCGCGACACCATAGAAACACCTTGGCAAGAATGGGAACTATCTCACCTAGATGTAGAAGCTATAAAGCAACTAGATGTCAAGCAAGCCTTAACTGAAAGGAGCGCCTGCGATCTTAATCCGCCACTGTCAGAAGATAGCCGTTATTTACGCGAAGAAATGTCTGAAGCTGGCTATCGTCATGTACTAGCCATTGGCTCTTTTGATGGCTTAGTAGAAGGAAGCCGCCTTTCTCGCATTATGGGCGGCGCTGCAAATGAAGTTCACGCTACTTTAATGCGGGTATTAATCGAAGAATATGGCAATGGTCGTTTGTCACGCAAGCATTCAACCTATTTTGCTCAGATGCTAGAAGAATTTGGCATGAATACCCAGCCAGAATCTTACTTTGAGCTAGTACCTTGGGAAGTCTTAGCCTGCGCTAATCATAACTTTTTGATGACAGAGCGCAAAATATACTTCCTCCGTTACAACGGTGGTTTGACTTACTTTGAAGTCGCAGGGCCCGCTACTTATCGCAACTATTTAGCCGCCGCCCAACGTTTAGAATTATCACAGGCGGCGATGGGTTATTGGGAACTGCATATTAGAGAAGATGAGCGTCATGGACAATGGATGCTTACTGATGTATCTTTACCCTTAGCCCAGCGTTACCCAGACAGAGCTTGGGAATTAGTATTAGGTTACGACCAAGAAAAATTAATGGGCGATCGCGCTGGCGTTGCGATCGTGCGTCTTGCTAAACAAGCATAAATTTCGCAACGAGACGTTGCATCGCAACGTCTTTCTAATAAATAAAGACGTTGCATCGCAACGTCTCTACAAATAAACGTTAAGGTGATTTCTATATCTACTTGCCGAAACCTTTACCGCGACTTGGAGAAGGTTCGGAGATACAATTTTGCAACTGCGCTAATAAAGCATCGTGGTCTAGATTTTGCCCAATTAAAACTAACTGATTTTTTAATTCGCCTTTCCATTCCTCGTCATCAATGCTAAACCGCTTACCGCAGAGGTGAAATATATGCCGTTTGGGGCTTTCCTCAAACCACATAATCCCTTTTGCTCTAAAAACATTTTCTGGTAATTGATTGTCGAGAAAATATTGAAACTTGCGAATTGAAAGCGGTTTATCACTTAAGAAAGATACTGAGGTAAAGCCGTCATTTTCTAAGTGATGAGAATGATCGTGGCTGGGATCGTCGCAATTATGATCGTGGTGATGATGATCGTGATGATCGGCTTTGGATTCTTCCTCAAAATACTTGTCCGATTCAAATAAGCCCACGCTTAAAATTAACGGAATTGATACTTGACTGCGTGTAGTGCGAAGAATCCTAGCACCTTGCTTAATGTCCCGAATCTTTACTTCTAATAAATCTAGATCGGCTTCATCTACCAAATCTGTTTTATTGAGCAAAATAATATCGCCGTACTGAATTTGACTTAAAGCCGCCTCAGAATTGAATAAATCTAAACTATAGTTTGCTGCATCTACTACTGTAACGATGGAATCTAAGCGAGTTAAATCACGTAATTCTGTACCTAAAAAAGTCAAAGCTACAGGCAAAGGATCGGCAAGCCCTGTCGTTTCTACTACTAAGTAATCTATTTGTTCTTGGCGCTCTAAAACTTTGTAAACGGCTTCAACTAAATCGTTATTAATGGTACAGCAAATACAACCATTATTTAGCTCTACCATATCCTCGCCTGTGGTGACAATTAGCTCGTTGTCGATGCCAATTTCACCAAATTCATTTACCAAAACTGCGGTTTTTACGCCTTCTTGGTTAGTTAGAATGTGATTGAGCAAAGTTGTTTTGCCACTACCAAGAAAACCAGTAATAATCGTGACTGGCAAACCGCGTTTTTGGATATCCATTACTTGAGATTGGTCGGAACTAACTGCTGATTGCATAGCTGCGTGGCTGTCTAAAGGTCAACAAAATAGGGTGGTGTTTCGAGTAGCATTAAAGATATATTATCTAGCAACCCTCCTCCCCTATTATTAGCTTATCGGCTGATTTCTTTATTGCTCGACCATGACCTTAAAAATATATAACACCCTGACTCGCCGTCAACAAGAATTTAAACCGCTCTCCTCAGACAACTTAGTTAAAATGTACTATTGCGGCGTAACAGTGTACGATTACTGCCATTTAGGTCATGCGCGGGCTTGTATTGTTTGGGATGTAGTGCGCCGTTATCTGCAATTTTTGGGCTATAAAGTGCGGTACGTGCAGAATTTTACCGATATTGATGACAAAATTCTTAACCGCGCAAGAGTAGAAAATTCCTCAATGGAGGAAGTCGCAGAGCGCTATATTAGGGCATATTTTGAAGATATGGCGCGGTTAAATATTAAAGAAGCTGATGAATATCCCCGTGCTACTCACACGATAGATGGCATCAAAAGACTAATTCACGAATTAGAGCAAAAAGATTATGCTTACGCTTCTGGGGGGGATGTTTATTACAAAGTCCGCTCGTTTGCAGAGTACGGGAAGCTGTCGGGGCGGAAGTTAGAAGATTCTCAAGCGGGGGCTAGTGGGATAGAGGACGCAGAAGCCAGCAAAAAACACGATCCCCTTGATTTTGCCCTGTGGAAGGCTGCAAACGCCGGAGAACCGTATTGGAAGTCGCCTTGGGGTGCAGGAAGACCGGGATGGCATATAGAATGTTCGGCAATGGTACGCGATCGCCTAGGTGACACTATAGACATTCATGCTGGGGGCGCAGACTTGATTTTTCCCCACCACGAAAATGAAATTGCTCAATCGGAAGCGGTGACTGGTAAGCCTTTAGCGAATTACTGGCTGCATAACGGCATGGTGACAGTTGATGATGAAAAAATGTCTAAATCTTTGGGCAATTTTATTACTATCCGTGAGTTGCTAGATCGTCCTACAGAGCCGATGGCGGTACGTTTGTTTGTTTTGATGGCACATTACCGCAAACCTATTGATTTTAGCGATCGCGCTCTTGAATCAGCTAACAATGGCTGGGAAACTCTCAAGGAGGGGCTGCTATTTGGCGATCGCTACGGCAAGCAATTAGGTTGGCTTGCCACAGATGGCGAACTAATTTCGGAGGCTGTAGAACGCTTCCAGGCAGCAGTAAATGAAGATTTCAACTTCTCTAGTGGATTATCGGTGCTATTTGAAATTGCCAAAGATTTGCAGAGAGAAGGCAATATTTTAGTCCATCAAGGAAATACCGTTACACCACCAACGCAACTACAAGCAATGTGGCATACCTTAGTTAAATTGGCGGAGGTTTTGGGCTTAGAAGCTCAGGAGGACGCAGAAGCAGTTAAAGGCTTGAGTGATGAGGAGATAGAGCAATTATTAGAACAAAGAGACTTCGCGCGTCAAGCTAAGAATTTTGCCAAGTCTGACCAAATCCGCAACCAATTACTAGAGCAGGGAATTACTGTTATTGATAGCGCTGATGGTTCCAAGTGGCATCGGTAAATAATATCCCCCTAGGAATTCACCCGTCAAAAATTAACATTTTCTTTTCCCATTATTTCCTCTTTATCTATCAACGTTGCTGGTGGTTGCAACTGTTTTCGTCCATTTTGAATCACTCGCAGCATATCGTGTAACTGCTGTTCAATATCTTTGAGGGCATTATCGGCGTAGACATCTGCACCAACCTGGATTTCTTTCGCTTCGGTAATCGCCTGATTACGCATTTGCTCTAATTCTTGCGCCAGTTGCAAACGTGCTTGTTCAATTTCTATTTGACTTTGCTCTAAAGCAAGCTCACACTCCTGCTGTACTTGATTTTGCAGTAATGTCGCCTCTTGGTGAGCTTGGCGCAAAATCTCAGTTTCATTAAGTATCCGTGTAGCTCTAATTTTTGCTGTCTCGACAATTTGCTCGGCTTCTAATTGCGCCTGTAAAATAATTTCTTTTTTCTGCTTAACAATGGCTTTGGCTTCCTCAAAAACCACTGGTAAATTTACTCGCACTACATCTAATTGATCTAGCAAGCGTTCTTCATCTACCAAAGTGCGCCGTGTTAGAGGGATATTTGGACTAGCAAGCACCATTTCCTCAATGCGGTTCAATTCTTGCTGAATATCTACATTGCTACCCGTAGAAGGCGGCTCTACGGGCGGGTTTTGATTATTTTGGTCGGAGTCTATTTTAGATGATTCTTTGCGTGACATCGGTAGAGTTCTATTGCGACGTGCTGAGGGACAAGATGATCGACACAGCCACCAAATCTGGCAATTTCTTTGACTTGACTGCTACTTAAAAAACTATACTCATTGGAAGTTGCCAGAAACACTGTTTCTATTTCCCTCGAAAGGGTGTTGTTAGTGTGAGCCATTTGCAACTCTACTTCAAAGTCAGAAAGCGCCCGTAAACCTCGCAACAAAACTTGTGCTTGTATCATTTGGGCATAGTTTACAGTCAAACCTTCAAAGCTGTCTACTTCTACATTAGGCAAATGTTGGGTAGATTGGCGAATTTGCTCTAGACGTTCTTGGACGCTAAATAAGGGCGTTTTGTGGGGATTTTTGAGTACAGCAACAATTATCTGCTCAAATAATCTACAGCCACGCTCAATAATATCAAGGTGTCCTAGGGTAATAGGGTCAAAGCTTCCAGGATAAATTGCTTTCACAGCTTTAAAAAAAGTGTCGTTTGTCTTTGCAATATATCAGTTATGTAGGTAGCCGTTTGTGCCTATTTTTAAGTAATGACCAAACTAAAAGTTATAACTAGATAATCAAAGCTCTATCTAAAGGCAGAGAAAATTAATATTACGCACATTTATATAAATAAATTTAGCAGATTGATTGTTGTCAGCGTCTTAGTTTTCTCTTCTTCCTTTCTATTAATAAAAAGTAATAACTCTAGCGTCCAAGCTCAGACTAATGTTAATTCTGCTCAGTGGCAACAATTTACTGTCCCAGCAGGCGGATTTTAAGTTTTTTTACCTCGTAAACCTAAAGAAACTATAGAGCCTGTAGGCATGGGAGTGGGTGCGGGTACTTTACATAACTTTTTTGTTGAGTTACAAAATAGCACTTACGGAATTAGTTATGTAGATTTCCCTAATATTTCGGGTGACTTGAATGCCTGTAACACCGGGCGGGGACAAATTACTGGCGATGGAATTATTGGCTTATCCCGTGCTTGGATTAGTACCGGGGTATCGAGTGTAATTGTGTCTTTTTGGCTAGTGCCAGATCAGTCTACATCTACCTTGATGACCAATTTTTATCAAAATAGGCAAAAGAACACTGATAAAGCTCAAGCGTTGCGTCAGGTGATGAAGCAAAACCCTAATCCTAGAGATTGGGCGGCATTTACATTAATTGGGGAAGCTGAGTAAGCCACTTAGACCATTCTCAGCGTTGTATATTGCAGATAGGACTTAAATCAATTCCCTCTTAGCAGTAATGTTCGTGGCTAGCTACTTATGAATCCAGAAACCTTAGCAAAATTACGGAGCTTCTGCATTGATGAGGTAGCGTTTGAACAACTCAAACAGACTCTGCAAGCTGAGATTCAACCCTTAGAGCAAGAAGTTGAACAGGCGCATTTGTTAGTTGATCAGCATAAAGCTTTGTTTCGAGCGATCGCACGTTTGCGAGAACCTTTAGAAGTAGAGCCAATTTTTCGCGCTACAGCTATCGAAGTCCGCCAACTTTTAAAATCAGACCGCGTAGGAATGTTTCGTTTTTACCCCGATTCCGGCTGCAATGATGGCGAGTTTGTCTCTGAAGATGTCGATAGCGCCTTTGCTTCAGCTAAAGCAAAAAAAATTAGC
The DNA here is from genome assembly GCF_003003885.1 of Chlorogloea sp. CCALA 695. Lineage (GTDB taxonomy): Bacteria > Cyanobacteriota > Cyanobacteriia > Cyanobacteriales > Chroococcidiopsidaceae > Aliterella. The sequence continues at coordinate 11,164 of NZ_PVWN01000020.1, read as the reverse complement.
GACTTCTGTTTTGGCGATCAATTTGCCATCCATTATCAAAAAGGTCGGGTGCAGGCTGTAGCTGACATTTACAACGCCGGACTAAGCGATTGCCATATCAAAATTTTGTCCCAATTTCAAGTACGAGCAAATTTAATCGTCCCGTTATTGCAAGGAGAAAAACTCTGGGGACTGCTCTGTATTCATCAATGCAGCGCTCCTCGATCATGGCAGCAAATCGAAATTGAGTTTGTTATCCAAATTGCTAACCACTTGGGGGTAGCGCTCAAACACGCCGAGCTTTTGCGCTCCTTGCGCCTAGAAATCGATGAACGTCAGCAAGCAGAACAGCTATCGCAAACCTTAAATAAAGGATTGCAACAAGCCATTCAAGAACTAAAGGCGGTAAATAAAGAGTTAGAAGCCTTTAGCTACTCCGTCTCTCACGACTTACGCGCCCCTTTACGTAGCATTGACGGCTTCAGTCAGGCTCTATTAGAAGATTGTGCCGAACAACTAGATACCGTAGGGCAAGACTACCTCCGGCGGATTCGTTTAGCTACTCAACGGATGGGACACTTGATCGATGATATGCTCACCCTCTCGCGGGTGACGCGCAGCGATATGCACGTAGAAGCTGTAGACCTCAGCCGCCTAGCGAGAAGCTTCTGTACCGACTTACAGCAAACTGACCCATCAAGACAGGTAGAGTTCGCTATCCAATCAGGATTAGTCGCTCAAGGAGATCCTAACTTGCTGCAAGTAGTGTTAGAAAACTTGCTCAACAACGCCTGGAAGTTTACATCTAAACACCTGCAAGCAAAAATTGAGTTTGGCGCAATAGCTCAAACTAACGGGACTTTAGCTTACTTTGTGCGGGATGATGGCACAGGTTTTGATATGGCTTATGCCGATAAATTATTCGCCCCATTTCAGAGGTTGCACGCCAGCCATGAATTTCCTGGTAATGGGGTTGGACTTGCTACTGTGCAGCGCATTGTGTATCGCAGTGGGGGACGAGTTTGGGCAGAAGGAGCTTTAGAGAAGGGGGCAACATTTTACTTTACATTAGAGGCAGAGGAGGTTGAGGTATGAATGCGATCGCAAATCCCAAAACAATTTTATTAGTAGAAGATAATCCTGATGACGAAGCCTTGGCAATCCGCGCCCTCAAACGCCATCACGTCAGCAATCAAGTAATCGTCGCCCATGATGGAGTTGAAGCTTTAGAATACCTTTTCTGCACAGGTATGTATGCCGAGCGCGATATTAACTTCAAACCTACAGTAGTGTTGCTAGACCTCAAGCTACCCCGCGTTGATGGACTAGAAGTTTTGCGTCGTTTGCGGGAAGATGATCGCACAAAACTATTGCCCATAGTAGTTCTGACTACTTCCAGCGAAGAACAAGATATGCTCAACAGTTATAGCCTTGGTTGCAACAGCTATATCCGTAAACCTGTAGATTTTGTCCAATTTTCAGAAGCAATTCGCCAACTGGGGATGTATTGGCTATTAATGAACGAACCACCGCCTCTTTAGCACCACAAAATTAAGAAAGCAACAACCATGAAACTGCGGGTTTTGATTGTCGAAGATTCCGAAGATGATATGCTCCTAATGCTGCGGGAGCTAAATAGGGGTGGGTATACTCTTGATTACGTGCGAGTTGATACCCCTGTTGCTATGGAGGCGGCTTTAGATCGTCAATCGTGGGATATTGCGATCGCCGATTACACCTTACCAGCCTTTAGCGCTCCCGAAGCCCTTAAATTGCTCCAAAATCGGGGTTTAGATATTCCTTTTATCATTGTTTCTGGCACAATTGGCGAAGAAATTGCCGTTGCTGCCATGAAAGCTGGAGCGCACGATTATATTATTAAAGGCAGTCTAACTCGTTTGCTCCCGGCGGTAGAACGGGAACTAAGAGAAGCAGAGCAAAGGCTACTAAGGCGCAATGCCGAAAAAGCTTTACACGCAAGTGAAGCCCGGATTGGAATCCAAGCAAAAGAGCTTTCAAAAGCAAACAATGCCTTGCGATCATACGCAGATGAACTGGCAGAACTTTACAATCAAGCTCCCTGCGGCTATCACTCTTTAGACAAAAATGGCGTGTTTGTTCGCATCAACGATACTGAACTGAAAATGTTGGGTTACTCCCGCGCTCAAATATTGGGCAAAAAGAGCTTTACCGATCTGCTGAGCGCCGCCAGCTTAAAAACCTTTGTTGAAAATTTCCCGCAGTTGCAACAACGGGGTTGGGTAAGAGATTTGGAGTTGCAAATGCTGCGCTCTGATGGCACGATCTTGCCTGTAAGCTTGAGTGCTACAGCGATCGCCGATGAGGAGGGAAATTACCAAAGAAGCCGCTATGTAGTAATTGATATTAGCGATCGCGCCCTTGCCGAAAATAATTTAAAGCAAAGCGAACACAAATTTCGCGCCATCTTTGATAGTACCTTTCAATTAATGGGACTGCTGACCACCGAAGGGATTATCGTCGAAGCTAATCGCACCGCTTTAGATGCCGTTGGCATTGAGCTAAAAGATGTCATTGGCAAACCCTTTTGGGACACACCGTGGTGGAGCAATTCTCCCCCACAACAGCAGCAAGTAAAAAATGCGGTTTCTCAAGCAGCTAGTGGTCAATTGGTGCGCTTTGAATCTCAACATCTCTTGGCTAATGGAACTTTGGGTTATGTAGACTTTTCCCTCAAGCCTGTATTTGATAGTGAGGGAAAAGTTGTAATGCTGATTCCTGAAGGACGAGACATTAGCTTTCGCCTGCAAGCAGAAGCCAAAATTCGTGAACAAGCAGCCTTGCTCGACATCACCACCGATGCAATTTTTGTTCGGGATTTAGAGCATCGTATCCTCTTTTGGAATAAAGGCGCAGAACGCTTGTATGAATGGCAGAGCGAGGCAGTTTTGGGCAAAAATACTCTAGAGTTATTGTATCGAGCCGGGGACACTTTGCCGCAGTTTGCAGCCATTGAAACTATCCTACTGCAACAAGGGCAGTGGCAAGGAGAGTTGCAACACGTCACGGCTAACGGCAAAACTATTATCGTCGAAAGTCGCTGGACTTTGGTGCGCGATTCGGCAGGCAATCCTACATCTATTTTGACGGTTAGCACCGATATTACCGAGAAAAAGCAATTAGAGGCGCAATTAATGCGCGTCCAACGCCTAGAAAGTATTGGCACTTTAGCAAGCGGCATTGCCCACGACTTCAACAATATTCTTACGCCTATTTTAGCTGCGGTGCAACTGCTGCCAATGAAAATTACTAAGCTTGATGAGCAAACGCGCGGATTACTACAACTAATCGAAGACAGCACCAAACGGGGAGCCGGGTTAGTCAAGCAAATTCTTTCTTTTGCGCGGGGAGCCGAAGGCAAACGAGTACCTCTGCAAGTAGAGCATATAGTAGCAGAAGTAACCCAAGTTGCCCATCAGACCTTTCCCAAAAATATCTCTTTAAACTGTGACCAAGCCTCAGTAAACTTGTGGATGGTTGCCGCCGATGCCAATCAATTGCATCAAGTGTTACTCAATCTCTGCGTCAATGCCCGTGATGCTATGCCCAATGGTGGAACTCTTAGCCTTTGTTTAGAAAATCAAGTTATTGATTCGACTTATGCTCGGATGAATTTGGCAGGTTCTGGCGTTGGTTCTTACGTAATGATTACGGTAGCAGATACGGGAACGGGCATTAAACCGGAATTAATAGAGCGAATTTTCGATCCCTTTTTTACTACCAAAGAGCCAGGAAAAGGCACGGGATTAGGACTATCTACAGTGCTGGGTATTGTCAAAAACCACAATGGTTTTATTAAAGTTTATAGTGAGGTAGGAAAGGGAACCCAATTTAGGGTTTATTTGCCAGCAACTTTCGAGCCTGTAAATCCGCAAGTTACCGAGTTGGAGCTTTTGAGCGGACAGCAAGAGTTGATTTTAATTGTGGATGACGAGCCATTAATTCAACAGGTAATTCAAACTACCTTAGAAGCTTACAATTACCGTACTCTTTTAGCTAGTGATGGGTTTGAAGCGGTTTCTATTTACGTTGAATATAGCGATCGCATTTGTGCGGTGCTGATGGATATTATGATGCCGTCAATGGATGGTTTAACTGCGATTCGGACTTTGCAAGAACTAAATCCTCAAGTTAGAATAATTGCCACTAGCGGTCTTGCTACCAATAGTCACCAAGCGGAGGAAGTTGGCGCTAGTGTTAAAGCCTTTTTACCCAAGCCCTACACGGCGAAAGAATTGTTAGATAGTCTCCAAAAAGTTTTAAGCAACACGGTTTCTTAGGCACTACCTATTATTTTAAGTTTGAGGCTGACGGGAATATTGCGATTGCCCGCCACCTCTAAAGCAATATTATTAACCGCCGTACTGCCAGCCAGTAGTTTCTAGCCTTAATGATTCTCCTTCACGATGAACGCCTGCTGCAATAACTTCACCAACATAAACGGTATGATCGCCTCTTTCTACAGCACCCACAACTTTACACTCAACGTAACCTAAAGAGTCGGAAATAATTGGGCAGCCAGTTTCACCTATATAAAACTCTACATCATCAAATTTATTTTCAACTCGGCGCTGGGGCTGAAAGAATTTTTGGGCTATATCCTTTTGTTCTGAATCTAGGAAGCTAATCGCAAATACGCCACTATTTTTAATCATTAAGTGAGACTTAGAATCTTGTTTTACGCAATTGACTATTAATGGCGGCTTAAAAGAAGCTTGCATTAACCAACTACTCGTAAATCCGTTAACTTCTTCCCCATCTTTGACACCACAAATATAGAGTCCGTGAGGAATCTTCCGCAGCATGGTTTTTTTAGCTTGTTCGTCTAGCAAAGGTCTTTCTCCTGATTGATTCTTAATCTTGTAAAGTAATTCCACTATAGCGATGCCATTTCTGCTGTAAAGCCTGCCAAATTTTGACACTCCTCAGTAAAAGCCTCAGCATCGCTAACATCATCAATTTTGTATGCCATCAAACGCTGGTCATCGGCGGTTTTTTGGGAAGATTCGCAAGTGCCTTCATACTTATCTACCAGCGCTAGAAAGGCTGCACTACATTGTTTCCAGGCATCCGTTGAACAGTTAATTGTTACAAGCCACATAATTTCAGCAAAGAGATAACTTAGTCAGCAATAAATTTAAGTGAAACACCATTCATACAGTAGCGATCGCCTGTAGGTTTTGGTCCATCATTAAATACATGACCCAAATGCCCGCCACAACGAGCGCAATGTACTTCTGTCCTGGTCATAAATAAGGCTTTGTCTACCGTTGTACCAACTGCTCCCTCCAGGGGCGCAAAGAAGCTTGGCCAGCCCGTACCGCTATTAAACTTAGTTTCCGAGGTAAAAAGGGGCAAGCCACAGCCAGCACAAGCATAGGTTCCCTTACTATATTGCTTGTCGAGTTCGCTTGTATGAGCGCGTTCTGTACCATGCTTACGCAACACTTTAAATTGTTCAGGGGTTAAAGTTTCTTGCCATTCGGTTTCTTTTTTTGCAATTTCAAAATCTTTATTTTCAACGCTCATAGGGTTTAGTTGCTAATGATTACTATTTCCTTATTTTATCGTTTATGCTCTGCAACTAAAGTATCTAACTCTCCTTGCATCTGGGTACAAACTTTTTCATAGCAAGCATCGACATAATCGCGGTCAAGGGCTGCCGCCCGTCCGTAGCGCTCAAACTCAATGGGCGCACATATTCGAGTATGAATTGGAACTGGGAGGGGAATATTAGGCAATGGGCCGATTGCTAACCCCCAAGGTAGCCCTAAATAAACCGGAAATACCATCGGGTCGAAACCAAAGGGCCAAGGCATACCCCAATCGTGGAGTTGTTTGAGTTCTTTGTAGTAGTCGGCTAAAACAATTAACGTATCGTGAGCGCCCTTAGAAATTGCTGGGATAATAGGTACTTTCTCTCGCAGCGCTAACTTGATAAATCCTTTACGTCCAGCAAAATGTATAGAATGCCGCTCTTTATGCAATCTCCATAAATCCTGCGCTCCCCCAGGATAAACCAAAACCGCCGCCCCTTGCCTTAGAGCCGCGCGAGCCATTTTTGGATGCGCCATCACTGCCCCAAACTTTACAGTTAGCTGCGAATATATTGGTAACATCCAGACATTAGGGTGCATTAGTCCGTAAACGGGGCGCTCAGTGCCAAAGTTGCGAAACCAGTCCACCATAAACATCAGTGTATCTGGAACGAGTAAACCGCCGTTGTGAGAACCAACAATTAGCATACTTCCGTCAGTGGGTAGGTGATGCCAGCCATCGGTTGTTACTGTAAAATAATGACGATACAGCCATTCGCCCAAGGGTAGCAGCGCTGCAATTACCGCCGGATCTCGCCCCTCTAAAGACCAACCATCGAAAATATTAGCTTGATTGGGATTAGAGCTTTTAACAGAAATCGCATCCAAATAAGTAAACAATTAGTCTAAACTCCTCGAAAATTTTGTCTGACGATAAAAATACTTATATTTAAGTTTCCATCATGCAATAAAAATTGGGCGATCGTTAGAGTCGATGGGGGTTATTACAGCCCCGCACCTCTCCTACAGATCCGGGCATGAAACTTTCGCCTCACCCGGCTCCCAGATATCCTTAAGGTTGATGTTCCTTTTTGCCCATGTGGATATAATCGTGACAGGATTCATGTAAAGCCACTAGATTTTCTTTTTTCCAGTTTTTATGATTCCCGTCCAGGTGGTGTAAGTGTACCCGCTCGTCGCTGATACACTTCATGCCACATCGTCCACACGTATGGTTTTGTCGTTTTAAGGCTGTAGAGGTATGTCCGTCATATAATTTACTGTTGCGTTCGCTCCAGTAGACTATATCTCCGTCGTAGGGTGATTTCTCTCCTGCGACTTTGATGAATTTACCTTCGGAGTAAGGAATGCTTGGAAATGCCTTTTTAATCAGTTTCCCTTTAGTTTGGCGGTCAAGCTTAGGTTCCTTGTTAAATACCGTAAGTGTTCTGCATTGGGTTTGCCAAAGAGTAAACCTTGAACCATCCATCTTGCAGAACTTATGGTAGTTTCTCCAACCTCTTACAATAGGTGATAGCTTTGTGGCTTTCATCTTTGCACCATAATTCGAGCAATTAACGATTGCTTTTACTTTCTGACGGAATTTCTTGAAATTCTCCACTGAGGGAGTACATCTAAATTTTCCGTTGCTTTGCACTTTAAAGTGCCAGCCAAGGAAGTCAAAACCCTCTGTCGTAGCGGTTATCTTTGTCTTCTTCTCGCTTACCTTCATTCCTCTATCGGCTAAAAACTGACTAATCCTTTCAAGTATTTCAATAGCATCGTCTTGAGGTCTGAGGATTATGACCATATCGTCGGCGTACCGAACTGATGGTTCAATAATGTACCTCTGTGGGGTTTTGTTGGTTATTCGTTTGCCAGATTGTACATGATATCTGGCTAAACCTTCAATTCCGTTAAGGGCGATGTTTGCTAGTAATGGACTTACCACACCTCCTTGTGGTGTACCTTGTTCTGGAAATTCAGGGTTTATTCCGGCTTTTAGGCAACGGAATATTCCTGATTTGATGCCTTTGGGGGCAATAAGGTTATCCATTATGGTTGTGTGGTTTATCCTGTCGAAGCACTTGTCGGGTAGGAAGGAGGTGTCACCACCTCCGAAACCCCCCTAAGAACGTAGCGTGACAGTTTCCCATCACTACGCTCAAGCCCTACTTCTAGTTCGATTCTTGGATGCGCGAATGTTCCAGCTTGTGGCATGGTTTGTGCAAGTGGATGAGGTTCCAGGTGTCATCTGTTCCCTCCTCCTCCACCGGAACTATGTGATGGATTTCCAGTTCCTCACCGTTGAGTAAGGTTTCACCGCAGATTGGACATTTCCATTCCTGGTTTTCGGCAACTATGAAATATTTACTTCCTTTTGCCCATTTGATTTTGCCCATCTTTTTGTTGCGGTTTTCCCAATATTCTCGGAGTTCAGGATTATCTGGAGAGGCGCTTCCTTTCACCTTTATGTGACGTACAATCTTGGTCGAGGCAACGCTAAATAGTTGCAGCAGTTTAGGATTGTTAAGGGCGGTCTTTGCTGTTAACAGCAAAGACCTAACTTCGTGTCCTGACATGGTGAAAGTGCTTAGCTTTAATCCAGTTTTTTGATTTGTATGGGTGTCGTCGTTTAGCCCAACGCCAGAGGTATTGCCACACGCGATAATCGATGTAGCTAAAGGTTTCTTTACTGACTCCACCTCTGTAGTAGTTAGCAAAACCTCGGAGAATAGGATTGAGTGTGGATATGACTGCCTCCTGTTTTGCGCCGTTTAGGGATTTGACTATTTCGCCGATTTTCTGGCAAAAATTCAGAACTTTTGATTTAGAAGGCATAAATAATGCCTTACCCTTGAACGTGCGTAGCTTGAAGTTGAGGAAGTCAAATCCATCCTCTGTGTGAACTATACGTGTCTTCTCCTCGCTTAATTCCAGGTTGCGGTCTAACAACCATTTCTCGATTACCTTTTTCGCTTCTAGGATGTATTCCTTAGAATGTGCCGTAACGATAAAGTCGTCGGCGTAGCGAATTATTCCCATTCCATATTTGGATTTTTGTCCTAATGGATGATTTTTGGTAGGTGGGTGCCGATATGGTATTGCCTTAACTACTGTTTCCAAACCGTGGAGTCCGATATTGGCAAGTAGAGGGCTGATTGCGCCACCTTGGGGAGTTCCTTGAATGGTTTCGTTAAACGTTCCTTTATCCATGAAACCGGATTTAAGCCACATTTTAATGAGTTCTCGTCCTGGTACCTTACCTATAGAGTTCTCAATGTTGCTGTGAGAAATGTTGTCAAAAAATCCTGAAATGTCTGCGCCCTTGAACCCATGAGTCTCCCTTTTCGCTTTTGCCTGTTGCTGCAATTCTAGTGAATGCTTGTTCGATGGCATCGGCGCAACTCCTTCCGGGTCGGAAACCGTAGGAATTTTCTTCAAATACTGCCTCCCATTCTGGTTCTAGTAAATTTTTGACTACTATTTGCATGACTCTATCTCTCACGGTGGGGATTCCGAGAGGACGTTTCTTTCCGTTTGATTTGGGTATGTAGATTCGCTTGGTTGGTTTGACCTTGTGAGTCCCATTTGCCATTTCTAGGAAGAGTTTTACACGCTGCTGGGGAGTGTTTATTACCTCCTTATCTATTCCAGCCGTTCGCTTTCCGGTGTTAACCTGCGTAATTTGTCTAATGCTAAGTAGTAGGTTCGACTGACTTCATAGCATTAACTTTTGAAGGCTGCGAAGCTTCCGAAAGTTACCAAGATTTCGAGCGCGAAAGATTCTGTAACGCAAATTCTTCACAACTTTGATTGCTTTACGCCAATTCATCTGGCTCCAGTTTTCTAGCCGCTTGCTATCTCCATTTATTAGGCGTTGTCGCATAATATCTAACTTGTAATAACAATTAGGTTTCTGTTGTTAAGTATCTCTTTCGCATAAGACCAAGAGTACGTCTGCTATTGCTTTCGCTCAGGGCAAAATTTTTTAACCCCTATCCTCACTATTACAGTTAGGCATTCGCTTCTTACTCCTTCCTACTCCCTCCAGAGGTTTGACCATCCCTCCCTTTGCTACCCCTTTCGGGACATTGGTTGTTCTGGCTACTTAAGATATCGACATTCTCAAGACTCTGTAGGGGTTATCCTGTTGTATCGGTTGGTTATAACGCACTCTTTAGGTGGTGATTATTCTGCGACGGGTAATGAATTCACACGAATATACGAATCGAAACCGTATAAACTTTCCCGTTACACCCTGTCAGCCTTTAGGGTGGTCACTCGATAACGCAGTTTAGACATCACTTCAATTTACTTCACCATAGAGAACATCCCTCTAGCTCCCTAACCGCTTTAGGCTAGTAGTTAGGGCTACATTCGTCGTCTGCATATTCCAGTTGGATTTCTCCTTCTTTCTGACGGGACTGTTTTCAGTCTTTTACGTGAGGGTAGGCAGTGTGAATCGCCTAGAGATTCGGAAATCGCATATATCGGCGATTCTTCCCCAGGGAAGACCTCAGACCAAGGTAGAGTTGGTATTCGGCTTCTCAGCCTTTCCTAGCAAGGGCTAGGCTCTACTAACCGACCAGTTCAGGTCGCACTTCAATATCAAGTTCGATGACTCGCTTATTGATTCCGTTCACATTGGAGTTTAGATTGTCGAACAGGGTTTTTTGGGCATCATGTGCCGAACGGCCTGGTCTAAATCCGTAACTACGGGAGTGGAAAGTTGCTTCGTGTGCTGGTTCTAAGGCGTATTTTGCGAGGCATTGCCAAGCTCTATCCGCCATAGTTGGAATTTTAAGCATTCTGGTACTGCCATCCTTTTTAGGGATGGGAATACTACGCAATTTCTGGTGTTTCCAGTCATTACTTGATGCCTTCAGCGATTTCTCTAGCTCAAAGCGTTCCTCAGAAATGAGGGACTTTTTACCATCGATACCTGCTGTTTTCTTTCCAGCATTTAGCTGAGTTACTTGGCGAATTGCCAAAAATCTAGCCGCAAGGGACTTCAGAATAAGTTTTTGAAGGGACATTGCTTTTCGCTTGTCGCCTGCTTGAACTGCTTTAAACACTCGCTTTTGTAGGCGGAATAAGTTACGCCGGAATTGCTTCCAGGGTAATGTTTTCCAAGATTCACTAGCGTTTTCGCTGTGCCTAATCATGCTCATACTCCGTAAAGTGTTTTCTGAATATCTTGCGGCAATTACGCCGCATCCTACCCGAATCAAAGGGATTCCGTATCTCGTCTTACCTACTTGGGACTCGACCGTCCCTAAGACCTTTGATTCGTTTTTATTCGTTCCCTCAGATGATTGTTTGTTCTTTTAGGTGTAGCCAGTTTAACTATCAGAAACCCTAGATTCAAACTGCTATCCACGTCATAACGCAGTGGGTTTTAACTCTGACCGAATAGGGGGTAATCAAGGTTGATTATGTTATGCCCCATTCCTTAGATAAGTTACTTTTCTAGGCTCTGTTTCACCATGAGAACTCCCCATTAGCGCCAGTGTCAACCCATAACAGTTGTATTAGAGTCGATACCCATGTTGCCACGGGATACCTCTCCTTCAGAACGTAGCGTGAAAGTTTCCCCTCACTACGCT
>NZ_PVWN01000103.1 GCF_003003885.1 Chlorogloea sp. CCALA 695 | reverse complement strand
GATGGAATGGAAGCTCGTAGTGTCAAAGGTGGTTATGCCCTAGAGCGTTTTAAGTTTAATTCCACCTGACTACTTATGGGTCGTCACCCGGCTTATATCCAGACGCTCATCTCAGGCGTATAGAGCGCGGGACTTACTTAGAACTTAGTTAAGTTGCAGTTTTTGCAGGAATTAATCAGATGCTGCTGGTGTCTCAGTTAACTGCTACTGTTTTTTCTGTTTGCGCTTGAGCAGATAACGTACCCCTAGAACACCAAGGGCTAGTGTACCCAAAGCTTCAGAGGGTTCGGGGACAGGCTCGGCGCGGAAAACACCCTGAGTGCCATCTGCAAGTCCGGCAGTGAAGACGATTTGACCGCTATTGTTTAGCCCATTGTTCTGAAAGAAAAGGCTTGTCACTGTAGAGCCGAAGAGAGAATCGCCCGTGGCAATCACTTTATCAGCAAATAGGTCTGAGCCGGTGAAGATGCCTTCACCTCCTGCATCTAGGGCTGCTTGGAAGGCGACAGTACCCTGATCGTTGAGCGCCAAATCAATAAAAGAGCTAAAAGCACCACTATTGTCAGCGATAGTAGTTGTTTCACCACCACTACCAGTAAAGATACCATTACCTCCTGTATCATCTAAACGTGCTTCGAAGGCAACAGTACCCTCATTGTTAATCACGGGATTAATAATGGAGTCGAAAGAACCGCTATTGTCAACAATAGTAGTTATCTCACCGCCACTGCTAGTAAAGATGCCTTGACCTTCTGCATCTTCTAGGGTTGCTCGGAAGGCGACAGTACCGTCATTGTTGATTGCAGGATCGGATACGGATGCAAAGAAGGGGCTGCTATTGTCAACTACCTTAGTAGTTTCACTGCCACTACTGGTCAAGATACCACTACCTCCTGGACCGGAAGTAGAGAAGGCTACAGTACCCTCGTCATTAATTGCAGGATTATATACAAAAGTGGAGCTACTCAAATCACTCAAATCAGCGACCTCTGCGATCTCACCACCGCTACTGGTAAAAATCCCCTGACCTCCTGTATCTAAACCAGCAAAGAAAGCCACAGTACCCTCGTTATTAATTGTGGGTTCGTTATCGGCGAAGCGACTAAAGGAACCGCTAGTGTTAGCGATAGTGGTTGTCTCGCCGCCGCTGCCAGTGAAGATCCCCTCACCTCCGGCATCTAGAAATGATTGAAAGACTACAGTACCCTTGTCATTGATTGCAGGGTCCGATACAAAGACTCCATCTCCAAGAGGGATATAGAAGTCTGAGAAGGAACCTCTAGAGTCAGCAATGTTCGTAAAGGTGAAAGCCACAGCTTTAGCCTCCTCTGCCTGTAGACTGAGACCCAAGCTGATTACTAAACCACTACTCAGCCATTTACTGTAGCGGAAAATTAGTTGATACCACCCCGTTGGAGGGTGTAGCACTGCACTTATCTTTGGTTGCGGTCGGGCGATAAAAGTCATGTTTCGAGCCGGGGATAAATGTATATTTCTACAGCAATGAAGTTAGTATTAAGCAGGCTTGCCCGGCGGTTCGGGTCTGCCGTTAGCTACCCCTTGCTGGTCGTGCGATAAGCAAGTGCAGGATGATATCACATAGCTTGCTTCAGGCACTTGTCAATTAACTTACAGTAAGTTCGCTCAAATCTCAAGCTACAAAGCTTGATGTCACGCTTAATCATTTATGCTATCTACAAATGTATTACTAGGGTGGTGTCAAAAGTAATTTTTGTATAGAACCCATTTGACATCTATTACTGGGATGAAGTAACGTCATGTTACTCTCTAGTGAAGTGACGATGCCATACTCGATCAGCTTAACCGACGCAGAATGGGAAGTTCTGGAACCGTTACTGGTTGAGATATTAGCGCAGAAGAAGCGGACGAAACCCTCAAACTGGACAAAACGAGACATCATTGATAGCATCTTTTACCAACGGAAAAAGGGGTGCAACGGGGAAGACTTACCTAAAGACCTGCCGCCTTACAAGGGCGGTCTACTGGCACTATAAACAGTAGCCAGAAGTGGGAGCAATTGTTCAATTGATGAGCGTCTTGCATGAACAAGTGCGAGAACAAGTGAAAAAAAAGCCAAGTGGACAACGCTAATCATCATTGACTCTCAAGCGGTGCAAAACACTTATAATGCTAGGGTGACTTCCATTGGGTTTTGCTTCTATAAAGCAACTAATGGCGCAAAGTCTTCTGGACGGAAGCCTCCGCCCAGAGAGCTTTGCATCAAACGGCATTTAGCAGTTGATACATTGGGGTTTCCTTTCTTCACCCACTGTACCAGCGCCAATCTCTCCGATGATGCGGGATTGCTATTCGATGTTGACGCACTTTGTGCGACTACTTCCAGTCCAAACCTGTGAACATTCCCAAAATCACAATCTTGTTAGCTCGTGGCTATCACTAGGAGCATCGGAGACAGGAGTTAGAGAAGATATATCCCCACAGGAAGAAAATAAAGTTTGAATTATCAACCAAGCCATCAGGGCAAGAAAAGGCAGCGACAGAAAAGTCTGGATTTGTTCCAGCTATTGCTCGGTGGGGGAAGCGAGCGTTCCAATGCTTGGATGGAGCGATGTAAGATTCTGGTTAAGAACCACGAGAGAACCAAGCGCAAATGCAACCACTAAGCTCAACCAAAGCTTCGTCAGGTTAATGCTTAAGAGGCTTGCAGCTTCTTAGAGATGTCAAATGGGTTCTGTAGCAAAAATAAGTCTCCTTTTTAGCAATAACTTGATTTGACTGGTAGGGATTAGATAACTACTATTTGCTTTAACATCAAAAATTTTATGCTATGTAGCAATATTAATCATTAATTATATTACCAATTAGTAATGTTGTAAGATTGATTATATATTAGAATATTGCTGTAAAAATCTGTACAAAAGCTACTTCTTTATCTGAAAAATTCTACTTAGTTTTGATTCCAAGAATCGGTAGACTCATATATTCCATTATAACTATATTTGCTGTAACTCATATTAAAACTAATACTGAAAAAGCGTGTACAGTATGCATTTCAGATTTTCAAAATTTAAACTTAATGTTAACAAAATTGTTATAAATCTCACTTTAAACTTGATAAGCTTGGTACTTAATACTGCTAGGAATATCAGAGACTAGGTTTTCTTTGGGGTTGTTTTTTAAGAAAAGGTATGCTTTCATAAGTATGCTCCTAAGTTGCACTAATTTATGTCATTTTTCGTCTTTATTTTTGCGCGAACAAGCTTTTAGGATTTTTATTACAATAGGCTTTGCTTTGAGAACCTAATTATTTCAGTTTTGTAAAAAAACCTAAAAGAGTTTGCGGAAGTAACTATGCCTCCGCACAGTTTTTTGATGTTTGAATTAACGTTATTAGTGGCTAAAAAACACGATGAAAAGTAGAATCAATTTGTATAAAATAGCAATTAGTTGTCTAGCAGCAACACTTATTTATGAAGGAAGTGTTAAACAAAATGCTGTTGCTCAACCATTACCTGATGATTCGGGAATTGTTAATGTCAGAGATTATGGTGCAAAAGGCGACGGTATTAGTGATGATACGCAAGCAATCCAAAAAGCAATTCAATCAGTTCCTCGTGATAATTCAAAGCACGTAACTATCTATTTTCCAAAAGGAACTTACATTATTAGCCAATCCTTGAAATGGTTGAATAGTGAAGGAGATTGGTATCCTTATCTTAGTTTTGAAGGCGAAAGTCGGACGCGGACAACTATCAAATTAAAAGACTATGCACCTGGATACAACGATCCCGATCGCGCCAAAGCTGCGATCATCACTGGTTCGCAAAATCCTAAATCCGATGGTGGTGGCAATGAAGCATTTCGTAATTCAATCTACGATCTCACGGTAGACACGGGTCTTGGTAATCCCGGAGCAGTTGGGATTGACTATATTGCTAACAATAAAGGCGCGATTCGTAATGTCATGATCAAGGGTCAGGGTAAGTATGGTCTAAACTTCTCTCGCTCCTGGCCAGGACCGAACTTAATTAAAAACGTCAGTATAGATGGCTTTGACTATGGTATTGCTGCTCTCAATCACTACCAGTATGGAATTACCTTTGAGCATATCAGTTTAAAAAACCAGAAAGTAGCTGGAATTATTAACAAAAACAATGTACTGTCCATCCGAGGCTTAACAAGCATCAACTCTGTACCAGTAGTTCAAAATACAACCCGATCGGGTTTTGTAACGCTAATTGATGGTAACTTCAGTGGTGGCTCGTCGGCAGTCAGTGCCGTAGAAAATGCTGGTACGCTATATGCACGAAACGCGATCGCTACTGGTTATCAATCAGTAATCGAAAACGAAGGCACGGTTTTGCCAGGTACAAGTGTTAATGAATTTACTTCTACGCCTTTCAAAAGCTTATTTTCCTCACCCCAAACATCCTTAAATCTCCCTATAGCAGACCCACCAGAATTTTATGAAGATGTCAGTCAGTGGGTGAGCGTAACAGCATTTGGAGCAATACCAAATGACTATAAAGATGATAGTGCGGCAATCCAAAAAGCAATAGATTCAGGGAAATCAACTATCTATCTTCCTGCCGGAGTCTATAACATCAGCAGTACCATCCGTATGCGCGGTAGCGTCAGAAAGATTATCGGGATGGAGTCTTTCATTAAGCCAGTAGCAGAGCGGACAATGCCAAGTCCGGCAATCCGATTTGAACCAGGTAAATATGACAGTATAACTGTCGAAAGACTCAATGTTAAGGGCGTGTGGGAGCATTCATCTCCTCAAACTTTAGTCCTTCGAGACTGTGCTTACGGTGACTACAAAGGCACGAAGGGCGCAGGTTCTCTATTCGGTGAAAATGTCATGATTGGTGAGTGGAGCTTCGAGCCAGGTCAAGAGGTTTGGCTGCGGCAATTGAATACAGAATTTACTAATTCTACTCGGCTAGTCAATAACGGAGCAGCGTTGTGGATATTAGGGATCAAGACTGAAGACCCATATACAGTTATCGAAACAAAAGGCGGCGGTCAAACAGAAGTATTAGGAGGTCTGCTTTATCCTGGTCATGGCAACTCTGTTCCGACTAACGATGTTGCTTTCATTAACAAAGATTCCCAAACTTCTCTAGTATATGTAACTGCCGCCGATGGTGAGGGTCAAGACTATACAATTCATGTCCAATCAACACAAGACGGTACGACCAAGAAGCTAACAAATAATGCTGTTCCTAATCGTGGCAATGGTTCTGTAGTGTTGTACCGCGATTGAAATTAACGTGAACGACGTTTAGAAAATAGTAGGAGAAAGGGCATTGAGGGTAGCGGTAAGTAACAGAATAATAGACTAGAATAAGAAATACTTTTTGCAAGTGACTACTTTCTTAGCTAGGTATGCACGTGGCAAAAATAGACTTTAGAACTATAAAAGTTGTGTTTAATCGCAATCTTCAACAGTCAAAATCTACTTCCAATCGGCATCATATCCTTAGCTTGGTTTATTATTACGTTATTTGCCGCTACCCAATATCTGTAATCTATAGTTATATTTCAATGTGAACCGAAAAAAAATCTACTTGGCTAATCCCTACGGTTTCTCCCAACAACAGAAGACCTTATTGCCTCCTATTGTTCAAGCTTTAAAAGATTTAGGTGCAGAAGTCTGGGAGCCATTTGAACGTAACAATCAAATTGATCTCTCTCAAGCTGGCTGGGCTTATCGTGTCGCTCAAGCTGACATGAATGACGTAACTAATTGTGATGGAATCTTTGCGATCGTCAACGGCACACCACCCGATGAAGGGGTAATGATTGAATTGGGCATAGCGATCGCTTGCGACAAAGCAATTTTCTTATTTAGAGATGATTTCCGTCGCTGTACTGATAGCGAACATTATCCTCTCAACTTGATGCTCTTTTGTGGATTGCCAGAAGTAGGTTGGGAAAACTATTATTACACCTCTTTAGAAGATATCAAGTCTCAAAAAAAAGCTTTGTGTATCTGGTTGACCAATAACTAAATACTACTCAATGTGCTAATAATTTTGAGACAAATTATTGTAGAAACTGCTAATAATCGTGATTGTGCCAGTTAAGATGCTGGAATGCCAGGGCGTTTATTCCTTAAATGAATCAGCACAATGAAGAAAAGAAATTGTTGCAGCTTCTAGTTTGGAAACTGGTTGCAACAACGTAGTGCAGATTAAAAAGGGACAGGCGATGTTTCAGAAACTAATGTTAGCCGTGACTATGACATTCACCCTCAATTTATTACTCGGAGTATACCCACCAGTAGATACTCAAGCTGCCTTCAGTCATGGAGTCAATTTCGCACAAATACTAAAAGTCCGAACGATTAATCTTGCGTCTATAGCGAATGAAAAGTAAAAACTGTTTAAACAAATGGCGCACCCTATAAAGTCCAAATTTCTTTATTAAACGACGATTGCCACCGCGTCTCCACGTCGAATCGTACCGCCCTGCAAGACGTTGGCATAGATACCGATATGACCGCCATTATGCTTGACTGCGGCGTGGAGAATTTCGATATCTCTAGGTAGTTCGCCCTGTGGCATGGTAGTCATGACGCAGCGCGGGCAGGGTTCAGTAATTTCAATCCGTACTTCGTTGCCGATCGCCAAGGTTTTGCCCACCCACTGATTTTCTACAAATCCAGTTGCATCCTTAGCAGGCTGAATTACTAAATTGGGACGAAATCGCCGAGTTTCAAACCGCGATGTGGGAGTAAGTGACTGCAACTGATTGAGTGTCGCGGTTGTCAGCAAATGCACAGTAGCGGCATCAAAGAAAGTGTTAGGTCGAATTAACGCATTTGTTTCGGCATCGCTATCTGATAAACCTTCAATGTCTGGCGTGTACATCTCAATGCTGGGAGTCTCAGGGGCAAAGGTTTCTAGCTTCACCTCGCGCCCGAATGTCTGTGAGAGAACTCGATTTATATCCGCCGCATCACCCATAATACTTGCTCCATCTGGCAGGGTAATCTTTACCTGCGAAGGCAGATTGAGCGCAGCGCGGCAGTCGAATAAAATGCCCCACTTGCGCGGTAGTTTAGCGCTGATAATTTTGCCTGTTTCCGCATCTACCAGTGCGTAAGCGCGATCTCCCAACAAGCCATTTTCCGTAACCTTAGTAGAGTTAAGTTCTTCGCCCATCATCGACTTTACCGGATAGCGCCACAGCGAAACGAGTGAGCCAACCACCGATTCATCTGCCATAACCAAACCTCTAACATTTGTGATGGTAAAACCGTAGCATGAGTAAGCCTAATTGAATGTTCGCTGCATACGAATATTTAGGGTAGCGACATCGCTTAGGCTTTCTGGTTTGCAGGCATTCTAATCTCTAAGACTGCCTACAAATAAGTTAAGTTGATGAGCTTCCACAAAATTAGCCTTAGTTCCGACCAAATCACCATAAATCTCCTAGAACTCATGCGATCGCCCTCCGGTTTTTGGAGAAGCTAGAACTGTAGGAAAAATTATGCCTCTAAAATTTTATTCAATCATCATAACTTAATTCCTTTTAGCGCGAAAAACTTTTTTGTTTCCTCAACACTGACAAACCCACGCCTTTGAGCTTGCTCAATAAAATCATCCACAATCTCATTTCCAGGTGAGACAAGGAAGTATTCAAAAATACCTGACTCCATCTCGTCCAATATAGCAAATGCCTCGTGAAGAACAGCAAATAGCAAGTCCCGTTGATTTTCATCGTTTTTACTTAGGCTCTGATAACGCAATGCAGTATTTGCAAGACGACCGAAGAACTCAAGTTCTGATGTACTGTCGTACAATCCTAAAAAAATGTCCCCAAGTTTGCAGAAAAGCCAACTCAATTCCTTTGCGTCAGCAGTAACAATTTGTCTTAGCTGGGAATAGAAGCTCCTGCTTGCTCTCTTGTCTTGATGAGAAGTTATTACCACATTAGCACTGCCCCACTCTTTATCGATTCCCACTGGCGTTAGCAATAGTTTTTCAGACAGATAATTAAGTGCTGCTCTCTTTTCTTGAAAATTACTATCCATTTTCAACCCAAGCTGTTATTCCGCAAATGTTTACACGATTGTTGCAATTTCCATCACAGGGGTTTTTCCTGACTATTGCAACACAACCTTATCAGATAAAGGTAGAATAATTTTCTCTGTTAGAATCGTTTAAGCTTAATGTTCTTTGCAACATAACATTAATGTATATCTCTAATTATGTAACTCCAAAATTTTTTCATGAAACCTATATTTTTACTTTTTGTTTCTTCAACAGCGCTTACAAGTTGTAGCACATAAACTATTGACTCAGCTACTAAAATACAGTTTTCACCTAAGCCTTCAGTGAATCCTGAAATAACGCAACCAATACCTAAGTTGAGTCCAGATACGCCTATTTCTAAAGCTTTAACAATATCACCAACCGGAATCGGAATTGCTAATTTGGGTATGACTTTTGGGCAACTCAAACAAGCACTGGGAAAGAACGCAAAGTTTCAATTAGTCTCGCCTTTTATAGTAGATTTTGATGCTATCTCAATCAGCCAATCTGGAAAAATACAATACTACATTCTTTATCCTGCAAAGACAACTTTTTCTAATTCAGACTCCATTAAATTGTTGCTTACCGAAAATTCTA
>NZ_PVWN01000168.1 GCF_003003885.1 Chlorogloea sp. CCALA 695 | reverse complement strand
CTACGAATAGGAGTAGTCGCTTAATGTTTTCATCTTGCAAAGCCTGAGAAATATTTAATTGAGAAATTGATTCTAAACGTTGTAGATAAATATCTTCATATCTTTGGACAATTTCTGGATCGCTTTCAAAACCTTTAATCAATTCATACATATCTTTAGCTTTCTGAGCATGGGCTGCTAGTTGCTCCAAGTTTGCCTGTAAAGCTAGTTTTTGTTGTACAGCAGTTACAATATTTGTCTGTACTTTACTTAATGGATTATCTGCTCTCAAAAGCTCAAGCCTACCTAGTTCCCAGACTTCCCTGTTTAGCTCAAAGTTTTTACCCTGAACCAAATGTATAGTTGCCACTTCTAAAGAATCCTCGTGAATTAAACGTATTTTTCCCTTTTTGTTTGGTAGAAGTACGCCCCATTTAGATGAAGACTTTAATGTTACTATTCTGGTTTTAGATAACAACTGAAATGTCTGTCTCTTTTTTTCAAAAATTCTTTCGTGCCAAGAAACTATCAATATTATAATTGCAAGAAATACTGTAGTTAAATTCTCTGCATAAAAAGGGTGAAGTTGGAGATAGAATCGAGTTAAAGGTGTAGGTATAATATCGACAAAATTCTTACCTGATGGTTCCATATCACCTATCATGCAAAGCATAATTTTTATATAAAAGTATTCAAGAGTTTGCGTTGTTTATGACAACTTTAGTAAACTTTTTCACGCCTACAAAATCTATCTTCGAGCTAGTAGATTAATAACGTTTGCAAGCAGCTTGCTCAGGCTTACTCTGACATAAGGCGCGGTATGAAGAATCCTGCTCAAAACTATGTAGAGCGGCAAGAAGGTATGGTCCCACAGTGACTAACAGAATTGCTGCCAGCTTGGAGCGCCGCCATACCGCCATGAACAGCCGACAAAACAGGGTAAGTAGGCTAAATACAATCAGTGCGTTAAAGAAATTAAGATTTTGTGAATCGCGGTCATTCATACTTTTTCTCCTTTTGGATTTAATTCTACCGACCTAGCATGGTTTTGAATATGGGGTCAGGTTCCACTCGCCACTTGGAGCGGTCATCACTGGAAGCTTTGAGCGCAAACTTAGAATTGTTACGAATTGACTGGATTTGAGCAGGATTAGCGATGTTTGCTGGAGTAAACTGTTTACGCTGATAAAGCAAGTCGTCAATGGTGATTTGGCGAGTGCGACCCTGTCTGTATGAGCGCACTGCTGATAGGTAGACTGCTTTGCCAATCTCGTCGGGTGTGCATTCCCCGTACTCAGAAATCAGGATCTTCCAATCGCGATCACTCCAGTTGGGAATCGCCCCACAATACTTCAATAAATGGATACCAAAAATATCATGACGCGCTCCTTCATGGGGTAAATCTACAAAGATAGTGCGGTCAAATCTTCTTTTCAGTTCTGGGGGAATTTGATTGATTCGGTTTAAGGTAACTATTGTGTAAACGGGAGGAGTGCGGTCTTGCAGCCAAGTGAGCAACATACCTGCTAGTTTCTTTTCTTCCCCAGTATCCTTAGATAAATCTGCGGAAGCAAACGCTTTATCGTAATCATCCCAAAATAATAAGCAAGGTGCAGATGCCTCAGCAGACTGCAATAACGCCCTTAGATTTGCCACACTTTCGCCAGGGATGGGTGAAATCAACCCCGCCCAATCCGCACAGAGTAAGGGTAAACCTAAACGAGTTGCTGCACTTTTGGCAAACAGACTTTTACCCGTTCCTGGTGGACCGATGAGAATCGTTCCTCTAGGAAACTGTAAACCCGCTTCATAAGCTTCTGGCTTGAGTAAATCTGTAATTTCTGCCAAAATGCCATCGAGAACATCCATCCCCGCCGCATGACAGTCAGGCTGAGGAACTACAGTAATTCCACGCCCTTGTAGCTTCCGAATCTTATAGTCAGAGATAGCTGATGCTAATCCTTCCCCTTGGAGGTTTGCATACATTTGGAGTACATTGTTTAACTCTCCAATATAAAGCCCTAAAGCAGCACGATAAACGGCATCGCAATAGACATTCTTCTGCTTGAGAAAGTT
>NZ_PVWN01000167.1 GCF_003003885.1 Chlorogloea sp. CCALA 695 | reverse complement strand
AAGTTGCTTGTTGGCGCTCAAGTAAACCAAAAGTCGCTTTGGTAGGTAGTCCACCGCTATCAGCTTCAACTGTCAGCAAATATCCTGACTCTACAGGCTTAAGGGGTGGTTGACCAGGATAAACGATAGAAGTTGTGTTAACTTCACGCACCCAGTTAATACCAGGACCGCTGACACGCACAACATAGTTGTTTGCACCAGGAACAGCAGTCCAGCGCAATGTCGGCTTGTAGCTAAGTAACCAAGTACGATGAGGATAGATGATGTAGGGAATAGAATTAAGGAAGGGGTCACGAGTAGGTGTAATTGGCTGAGTGGTTGTGTGTACTGGTTGCTCTGGAGGATAGCAGCCCCTAGCAACACCTGAAGATATGCCACTAGGCACTATCCACAAATTTTGCTTAGGATCAGCGCATTGCACTATTGCTCTAGCGCCGCGATTAGGTTGCAGCAGATCGCCCTGACACAATGCTGCACCAATTGCCGTTGGTCGATAGTTAGACCAGTTTCGACGTTTTAGTTGTACCTGACCGCGAATGCTAACTAATCGCCCTAAATGGACACAACTATTGCTAGCAGGTTTTGCTACTGCTTTTTTCTGGTTAGCTATTATTGCTGGTGTTGCGACTAGAAGTAAAACGAAATATATTACTGTAGGTAGGCGAGTATTCACTTATTTGAGTCCCCAAAACTAGCTTTTAATCTTTGTTGTGCCAGACGAGTCCAAATGTCTTCTTCAGGAGTTCTGGGCAGATAGGTGTATGCTAGACAATCTTCCCAGTGTTGCAAAGCCTGTTGCTTTTCGCCGCGACGTTCTAGAACCTGAGCGAATAAGCAGTGGGCAGCAGAGCGCTCCTGTTGGAGAGCAATTGCTTGCTCTAACTCGACTTGGGCTTCTTCTAAGCGACCTTGTTGTAGGCGCGCCCAACCACGATTTTTAAAAAAGCTGTACTCAATGCGTGGTTCCTGGTTTCGAGCTAGAGGTAAACCAGCTTGCAACAAGGCAATAGCAGGATCAGATTTTCCTTGCAAAAGATACAACCGTGCTTGATTGTTGTAAGCAGCAAATAGACCTAACTCTATTGCCCTCTGGTATTGCAACTGCGCTTGCTGATAGTTCTGCTGATCTTCATAAACTGCACCAAGATTATAGTGTGCTTCTGCCGACCAAGGGTTGATATCCAGTACCCAATTATAAGCAATCTGAGCTTGCGGCAGTTTACCTGCTAAGTGACTCTTTGCGCCATACCAGTTACCTAGCCAAGATAAAGCATACCAACCACCGAATATTCCAACTGAGGCTAAAAGTGCTATTCCAGGTTGCAGGAATTTGATTAACTTAGATTTATATCTACTTTCTCTACTGTTAATAGTAGTTGGTAATAAAGTATTTCTGCCTTGGGAGTGTTGAGGCTGGTCGTTTTGGGGTGGTTCGCGCTCCTGTTCGTTACTCAATTTCTCAATAGCTCCATCCAATAATGCTGCTTGAACAACCATTAGTGCTGAACTAGACGCACTGCCGTCAAGAGCAATTTGCTCCTTGAACTTAGTTTTTGGCTTGCTCTTCGAGCTTTGCTGCCGTAGCTGTTTGGCTTGCAGTTGTCTGAGAGTACCTATAAGGTTATCCTTGTTAACTTTTTTACCGATTGCTTGTGATAGCAAATGCCACAGTTGTTGAGCTTTACCCCTAGAGAGATAACCCTCCGTATATTTTTCTAACTTAATCTCATTAAGTTTTTTCCCTAGCAAACTTTGCTCAAGTATATACTTTTGTTCGCTTGTCAAATGTCTGCCGCTAAATTCATAAACTGCCCGATCCGCTAATGCTATCAGGCTGGAGATTTCTTCGTCACTCATTTCTCCCCGTCAATTTGCCAATTTGCCTTTCAGTATATCCTGCCCCAAGCCAATGAATGGAGGTAATGAATGCGAAATTAAACCTTTACAAATCTAAACTTTGTCATTATTTATATGTCTAAATCGTTTTTAAGGTTAATTGCGTCGCTGTTTGAGGTCAGATATGAAACTAATGCTCTATTAAATTTATCCTAGTAAC
>NZ_PVWN01000102.1 GCF_003003885.1 Chlorogloea sp. CCALA 695 | reverse complement strand
AAAGTTTCAAGATTCCTACTTAGTTAATAGGCAAGATTATTGCCTGCTTTAATGAGGAAGATAAACAATTTGTGCTAATTCTGTACCAAGACGAGTAAAATGTTTTGGGTTGAGCGTTAAAAGTCTCTCTGCTGATACTTTCAATGCGGCTTGAGCAATCAACGCATCAAAAATTCCTCCACCGGGAAGATTAAGTGCCGTCATCTGGGCGATCGCCGCTTGATAATCTGCTTGATCTAAAGTAACAGTTTCTAGGTACTGGATATTGTTTTCAATCAGCCGTTTAGCAATCTGCGGAGAAATACGCGGTTGGCTGGGCATCCGCGTCAGCACAGAATAGAGTTCCGCCAAACTATGAGTAGAGAGATAGGCTTTTGCTTGTACTAATTTCGCCGCCTGCAAGTGAATAAAGCAGGGAGAGTGGCTTGGATGCTGAGGCAATAAAGCAGCAATCATAACCGATGTATCGAATAGAACCTTCACAAACTTAGTTGCTCCCAATCTCTTTCACGGCTTTGCTCAATCAACTGGTTAAAGTCGATGTGATCTAAAGATTGTGTGTCAAATACCAAAATTCCCTTTTGCTCTCTAAGATGAGACTCCGGCGAATTAGAGAGCGATTCTGTGCTTGATGGATTTGGGGTTTGCTGTTTGAAAGCATTAATTTTCTCCATTAGAGTTTGGAGGATGAATTGCTCTGGAGAAATACCTTGCAGCGCAGCAATTTGTTCTATTTCTTGTTTTAGTGCAGGGGAAAGGTTCATGGCAGCGCTCAAAAAAGTTCAGTATCTAAGCATCTTCAGCTTAACGTTTACTCCAATCTAAAGTTATCTTTCTCAAACCCGTTAGTCACTACTAACGGGTTTTGTTTTACCTATAGGTCAACACAATGCTTAATTTAACCAGCCACTCGGTCAATCCAAAAGACGAGCCAGTTTTACAGCAGCTACAAATCCATCTGCAACACTTGAGCCAAGATAAAAAAGCCGCACTTGCGATAGCGCAAGCGCGCACGCAGGGCTTCGCCGCCCTGTATGAAGCAACCGAACCCCAGGAAATCTACTTCGATTATGTTTGCGATTGCTGTTCCAGGTTCAACAAAGCGATCGCCTTACTCCAAGACCTATCAAAGCCAGGACTATTAGCAGTTGCTAGAGCGATAACCGAGGAAATAGCGGTACTAGAGCAGTTGCAGGGGGCAAGCCGATGAAACCTCAAAGATGTCCCTTTTGCCGTAGTAGTGTTTCGTTAATCGATAGCGCTCAGTGTGACTTTACCCATGATATTGCCGCAACTGGAACCATAAGTTTGCCGCCGACAACACTATAGCCCTTATTTTTGCGTCAGCTAATTTTGGATGTAATTGACAGATGGGAACCATAAGTTTGCCATTATTCCAAATTGGAAAGATAAGCTTGCCATTTCTGCAAAAGTTTATATGGACTTAGTTTGAGGGGCTGAAGGTAAGGGAGAATTTAGTAAATTTTGTGTTTTCGTCGTCGGGTTCTGTATCTCGAAGGTGCTTGTAAGATTGCAAATGAGCCTTTCTTAGTCAAGGGTTTTCACTTAGGCACTCGATTCGTGGCTTTATGCCGTTAGGCGTTGCTCAAGTTCTAGGATGACAGCCTACCCTAGCGTCACATTTGGGTGATTCGTGGCTTTATGCCGTTAGGCGTTGCAATTTCATAATCAAGGTCTTTATACCTAGTAAACCAGCTATTTCAAAGCTATTGACGTAAACCAGGCTGTTTTTGATCTTCAAGAGGTTCGTACTGCTTTTAAAGCAGCCCGAAGATAAATTGGTTTAGAACTATAAGCAAGCCACACTTTAGTGGAAGCATAAGCTTACCACTGCGGCAAATTTATGAGTAAAGTTACACTCAGGTCTTCGGTTGCAGTTACGGTTTCATATATCTGTGCGATGCCTATCCCAGTTGTGACGCTAGAGTTGGCTGCCATCCTCGAACTATTATCGCGCTGGGAACTCTAGCGAATAAGGAATTGCGGAGGTGGCGCAGTTTGGCTCATCGTAAGTTCGACCCCTTGTGGCAGTCCGGTGTTTTCTCTAGTCGCCAAGGAGCTTACAAGTGGTTGTCGAAGGCGATGAGGTTGCCTTTGGAAAAAACTCATGTGGCTATGTTCGATATTCGGCAGTGCCAGAGGGCGATCGCCTGCGTTGAGGATTTAACCAGGAGTCAGCGCGTCAGAACGAAAATAACAACTCATTGCTATTGAGGAGAATTACTATGCAGTACAAGCCAGTTGCTATTGATCCTCGTAATGGATTTGACTTAGTTGCAGTCTGGCAAAAAGACGGCAGTAAGTGGCAATTATTACAATTGGCGCGCCCTCAAAGTGCAATTGCTCTAGCACGAGAATATCCTAGGACGAGACTGGTTTTCCCAATAGGAATTAACCCCAATAAACCGAGAAAAAACCGCCGCCATAAAAACATTAGTCAATTGATAAAAACTTAGAGGCTTTTCCAAATGAATGAAGAAAACCAATGCAAAAACTGTAGCTATTTCTTTGGTAGAGAAAGGATACATTGTGCTGTTCACCCCTATGGAAAAGCATCAGAATATTGCAAAGATTGGCAGCAAAAAAACTTAAGTTTACAAAAGGAAGAATTAATGAATACTAATAGGGAAGCAAAGCCTTTTTCTTATACAGAGTTTGCTAGTCACTTACTAGCTATAGGTACAACATTATTTGTTGGATATCAATTATACCAAAATATTCCCCCAGCCATTCATGCTAGTAAAGATTATGATAGGTATAAGACTGAGTGCGAGATTTTTTTAGAAAGAGCAAGTAAAGCTGGAACAACTAAAATTGCAAGTGTTGAATTAACAAAAGGAATTAGTTGGCTAGAATCTAAATCATTAACGCAAAGTTTCGAGTATAGAGATTTGAAAAGCAATTTAGATTATCTGAAAAAACAACCCGAAAATGTAGCAATGCCTGTAACTATTAAGGATTCCATTAATTATAATCTGGAGGACATTAGAGAAAAGCAACGGAAACTACGCGATGAAGGCAGACCTGGTTTGGGAAGTGTGACGGATTTAGTAATATATATTTTTACATCAATACTGATTTGTCTACTAACATTAGTTGTCATAGCAGCATGGCAGGAAACATTTGAACTATGAAAAGAATAAACGACGTAAACTTTCAAAGAATGGCTAGTGAAATAGTTGAGATTCACACCTTGTATAAAGAAGGGTTAGCAACCAAAGGCTTAGGTGCAGTGATTACTAAACCAAGTTGGAAGATTGGGTACAATTCTTTTAACCGTTGGTATCGTTTACCAATCTTAACTTACAAAACTGTCAACGAATTAGAGCGTTTCAAAAACCTGCCTGTAGATGTAATAGGTATTAATGATTTCGACCCGAAAGGTAAAGATTTAATCCAATTAATAAATGAGTATGGAGAAAACCGCGTTATGTCCGCAGAAATGACTTACGACCCATTTTGGTTTCAGTCACCAAAAAGACCGAGTTGGAGGTTTTTTCGAGTTCAAGTATTGCCTTGGGAGCAGCCAGAAATTGATGAATTAGCTCAGGTATTCAAAATATTAGGAAAACTTTGAAGGAGTTCTTATGGCGATAGATGACCAAGGCAACAGTCCAAAAAGCATTATGGCATCTTTAAAGGAAATAGCAGCCACCGTTAATACTGAAGCATTAGAACCAAAAGAACAACTGCAAGTAGAAATAGGCGAAATCTCTGAGGCTGGATACTGTGCAGGCTGGACTAGAGACATAGAGTTTTACCTGTGGAAGATAGTCTTAGATGGTTCAGAGACAGAGTTCGGTATTAAGACAATTACTACACAAGAAATTGCCAATTTGCGAACCTTAGCAGAACAGAGCGGCGGTTGGTGGCATTGGTCTGATAAAGAGAACAAATCGGTTTTTATAACTTTGGATGAATGGCAGGAAATTTACCAACAGTTTTCGTAAAAACAATCAAAGTAGCCCAAGTTTTGCTACTGGGAAAAGAATTAACCTCACAAGTTAACGAGTCAACTAGCGTATATTCTTAATCATTAATAATTGTTTTATAACGTTATTAATGATTAAAAGGTTGACTTATAAATTGTTTTATTGTATTATTAAATTAGTTGAGTATTCAACTTACAAAAGATTCTTAAAGCGCACTTATTAATCCAAATCTTTCGAGAAGAAATGACTGCTAGCGCAGGAAGTAAGTGGGAACAAAAAATACGGCAATCTCTCCACGCCGAAGCTCATAGGTTGACTAAATATGATGACAACAAACCAAGGATTCTTTCTACTCAAATCAAGACTTACTAAAGCTGTACAGCAAGAGATTTTAGCAGCAGCTAGATCCGTTGTAATACAAGCGCCACTATTTAGACCAACTATGGCAAACGGTCAATCATTTAACTATTCGATGACCAACTGCGGAGAACTGGGATGGGTTGCAGACAGGCACGGATATCGCTATCAGCAAGTTCATCCAGAGACTTTAAGTAGATTTCCAGCTATGCCCCAGGTGATTCGTGACTTAGCAATCAATTTAGCTAAGGAAACAGGAAACGATAATTTTGATCCCGAATCTTGCTTGATCAATTTGTATAGAAAAGGTGAAAAACTGGGTATGCACCAAGACAATACAGAAAAAAACTTATCTGCGCCAATAATTTCGATTTCACTTGGGGATTCAGGAGTTTTTGTTTTGGGTGGATTTCTTCGCACCGACGAAACCAAACATTATATTGTCCAAAGCGGTGACATAATCGTAATGTCGGGTGAAAGCCGAAACTTCTTCCATTCTTTTAAAGGTACTGTCCCTAACACCAGTAATTTACTAAAGGACGGCGGAAGATTAAACTTGACAATCAGACAAGTTAACTAAAGTCTATCTCTATTATTAATAATTGTTTTGTACACAGTTATTAATAATAAAGTGCTTGACTTCTGACTTGATTTATTATATTATTAAATCAAGCAAGTTTTAAAGTTTTAATAGCTCAATAGCAGCACTCTTAAGAACTGCTGACGCAGGAAAGATACGACATCAAAAACTCGGTATTCTCTACACGCCGAACTCAATAAAAGGATTTCTATCATGTCTACACAAGAACTATTGACGTTTCTGTTCAATGCGATTGCAATAAGCTTCATAACCATCGCATCAATAGATTTCGGCACAAGATTAGTTGTCGCTTACAAGCAAGTTTCTATCGCTTCAATCCCACCAAAGAAACAGCCTTCGTTGCAGCAGTTACAAGCTCAAATACCCCGTTCTGCAATCCCACAGAAGCTACCCCAACTGCCCGACCCTTGGTTGCTGCCAGTAGCGGAAAATCTGCCACTAAAGCAACTGCCGTCCACAGAGTTTTTTAAGAGAGAAGACAAAGCCGAGGTAGCATCCAAAATCTTGCTGGCTCAGAAACAACAAAAGCATTTACGATTACTGCCTCCAGCTAAAGCAATTGATGTTGCTAACACCCAACTTGAGGATTTGTTGCGAGGGGTAGACTTAGATAAGCTGAAGTTGCGGCAGGCTAGAGAGATAGCGAAGGTATTGGGGATAGCTCAGAAGGTCAATGGCAAAGATCAGAAGCTTGCGTTTTTGGTCAGTCAAATAAAGGTTAAACTACAGCAAAAAACTTTAGGGCAATCAGCAGCTACAAAGCTAGTAAATGAAGTTAGTTTAGCTAGTTAAATAGGATAAGTGTATTACTCTAATACTTTCGTAAAGTAATACACTTATTGAAACACAAAAGTAGCAGCGAGGTCTTATGAATAACGAAAAAGATGAAGTGTTTAAATTATTAAACTCCCATGTTTCCTACTGGGATGGGCTAACGTCTCTTGAGTTTTGGCAAGGATTCGGTATTAATGGAGCGTTCGCTGTAATGCCTATCATAATCTCACTTTTAGTAACTGTAGCTTATTTCATTTTCAGTCTAGAAATAGATCCTGATAAAAAATTACTTCTTTTATTAGTCTTACCCTTTTGGTCAGCTTTTGGTATTTACTCTTTCCACACCCAACTTCGGCTGTATCAGTTGAATAGGCAGTTGCGAATCATTAAACTCGCTCAAGAACCACAAGAAACTAACGGGGAATCATTTTGAACCTACACCTAGCTTTCCAAACTTTTCTATCTTATCTAGATTCTGAGCGAGACAATGCAGCCGCTCTTAGGTTAAAACAAATAGCAAAGTCTGAAAACTTAGACAATTTTTTGGGAATTGAGGATTTATCATTAGGAGGAATATACTACTTTACTACTCACGGTTTCCGCACTTTGAACTGTGATCGCCCCGACCGAAACCAATTTGTTGTAGCGAAAAAAGGCAATGGGTTTTCCATAGCTAAAAATCTCCCTTACATCTACTTGCCGATTTCAAAATGCGAACCACCTCAGCTAATCGTCGAAAGTCCAAGCGAGTCAGCTTCCGCCGCAGGTTATGCTCAAGCTGTTAAATTACCTTATACTATTGCAGGCAAAGAAGATGATTATCCCGAAGGAACATTAGTTGTCTGCGTAACCCTTGATAACGAGAGAGCGGCTATTAATTATGCTAATGCAAGCCCACTGCCTTATGACCGAAAGAGCGTCTATATTGAGGACTTAAGGATGCTCGACACCGAGTACGCGGCAATGCTTGAAGATGTTCCAAGGTTTTAAAATGCGAAGTTGGTTTTTGTTTTTCCCCGCAGTAGTTATACCCCTAACGTTTCAGATAATTTCTTCAGGACAACCATCTTCTACCGCAACGGTTAACACTCCTCAAAAAACTCTGCCACTACTCACACGACTGCCGCAGACTACTCCAGTCGCCCCTACAGCTAATTCTCCCCAGCCGCTAACCTCACCGAAAAAGCAGCCTCAAAAAGTAATCGTACAAAAGCATCCACCAAAAGCAAAAACCCGAAGTTCAAAAAGCAAAGTAAGTACGCGCCCCTATACCGCTCCAGCTATTGAGATCCGAGTTGCAATCGCCCAAAATATTAGCAATATTGCGATCGCTTCCTCAACTAATGCCAACATTATTGATGGCAACGGGCAAGCTCTAGAGCAACTACCGCCCTCTGAAGCATTCCAATTGAGCGCTAATAACTCAACTATTTTATTTACTGGTTGGCAATCGCCTTCAACTGTATGGGTTGAACCATCTGATGGTGGTGCGGTATTCGTCGGTAATAGTTGGTACAGGGGCAGATTACTGTTAATCGCCCAGGGAAATAAGTTACTTGCGATTAACTATGTAGACTTGGAAGAATATCTGCTATCAGTTGTCGGCAGCGAAATGAGCGCCGCCGCACCAATGGAGGCATTGAAAGCACAAGCTGTGGCGGCGCGTTCGTATGCTCTTGTGCATACATTTCGCAACGCTAATGAACAATTTGATGTGACTTCTGGGGAGAGGCATCAAGTATACAAAGGGTTTGCTACCGAGTACAACACCACGCACCAGGCGGTAGGCGAAACTACTGGAGAAATCCTTAGCTACGAAGGGGGCGTTGTGGAATCGCTTTATGCAGCAACCCAGGCGATTGTCGATAAGGTGCATAAAGGGGCTGGGATGAGCCAAAACGGGGCTTATGCTTATGCAAACCAGGGGTATGATTATCGGCAAATCTTAGGGGTGTATTATCCTGGGGTGGATATTTCGAGATTGGAGTCAAAGTAAAACTAGGCTTGTTTTTGATCTAAAAAAGCTTAAAAACAGCTAATCAACAATATGAAAAAATAGAGGTTATCTGGTGACAACCATTGAGTATAAAACTTCGGCATTTTGGCTTGAATCCTATCGAGATGGATTTATAGAATTCACTCGGAACGACGACGATCCCGAATGTTTTGAGATCCAGGGTATTTTTACGCCTCTTGAAGCTATTGAAGTCCATACTTTTATTTCTCCTGATTACACTTATTTGAATCATCATGCTCAATCGTTGTTTGACTGGTTGGTAAATAGTCCGCAGCAAAGAGTAACTCACCCGCAGCAGGGCATGGGCGGTGCAAATCGTTTTTATTTGGATAGCAATTTGCTTACATCATTCACGGCTATTAGACCCGAATGCTCAGTACCTTGGTATCCGTATGTTGATGATTTTCCAGAACCTATATTACTTGTTTTTGCTCCAACAGCAGAAGCAAAGTCTGTAGGCTGGATAGAATCTGAATTATTGCCCGAATTTAGAGACTTTGATTTGGTAATATCCGCTCTGGAAGATTATTTTGAAATATAATGAAAACCTTATGTTCATTAATAATAGCTAAGGAGAAATCCTCAGTTACCAGGATGGCGTTGTGGAATCGCTTTATGCAGCAACCCAAGAAGTCGTCAATCGAGCGCACAGGGGTGTAGAAATGAGTCAGACGGGGGCTTATACCAGCCAGGGGTAGATTATCGGTAGATTTTGGAGACTTACTATCCTGGGACTGAGATAGTAAGGTTAAAAGAAAATTAGCAAGAAACAAGGCGCTTCCGCGCTTAATTGGCGGAAGCATTGCTTCCGCCTTAAATAAATAAGCCTGTAGAAAATCCCTCAAAATCATTAATATTTTTGAGGGATTTCCTGTTGCTGAAATTAAAGCGCTTCCTAGAGAAGCGCTGACGCGCCGGATTTTGTGAAAAAGAATTGATGGCGATAAATGCAAAACCGCAC
>NZ_PVWN01000166.1 GCF_003003885.1 Chlorogloea sp. CCALA 695 | reverse complement strand
GCTCGGTTAACGCGAGTTACAGAATCTACTACGTTAACGGTGAGCGTGACGACAGTATTTGCCGCCAAGTGGTTGGTGAACCTATCCCAGTAATAAAATTCTATTAATCCAAATGTGAATTATTGCAAGGGAAATAAAAGCATTGAAACAGGCGGAAATTCTTTCCCACCGAACAACGAGCCTACGGCAAGAGCGTTGAAACCATGCAAAGCAGCGCTCTTGTTGAAAACGTGGGACTGATATTTTAATTGGTCTACCCTGATTTTTCCTTCCCTTCCAAGTTCGCGCGTGGTAACTGTGGTCTAATGCCACGCTTACGTAGAGCCGCTCTTAGTTCTTTAGAATCGTAACCTTTATCCGCTGCCAGCACTTTGACTCGTTTGCGAGGTCTACCAGGGTAATGAGTTTTGACTTTAATCCTGTTTAATAGCGGCAATACTTGCTGACGTTCACTACCGTTTGCTGGAGTAGTGCGATTAGCTAAAGGCATACCATTACCATCAGTTAATGTATGAATTAAAATTCCTTTACCTTTATAACCATAGGCAACACCATCACCACCCCCTTTTCCAGGGGGATACTGGCCCGTCTACCGCGCCATAACTCCAGTTAATTAATCCTTTCTCTGACGCGATTCCTAATATTCGCATTTTGCAATAGTTCTAATGTTCCATCTGCTTGCCAGCGCTTTAGCCATCGATGGGCTGAACTTTTTGATGCCCAGATTTCACGAGTTCGGAATATCACACCAACGGCAACCAGTTATTAGTATGTATAGCTGCGTATTCAACACTTTACGAAACGGTACGTGTGGCATCCCACGCCCTCTTTTCTCTAGTGGGTACGGTAGTAAATCTGCAAATAGTTTCCATTCCAGATCGCTTAATCCTTCAAATCTACCTGCCATTTTGTATTTTTTTATTCTGTTTCAGCTTTTCACTGATTCTAGCTCATACTTTCGGTGTTAGTGGGATAAGTTCATACAAAGACAACTGCTGGGTACGCCTGTGTAGCTGGAGGTGATACTCCAAATCGAGTGCAGTTCAGAAGGGGTAATCTTATAGAACCCATTTGACATCTATTAAGGAGTTGAAGGAGAGTTAGAGAAAAAGCGCTAGCCCGCAGCCATGACGTACTCTAGCAGCCTAACAGACGAAGAGTGGGAAATCCTTGAACCCTTACTGCCTCAAATATTGCCAAAGAAGAAACAGACCAGACCCTCCAACTGGACAAAAAGAGAACTATTAGATGGCATCAGAGATCAACTCAAGAATGGTTGCAATTGGCAAGACTTGCCTGATGAAGACCTTCCGCCTTACAAGGGCGGTCTATTGGCATTACAAGCAATGGCGTGCAGAAGGGACGATTGAAACACTGATGGGTATTTTACATAGTCAAGTACGCTCGTCAGGTGAAAAAAAAGCCAAGTGGACAACGTTGATAATTATAGATTCACAAGCGGTGAAAAATACCTGCAATGCTAATCTTGATTCTAAAGGCTTTTGCCATTACAAAGGTGTCAAGGGGAGCAAACGCCATTTAGCTGTGGATACGCTTATTTTTCCGTTTTTTACTGACTGTACCCAAGCTCATGTGTCCGATGACCAGGGCTTAATCCAAATGTTGAGTCCTAACCTCGATTATTTCCGTGCCAAGCGTGTCAACCCATGCGAAGATTACCATCCTGCTTGATAATGGCTATCACCCCGATAAAATTACTTTAGCTTTGCAAAAACTCTACCCTCAGATCCTGACTAAGATCCGTTTTGAACTAGCCCCTAAGCCAACCAAGTCCCAAAAAGCTGCTCAAGGGAAAACAGGATTTGTAGTGGTAGCAACTCGGTGGGTAATTGAGCGGTCTAATGCTTGGATGGAACGTTGTAAAAGTTTAGTCAAAAACTTTGAACGCACTCTAGACCATGCCACAGCAAAGCTCAAGAGCGTGTTTCATCAGGCTGATGCTTAAAAGGTTGGCACCCAATTAAATGTCAAATGGGTTCTATAGCGTGTAATTCAATTCTTAAGCTAAAGAACACTTAACCCAACAGCACAACGGGCGGTCAAAGTTCTGCTATTGG
>NZ_PVWN01000101.1 GCF_003003885.1 Chlorogloea sp. CCALA 695 | reverse complement strand
TACTTAGTTCCAGGGCTAGAACAACTACTAAGCGAGGCAGATATTGAACGCTATGAGTTTTATAGGAAAAGCTTGCGCGAAGCTTACGATAAGAACTTTGCCCCTGGATGGGCTGCAATGAACTTCAAGGAGCGCTATGGCTACTGGTCGCCTAATAGCTGGTCGAAGGGCGCAATTTTCGGGACTAAACCAACACCCCAGCAACGCACTGAGTATCTCAAGTATTTGCAAGCGATCGCGCAAAGGAAGGAAAAACCCCTTGAGTGGGTACAAAAACAAATGGAATTAGAATTTGGTTTAAAGCAAGTTGCCCAAGACGGTTTAAATAGCTAAAATACTGATTCAGTGATCTAGATTGAGTAGTAGATTGCTATCAAGGCTCTAACTCTAGCTTTCGCATCATGCAAGAAAAGATTACAGCAACAAGTTTACGGCTCAATATCGCTGGTGCTTCTGGCTCAGGAGCGACAACACTTGGTAAGGCGTTAGCTAAATACTTAGGCGTTCAGTTTTTTGACGCAGATGACTTCTACTGGAAGCTAACCGATCCACCTTATCAGGAAAAGTATCACGTGAGTGAGCGGCAACAGAGTTTACTTGCGGCAATACAAAATTTTCAGGGTTGGCTGATCGCGGGTTCTATGGATAGCTGGGGCAGGGCAATCTTAGATCAAATTGATGTTGTGATATTTCTGTATATTCCCTCTAATGTGCGTGTGCAAAGGCTAAAGCAGCGAGAGACTGAACGTTATGGTAACCGAATCATGCCAGGAGGCGATATGTACTTGCATTCTCACAAGTTTTTGGAGTGGGCAGCGCAGTACGACGAGGGGATTCTAGAAGGTCGGAATCTACAACGTCATGAAGACTGGTTAAAATCACTGAAGTGTCCAGTTATTAGGTTTGATGGCGACTACGCGCTGGATTATTTAGTAACTGAGACGATTTCCAGACTCTTAACCTTAAATGCCCAATATTCGGCATAGGAGCGCACTCTTCGGGACTAAACCGACGACGCAGCAACGCTCTGAATATCTCAAGTATTTGCAGGCGATCGCGCAAAGAAAAGAAAAGCCTCAAGAGTGGGTACAAAAACAAATGGAGCTAGAGTTTGGCTTAGAACAACCTGCTTAAATTCGTCGTCTCGTCAATGGTACAAGACGGGGCTAAATTAAACATCATCAACCTATCCAAAATAAAAAGCAAATTAAAAAAAAATAATTTTCCCAATCAAGTAATCAAGATTCTGAGCAAAATCATCTCTGCTGCAATAGCGAGAAGTTTAAAAAAGCTCTCGTCATGTAGTATGTTGTGGGTAAACTAAGGTAGGTTCGAGCCAAATCCACTTTCGTTGATTTTCTTCCCGTGGACCAAATGGAACGCGGCGATTGTGACCTTTACGCCAGTGTGGTCGTGGACTAGCATGAGTACCTCCACTCGGAGGTGCAGATACAGTTTCTTCACGAATTACATAATTCTTGCCAATCCAACGGGGGTTCCACATTTGGTTTTCTACTTTTGGTTTTTTAAACCCTGCTCCTTGTGTTATGCGTGTATGTGTCTCATCTACTAGGTCAGGACGCGCTTGCATAACAAGCAAAGTTTGGATGATTAGTCTTTGCAGTGAAGCTATGATATCTGACTCTGCTTCTTCATCTATATCCGTAAAATATCGAAGATTAGTTGCAAGGTCTATTGCTCCAAATTCTACCTCGTCAGGTAAGCACTTCACGTTTCCACTATATATTCTTCTATTTGCTAGAGCAGAAAACCAGCATATTTGTCCCTGTTCAATGGGAGACTGTGAAACTGTAAACTTAGGACCCAAATTTATATCTATGACTTCGTCTTCGGGTAGTCGATGTATCCATGCAATAAAGGTACATGGCTGGTCATCTGGGGTTTTAAACAAGTTTTCAGGGAGCATGATGATACCACCTGGTAAAACTCGCCTAAGCCCAGCAATTTGAGTAGGAGTATTAGTCTCGTTAAGAGCAATTGCTAGAGGTTTGCTTAACCACAAAGTAGGCAATTCTAAATGAGCAACCTGATAAGCAATCGATGCTGAATTTGCTGCAACCCAATCTAAAGTTTTGGGACTAACTCGTGCATTCCATATCGAATGAGCTATCTCATAACAAACGGCTCTATGAGATGTATAGCCTGACGGCTCTCTGTAGCACTTAGAGATTAGCTTTTGATACTCTGGTAATTGTTTGATTTCTTCACGAATGAGCTTGGCTGTTCTTTTGGGAATTTTCCGATTTATAAAATTTTGAGTCACTTCCTTACCTCTAATTTGTATTATTGAGTAACCAAATTATTAAATAATAGCTATTTCGCAGTGATTTTAGATGTTACTGCTAAGGGAAGAATGTATTAGCTAAGAATATATAGCATTATCCTCATTTAACGACTGCCATAAGTTGCTTGTTGCAAAAAACTAAAGTCAGATTGCTTTAAATTCCTTCACGATACGAAAACTCAAGTAATTGTTAAGTCTTGGTCGATCAGCTATATATTAAAATCGATGTAAAAGATCGATTAAGCTACATTAGGATTATAACAGTAGCCTTCTTATTCAAAGCTACCCTTTTTATTATACTGATTAATATTAAGAGGTTCAAAGCTCGAAGTTAGACTCTTTATTTTTCTGTTCCTGCATTACCTGCTGCAATCCGTTTACACATTTCTCAAGCCTTTCCAAGTCTTTCAGTGTCAATGTTCCTTTAAGTGATCTGTTTTTGAACTCTAGAATAATGCCGCGATCGCTTCCAGTATCAAGTGTTAAATCTTCTCCCCTCTGGCGAAACATCCAACCATTACTGACTTGGAATACTTTTTCCCCACTAGAATTATCTCTACCTACTGCTTTGACAACAAACTCGCTACACCTCAATCCTTCCAAGTTAATTTTCTGTTGAATAGGATTAGTTGCTTGGGTCATGCACAATTTATCAATCGCTCTAGTATAAACAAGTCCTGCATACTTATCAGCATTTACGCGATCGCCCTTATTTTGGTTAACGAGGCGTTTATATTCAGGGTCTAGAACGAGCATCTTGAGTATTACATCTCTAGGGAAACCCCTACCAATTGCTCTATTGGCAACTTCTATAGACCGCTCTAAGGGAATTTTTGAAGCCAGACCTTGGCTATTTTGTCGCCAAAGTCTTTGCGGATCTTCCTCTACATCTGTTTTCCAATCAAGTTTTTGGTCATCAGCAAGTTCGCGTAAGTCTAAGACTCGTGTTTTAGATTGGACGTTAGCGAAAGCATAGATTTCGGTAAGTAGCTTTTCAAAGCTGGGAAGATTATCCGTCATATTATTCATAACAAGAATAATATGTTTTTCAATTCCTAGCGCTTCCCTTACTTGGGGAAGGTTTTGGTTGTGATTTACTGGTCTAGAGAGCGATCCAGATATGCCGCGAATCTTATCAACTTTTTCTTGTTCTTTGGTAAAATTGGCAGTGACATCGATGGCAATTTTCTTTTCAATTCCATCATTTCCTCTAACTTTAACTACTGCGTCAGTTGCAATTACTAAATCGAGTAGCCGATTAGTTAATTTTTCTTTGATGTCTTCGCGGATTGGGGGAAGCGATCTGCGATTGAGTATTTTGTCAAACCATTCACTAGCGCTAGGATAATCATCTTTAACAAAGCGTTCAGCTTTAGCAAATTTATAGGGTAGTTTTGCCTCGAATAGCCTGACTACATCCTCTAATGTAGAAACCTTTAATTCTAGAATGCCTGCAAGCTTTGCAAAATCCTTGAAGAAATTTTCTAATTCTTCTCCAGTCAACCGTCGTGATTCATTCATCAAGCTCTATAGCAAAATGATGACGCACTCAAGTTTCTCTGGCAGTGCAGAAAATTCTACATAAACTTCAAAAATATCATTTCTCGTATGACCCAAATTTTCATTTACTTGCAAAATCAATAGGTGATTTATGCCTAGCAATTTGCGAAGTAAGACGTACTTCTGCCCAGAATATTTTGTTAACATTGCATCAGCTTCCTGCTTGTCAGTTATTGCAGTCAAAGCAATTCGTCCAGTTTCATCTTCTATAATTACAGGCAAATCTAACTCATCCAATAATTCCTGTGCATTATCAGTTTTAATAATATATTCAAGAGAAGCTGCTGACACTGCATCTCTAACTTCAGCCAATGATAGACAAATACTTTTCAAGCCTGCATATTCAATATATTCCCGCAACCAACTGGAAAGCGATGTTTCTACAATAATTTCTGGCAATGTATTTACCATTATTTAACACTCCCGCTCATTAATAGCTGCTACTTATAGTAGGAATTAGTTGTTTATTCTAGCTCATTTCTCTTTAATTTTAAGCAAGACCTACCTCGTATTCTCTAATTCAATTAGTTGATTAAAGCTCAGGTTGCCTGCCAATCTCTTTCTCTTTTATTGCTTCTAGCACTTTTTCAAATTTTTCTACATCTCTTTGAGTAATGCTGCCTTGAAGATTGCCATTGGTTAACTCTAATATTGTTGACTGCCTTTGGCTGCAACCTATTTTGATATCTGAACCAACCTTGGTGAAGGTGTACCATCCGCCAGTCCACGACACGCAATCGCTGCGCTGGTTTTTAGCAAACTCGGACAACAACCTGATGCTTAATTTTAAGGCTCTAGTATTCAGCCGCTCTTGCTGGGGGCTGGAGCTATCTTTAGTGGCTGTATGAGCGACAACAGAATCTGTCTTCATCGGACGAGTGAGGTCAGTTAGCGGGTTATCATGCTGCCACAAAGAAGAAGTTAGTAATTGTTCGTGCTGTAATAAGTCTTGCTGCATGGTGGCAGCAGCTTGTTGAGTTAGAGGAATAGGAGATTTGGAATGATGAAAGGAAATCGCAACTTCAGTAATCCGCCCCAGGTAAGCATCAGGTTTACCAATATCCCTAGCTGCCTGATACCACTGCCATAAATCACTAGCAGTTTGCTTATAGGTATCAAAGTCCAGCCGCATTGCTGCTGCTGCCTCGGTTGATAGTCCTTGACCAGAAGCTATAACCGCCTCAATCCTGCTGATGTAAGCATCGGGCTTACCAATTACCTGCGCTACCAGCTTCCACCCAGATACATCTGGTTGTGGCTCAATCCCCTTTAACTGTTCATTCCAGTCCTTACCGATAGTAGGGGTAGCCCTGGTGACTAATTCAAGTTCAGCAGCTAACCGCCATGCCATTTCTTCTCCAGGGCGATCGCTGTCGTGAGCGGCGACAATTTCTACCCCTTGCTGTTGCTGTTGTCGTAGCCAAGCAGTAGGGACAGAGCCAGCGCCATCGGTAGAGACAAACATTGTTTTTCCAGGTTGCTCTGCTAAAGCTGCGGCTGATAGGGCATCAATTGCCGATTCAACTAGCACAATCCGTTTTAGCTCTCCTTCGCCTTGGACAAATGAGAACCATCCGCCTTCACGCTGGCTACCCGTTGCTAACCCTTTGAAAGAGCTATCCTTGTATGTCCCGCGCAAACTGGCTCCGGTAACATTGCCCTCAATGTCCTGGCGCAGAAACACAGCATTTTGTTTGGCATCAGCGTAGATTTTGCCCTGGCTATGTAGTTCATCGACCAAAGCTACGGGTAGTTGACGTTTTTCAACTAAGTATTGGCGTACAGCTAACCACTTCGATTCGTCGGTGCTTGGCGGTTGGAAGGGTTGGCGTTCTACAACTTTTGGTTGTGGCGCTCGTACTGGGACAGGTGGTAGTTCCAAGGCGCTATCGGCTAACCATCCCAAGGCTGCCTTAAAATCACGCGCCTGGACGTGCATGACTAAATCGATTGCGCCATAGCCGCCTTTGAGGTTGGCGTGGTCGTAGAACTTTTGGTCGTTGATGCTGATAATCTGACCTTCACCGCGCCATTTGTGCTTATCGTACTTGTCTTGGGTTAGCCCTAATCGGATTGCTATCTCATCAAGGGGAAGGTCGCGTAGTTGTTGGGCAAGAGTGATTACAGTTTCTTTTGTATGTGTAGCGATTACCGCATGGACTTTCTTAAGTGCCTGGGTATTGCTAGCGGTTTGGAGCATACTTAAGTCCTCCCCAATCTGTTTACAAGCAGAAATAGTAGTTGTTGAACCAATCGCTGACAAATTGATCTGCTGGGAAATAGATGCGATCGCAGTATTAGTTATTTGCTGTTGTTTCTCCTTTAATAAAGGCTCTATTTGTTCCAGGTAGCCAGAAATTACACCGTCAAATTGATTAATTGCTCCAGCAGTCTGCTCAAAGTTGGATTTAAGCTGTTGTGTTAAATCAGTCAAAACTTGAGCTAAGGGTAGTGTTTCAACAGCCGATTGCTCAACGTGTTTTGATACGGCTTTACTGATGCCCGTGACTATTTGCTGTTCGTGCTTCGCCTTTCTTGCTTTGGCTTGTTCCAAGTAGCTAGAAATTACAACGTCAAGCCTATTCAATGCTGCAAGCGAACTAACCTGCTCATACTGGAGGTCAGTAGTTAGGCTGGTTAGCGCTACGGGAATATTCTGGTGCTGGGTTACACTGGCGCGTTCGATATAGTCTGCAACAGTGCTAATAGTGCGGTCACAAGTTAGCTTGTCAAGTAAATTATTGAGGGAATTGAGAGCAGTTATCCCAGGGGGAAACTGCTGCCGATGTTGGGACAATTCTTCTATTAATGGTGATACCGTTGTAACCAAAGCTGAGGCAATAGTTTCATGAATAGCACGGTTTGATGCTGCCAAGAGCGCTTGCTGATTGGTCTTTTGTTTGAGAGCCGCGACTGTCGCTTGAATTTGGGCTAAGTAGTCAGAAATTACTGTATCAAGCACTTTGAGCGATTCAAACGATTGTGATTGCTCGTCTCCTAGCTGCTGCGTGAGGTCAGTTAGCGGTTGAATTAGGGGTGAAGCGACTTCCTCAAGCTGGGTGTGTCTGACGACGGATTGTATTGATTGCTCGTTAAGTTGCTCCTGGTCTACTTGGGATTTGGGCTGTGATGCAATCGCCTCCTCAATCACTTCGGTTAGTTGATGTATAGCGCTAGTTAGCCCTTGATGTTGAAGTCCCTTTAGCTGGTGACTTAAAGGTAGAAGCGCTTGGGTTAGGGGCGCTTGGGTGATGGTTCGTGCTGCTATGTAATTTGAGATGGCACGAGCAGCTTGACTCTGTGCCTCAACAGTTGGGGCTATCTCTGGGCTTGATTGCGATAGTTCGCTAGGTAACGCGGATTCAAGCTTTCGCATTACCTCACTTAATAGTTGGGACTGGTTGCCTTTAAGGTCTTGACATAAATTATGTAAGTTTTGGGCAACCCCCCGTGAGGCAATGGTTTCTACGCTCAGGTGATTAGAGATCGCCTCTATCAATTGTCCGCTTACTCGCCCGTCATCTCCACCTCGCTGTTCAATACTTTCATTACCTGCTGTGCCGTCAATAATTGTTGGATCTTTTCGGTCAAGGCTACTTGTGAAGTTCGCTGCTCCCTGACCTCGAAGCCAACTGTTTGCAAGGCTTCGACTAAGCTCTGTAATGTCGGCTCCAAGTTGCTCGACGGTTTGGAGTTTAAGGTATCGGCTAATTGCTGTAAGAAGTTCAGATGACTGGCTTTCAATTCGCTCAGGTTCTCGGTCTGGGTAACTTCCAGGCGCAGGATTTGTTCGTTCAATTGACTGTTGCTGCTCTCCAATTGCTTGTGGCTGCTCGTAAGTTGACTGTTGCTTTTCTCCAATTGAGCGATCTTTTTGGTCAATGGGGCTAAGGCTTTGGTCAATTCTGAGGTGTCCATCGGCTGAGTATTCTCCGTTGATTTGTCGTTGTTGGCTGTCATGATCAGGTTCTTGTAATTGGTCTAAGTTCGGGTTGTTGATGGGGTGCTGACCCAAGGGCGGTTCTTCTAGCTGTTCTTTCCTCTCTTGAACGCTCAATTTTTTAGGCGGCACGATGGCTAAATGCCGTTCTTGCTTGTTGTGTTCGCGCCACTGTCGTAATGGCAGCGCCACTGATGCCAGTTGCTCGTAGGCAAGTGGACTATGAGCCACAATCAAGTCATCTACCCCTTTTTCTGGTCCCGGTAGACTGACCACGCTGACTTTTGCTCCCTGCTGTTGCAACAAACTACCAGTACGAGAAATCGCAATCTCGATATTTCGCTTTGTCTCTGGGCGTGTTTCGTGGTCAAAGCAGAAACTAATATTGCGCCCTAAAGTAGCGAAAACTGCTAATTCTTCGTGCAAATGAGCCTTTATTGGTCTTCCTTGCTCATCCTTACTGCGATAACCCGCGTAGATTCCTGGTAACCCGATGGCAACGTGACCTTGACTCAGTAAACTAGCTGCTTTCTTTGCTCCCTCCGCTAGGGTAATAGGTAA
The DNA here is from genome assembly GCF_003003885.1 of Chlorogloea sp. CCALA 695. GTDB lineage: Bacteria > Cyanobacteriota > Cyanobacteriia > Cyanobacteriales > Chroococcidiopsidaceae > Aliterella. The sequence goes on along the minus strand of NZ_PVWN01000101.1, from coordinate 342 downwards.
GTTATATTTCCACGCGCAGTACCAAAAACCGCGATCACGATCTTCTTGAGACGGGTCAACTCCTGCTTTTTGGTAAATCTTTTGGGCGATATATTCGGGTACATCTAAGAGGAAAATACCTAAGTCGGTTTTTGGTGGATGCTCGTACTTGATGCCCTTCCCTGGTTTATCTGGATTACTCCTTGGCTCATTTGGTTTGTAACAGCCCCAAATTTTCTCTTGCGGCTTGTTACCTGTGTCTAAGTTGGAAAAAGATAGAGCATTTACCCCAGAATTGCACCACCAACCGCCAGCATCAATATGGGCGTATCGCTTGAGCATTCCAGTAGTTAGTTGCCCAAT
>NZ_PVWN01000165.1 GCF_003003885.1 Chlorogloea sp. CCALA 695 | reverse complement strand
CTACGAATAGGAGTAGTCGCTTAATGTTTTCATCTTGCAAAGCCTGAGAAATATTTAATTGAGAAATTGATTCTAAATGTTGTAGATAAATATCTTCATATCTTCGGACAATTTCTGGATCGCTTTCAAAACCTTTAATCAATTCATACATATCTTTAGCTTTCTGAGCATGGGCTGTTAGTTGCTCCAAGTCTTCCTGTAAACCTAGTTTTTGTTGTACAGCAGTTACAATATTTGTCTGTACTTTACTTAATGGATTATCTGCTCTCAAAAACTCAAGCTTACCTAGTTCCCAGATTTCCTTGTTTAGCTCAAGGTTTCTACCCTGACCTAAATGTATAGTTGCCACTTGTACAGAATCCTCCTGAATTAAACGTATCTTCCCCTTTTTATTTGGTAGAAGTACGCCCCATTTTGACGAAGACTTTAATGCTACTATTTTGGTTTTAGATAACAACTGAAATGTCTGTCTCTTTTTTTCAAAAATCCTTTCGTGCCAGGAAACTATCAATATTGTAATTGCCAGCAATATTGTACTGAAGTTCTCTATAAAAAGAGGGTGAAATTGCTGTTGAATTTGATGATAAATTTGATACGCAGGTGCATCTTCAATCTTGGTCATTCCACAATCAAAGCAAGGCATAATTTTTATATAAAATATTCAAGATTTTGCGTGTCAAAACATTTGACTTGTACAACCGATAATTAGATCCTGGCGGACAAATCTCTAGCTACGTCCATCAACACTTTGGTGGGTAGTTTACACCTACAAAAGCTATCTTCGAGCCAGTAGATTAATAACGTTTGCAAGCAGCTTGCTCAGGCTTACTCTGACATAAGGCGCGGTATGAAGAATCCTGCTCATAACTATGTAGAGCGGCAAGGAGGTATGGTCCCACAGTGACTAATAGAATCGCCGCCAGCTTGGAGCGCCGCCATACCGCCATGAACAGCCGACAAAACAGGGTAAGTAGGCTAAATACAATCAGTGCATTAAAGAGGTTAAGGTTTTGAGAATCGCGGTCATTCATACTTTTTCTCCTTTTGGGTTTAATTCTACCGACCTAGCATTGTTTTGAAGATGGGGTCAGGTTCCACTCGCCACTTTGAGCGGTCATCACTGGAAGCTTTGAGCGCAAACTTAGAATTGTTACGAATCGACTGAATTTGAGCAGGATTGGCAATGTTGGCTGGAGTAAACTGTTTACGCTGATAAAGCAAGTCGTCAATGGTGATTTGGCGAGTTCGTCCCTGTCTGTATGAGCGCACTGCTGCTAGGTAGACTGCTTTGCCAATCTCGTCGGGTGTGCATTCCCCGTACTCAGAAATCAGGATTTTCCAATCGCGATCACTCCAGTTGGGAATCGCCCCACAATACTTCAATAAATGGATACCAAAAATATCATGACGCGCTCCTTCATGGGGTAAATCTACAAAGATAGTGCGGTCAAATCTTCTTTTCAGTTCTGGGGGAATTTGATTGATTCGGTTTAAGGTAACTATTGTGTAAACGGGAGGAGTGCGGTCTTGCAGCCAAGTGAGCAACATACCTGCTAGTTTCTTCTCTTCCCCAGTGTCTTTAGATAAATCTGCGGAGGCAAACGCTTTATCGTAATCGTCCCAAAATAACAAGCAAGGCGCGGATGCCTCCGCAGACTGCAATAGCGCCTTTAGATTCGCTACACTTTCACCAGGGACAGGCGAGATTAACCCTGCCCAATCCGCACAGAGTAAAGGTAAACCTAAACGAGAGGCAGCACTTTTGGCAAACAGACTTTTACCCGTTCCTGGTGGGCCAATCAGAATCGTTCCTCTAGGAAATTGTAAACCTGCAATTTCTGCTTCAGGCTTGAGTAAATCTGTAATTTCTGCCAAGATGCCATCGAGAACATCTAGTCCCGCCGCATGACAATCAGGCTGAGGAACTACAGTAATTCCACGCCCTTGCAGCTTCCGAATCTTATAATCCGCGATTGCTGATGCTAATCCTTCACCCTGGAAACTTGCATACATTTGGAGTACATTATTTAACTCTCCAATATAAAGCCCTAAAGCAGCACGATAAACGGCATCGCAATAGACATTCTTCTGCTTGAGAAAGTT
>NZ_PVWN01000002.1 GCF_003003885.1 Chlorogloea sp. CCALA 695 | reverse complement strand
TTATAAGATTTTGTAGCCTCAAAAAAACCTTGCCAATTTTTATCTAAAATTATAAGAATTTGTTGACTAACTTTGGAAAGTAAAGCTTTATAATCTATTTGATTCTGTAATTGTTTTTGAATTGCATTATACTTGAGATATTTATGATTGTTAATAAATTCTTGTCTAATAATGTAATTTGCAACGTTATAAAGATTTTTAGATAAGAAAGCTAAATTATCTATTTCTTTATAATTTTTGTGATTTGGATTAATAACATGACGTTCAGACAATAGCATTTAAGAATCCTCTAAACATTTTATTATTTCTTGAGTTTTTCTAGTTCTTCTGCGAATAAAATATAATCTCGCACAGAAGCTAGTAATAATAGAAACAAAATCGTGCATTAAATCATTAAGCCGTTCTGTAGCTAGATTAACTACTTCTATATCACGCCCTGTTTGATTTAATAAAACTTTTAAATAATTAAAACTTACTCTACTCAGGCGGTCTTTATGTTATACAACAATAATAGAATAATCATCTTTATTGAGTAGTTCAATAAGTTTGCGGATCTGTGGGGCGGGTTTCTCGACACAGAGCTTTCCAAGAGAGCGTCTGTTATCATTAACTTGGCTACCCACTTCTTTAACTATTCTAACTATTTGATAGCCTTTAGCAGTACAATAACTTTCTAATCTTTCTGCCTGACTGTTTAAGTTGGATTTATTTTCACTACTTGAGACGCGAGTATAAATAACAACGCCTTTATTTATATTTCTTTCTAAATTAACTATTACAGTACCGCTTGGTAATTGTTTTGCATTAAGTTCACCTCGTTGCCACATTCGCGCCCGCCGTTTTGTAACAACAGTCCTTTTAATTTTGCAAAATCCGATAATTTCATCCACTTGCTCATTTACATTAAATTAATGTTGTATATTTTGTCAACGTATGTCTACAGAACCAGCAAAATTTAGTAATACCGAATTGTGCGATCGCCTATTCTCATCGACAAAAGCTATCTTATTTGACCAATTTATATTTAATTATCCAAAAATAATTGTCAATTGCGGCTTGCAAAGCGTTTAAAAAAAACATAATTAATTGGTTAAAGTGCTGTATCGTTTTCCTTTGAGCCAAGGACAAAGCACCTTACCAAGGGGGAAATTTGTCAGAAGCTAATTTAATTACTCAGGAGTTTTGCTAAGAATGTACGAAAAGATCGCTCCTCCAACGACAGGTTCAACAGTCACGTTTAATAACGGCGAACCGATAGTTCCCGACAACCCGATTATTCCGTTTATTCGTGGCGATGGTACGGGAGTTGATATTTGGCCTGCTAGTCAAAAGGTAATCGATAAGGCGGTGGCTATTGCCTACAAAGGTAAGCGAGAAATTAGCTGGTTTAGAGTTTACGCCGGAGATGAAGCTTGCGAACAATACGGCACTTATCAGTATTTACCTGAAGATACCCTCAAAGCAATTAAAGAGTATGGTATTGCTATCAAAGGTCCTTTGACTACACCCGTAGGCGGCGGGATTCGGTCGCTAAACGTAGCGTTAAGACAAATCAATGATTTATACGCCTGCGTCCGTCCTTGCCGATATTATCCCGGTACGCCGTCGCCGCACAAATATCCTGAGAAAATGGACGTAATTATTTATCGGGAAAATACCGAAGATATTTATTTAGGAATTGAATGGAAACAAGGTAGCGAAATCGGCACGCGCTTAATTAAAATTCTTAACGAAGAACTTATCCCCGCTACTCCCGAACATGGTAAAAAGCAAATTCCGCTAGATTCAGGGATTGGGATTAAACCAATTAGCAAGAAAGGTTCCCAGCGTTTAGTTAGACGGGCGCTGAAACACGCTTTAAGGCTGCCCAAGTCTAAGCAAATGGTGACTTTGGTGCATAAGGGCAATATTATGAAATACACCGAGGGAGCCTTCCGCGATTGGGGCTACGAACTGGCAACGACCGAGTTTCGCACCGATTGCGTTACCGAGCGGGAATCGTGGATTTTAAGCAACAAAGAAAGCAACGCAGACATTAGTTTTGAGGCTAATGCGAGGCTAATTGAGCCAGGTTATAGCTCTTTGACCCCTGAAAAGCAAAACCAAATTTGTCAAGAAGTAGAGGCGGTTTTAAGCCAAATCTGGGCGACTCACGGCAAGGGGCAGTGGAAAGATAAAATTATGGTCAACGATCGCATTGCTGATAGTATTTTCCAACAATTGCAGACTAGACCAGACGAGTATTCAATTTTGGCGACTATGAATCTCAACGGCGATTACTTATCAGATGCCGCCGCCGCCGTTGTGGGTGGGTTAGGCATGGGCCCTGGGGCAAATATTGGCGATGATTGTGCTATTTTTGAAGCAACTCACGGCACAGCACCCAAACACGCCGGATTAGACCGTGTAAACCCCGGCTCTGTGATTCTTTCGGCGGTAATGATGCTGGAATATATGGGATGGCAGGAAGCGGCAGACTTGATTAAAAAAGGGATTGGAGATGCGATCGCCAAGGGTTATGTTACCTACGATTTGGCGCGGTTAATGGAGCCACCAGTAGAGCCATTAAAATGCTCAGAGTTTGCCGACGCAATTATTAACGCCTTTAGTTAAGTAAGGTTGTACCTACAGTTTTGGACTTTACTTTGCGGCGCGGACTAGCAATAGTCCCCCAGTCATTAAACCAAAAGCTGTAGGCAACCAAGCAGATACAATCGGCGAAACTACTCCACTCACACCGAGGGCGCTGCTAATAAAGCTCAGTAAGTAGTAACCAAAAATCACAATGATACTAATGCCGAAGCTGGTAGCTTTAGCTTTTCCCGCCCGTTGGGGGTTGGTTCCCAAAGCCGCCCCCACTAAGCCGAAAACAATACAGACAAAAGGTAAAGAAAGTTTTTCTTGAATGCGGACTTTGAGCTTGCGAATTTTTTTCTCATCTCCACTCAAATTTAAGAGTTTTAACCGCTCTCTTGCTTGAGCAATATTCATTTCCCCAAAATCTCGCCCTTTTGCCGCTAAATCTAAGGCGGTACGCGGTAATTGCAACTGCTGGTGTTCAAAGCGGACAATGTTGCGGTAAGAACTATCGGGCGCAACTAAATAAATAGTGCCATTAAAAAAGTCCCAAATATTTTGTAAGCGATTCCAAGCCGCCGAATCAGACACCAAAATTTGATTTATACCCAATTCTGAGCGATCAACAATTACCAATCCTTGCATTTGCTGCCCGTCAAACTTATCGGCGTAAAATAAACGAGACAAAATCTTAGTTTTTTCGCCATTTGGCTGTTTGACTTCTTTGTATTCTGGGTAAAAGATATTTTGCTCAGTCAAGATCGGTTTATTTTGCTTTAAGGCGCTTCGCAAGGTCTGGGAAGCTTGGTAGTTGGCAATGGGAACCAATTGTTCGTTGAAGAAAAAAGTTATCCCTGTAACTACAAAGCTCAAAACCACCGCCGGGAGAACTAACCTGTAAATACTTACTCCACTGCTGCGTAAGGCAATAAGTTCGCTGTCGCTGGCAAGACGGCTATAAGTCATCAAAGCCGAAAGCAGCGTAGACATGGGAAAAGCTAAGACAATAAAAGCTGGCAAATTTAGCAAAAATACTTGTGATGCGATCGCAATTGGCAACCCTGTTTCAACTATTTTTCTTACCAAGTCAAACAAAATCCCAACAGCTACCCCCACTGACGAAAATGCCCCCACCCCAAACAAAAACGGCCCTAATAGTTCGCTGGCAATGTAGCGATCCATAACCGCAGGCATGGGAATAATTGAGGTGAGAGACTTGAAACTTTTCATAGTTTGGAGTTTTTAAGCTTGAAAGTTACTACCCAAGTAGTATTGACGGACAAGAGGATTGCTATAAAGCTCCTCGGCGTTGCCATACGCAAGAATTTGACCTTCACGCATAATGTAAGCACGGTCGGTAATTGCTAGGGTTTCCCTAACATTGTGATCGGTAATTAAAATCCCGATTTGGCGATCGCGTAATTTTTCGATCATTGCCTGAATCTCGGCTACAGCGATCGGATCTACCCCCGCAAAAGGTTCATCTAATAATAAAAACTTTGGCCCCTCTCTCCCGGCGGCTAAGGCTCTAGCGAGTTCTGTGCGTCGCCTTTCTCCTCCCGACACCTGGATTCCTTTAGTTTGGGCAACACTTTCTAACCGAAACTCCCGCAATAAGGTATGCAAGCGTCCATCCCATTCGCGGCGCGGTACGTTGGTTTGCTCTAATACTAATAAAATATTTTCCGCAACGCTCAATTGCCGAAAAATGCTGGCTTCTTGAGCTAAATAGCCAATTCCTAGTCGCGCTCGTTTGTGAATGGGTAAAGACGTAATATCGCGGTCGTCAAGCCATACTTTACCTTGATTTGGTCTTTCTAAGCCTGTAGCAATGTAAAAAGTTGTGGTTTTACCTGCGCCATTAGGGCCTAATAACCCTACAACTTCTCCTTGGGCTACGGAAAGACTAACGCGATTAACAATAGAGCGCTTACCATAGGACTTATGAATATTCTCTAGGAGAATTTTCATTACTTTTTAGCGGGGCTTTTGCGGTTAAAACTTGGAGTTGCGGGGGCGGCTTGGGTTGTAGTGGCAGGGTTTGGATCGCTAATAATATAAATTGACTCTACCTGTCCGTTAGTTTTGGGTGTGGCAATAAATCGCCCTTCATCAATCAAGTAAGTAATATTTTCTCCTTGAATGCTGTTCCCTTCTTGCAATACATAGACATTGCCACTTAAAACAATTCGGCGTTCGCGGCTAAAGTATTGAGCTTGAGCGGCAGTTGCTTGGATTTTACGGGCGGGATAAAACATTTCTACGTTACCACGAGCGGTAACTACTCCAGTTTTAGAATTAGCTTCTTGAATTTGCGCCTTGACTGTAAGAGCGCGTCCGTCGCTTGTGGGTTGGCTTTTGAGCGGTGAAGGCATGGTAAAGGCGATCGCACTTACAATTGTTGGTATTACCAAAACTCGGTTGATGTAGCGCTGCCAAGAGGGATGTATATAAGCAAGTTTCATAAAAGTTTGTTTAAAATAATCGTTAAAAGCTAAGTAATAAGTAACTAGAACCAAAAAGGCGAAGTGCGAGCTTGTGGCTCTATCGCGTGTCCCAATTCTAACTTAACTCCTAGACCAAAACCCTTATAGGCAAGTTCCACGAATATATCAAGTTAAGTATCAATAGCTAGATTAATTTTAGGTAATAGAGGCGATGCAACTTCTTGTTGTTGTAGTTGGAGCAATAAAGTAACACTATCCTCTAACAACTTATCGACATCAATACCTGCATAACTAGCTTCGTAACGTCTCAACTTATTTGTGCCTTCTCCGAGCAGAATGCAAGCACCGCGCACGTTTGAGTTACCCAGATGATACAGTGCTACAGCAATTTGTAAAATGGCTTGATAAAAAGTTTTTTGCGGCTCAATTGCTTCCATCCATAAAGCTTCTAAAGTATCGTGACAGGCGTAAAACTGTTTTTGATTAAACTGTTCTACACCGTGCCAAAATTCCGCGCTCATAATACATGGCTCGTTTGGATTCATAAAATTTGGGTAATTGGTAATTGGGAATTGGTAATGGGTAATTAATAATTGGTAATGCTCAGGAATATTAAAGAAAGGACTAGACTGGAAAGAGATACAGAGATGTTTGTGATTAGATTATGGTGCGGATGGTTGATTTAGAGGCGATAGATAAAAAGCTTTCGGGGCGGTTTATTGCTCTCGATCCCGGTGGTTATTTTATTATTTATTTGGATCGGGATGCAAGGCTCATTTATGCCAAACATTTTACAAATATAATTAGCGATCGCGGTTTGGCTATTGACCCAGAGACGGGGAAGCCGATTCCGGTGCGGGGAAAGGTAGAACGCACGCCAACAGAGGTATTTAGCGGCAGAACTGCAAAAGAACTTTGTATTGAAATCTTTGAAAAAAATCAGCCCAGTTTAGTTACTCTTTTAGACCATGCGGCTTACTTAGGTCGAGAGTTTGTCCGGGCTGAAATGGCTTTAATTAATGGAATCGAGTATGTTCAAGATTAAGTTACTTGACGTACAAGTAATAAGTTGCCATCGGAATAACAGTAGCAGCGATTAAAAACCCAATTACCCAAACAGTCGCATTACTGCTACCTGTTTCTTCCGCAGTTTTAAAGGTGCGTTCGGTGCTAACGCCAGAGACAATTTGCGGTGGGCCAGGGTCGGGTTCCCCAGATAATACGGCAATTAGGCGACTACTTGCGTCTAAAAATGCTTGATTATATTTTTCGTCTTGTTTTAAAGGAGCAAGGATAGTTTCATTAACCACGCTAGAAGCGATGTCATTAGTTAACAATGATTTTGCCCCAGTCTCTATAGCTGTCCCACTGCTGAGGGTATCAATCACAAGTAGGGTTTGATTTGCTTGGGCTTCGGGAGTGGGGAACCATTTTTTAAACAGTCCTTTAGCAAAGCTTTCGGGGGTTTCACCGTAATCAAGGCGGCGAATAGTAACAATTCGCACTTCGTTTCCGGTCTGTTTTGCTAATTTTTCTAAGTTGCTGCTAATTGTACTTTCGTTGATTCGGCTTAATACTTCTGACTGATCGATTACCCAAGGACTACCACCGGGGGTAAGTTTGGGGATTTGATAAATACCTGTGGCATTTGCTGGAAAGGCGATCGCGCTTGTGGCTAATACGAGCGACGCTAATATTAAAATAAAGCGTTGTAGGTACTTTTTCCCATCAAGATGTTGGGTTTGCATAGAGGTATCCTTAAAAATTACTTTTTCTTCAAAATACTGTATAAATCGTTCCTTAAGCCACTTCAATACAATTTCACTTTATCCTTTCCATAAATTTCAGTAAGACAAATAGCTATGCGTCAAACCCAGGACAGTCCAATACAAAATTAAGGTGATAATAGGCAAGATCGAACCAATTCAGGGCTAAACTATAACCGGATCAAGCTTAAATTAACGAACATTAATAATGTCGGTAGAAAATCTCAAGACTTATCTCGAACGGGCGATTGAAGACGGTCACGCTAGGCTTGCAGGGGAAGGCAAAAAGGAACGTATTCACTACATTGCGACCAATCACTCTGAGCGATGGTCTGATCCGGAAGAGAAAATTCGGGCTGAGTTTTGGGCGGAATTGATCTACAAATACGAATACGATCCCAGGCGGATTAAGTTTGAGGTAAGAGTACCACGCCGGACTCCCAATGACGTGGCTGATTTGGTGATTTACAAAGATGAGGAGTGCAAAGAGCCTTATTTTGTTTTTGAGGCAAAGCGTTCAGATATTAGCGATGCTGAGTTTGCTCAATCTATCGAGCAAGCCTGCGGTAATCGAGCTAGTCTTGGTTCTCCGTTTTGTGGTGCGATCGCAGGTTTAACCCGTCGCCTCCTGCGCTTTGACAAATTTCCACCCGGCGAGCGAGAGCGCAACCACCTAACAGATATTCCAAAACGCTATGGGAATCCTCCCCAATGGCGGTTTTACAAGAACAAATCTGGACAGGATCTCTCTGCTGTTTCCCGTGATAAACTACGTTCTGCCATCCGCAAATGCCATCAGACTCTTTGGGAAGGTGGTCGCCGTAGCCCAATTGCTGCTTTTGGCGAGTTTTGTAAGATTGTCTTTGTTAAACATCGAGATGAGAAAAATGACGATCGTCAAGATGCTGACCCCTACGACTTTCAGCGTCGAGATGGTGAGAGCAGTGATGAACTTGCTAAACGTATTTTTAAGCTTTACGCAACCGAACAGGAACGAGAACCAGGCGTTTTTACCGACCCAATTAATGTAGAGCCACCAGTCCTTGCACAGGTTGTCGAGCATTTAGAAGGAATTTCGCTTGATCGGACAGAACTTGATACAAAAGGTGTCGCTTTTGAGGAGTTCATGGGTGGTTTCTTCAAAGGTGACTTTGGTCAATACTTTACGCCTCGTGAACTTATCGCTTTTTCTATTGAAGTGCTGAACCCAGAGCGTAAGCAGCTAGTGCTTGATCCTGCCTGTGGATCGGGGGGCTTTTTGCTTTATGCGCTTGACCACATTCGCCGGGAAGCAAATCGCCGTTATCCTAATCATAAAACTGATTCGCGTCAAGGTATCAGTCATTACAAGCACTGGCATGACTTTGCAGAACGTAATCTATTTGGAATTGAAATCAATGAAGAACTAGCCCGTGTCGCGAAGATGAATATGATCATTCATGATGATGGTCATACTAATATTGTGGGGCATGATGCGCTGGATTTTCTGACTAAATTAACTGCAATTAAGCCGGAGCTTGTTCCAGGTAAATTTGACTTAATCTTGACAAATCCGCCTTTCGGTTCGGTAGTCAAGGGAACTGAAAAAGGTGATGGGTATCTCGATCAGTTTGATTTACGTAGGTACTTGAACAAATCTACAACTGGTACAGAACCAGACGAATCCGCGCAAGGCGAGAGAGATGCAAAGCGGGGCGCAAATGCGGTAAAAGCCCGTACTAGCATTAAAACAGAAATTTTGTTTATAGAACGGGTTTGGTCATATCTCAAGCCGGGTGAAGGGCGTGCAGCTATCGTATTACCTGACGGGATTCTTACTAATTCTTCACTGCAAGGGGTACGTAATTGGATGCTGTCGCATTTCCAAATTCTTGCAGTAGTCAGTTTACCTCAGTTTGCTTTTGCTTATTACGATGCTGGAGTGAAAGCGAGTATTGTTTTTCTCCGCCGATTGCAGGATGGAGAAATCCTACCCAATGATACGCCGATCTTTATGGCGCTGGCTGAAAATATTGGCTATGACGCAACAGGACGGAAAACTTTTAATGTAACGGTCGAGAGTGAAATTCCAGAGAAAGAGAAAGTAGAGCGACAAAGCTGCGATCTGTTCGATTACCGCGTTTATTTTGAGTGGAGTAAAGTTAATCCTAAAGAACCAGGATGGAGCGAACGTCACCGTGAAATTATTCCTGATACTGGATTAGTTGCTCAGTGGCGAGAGTTCCAAAGAGATCCAACACCTTTTTTCGTCTAAGCCCCGATAGTGCAATTAGTTTTTGTTTTGCACTAAATCGGGGCAATCTAAAAGACAGATTAGATGCAAAATATTTTGCCTTGCGAGAAAACTTGTTGTCTGTTCATTATCCATTGCAAAAGCTAGGAAGCTTAGTTATTCAAGAACCTGCTTATGGAGCGACTTCCCGTGCTATTCCTCGAATTAATCAAAATCAGCCCCGTTATATAAGAATTACAGATTTTGATGATGATGGTATTGAGACAGGTCACGAGTTTTTGACGGCTGATCCAGTTGATTTAGATCATAAACTCATCGAATATGATTTGCTTTTTGCACGTAGTGGTGCAACTGTTGGAAAAACCTACCTTCATGAAGATACAAGCGAACCTGCCATTTTTGCTGGCTATTGCATCCGCTTTAGACTGAATAAATACAATGTTTTGCCAAGATTTGTTTACTTCTTTACAAAAACAGATGTTTATGCACGTTGGATTGCAGCAATTCAACGCCCGTCTGGACAGCCAAACATCAATAAAGAAGAGTTCAAGAATCTACAAATCCCAGTGCCGCCAATTGCAACACAAACTGAACTTGTTGCTGCTATGGATGAGGCGCGATCGCAGCGAAAACAAAAACTATCACAAGCCGATGCTCTCCTTTCTAGTCTTGATAGTTATCTACTAAACACTCTTGGACTTGATCGTCCCGCTAAAGACAATCGTAAGGTGTTTTCCATCCAATGCTCTGGTATTAACGGACGCTTTGATCCTCATTTTCATGCTCCTAGCTTTAAACAAGTCAGCCGTTTACTTTCCACAACTATTACTGCGTCTCTTGGATCGCTAGTGAGTTTTTCTAAAGAAACTTGGAAGCTTGAAGATGATGAAAGTTCTACGTTTCGTTATATCGAAATTAGCAATGTAAAGCCAGAAACAGGAGAAGCAAGGTGGTCAGAAGTTCCTGTAAAGGAGGCTCCTAGCCGTGCGCGAATGGTTGTTCGCACAGATGATATTATTGTTAGCCTTACTCGTCCTCATCACGGATCTATTGCCTACCTTTCTGCTGAATTTGACGGTTGTATTGCATCAACTGGTTTTGCTGTAATTCGTTATGTCAGTAAATTAGTTGATCGAGATTACCTCTGGTGCGTTCTGCGCTCTCAGATTTGTCTTCAGCAAATGCTTCAGCGTTCTAGTGGTGGTAACTACCCCGCGATCATTAAGTCAGAATTGGAAAATGTTATTGTCCCTGTGCCAGGTATGGCTGTACAGAAGGCTGTCGTTACTGAAGTACAAAACCGTCGTAACGAAGCTCGACGTTTACGATCGCAAGCAGAGGCAGGTTGGCAAGAAGCCAAGAGATGGTTTGAAGAACAACTGCTTGGATCTGCACCGCTATAATCTTGGAGTTCTTGAGCTTTATCTGCGAAACTCTAGCAGATGTACTAACCAAAGTGCTAGAAGCAAACTATGATAATTTCGATCCTAATGAAGTTCAGCAAATGCTTCTCCTCTCAAAAAGCTGCGACCATTTTTATATTTACCTTTTTTGAGGAATGTTAACCTTTGAACATGAAACATATACCCTCAATAATCATTGGTCTTTCCACCTTGTTTTTGACTCCCACCGCCTACGCCAGCAGTTGTAGTAAAAGCGATCTCTCCTTCGTTCAGTTGGCTAAACGATCGCAATTAGCAATTAGGGGCAAAGTTATTAAGTACCATTGGTCTAAAAACGATCAAGAGCAAAAAGGAAGACCACGAGCGATGATTGTGGAAGTTAAAGAGGTATATAAAGGAGTAACAAAATTGGCTAAGGTTACGGTGTGGGGAGATAACGGGATGCAGACTCGACCCTACGTTACTCAGTTTCCGATTGGGACAGAGTGGGTTTTGGCGCTCTCAAAAGATTATTGGACTCAAAAAGGAGAGTTAGCAATCTCAGGATGTGGAGAGTATTGGTTGCAAGTAAAAGGTAATAATGTTGTAGGAAAAGTAACCGACGGGAGAATTAAAGCCAAACCGCAAGTTGTCAGCCTTCCCAATCTTCGTAAGCTTCTAAAGGCTGCACCCTAACAAAAGCTTGCATCGGAGGGTATTAACGCTTCAAATGATTTAAAGACTCTTACCACCTCTAAAACCCAAGCCTTTATCTCACTTCATTCGAGCGGTTAAGGTGTGGTTTGACGATCCTACTGGGCATACGAAGCACGACAATTATTGGCACAGATTTGCCGAACATAATTTATTCGGAATTGAAATCAATGACGAACTAGCCCGTATCCAAAATTTGGCGTTTTAGAGATGTTGGTTGTCTTGTTTTCTGCTTTTTTGGCAGTAAGGGGGCGATAATTTGCCACTTTTTGTTAGTTAAGCTACTGGAGTACGGCATTTATTTTTCATCCTAGTTCATCTTCCAAGATCCTAAATGGGTTCTATAAACCACTCAATTAGAGTTGTTGCCATATCTTCCCTATTGGGGGCAAAAAGTCAAGGCTTTTGGGTAGTAGTAAATTAATACTAGCTCTAGCACTAGCGCAAAACTCTAAATTTTTCAATCATTGTCCGCTATATCTAAATGCCTTATAGTCTTAAGTCTGTCCTCAAAAATGCAAGACTTTTTCTATGGTGAGAGATTTAGAGCGGGTGCAAAAAAGTAGTAAGTTTCCTGAATCTGCCCCGGCTGGCGAAGCGGTATTTTATCGTACTTACAGCCGTCGCCAGAGTACCGGAAGGGAATCTTGGCAGCAAGTAGGCGATCGCATTCTCGAAGGATTAGTAAGTTTAGGTAAGCTTACTCCTTCGCAAGCGGCTTTAACTGCCAAAATGCAGCAGCAACTCAAATCTCTCTCTAGTGGTCGTTGGCTGTGGGTAGGCGGGACGCAATGGCTAGAAAAGCCAGAGAATTTTTCGGGCGCGTACAATTGTACTAGCACAAATGTAGTAGATTGGCGAGCTTTTGGGCTGATGATGGATTTGGCAATGATGGGTTGTGGGACGGGTGCAGTGCTAGAACCCAAGTATATTAACCAATTGCCAGCAATTCGCAATCGTCTAAGTGTTGAGTTACAAGGGAAAATTGGTACAACTCCCGCCGCAATCAGGCGAGAGCAAACAGAAATTAATATTAATAACAATATCGTTACAATCTACGTTGGCGATAGCCGTGCTGGCTGGGTTAAGTCTTATCAAACTTTACTCGAACTTTCCAGCGATGAAAGATTTACAGGCGACGTAATAGTTCGAGTAGTTCTTGATGATATTCGGGGCGAAGGAGAGCGCTTACAGGGCTTTGGCGGCGTTGCTAACCCAGTTAAATTACCGACATTGTACGATCGCTGTGCCAGTATCCTCAACAAGGCTTTAGGGCGACAATTAAATTCAGTGGAATGCTGCTTGTTGATTGATGAGGCGGCGGTAGTAGTAGTAGCGGGTAACGTGCGGCGCTGCCTTCCTGGTGAAGCTTTGGTACATACAGAATCAGGGTTAGTACCAATTCAAAAAATTAGAATAGGCGATCGCGTCCTGACAAGTAAAGGATTTTATCCTGTTACTAACTTTTTCGATCAAGGGACTCAATCGCTATGCCGGATTAAAACTCAAAATGGTTATTTTGAATGTACGCCCGATCATAAAGTTGCGGTTTTGAGCGATGTTTATGGTAACTATCAGATGGTTAAGGCTAAAAATCTGACGGAAGGCGATCGCTTAATTTTTGTACCGAAATCTATCCCCGGTACGGCGACAGAGTTACCGGAGTTTAGACAAGCAGATTCTAAAGCTAAACCGATTACTATCCCAGCTTTAACCACTGATGTAGCTTATTTCTTAGGCTATCTGCACGGTGATGGTTCGGTAGCTGCGGATGGTTCTAGAGTGAGATTTAGAATAGCAGAACATCAACCAGAAATCATCACTCGTTTAGTAGGTGTGGCGCAAAGTTTTGGGCTTGATACTTATACTCTAAGAACTCCCGAACAGTGTAAAGCTAAAGCCTTTGAACTTCAATTAAATTCCAGCAATCTCAATCGCTATTTAGCACAATTCAAAAAATCTTTTACATCAATCTCGATTCCTGATTGCATCTTGCTGGGTACTTTAGACATTCGTAAAGCTTACTTAGCTGGATTAGCTGATGCTGATGGTTGTCATAGTCAAGGAATATTAGTTGCTTCGGTACATCAAGACTTTTTACGGCAAGTTCAAGCTGTTTATGCTTCCCTAGGAATTACAACTCGTCAATGTTCTTCTGTTGGTAAAAAAGAATTAGTTGCTGTAGGGCATGATGCTTATGAAAGTACCTTAGCACTGCTATCAAAGTATTCTGGTTATTTCTCTACAACCGAGATCGACAGACTTAAGTCTTCTGAGGATCGTAGGTTTTCTAAAGTAATGGTTAGATCGAATGTTACCGATCTAACTCCAATTAAAGTCAAATCTGTAGAAATGGATGTAAGAACATCTCATACTTATGACATTGAAGTTTCGACAATTCACGAATTTGTTTGCGAAGGGATTTTAGTATCAAATTCCGCCGGAATGAGACAGGGAGTTAGCGAAGACGAGTTATTTGCTAACGCTAAGGGCAATTTATGGCATCAAGATGAACATGGGAATTGGCGTATCGATCCCGAAAGAGATGCGCTAAGAATGGCAAATCATACAAGAGTATTTCATCGCAAACCTAGCCTGGACGAATGTATTAATGCTGTCAGACAACAGTATTATTCGGGGGAAGGTGCGATTCAATGGGCGGGAGAAGCGATCGCACGAGCAAATGCGGATATAGTAAATACGCTTGAACTAAAAAAAGACTTCCTTAAAACCTACACAAATTCTGAAACTGCGGCGGCGGATTGGTTGCTTAATCGCGTTCCCGAAATGCCAGCAACAGAAGTAGAACATCGGCTTTCTAGATATGCTTTGAATCCTTGCGTTACTTCAGATACTTGGATTCATACCGAAAAAGGTGCAAGGCAAGTTAAGGATTTAATCGGCGTACAACATGGTACTTATGTTAACGGCGAATTATTTAGTACAACGTCTTCAGGATTCTTTTTTACAGGAGTTAAGCCTGTAGTTAAACTGACGACAAAAGAAGGTTATAGCCTGCGATTAACAGAAAATCATCAACTTCTAAAAGTAACAGCCCAAACTCAAAATAGTCAGTATACAGAATGGGTTGAAGCTGGTAAATTGCAAATAGGCGATCGCATTTCAATCCACAATCACCGAGAATTGTTACCTTGGGATGGCAAAGGAACAAAAGACGAAGGCTGGCTATTAGGTAACTTGGTAGGCGATGGTTGCTTTAGTCACAATCCCTCAAACTACAGCTATCAGGCACATTTGAGATATTGGGGCGATAGCCAAGTAGAGATGAAAGAATATGCTCTTGGTTTGATTAGAAAATCTGTTCAGAGCAGTAACAAATTACAGGGAGTTTACAGCAAACAACATAAGTATTATCAAGTAAGCTCTGCGGGTTTGGCTGGGCTTGCTCGTGATTATGGAATCGCCATTAGACACAAGACAATTACACCAGAAATAGAGCAAGCAAGCTTTGACTTCTACTGTGGTTTTCTGCAAGGAATATTTGATGCAGACGGTAGTGTCCAAGGTACTCAAAATAGCGGAAAGTCTGTGGGGAGGGTTTCCCTCCACAGAGCTTTTCAAGAGAAAGGTGTCAGCATTCGATTAGCTCAAAGTAATTTGCCATTACTTGAGGCTGTACAAAGGATGCTACTGCGCTTAGGAATTGCCTCTAGTATTTATCAAAATCGCCGATTAGAAGGCGTGACAATGTTACCAGACTCTAATCGGGAACTAGCGGAATACTTTTGCAAGGCTCAACATGAATTAGTTATAGCTAACGACAATATCGTTAGTTTCCAAAAGCTAATTGGATTTGCTGAACCGAAAAAAGCCGAACGTTTACAAAGTTGGTTGTCAGGATACAAGCGAAACATTAATCGCGAACGTTTTAGTGTCACAATATCCAGCATTGAATCTGACGGTCAAGAAGCTGTTTATGATTGTACTGTGCCTGGGGTGGCAAGATTTGATGCTAATGGTTTAGTTGCTCACAATTGTGGTGAAATTTTAGGCACTAATTTTCACTGTGTTTCTGGAGAAACTCAATTAATTACCCGCGACAGCATCCACAAAATTAAAGATGTTGTAGGCGAACAAATCGAAATTTGGAACGGTAAGCGCTGGAGTAAAGTAGTACCTTTCCAAACCAATACAGGACAAAAATTATATAGAGTTAGCTTTGCTGATGGTTCTTACTTAGATGCTACAGAGTACCATCGTTTCTTTGTCAAAGATAGATTTGGTAAAGAATACAAAGAGGTGCAAACAAAAGATTTATTAAATTGCAGCAAATACAGTATTCACACAGAACCCTTTACCATTGATTACCTTGATGGGGTTGCGGTCGATTCATCTTATGCTTATACGCTGGGAGTAGCCGTAGGTGACGGAACAATAGATAGTAATGGCAATGCAAAAATCCGTTTGTATCAGCAGAAAGCTGAACTTTTGGTTGCAGGGAAAAAGTCACCGCAAAGAAGTTACAGTTACTTACCCACCTTTGTAGATGTTACAGATTTAGGTTTCTCAGGGGAACTATTACAGCGATTAAAAAATGACCCAGATTCGTTAAATGCGATCGCTTGTTGGCACAAAAAAGCTATTCTGGCTTTTATCGCTGGACTTGCGGATACTGATGGCTCTAACACCGATAGCAACGGCATCAGAATCTATGTTTCTGATTATCAAAGAGCCTATCGCTTACAACTACTCTTGTCTAAATGCGCCATTAGGTCGTCTGTAAATATCATGGCACGTCAAGCAAGTACAACAAATTTAGGTCAAAGAGCTAAAGATTTGTACTATCTGCAAATTACTGATTGTGCGGAAATCCCCTGTCAACGCTTAGATACAACTAAAGGACACAAGCCTACCAATAAAGGCAAATGGCAAATTATCAAAAGCGTT
The DNA here is from genome assembly GCF_003003885.1 of Chlorogloea sp. CCALA 695. Lineage (GTDB taxonomy): Bacteria > Cyanobacteriota > Cyanobacteriia > Cyanobacteriales > Chroococcidiopsidaceae > Aliterella. The sequence continues at coordinate 210,640 of NZ_PVWN01000002.1, read as the reverse complement.
GAAGAATTACCAGGACAGCACGATACGTATTGTTTCAACGAACCAGAATTTAATAAAGGTGTCTTTGGCAATACGTTAACGGGAAACTGCAATCTTGCGGAGATTCACCTCAATCAGATCGATCCTCACAACTACCAAGAACAAAAAGATGCTTTTACCGCCGGAGCGCTTTCGGTTGCTTCTTTATTGAACCATCAATTTATTGAAGAAAGATACCAATCTTCGCGGGAATTAGACCCAATTGTAGGCGTATCTTTTACCGGGTTATTTGACTTTTTTGTTAATGCTTTTGGTACAGATTGGCTACGCTGGTGGGAAGCTGGAAGACCGCAAACAAAGGCAGGATTGGAGTTTAAGCAGCAAGAAGAAGCATACTTAAGTCGGTGGAAGGCGATCGTTAATGAGGTAGTTTGGCAGTATTGCGACGAGCATAATTTTAAGCGCCCAAATCGCTGTACCACAGTGCAACCATCAGGGACAAAATCGTTACTCACGGGCGCGTCTCCGGGCTGGCATCCCCCCAAAGCCCAACGTTTTATTCGCCGCATCACTTTCCGCAAGAATGACCCTGTAGCCTTAGCTTGTATTGATTACGGCTATAATATTGTGCCTTCGCAATCAGATAAAGACGAGAATGGCAACTTGCTAAATAATCCTTTTGACGATCGCTGTACAGAATGGCTTGTAGAAATTCCTGTAGCCGTACCTTGGGCAGATTTTCCTGGAGCGGATGAAATAGAGATTAGTCAGTTTAGCGCGGCGGCTCAAATGGACTTTTATATGCAGGTGCAGAAGCATTACGTAGCTCACAATACTAGCGCCACTATTGAGCTAAGAGAACACGAAATTGAAAGCTTGGGGACGCGGATTTATGAAGCAATCCGCGATGACGAGGGTTATATTTCTGCGGCTTTGTTGGCTCGATTTGACGCTCATCAGACCTTCCCGCGCTTACCTTTTGAACCGATTACGAAGGAAACTTACGACCAACTAATGCAGGAAGTGAAAAGCCGCCGTCAAACTGATGATTTTTACGCCGCTTTGAGTCGTTACGATTCGGGGGAAATGACCGAAGCTGGCCCGGCGGGTTGCGATTCAGATAAATGTTTATTTGCGGCGGAAGAACCCAAGTAGATAGGCATTCCCAACAGGAGCAAGGATAGTTACGAATACGTTAAAATTTTAGCCTAGTAGTACAAGGAGACTTAGATCGTGTTTTTAGACGAATTAGCACCCCTTTTCAAAGAATTGACTCAGCACCCAGTATCGTTTTTAGGTGGACTTTGCTCCGGTTTTTTGCGCCTTAACTTAAATGACGATCCAGTAAGAAGTTGGCTCGAACAGCAAGGCGGCACTACAGCTTATAGTAGTTTTAGCGTTGATGGCGATCGCAATGGAAATAGTACAGGCCCTCAATCTATTTCTATCGACTAATTATTCTTGGCGGTAAGCAAGCGTTGCTTACCGCCATAAGTAGTTTTGTATTCCAGATAACCTTGAAGTAAGGTAGGGATAAGCTATTATGGGGCGGTATGTTTAAGTTCAGTCCCATCAGTGGTCGAAACCTAGACTTGCTGCCTATTTAATTAGACAAAAATCTAGATTTGCCATTGATAAGTCAGATAGATTTTATTAAAGTGTTATCTATCGGTCTATCGGTCTGAAGCTTTTGCTAATCGTCCAGACTAAATTGCCACTTCTATGACTATTTACGTTGGAAACCTCTCTTACCGCGCTACCGAAGAAGACTTAAGAACAGTATTTGCGGAGTACGGCGCAATCAAAAGAATTGTTTTGCCTACAGACCGAGAAACCGGACGGCTGCGAGGTTTCGCCTTTGTTGATATGAATGAGGAGGCCCAAGAAGACACCGCCATTACTGAATTAGACGGCGCAGAATGGATGGGTCGTCAGTTGAGAGTAAATAAAGCCAAGCCGAAAGAGGACAATCGGCGCGAGGGCGGAGTTACAAGGAGAAGCGAATATTAATTAAAATAGTTTTTTAGCGCCAGGTTCAGCAGCACAAACTGAGCCATATATAGTAGTGTGTAGCCGATAAGCCAGTGACAAATGCAAAAAGTGTCATTGCTAGTCGGTATTTTTGTATATTCTCCAAAACTGAATAATTGTATTAATCCTTTTTAAACATGAATTAAGTATTTATCTATGAATCCTAGAGAATCTGTCTATGTAATTGTTCCAGTACATAATCGAAAAAATGTCACTCTAAAATGTCTTGAAAATCTCCATTTACGCGGTGATTTGAACCGCTATCATATAGTTATTGTTGATGATGGCTCTATAGATGGAACTACAGAAGCTATCCATAGCTTATATCCAGAAGTTGCTGTCTTACAAGGAGATGGTAACTTATGGTGGACAGGTGCAATTAAAAAAGGAATGGAATATGCTTACGAACAAGGAGCAGAGTTTTTTGTTTGGCTAAATGATGACTGCTACCCCCAACAAGATACAATCAACAAACTTTTAAATATCTGTAAAAATGATTCAAAAATAATTGCAGGTGGTCAATCTTTGAATCCTGATACGCTTATTCCTAGCTATGGCGGTATTATAGGTAAAAACAAAATTGTACCTGTTCATGCTTTACCTAACTCCGTCTTAGAATGTGACGGTTTATGTGGAAACATAGTATGTATAAATAAAAGCGTTGTTCAAGCTATTGGTTATCCTCAAGCTCATTTATTCCCGCAATATCATGGGGATACAACTTATACTCATATAGCTAAACAAAAAGGATATAAGCTTTTGATCGTTGGAGAGGCCGTTGCATTTTGTGAAAACGATCATGAGCATACATCCTGGATGACTACCCGTCGTTCTTTTATAGATATTTGGAATGAACGTTTTACTATAAAATCACCATATTACTGGAAAGCAGAATTAAATTATTATATAGTCATGCTTGGAATACATGGTTTATGGTTTTATTTTTATGAAAGGATTATAAAATTTATATTTATAGCAATTATTGTTAGTGCATTTCCCCTAAAATATAGGACTTGGTTAAAAAGCATTGTTTCTAAGAAAAGCATAGTATGAAAGAATAAATCTATGATTTGTTACGGAAAGCTTTATACTTAAGCGCAAATTCGCAGTAATTATTAATAGCTAAAATATGAAAGTCGCTTATGATATCTCTATTTTAGGGGCAGGCTATTTGAATCCTAAAGCTAGAACAGGAGTTTTTCGAGTAGTAGAAGCTTTGTTTTTAGCAATAGCTGCTCAATCAAATGTAGACTTAATGGCGATCGCCTTGAATCAAACAAGTACCCTTTGGGATGAAATAAGTGCCAACTTATACTTAGAAAGCTTTAACTCTGAACCTAAAAAATATTTGGACTCGTGTTATGGTAGCAAGCTAAACTTAGATAATATTTATCTTTCTGCTGTAAACTTACATCGGTCATTAATTCAATTTTCTGTTCAAAATCATCCTTTAATATATAAGTCTGCTCAAGGTTTCAAAATCTTGCTTGAGCTAGCTGCTAAGATAAATGTTGATGTGAAAAATATAGATAAAAAATATGATTTGTATCATTCTTCTTATTATCCTTTGCCATCAAGTAATATATTAGGAAGTACACCTAGAGTATTAACTATTTATGATTTAATTCCAATATTATTCCCCAAAGTTGTAACTCCTAAAGTCAATCGTCAGTTTATTAAAACTTTAGAAAGCATCGATTTTAACAAAGATTGGATTATTTGTATTTCTCAACATACTAAAAATGACTTTTGCCAGCGTACAAGAATAAACCCTGAGAGAGTTTTTGTTACGCCTTTAGCTGCTAGTAAAAAATTTTATCCTGTCAATGAAATATCAATCATAAAATCTGTACTTAAAAGTCACAACATATCTGAAAGTCCTTATTTATTAAGTATTTCTACTCTTGAGCCACGCAAAAACTTAACTTTATTAATTAAATGTTTTTGCCAGATTGTTACAGAAAACCCAAATTTAGATTTGAACCTGGTACTGGTTGGTGTAAGTGGCTGGAAAAACAAAGATATTTTTGAGATAGTTGAAAAAAACTCTCAATTGAAGTCAAGAATAATTTTTACAGGGTACATACCAGACAACGATTTAAGTGCAATTTATAGCGGTGCGATCGCCTTTGTCTATCCTTCACTGTACGAAGGTTTTGGACTACCGCCTTTAGAAGCAATGCAATGTGGTATTCCTGTAATTACTTCTAACACAAGTTCTTTACCTGAAGTAGTTGGTAATGCGGGAATTACCATCGATCCCACACAATCTGATGAACTATGTCAAGCAATGCTTGATGTCGTAAATAATTCAAAACTTCGCGCGCAAATGTCGCTGCTTTCTCTTGAACAAGCTAGTAAATTTAGCTGGAAAAAGTGTGCAGAACAAACTGTTGAAGTTTATAAAATAGCGGCTAATAAATGAGTCATTATGCAACTACTTTACACGCTGACAGCTTATCCACCTTATATTGGCGGCGCTCAACTTCATCAGCATTACATTGCTCAACAATTACAATTAAGGCACTCTATTCAAGTAGTTAGTCAATGGGATACAAACCGCACAGACTGGTTGCTGGGTACAACAGTGCGATCGCCAACCAACAATTACAATTACACTGTTGATAATATACCCGTACATCGATTGGGGCTTTCTATACGGGAAAAGCTGCAAGTTGCTCCTTATTTGCCAATTTATTACCCTTTGATGAATCTGGCATTACCGCCAATTGCTGCTTGTTTAGAACAACATTTGTTAGCTTACGCAGCTAAAGCTGATTTAATTCACAATGTGCGAATTGGTAGAGAAGGGCTAAGTTATGCGTCTTATCAAGCAGCCAAACGCTACGATATTCCGTTTATTTTTACTCCTGTACATCATCCGCGTTGGGTAGGATGGCGTTACAAAGCCTATATCAAACTTTACCAAATGGCAGATATGGTAATTGCCTTGACTAATGCCGAAAAGCAGATTTTGATAGATTTAGGTGTAAAAGCAGACCGAATTACAATTACAGGTATGGGCGCAAGTTTAGCTCCTGTGGCTGAAAGCGCCGCTTTTAGAAACAAGTATCAAATTGAAGCACCTTTTGTATTGTTTTTAGGGCAACACTACCCGTATAAAGGCTATCAGCAAGTAATTGAAGCGGCGGCATTAGTTTGGCAAAAACTGCCTGATCTACATTTTGTATTTATTGGGCCATCGGTAGGAAAATCAGAACAATATTTTGTGTCCGTAAACGACAAGCGGATTCATAGTTTAGGCAAAGTAGATTTACAGACAAAAACAAATGCGATCGCATCTTCTAGTTTGCTTTGCGTTCCCTCCACTCAAGAAAGCTTTGGAGGAGTGTATACAGAAGCTTGGAGCTTGGGTAAACCTGTAATTGGCTGTAACATCCCCGCAGTTGCAGAAGTAATCGCTGATGGCGTTGATGGGTACTTGGTAGAGCAAGAATCGAACCAAATAGCCGAAAGAATTATTTATTTACTACAGAATCCTACTAAAGCTCAAGCAATGGGTGAAGCTGGAAAACAAAAAGTAGCATCGCGTTACACTTGGCAGAAAATAGCCGATCGCACTGAGCAAGTTTATCAACAAGTATTAAAGGCTTCATAATAAAAAATGCTTTTAAGTTGCCCATCTAAATACATTCTGGCTACTCAAGTTTATGAAACCAGCTATAAAGATACGACAAGTCGCATTATTATTTGGGCTAGGAATAAAACCTCTTGTTACGTTGTGGCGGCAAATGTCCACGTAGTAATGACTGCTTACTGGCAACCACACTATCAGCAAATTATCAATGGAGCGGCGATCGCAACACCCGATGGGATGCCCCTAGTGTGGGCTTTAAGGCTGCTTGGAGTCGCTGGACAACCTAGAGTTTATGGGCCCGATTTGATGCTTGAATTGTGCGAAAAAGCCGCTACTGAAGGCATCCCGATTTACCTATATGGCGGTACAGAGGCGGTGTTGGCTAAATTGCAAACTAATTTAAAACAACGTTTTCCTACTTTGGTAATTGCTGGGGTTCATTCTCCCCCCTTTCGACTTTTGACAAGCGCAGAAGAAACCACCGATATTAACCGCATTCACGCTTCCGGTGCGGGGATTGTATTGGTAGGTTTAGGTTGTCCCAAACAAGAGGAATGGATGGCAAGACAACAGGGATTGTTACAAGCTGTAATGGTGGGGGTAGGTGCAGCTTTTAGTTTTCATAGCGGCGATGTTTCCCAGTCTCCGCGCTGGATGATGAAGTTGGGTTTAGAGTGGCTTTACCGCTTTGCGATGGAACCTAGAAGGTTGTGGCGACGATATTTAGTCAATAATCCGGCTTTTATAGTTTTGTTTGGGCTGCAACTGTGCAAAAATCAATTTTTTTCTGCTAAAAAATCGGGTGTTGCTGATTAAACCTAGGAATTTTAGTTGCAATGCAACGTCTCTAACATTGGATTTGCTAAATAATTTATTTCTAAGTCAGATTTTCTAGGCTTTTGGGGAATACTAAGTTAGTTGCTCCCAATAGTCAGCCCTGCGGTTATGAATAAACTATCTGGCACTCGTTATAAAAATGATATTCGCGCCCCTGGTAGCTTTCAACCCCAACAAATATTTAACAGCCTAGCTTACCGAGTGGTGGCATTATTATTAAGCGATTTACTAGCGCTGGCTTTAGCTTGGCGATTTGCCGAACATTGGAATAAATTTTACTCTCCCGTTCCGCCTCAACTAGCTTGGTGGGAATGGCTGGGTTTACCTAGTTTATTTTGGCTATTTGCAGGCTGTACATTTTTATTATTTGCTTATGGGGGGCTTTATAGCTTCTCTACTCAACAGAAAAACTACATCCTTTCTGGTCAATTGGTCAGTGTAATTTATTTAATGTCTTTGGTGCTGGGATACTTCTACGATCCTAAATTAGATCCACCGCGATCGCTCTTTTTTACGGCTTGGTTTAGCAGTATCTTCTTAGTTATTGGGTTGCGGCTAGTTACAACCTTGATTTTGCGTCAATTTGACAGGTATCATCCACCAGTTTCAGTATTTTTAATTGCTAATGGCGATCGCCTGCCCATTTTAGGTAAAGTATTACAGAAATCGCCATATAAAGTAGTAGGTGCAGCCCTTGCTTGTACTGCTAATGCTACAACTACTATCGACAAAATCAAGGCTTCTCACGCACGAGAAGTATTAGTCGAAAACTTACCTCAAACCGAGTTAGCTTCTACTTTATATTGGCAATTGCGGCGGTTGGGAATTAGTATGCGTTTAATTCCTTCTAGCTTAGAAATGCTCCATCGGCGCGGTGTTCCTGAAGTTTTTGCCGGATTGCCAACACTATTATTAGAGCTTCCCTTAATTAGCGGCTGGGACTATAGGTTTAAGCGGTTGTTGGATATTTGTGGGGCTTTACTAGGACTGATTATACTATCCCCGATATTTGTTGCTAGTGCGATCGCTATTAAACTTTCTTCCCCTGGTTCTATTTTCTTTTGTCAAGAACGAATGGGGTTGCATGGCAAGGTATTTCAAGTCTGGAAGTTTCGCACTATGGTAGCTAATGCTGTTACTTTACAAAAAACTTTAGAACAAAATAACGAAGTTAATGACGGTGTAATGTTCAAAATTAAAAACGACCCGCGAATTACTTTTGTCGGGCGCTTTCTTAGACGTACCAGTATTGACGAGTTACCGCAATTAGTTAATGTTTTATTAGGGCAAATGAGCTTAGTTGGCCCGCGTCCTTTGCCTTTACGAGATGTAGAACGTTTTGCGACTTGGCATCATATTCGTCATCAAGTTTTGCCTGGTATTACTGGACTTTGGCAAGTTTCGGGGCGGTCTAATATTAATGATTTTGCTGATGCTGTGCGCTTGGATCTTTATTATATTGATAACTGGTCTTTCAATTTAGATTTAGATATTTTAATTGATACAGTGAGAATTGTTCTGTTTGGCAAAGGTGCTTATTAAAGGTAATTATGAAAAATGAAATGCGCCTTGATAGTCAAACAGAAGGTAAGATAATTGGGCTATTAGTAGCAATTTTTTATGGCTTACTTACACTTTTGCCTGATAGCAATACTCAATTTGTAACTTGGCCTTGGGTGTTTTTATGGCAAGCGGGTTTGATGTTTCCTTGCTTGTGGTTATTGTGGCAGTTATGGCAACAAAAAACAATTCAATTATTAGGCAATAAATTAGATTGGATTGTAGGATTATTAGCGATTATTTTAATAATTTCCGCAGCGTTTGCACCGTATCCAAACCAAGCACGATGGTATAGTTGGGCGGGATTGTGTTTATTAGCAGCGTTGTACGCTATAAATAATTGGTTAAGTCAGTCATCGGAGCGCTATTACAAACTATTAGTAGGACAGGGGTATTTAAACTTAGGATTTATTATAATTAGTCTGACTTTATGGTTTAGCCAAATAGTTTTACCCGAATTAAATCGTTTAGATGAAATTAAGCAAACCTACAATATTAGCTTGCCTTTTGACTTTTCGATAATTACGTTACGAAATGGCTTCCCTATTGGACATCAAAATTATGTTGCTGGTTATTTATTATTAGCCATACCTTTACTAATTGCTTTAAGTATTATTCAAAGTGGCTGGCGGCGTTATTTATGGGTAAGTACGGTAATTTTAGGTTTAATAGACTTGTACTCTACAAGTTCTAGAGGTGGATGGCTGGGTTTAATTATAGTAGGTATTATTAGCTTTATTTTTCTGCTTATTCGCAGTAACTTACCGCGACTTTGGCTTTGTTTAGCAGGTGTGGCAATTCTCGTTATTTTCAGCTTTTTAGTGTTAGCAAATAATCGCTTAAACACTTTAATTTCTGCGGTGCTTTCAGGTACAGGCGGTGGTGAATTTGCCTACAGAATAATTACGGCAACTACAGGCTGGAAAATAGGTATTAACCATCTAATTTTTGGTGCAGCACCGGGAAGCGTACCATTACTATATCAACAATATCGCCCCACTTGGGCAGGACGAGAGGCAGAACTTGCTTATCAATTGCATAGCACTCCGGCGCATCTTTGGGCAGAATTGGGATTAAGTGGAATTGCTATACTAGTAAGTGCGATCGCACTTTTAATTTACCTAGGTTTTAAATGGGTATTACACCACTCACAAACTCAAACTAATACTGAGCAAATTTTTGTTTATAGTATCTACGCTGGTTTGCTTGCTTACGGCATAAATAGTCTTACAGATTATCAATTAGATAATATTTGTATTAGCGGCACAATTATAATTTATATTGCAGTATTGGCGACAATTTTTCGCCCAGTAGCAACACCAGCAATAATCCCACTTAAAATAGTTTCTGGCTTAACTTTAGGAGGATTGGGCATACTTTTAGCAATGATAGTTTGGTTATTTCCCATCCACTCGGCTTGGAATGCTTCTAGTGTTGGATTTTTGGCTTTAACCCAACAAGACAATCAAACTCCCGAACAAAAAGCCCAATTAGTAACAGAATTTACTCAGCGATTAACTCAAGCAAATCAATTAGCACCTTGGGAACCTTATTATCCCTATCAATTAGGCTGGAATTTGGGCGATAGAGGCTTGCAAACCAGCAATCCCCAAGAGCGAAAAAAACTAATTGAAGCTGGAATCTCTTGGTTTACTACAGGTGTAAAGGTTTCACCAAATCAAGAATTTGGGCATACAAATTTAGCTTGGTTGCTAATGGCTAAAGGCGATGCTACAAAAGCTACAAAAGAATTTGCTCGTTCTACTCAATTGATGAGTGCAAAACGAGGTGTATTTTATGGTTTGGGTTTAAGCTTACTGGCTCAAGGAAAAACAGATTTAGGCGTTGAAGCTATGACTTTAGAAGCTTTGCGAGATCCAATTATTATTACTAGCCCAATTTGGAATTCACCTCAATTAAAGCCAATTTATACTCAAGTTATTAATCGCTTAGTAGCAAAATATACTGTTTTATTACAAAAACCTTCACCACTTGACAGTTACTTGCGTTATTGCCTAGGTGGGTTGCATTGGTGGCAAGGAAATTATCAAGCATCTCGCGCTAATTGGGAAGCTGCTAAAGCGGTTTTAGGATTGCAAGTGTTGGACTTAGCAGAAGGTAAACCAATATTAAGAGATCAAGCAGCAAATAAGGCGATCGCAGCTTGGCTAGATCCTGCCAATAGACAAACTCTAATCCAATCAGCTTTAATTACAACTAATTCTAGTATCCCCTCACCGCAATTAGTTCAAGACTTAGCTAGTAGCATGGATGCTTCCGCAACTTTTGAACAGTGGCTAAAACAAAAAGCTCCTACTCAACAATATCGCCGTAGCCGTGCGGGTTTTGGAGTTATTAGCCGTCACAATGATGGCCCATTCCCCGTTGATTTTTTACCTGTAGTTGAAAACGGGGCAATCACAAACTTATTTGCTGGATTGCTGCCTTCAAGCATCTACGAACCCCAATTAGACTTAGCATTGCAACCCTGGCGCGATTTGTTACTAAAAAATATTTCGGTAATGGGTAATGGGTAATTGGTAATTGGTAATTGGTAATTGGTAAGAATTTCAATATGAATGAGGAGGAGACAGGATTGCAGAAGAAAAATCATTGTACTTTCGGCAATGCCCTAAACATTCAACTTGTATAACATCAGACTTCAATTAGCAAATTCTCTCTCTAAGATAGAAATTAGCAACCTAATCAAGCTTGTGTTAGTTCGTATAAGCGATCGCACTTAGAGGACAAAATAATGACTGACGTGCAACAAATTCAAGAGGATGAGTACGACTTAAATCGAGATTGTACAACCTTATCGCGTCACGTATTAGAGCAACTGCACAGTTTTGGCGCAGACGCTCAAGACCTTAGTGCTTTAATGAATCGAATAGCTTTAGCAGGAAAGTTAATTTCCCGGCGGCTTAGTCGTGCGGGATTAATGGCAGGGGTACTTGGATTTACTGGAGAAACCAACGTCCAAGGAGAATCTGTTAAAAAAATGGATGTTTACTCCAACGATGTATTTATCTCCGTATTTAAGCAAAGTGGGCTTGTATGCCGCCTAGCATCCGAGGAAATGGAGAAACCCTACTACATCCCTGAAAACTGCCCAATCGGTCGTTATACCCTCTTGTATGACCCGATAGATGGATCTTCTAACACCGATATCAACCTAACTTTGGGATCGATTTTTGCCATTCGGCAACAAGTCGGTACAGATAGCGACGGCACAGCCCAAGACTTGCTTCAAGATGGACATAAGCAAATTGCCGCCGGGTATATTTTGTACGGGCCAAGCACGATGCTAGTTTATTCTATTGGCAAAGGAGTTCATTCTTTTACCCTCGATCCCAGTTTGGGTGAGTTTATTCTTACTGAGGAAAACATGACAATTCCTAGTCATGGTGCTATTTATAGTGTCAATGAAGGTAATTTCTGGCAGTGGGATGAATCTTTTAGAGAATATATCCGCTATGTCCACCGCACCGAAGGTTATACCGCTCGTTATGGAGGCGCTATGGTAGGAGATATTCACCGGATTTTAATCCAAGGTGGCGTGTTTCTTTATCCTGGGACAGAGCAAAAACCCGAAGGTAAGTTGCGCTTATTGTACGAGTCTGCACCGTTAGCTTATTTAATTGAGCAAGCCGGAGGCAGAGCAACTACGGGAATTCAAGAAATTATGGACGTAGTACCCGAAAAATTACATCAACGAACTCCTTTAATTATCGGGAGTAAAGACGATGTAGCTTTGGTAGAATCGTTTATTCAAAAACAAACTCAGCACCAAATACGCGAAAGATCCCGCGTACCTCAGTAAAACGTGACGCTCGAATTACAAACACCAATACGGAGTTAATTATGGCAACTAATCGTTTATTAGAGATCAAGCAATTCGGTCAGAGTATCTGGATGGACAACTTAACCCGCGACATCGTTAAGTCTGGGGAACTCAAAGACATGGTGGAAAATAAAGGGATCTGCGGGATCACTTCTAACCCAGCTATCTTTGAAAAAGCGATCGCTGGAAATGTAATTTATGATGCAGACATTGAAGCGGGAATTAATGCCAAGTTACCAATTTACAAAATCTACGAGTCGCTAATATTTGATGATATCCGTAACGCCTGCGACATCTTGCGCCCCATCTACGACTCATCAGAGGGACTAGACGGCTATGTGAGTATTGAAGTACCACCAACAATCGCTCATGATACTGAGGCAACGATTAAAGAAGCTAGGCGTTATTATCAGGAGATCGGACGGGACAACGTAATGGTCAAAATCCCTGGTACGAGTTCGGGGTTGCCAGCCGTTGAACAGGTAATTAGTGAAGGAATTAATGTCAACGTTACTTTGCTATTTTCTGTAGATAGCTATATAGAGTCAGCATGGGCTTACATTCGTGGTCTGGAAAAACGTGCCGCCGAAGGCAAAGATATTAGTAAAATTGCCTCCGTCGCTAGTTTCTTTCTCAGCCGCATTGACAGCAATATTGATGGCAAAATTGATGCCAAACTCAAAGGTATTGATGATGCGAGTTTATCGGCAAAACTAACCGCCGTTAAAGGTAAAGTTGCGATCGCCAATGCCAAAATTGCCTACCAAGAATACAAAAAGATTGTAACAAGCGATCGTTGGAAAGCATTATCAGCTAAAGGTGCGAACGTACAACGCTTACTATGGGCAAGCACTGGCACTAAAGATCCCAGCTACAGTGATGTCATGTACGTTGATGAATTAGTCGGCCCAGATACCGTTAATACCCTGCCCCCAAGCACCATTGAAGCTTGCGCCGACCATTGCGACGTTGATAACAGAGTAGAAACCAAAGTTGATGAAGCTTATCAGCTAATTAAGAGCCTCAAAGATCCTGATATCAATATTGATATCGACAAAGTAATGGAAGAATTGCTAGTTGATGGGATTGATAAATTTGTCAAACCTTTTGAATCGTTGATGAGTTCTTTAGAAGATAAAGTTAGCAACCTATCACCTGTATAAAAAACCGAGGGAAGGGTTTTAAGCCTTCCCTCGCCCTTTGTCCCTTCATCCTCAAATAAATATGATTAAGTTGCTAGAAAATCCTTTGCGCGTAGGGTTGAAGCAAGAAAAACTACCCGAACCGCAAATAATCGTAATCTTCGGGGCTTCAGGAGATTTAACTCAACGCAAATTAGTTCCCGCCCTTTACAAGTTACGTAAAGAAAGACGAATTCATCCAGAAACTACCATTGTGGGTGTAGCGCGTCGAGAATGGAGCGACCAATATTTCCGCGACAAAATGCGCGAAGGAGTCGAACAATTTTCTGACGGTATTGGCTCTGAAGATTTGTGGCAAGACTTTTCTCAAGGACTATTTTACTGTCCTGGAGACATTGATAATCCTGAAAGCTACCAAAAACTCAAAACCCTCCTCGGCGAACTAGACGAGAAACGCGGTACGAGAGGAAACCGAATGTTTTATCTTTCAGTTTCGCCGAACTTCTTTCCCGAAGCAATTTCCCAACTAGGTAAAGCCCAAATGTTGGCAGATCCCGTCAAAACGCGCTTATTAATTGAAAAACCCTTTGGGCGCGATTTGAGTTCGGCGCGAGTTCTTAACCGAGTAGTACAGCAAACTTGCAAGGAAGAACAAGTTTATCGGATCGACCACTATTTAGGCAAAGAAACTGTCCAAAACTTGCTCGTATTTCGCTTTGCCAATGCAATTTTTGAGCCGTTGTGGAATCGTCAATTTGTTGATCACGTGCAAATTACCGTAGCTGAAACCGTCGGCGTAGAAGATCGGGCGGGATATTATGAGAGTTCCGGCGCATTGCGAGATATGTTGCAAAACCACTTAATGCAACTATTTTGCTTGACAGCAATGGAACCACCAAACGCCCTAGATGCCGATAGTTTGAGAACAGAAAAAGTAAAAGTTATCCAAGCTGCTCGATTAGCCGACGTACAGAATTTACAAAGATCGGCGGTACGGGGTCAATATAGCGCTGGGTGGATGAAAGGCAAAAATGTTGCTGGCTATCGTCAAGAACCAGGAGTAGATCCAAATTCGACGACACCAACTTTTGTAGCGATGAAGTTTTTGGTTGATAACTGGCGCTGGCAAGGCGTACCCTTTTATTTACGCACGGGTAAACGCTTGCCGAAAAAAGTTTCAGAAATATCAATCCATTTTCGGGAAGTTCCGCATTTAATCTTTCAATCGGCGGCGCAACAAGTAAATGCCAATATACTAGCAATGCGGATTCAACCTAACGAGGGTATTTCTTTGCGTTTTGAAGTCAAAATGCCGGGGACATTAGTTAGCACGCGATCGGTAGACATGGACTTTAGCTATGGTTCTTTTGGTATCCAAGCAACGGGGGATGCTTACGATCGCCTATTGATGGATTGCATGATGGGAGATCAAAGTTTATTTACTAGAGCCGATGAAGTAGAAGCAGCTTGGCAATTAGTCACCCCAGCCATGACGGTTTGGGACTCGCCCAGCGATCCCGCCCAAGTTCCTCAATACGAGGCGGGAACTTGGGAACCGAGCGAAGCTGAATTATTAATCAATCAAGATGGTCGCCGTTGGCGCAGACTCTAAAAAATGTTTGGAAAATACAGTAATAATTGTAGTTTTACGTTAAAAAATAATGTAAAACTTCCCTATTACTTCATTTTCAAGCCTTCCTACTCCTAACGCAAACTATATATGTCAACAAAATCTGCTCCTATAGTTTCCTTGCAACCGCCTAAAGATGTGTCTTTGAGCGATATTGAAGCGGAATTGAGTCAAATTTGGCAAAGCTACGGGATGAGCGGAGACAATGCTGGACTTCCCCCGGCGACACGAGCGACTACCTTTAGCTTAATTGTTTACGAACCAGAAGAAACTCAACAGCTATTAGCAGCTTTGGGCGTATACAAAGGGCCCATTGATGGCATTCCTGGCCCCCAAACCGAAGCCGCACTAAGAGAAATCCAAAAAAAATATGGCGTGTCTGTAACGGGAACTGGAACCCCCGAAACTTTGCGTTATTTGCGCGAAGAAGTCGCTAAACGGGGTGGCAATGAGAGTATTAATGATGGCTCAAAAGGGTCAATAGACCTAGCTTACAGCCTTAGCAATCAAAACCCCACAATTGCCGATGCGATCGCCCTGCGTAATCCCTGCCGCATTGTGGCACTGTGTCCGATGGCTGGAGAGGATGAAGGGGTAAAAGTTCAAGTATCTGCTTATTGTCCGTTGCAAAAGCAAGCGTCAAATACTTTGATTTGCTGCGAGTACATTACTCTCAAAGGTACAGCCACCGCTTTAGAAAGAGTGGGGGGTTTAGTTTCCGCTTTATTAATTGGCGATTTGCCTAAGTTTTTGTGGTGGAAAGCTACACCCGATCCCAGTAACGAATTATTTAAGCGCCTAGCATCAGCTTGCAATTCGGTAATTTTTGACTCTAGTAACTTTACCGAAACCGAGGCTAATTTAGTCAAGCTGCAAGAGTTGCTCAAAGCTGGTACACCCCTTGCCGATCTCAATTGGCGGCGCTTATCGGCTTGGCAAGAATTGACAGCCGAGGCTTTTGATCCCCCAGAGCGTCGCCTAGCCCTAAGAGAAGTCGATCGCGTCACCGTTGACTACGAAAAAGGCAACCCCGCCCAAGCTTTAATGTATTTGGGATGGTTAGCAAGTCGTTTAAACTGGCATCCTACCGAGTTTCAGGAAGAAGCCGGAGACTACGACTTTAAGCGCATTCATTTTGTAGCCGACGATCAGCGCTTAGTAGAAGCAGAGCTTGCGGGAGTACCAATTACTGATGTGGGGCAAATTCCGGGAGATTTGATCGCTTTGCGCTTGACTTCAACCAATGTTGAAGCCGATTGTTGTACGGTGCTATGTTCGGAAACTAGCGGTTGTATGCGGATGGAGTCGGGCGGCGGCGCTCAATCTTGTCGGTTTCAACAAGTATCTTCTTTAGCCGATCAAAAAGCGGAGATTTTACTTAGCGATCAGTTGCAACGCTGGGGTAGCGATCCTTTGTATGAGGAGAGTTTGGCGATCGCGGCGGAAATTTTGGCACTAGGTAAGTATTAGATAGCAACTTCTAAATTATGGTCGTGATTGCTGGAGAGCGCAGTGGGGTAGGGAAAACAACTGTAACCCTCGCCCTGCTGTCTTTTTTATGCCGCCAAGGTAAGCTGGTGCAGTCTTTTAAGGTGGGGCCAGATTACATCGATCCGATGTTTCATCAGTACGTTACGGGGCGCTTTTGTCGCAATTTAGATCCGGTACTTACTTCTATTGATTACCTTAAACAGTGTTTTAGCTTTCATACTCAACAAGTCGATTACGCCTTGGTAGAGGGGGTAATGGGCTTATTTGATGGTGCAAGCGGTGACTTTTTTTCAAGTACCGCTCACGTGGCTTTGTTGCTCGATTTGCCCGTGCTATTAGTAATTGATTGCAGCCGTTTGTCGGGAAGTGTCGCCGCGATCGCTCACGGTTATCGTTCTTTAGATCTGCGCCTACAAATCGCTGGGGTAGTGTTAAATCGAGTCGGTAGCGATCGCCATTTACAATTACTTCAAGACGCTTTAGCGCCGCTAAATTTGCCCATAGTAGGAGTTTTACGGCGACAAGATAATATAACTATTCCTGATCGCCATTTAGGTTTAGTTCCTACGGGTGAAATTAACCAATTTGATCGCGTTATCGATCGGTTAGCAACTATTGGCGAAACTTGTTTTGACTGGGACAAATTGTTACCTTTACTAAAACCCCAATATTCCCCAGTTTCTCCTATTTCCCTGATTCCCCCAAAAGTGCGGATTGCGATCGCACGCGATCAGGCTTTTAATTTTTACTACCAAGACAATTTAGATATTTTGACCCAACTAGGCGCTGAATTAGTTTTCTGGAGTCCGCTTAGTGAGTGTGTACCCGATAATGTTCAAGGGCTATATTTTGGTGGTGGTTTTCCCGAAGTTTTTGCCGCCGAATTAGCAGAAAATCACCCAGGTTTAGAGTCCGTTAAGAGAGCAATTTTAGCAAAAATGCCCACTTATGCTGAGTGTGGCGGATTAATGTATTTGTGTCAGCAGATTGTGGATTTTGATGAGAAGTCGCACAATATGGTAGGAGTTATCCCCGCAACGGCAATTATGGGAAAGCACTTGACGTTAGGTTACAGGCACGCTACAGCCCTGCAAGCTACCCCTTTAGTAACTCCTGGTCTGGTGGTATGGGGACACGAGTTTCATCGCTCTAGTTTGTCAGTAGAGCCAAAAGAGCCATTATTTCAAGCGCGGGGGTATGAGGTTTTATCACCTTCTATTGCTGAAGGATGGAAGTCGCCCTTTCTCCATGCTTCCTATATTCATACCCATTTTGGCGGCAATTTAGACTTACCTAAAAGATTTATCAACGGTTGCACCCAGTTTATGAGCAATTGATAAGTTTTGCTACGAGCAACCAAATTTTCTGCAATCGCCCACAGGTTAGTTGTATCTATCAGATGATTGGGTGAAAAGATCAAAAATCTTAGTCCAAATTGGTCTGGTATCCACAAACCCAAATAGCTGCAAATAGTGCGATTTTTAGCCTTAAACAAGCTTCATCAGGGTTTTTTTAGTTGAGCAAATCATGAACACTTCAATCTTGATTGTGGGAACTTACGAATTTTTAAATGAACTGCCGCAGATTCATGAACAAGCAGATTTTAGCTTAGAAATCGTCACCAGTGTAGATGAGGCGCGATCGTACTTGCGAAGAAGCTTACCAGATATATTGCTAGTACAGGCAAGCATACATAATAGTGAAAAATTCTGTCAGTGGAGCAAAGAGCAGTCGGCTTTAAATTCCCCTTACTGCATTTTGCTAGAAGACAGACCCCAATGCGATCGCCATAGCTGTACTTGGGACGTAGAGCAAACCGCCGCGATTATAGAAGATGTTGCTGATGCTTACATAGACTTTTGTTGGTTAGATAACGAAAAACTTAAAGCAACTAACCGCCTAATATTAGCCCATATTCAAGTAGGACGACGCAATCAATACCAAGAATTAATCGATAAAAATAATACTTTATCAGCGATCGCTTTAGCCGATCCCTTGACTCAGTTAAATAATCGTCGGGCTATGGAAAGAGATTTACCAGCACAGATTTTGGCAAGTCGTTCTAATAAAAAACCTTTAAGCTTGCTGATGCTAGATGTAGACTGTTTTAAAACAATTAATGACACCTACGGGCATTTGGTAGGCGATCGCGTTTTGCAATTGCTAAGTAGTCGGTTAAAACACAACTTACGATCCCAAGAGTTGCTATTTCGTTACGGCGGTGAAGAATTTGTGATTATTTTAAATAATATCGATTGTCAACAAGGGCTATTTATTGCCGAACGTTTGCGTCGCCAGGTTGGGGAGCAAATTTTTACTTTAGACTCCGCCCTCAGCTTAACTGTGACTATTAGTATTGGTGCGGCTTGCTTGCAAAGCTTAGATGACCGGGGAGGAATTGCCTTGCTAACTCGCGCCGACAATTGCTTGTTGAGTGCCAAAGTTGCCGGACGCAACTGCGTTATCGGTTGCACCGAGCAATTGTGCGCAACTAAACAACTGGCGATCGCTCTGTAATGTTAGGTTGCTCTAAAAATCGTCACCATCACTTATAAATCCTCTTACTTAAGCCATAACCCATCTCAAAAAAACTATGTAAGACTGGCAATAAATGCTGATGATGCCTAAATCACTATGGGTAAGCAGATTTTTTGCCAGGATGCGTTCAAAGTAGATGAAAGACAATCAACAATTGAAGCCTATAGAAAATGCGATCGCTCTATTTGATGAGTCGCAGCACCTAATTTTATTTAATCAAAGACTTGCTACGTTATGGGGTTTATCTAAAGATTGGCTCAAACTAAAGCCAGATTTGCGCTCATTTTTTGCCGAAATCGTCAGCCTTGGCTATTGGTCTCAAGCTCAATATTTACAATTAATTGCGGCGGTGGAATCAACCCAAACTGAGCATTCGCAATATATTAAACAAATTAATGGTTTCTGCTTAGACATCTACATTAGCCTCACTTCCGAGCAGGGATATATATTTACATTTAACGATGTTACAGAGCATCAATTATTGCCAGCAAATCTAAACCTTCAAGTAGTAAGGCAGCAAGCCTTTGTTTTAGGATTGATGGAAAGACTACAGCCTGCAAGCGAATTGCGGGAAATTGGGGAATTTGCCCTTAGTTATCTGGTGCAAGCTATGGATGCTGCCTTTGGTGATATTAAGGTAATCACTGGAGACGGGCTTGAGGCGATGGCTCATATGCTGACAAGTGAAGTAGGCGCTACATTTATTGCCATTTACGGCAAAGTTGCGGTAGGAGAAATGGAAAGCTTGCTAAATGTAGGCATTCCCTACGGTCAAGGTCTGTTGTGGCAAGTAGTGACCACAGGAAACCCTTTATTTGTTGATGACTACAAAAATCACCCTAGTGCTGTACCCGCTTTTAGACAACCCGGCATTGGTGACTTGGGTATTTTTCCAATTCCTGCGGCTAATGGCAAGATTATCGGCGTATTAACTTTAGAGTCTCGCAATTGCCAGAAATTGCAGGATGCTCCCCAACAAGATATGCTCTTAGCTGCCTGTCGGATCATGGGCGTAGCCATCGAACGGGCGCAAGACCAGATTCGCTTATTTCAAGTTAATCAAGACCTAGAGCAGGCTTCTCAACTAAAATCAGAATTTCTTACTTCCATGTCTCACGAACTGCGAACCCCACTCAACAGCATTTTAGGTTTTGCTGATTTGTTGCAAAGACAAGTTGCTGGAGCTTTAAACGCGCGTCAGGTTAAATATACGCAAATAATTGCTGAAAGCGGTCAGCATTTGTTGGGATTAATTAATGATATTCTCGACCTTGCCAAAATTGAATCTGGTAAAGATGAATTAGATTTGCAACCAATTGCGATCGCCGATCTATGCGTCCAATGTGTGGAGATGGTTCAACATCGCGCTGACAAAAAACGTTTGGTGCTATCTCAAGAAATTGACCAGCGTTTAGGACAAGTAAATTTAGACGAGCGGCGCGTTCGTCAAATGATAATTAATCTGCTTTCCAATGCGCTTAAGTTCACCCCCGAAGGCGGACAAATTAAATTTGCTTCTAGATTAGCTTATGGCAGTCAATTACAAGAGCAATATCGACCAGATCGCAGCCCTGTTAATCTCAGCACTCCTTACCTATGCCTTGAAGTTCAAGATACAGGTATTGGCATTGCTCAAGATAAGTGGAATTTATTATTTCGACCGTTTCAACAAGTAGATGCTTCATTAACGCGAGAGCATGAAGGTACAGGATTAGGACTAGCGCTAACAAAACGGCTGGCAGAATTACACGGCGGTACAGTTTCTCTCAAATCCGTCGAACATCAAGGCAGTACCTTTGCTGTTTGGCTGCCCCTAACAGAAATGCGTACCGAATTATTAGCTAACCCTTTGACTGCGCCGCCAGTTGTCAAAGAAAAGGGACTAGAAATCACTAAGCGTAATAAACGAATTTGGCTAGTAGAAGATCAACCTTATAACCAGGAGTTAATTATCGAAATTTTGGAACTAGAAGGCTATGTTGTAGACCTAATTGCTGATGGTGGCTTGATGATGGAGGCAATGGAAGCCAAGGTAGCATCCCAAAGACCAGATTTAATTTTGCTAGATATTCAGTTACCAAAAGTAGACGGATTTGAAATTGTCCGCAATCTCAAAGCTAGTCCTGATTGGAAACAAGTTCCGGTAATTGCTGTTACGGCTATGGCAATGATGGGCGATCGCGATCGTGTTCTGGCGGCGGGGGCTAATGCTT
The DNA here is from genome assembly GCF_003003885.1 of Chlorogloea sp. CCALA 695. Taxonomy (GTDB): domain Bacteria; phylum Cyanobacteriota; class Cyanobacteriia; order Cyanobacteriales; family Chroococcidiopsidaceae; genus Aliterella. Next base: position 189,777 of record NZ_PVWN01000002.1, on the reverse strand, counting down.
ATATGAGCAAACCTTTAGACCTAACCTTGTTAATAGACACAATCCGCGCAATGTTGGTTTAGGGAATTGGGAATTGGGAATTGGTAATTGGTAATTTTCTTTTATTATCCTAGGTCTTCTATTCTAAGAAGATGTTTTAAAAGTCTTGTGATTAATATCGATTGGTTGCACTTTTGTTTAAAAAAAGTCGCTAATCTGTATTTCCCCCCCTTTTTAAGGGGAGTCAAAAAGCGGGAAGCGTAGCTACACCGCTTTTTGACGTGGGTTATGAGGGATCTTCCTTGCATCACTTTTTACCGGGTATAGCTTCTAAAACATCCTCTAAAGCAAACTTAACTTATTGATAGCCTCCTTCTTCTTCCTCGTATTCTGGGGCTTTGGCTTTCTTGGGAATATTAATAGGTTTTGGCTCGTCATCCCAAGCATCGGCTATCAATTCGTCATCGTAATAACTAGGATTAGATTCCGTCTCAATATACTTTTTGGGTTCGTAGGAGTCTTTGGCTGTGGCTTCACTCCAGTTATCTTCTTCTAAGTCTTCTTCGTATTGAATCGACTCGTACTGACGCTGGCGCAATTGTTGCGGTGGGATACGTTCTTCTAATTCGTACTCGTAATCGTCTTCATCCCAGGTTTGTTCTACTACTATAGGGCGATTGGTACGCACTTGTTGTTTTGGCGCTTGCAGGGGTACTCCTGTACCTAACTGGTTTTCGGCTTTAGTTGTTGTGGGTGTATAGTAAGCTTCGTCTTCGTCGCGTTCCCAAGGGGCTTTACCGATGCCTAGACGCTCTAATAATCCTACTGTTAACTGATTTAGCCTTTCTTCCGCTCCTTCAACTACAATCAGCCTATTTGCGCCGCTACTGATAATTTCATCAATCGGCAATTCGTAGGTACTTAATACTTGTTCGGGAATTTGGGGAATACCTAGGGAAGCGATAATTAGCGATGTTATTTTACCACTTTCTGGGTTAAATATAAAACTGCGGACTCTTCCTAGCATTTCGCCAGTTTCAGTAATTACTTCGTAGTTGATGAGGTTGCTATAAATTTCAACGTCTATATCTTCAATTACGTCTTCGTTGTCTACTAGCAGCACATCGCCCATTTTGCGAATGCTACTTAAATACATATATCTTGGCACACCGGAAAAAGCGATTAGGTTGTCTCGTAAGCTTAGAGCTACAACCTCGCGTTGGTCGATATCTACCCACAGTTGACTTACTAAGCCTAATTGCTTGGCGTTGTCATCGGTAATCACTTTGGTGTTTAAGATGTCGGAACGTCTGATAATTTGTTCGGAGGTCATTGCGCTTGCAGAGTCCTGATCTCGAAATCCGGTTATTTCAATACTATTAATAGCAAATTCTCATCTGTTAAGATGTTCGGCTATTACAACTTGATTCCCAACACTTGAGTATACGCCCCTCGTGCTTGAGTCACGCCTATAGTACGTTCGGCTGATTCTATCATTGGTCGGCGCAAACTGACGACTATAAATTGCGCTAGATTCGCTTGTTGTTTAATCATTTTAGCTAATCTTTCTACATTTGCCCCATCTAAGAACATATCGACTTCATCAAAGGCATAAAAGGGCGATGGACGGTAACGTTGTAAGGCAAAAATAAAGCTTAAAGCTGTAAGTGATTTTTCTCCCCCAGACATGGAAGCTAGGCGTTGTACTGGTTTGCCTTTGGGATGAGCTACTAAGTTTAAGCCGCTATTAAAAGGTTCTTCAATATTATCTAGTTGCAAGTAGCCGTCGCCTTCAGAAAGAATCGCAAAAATGCTTTGAAAGTTCTCGTTTACAGCATCAAAGGCTTCTTTAAAGGCTCTTTGACGCAATGTTGTAAAGTTCTCTATTCGTAATAATAATTCTGTACGTTCGGCGGATAGTGTCTCTAACTTTTGCGTAAGTTCTTCTAAGCGCGTGTTGGTGCGATCGTATTCTTCTAACGCCAGCATATTTACAGGCTCCATTGCTTCTAAACGTTTGGCAGTTACTTTCAATTCTTTTTGTAGTTGTTCTAAATCTATTTCTATTGGTACTTGCGGTAATGGTTGGGGTAACTCGGCTTGTTGTAACTTTGCTTTTAGTTCTAATAATTGTTGCTGCTTTGTTATTTGGGTTTCTTGCTGTTTTTGTTGTTGCCATTCTAGTTGACTGTGGGCTAAATGTTGGGCGCTTAAGTGTTTTTCTGTGCGATCGCGCTGCGCTTTTTCGGTGGTCAATTGTTGGCTTACTTGACTTAAAGATGTCCTAATTTGGGTGATTTGGGTAGAAGTCGCTAATAGTTGATTTTCAATTTCGGCAATTTGAGCAGTCGTTTCTATCTCTTGCTGCTGATATTCTTCTTTTCTAGCAATACTGGCGGCGATGGATACTTGCAGACGAGATTGTTGATTTTCAAGGTCTTTAATTTTTCCCTCCGCTTGTCTTAGTTCCTGTTCTTTTGCTTGCAATTGTTGCTCGTTAGTCTTAATTACTGCTTGGATTTCCTGCCATTGACTATTTGTTTGTGAGTTCTCTAATTCAGTTAATGCTAGTTTTTGTTGTTGCAGTGTAGCTTCTTGCTGGGGCAGTTCTTGCTCTAAAACTTGCAATCGAGCTTGAGCCTTAACTAATTGTTCAGTAGTTTGGGCATTTTGAACTGCTGTTTGCGCTAGTTGCTGGCTTAAGTTAGTAATCTCTTTGCTAAGTTGTTCGCACTTAATCTGCTTTTCTCGCCTTTGTTGGCGCATTTCTGTTATTTCTTGACTTTGCTGCTTAGTTTTGGCTAGAAGCGTGTTGATTACTTGGGTACAACGCTCTAATATTTGCGTAATATCTTGCAGGCGATTTTTTAACTGGGTAATTTCTGATGATTCCGTTGCCTCTCCTCTGCCAAAATGCAAGCTCGAACGCTGGTTACTTATTCCCCCAGTCATTGCGCCGCTAGTTTCTAATAATTCGCCGTCTAATGTCACAATCCGATGCTGTCCCAAATAACCCCGCGCTGCTTCTAAGGTGGCAAATACTACGGTGCTACCAAACACATAAGCAAAGATATTTTGATATTTGCCTTCGCATTCCAGCAAATTTATCGCGTAATCTACAAACCCTTTCGCGTAGCCCAAGGCTACAGTAGGCGAAAACCGCCCGGATTGAATCTTATTTAAAGGTAAAAAGGTGATTCTCCCAGCTTTTTTTTGCTTCAACAACTCAATAGCTGCCGCCGCTACCAAGTCATCTTCTACTACCAACTGTCCTAACCTTCCTCCGGCGGCAGTTTCTAAGGCTAATTGATACCGGGGTTCAACCTTTCCTAATTGGGCAACTAATCCACAAACACCACTTAAACCCGATTGTAAAATAACGTTAGTGGCGAAAGTTCCTTGAACCGATTGAACGGCTTGAATTTGTGCTTCTAATTGATCTAAATTACGTTGTTTTTCTCTTTGTTCTAAGATCAATCTATTTTGCGTTTGCTGCTGAATTTGTAATTCTTGTTCTCCTGCTGCCAAGGTTTTTAATAATAATTCAGTTTTTTCAGTAAATGTTAGCAATTCCGCTTCTAAGTTCCTAAGTTGATCTTTTTTCTGGGCTATTTGCGGCTCTAAGTTAGAAATTAATTGAGTTTGTTCGCTAACTTGTTTATTTAACTGATTGTGACGCTCGTTTAACTTAGCTTGTTCTGTACGTTGGGGTTCGATAGTTTTCAGTAAAGCCTCAATCTGACGGCTTAGAGCGGTTTGTTGCTGTACCAGCTCATCACCAGCATAGGCGATCGCATTTGCTGATTCTCGGCTTTGTTCTAAAGCAATCTTTGCCTCTAGTTGTGCTAAACGTAAGGCGGCAATAGTTTGGGTTTCTAATACTTCCTGTTCTTTAATAATTTGACTAAAAAGATGCTGATTTGACTTGACTTCTTCATTTTTTCGGGATATTCTGGCTGTGATATTGTTTGCGGCGTGTTCTAACTCTTGCTTGCGGAGGTGGAGTTGTTTTTGTTCAGCTTGGAAGGTTGCTAAAGTAGACTGGAGTTGTAAAAGATCCGCTTCTCCCAAGGCTTTGACGCGCTGGTTGAGTAAGTCAAGTTGGGTGGTAGAAGTGCTAATTTGTAGCTGACTATCGGCAAGCTGAGTAGTTAATTCGGCGATAGTGCGATCGCCTATTTGTAGTTGCTCTACAATTTGTTGTTGTTGAGCTTGGAGATGTCGCCACTGTAGCACCGTTTCCCATTGTTGCTTTTGAGCGAAGTCAGCGCGGAGGCGTTGGTATTTCTCAGCTTTGAGCCTGTCGGTCGAAAGCTTTTCGCGTTGAATAATTAATTCTTTCTCAACGATTTGACAGCGTTCAATGCGATCGCGTACTTCTTCCAAAGTATCTTTGGCTTGAATAATTTTGCGATCAAAGTTAGCAACCCCTGCTAGTTCGTCAATAATTTCTCTCCGCTCTTTAGCATTCATAGAAATAATGCTAGTCACATCGCCTTGCAGCACTACATTGTAGCCTTCAGGATAAATCCGCAATTGCGATAACTGAGCGTGTAGCTGAGTTAAAGTACAAGCTTCGTCATTGATGTAATAGTTTGAAGTATAAGTATCTTGCTTAGTGACTCGGAGACGGCGCGTAACGCTCCATTCGGTAGAAGTATTTTGCTCGTCGTCGCTGATATCAAAGGTAACAGTAACACTAGCTTCTGCTTTACCACGATTGCCTTGATTGTGGTTAACTAGGTCGGGTAAGCGCTCGGCTCTCATCCCTTTAGAACTAGCAAGACCAAGGGCAAATAATAAAGCATCGAGAATATTAGATTTACCCGAACCATTGGGGCCAGAAACCACTGTAAAACCTGGCAATAATGGAACTGTCGTTGTACCGCCAAAGGATTTAAAATGCGAGAGTTCCAGGCGCTTGACATACACCATAGGCGCTGGTTGAATTTTGCTCAGGGTATTAGTAGTTAAACACCTTAGCACGGTTGGCTTCAAGGATCTAGACCTTTACTAACTTTAGGGCAAAGGTGTTAAAGGTATTTTTTTAAACCTTACGCTCGTGTAGATAAGTAAATACTGATTTGTCGCCAATATCTGGAGGAATTGGTTGTACGGCTTTACGAAGGGCAAACACACAAAATAAAACCGCCCAGGTAGCCAGCATTAATTTTTCTCCAGCAACAGGTATAAGATTTAACAGATGTCCTAAAAGCAAAGCTGGCACTAAAGGCGTAAGAAATTTTGTTTCTAACCGATAAAAACAGAAGGCTTCCTTGAAGTAGATACCCGTCAAAGCGGCAAAAATAAACCCAACTCCGAATAAAGCTAGTGGTTGATGATAAAGAGTTGTAGCCAAAGGTGCGCGACTAGATATTGTCCAAAAAACTGCGCTCGTTGTCCCGATCGCCCAAAAGATTTGTAATACTCGGTGCAGTACCGCAAGATAAATGTGGATTGTGAGCAAACTAACTCCCAAACCCAAACTAAAGCAGAAAAACAAAGGCTGTAGCAAGGACAAATTATTAGGTTGGAAAAGAGAAACCGCACTTCCTAGGGCAAAACTAAGGGCAGCAATACCCAAACCAGTACGATAGATAATTACACTGGTGCGATCGCTTTTATCGATAGTAAAATCGCCAAACTGTCCTGGATAAATTATTGATTCTGGGGCTACTTGGTTAGTCATATCTTCTCAGTGAATTTGCATAACAACTAAAGTCATGTCGTCAGTATTTTGACTATCAGTACCGATAAATTGGCGAACTTTGTCAAATAGATATTCTAAAATTGATTGAGGTGCTAAAGAATGCTTGCAAGCCCACCCAAAAGCCCTGATTAAGTTTTCCTCATCAAAGCGATCGCCATTTTGACTAGCTGCATCGGTAAAGCCATCAGTGTAATAAATAATTGTATCTCCACTGCGTAATTGAACTTGAGCATTTTCGTACTGATTATGAGCATCAAGCCCGATTAACATTCCCAACGTATCAAGACGCTTAATAGTTTTAGTTGCAGCGTGCCACAATAACGGTGGATTATGAGCGGCGTTACTATAGGTCAAAATCTGCGTATCGGGATCGTACTCCGAGCAAAACAGCGTGACAAATCGATGAGAATTTTCTAAATCTGCATACATTACCCGATTTAAGTGTTGCAGAATTCGGGCTGGAGAGTGACCATTTAGCACTTCTCCCCTTAGCATTCCCCGTGTCATAGTCATAATTAGTCCTGCCGGAACTCCTTTACCCATCACATCGCCAATTACTAGCGTCCAGCGATGAGATTGGCTAACTAATTTTTTTTGTCCGTTGTGACCAGTAGGAATAAAATCATAATAGTCTCCACCTACGCGATTAGCTGGTTGACAAAAAGCAGCTAAAGATACGCCAGGAATAGTTGGACATTGACGAGGTAGTAATTGTAATTGAATTTCTGCGCCAATTTCTAATTCTCGGTCTAAACGTTCTTTTTTGCGTAACTCTATAGTAAGTTCGCCATTTTCGATAGCTACGGCGGTTTGATCAGCTATTAGGCGCACGAGTTTTTGTCGCTCTTCCGTCCAATTGTATTGGGGATTATTGCTAAAAACATATAATCTACCTCTTTCTGCCTGTTTGACTAGAATACTCGTACCAAACAATTGCCTATCCCCCCCCAATTGGCTGCTAACTTGAGCGTCTATAGTGGCGGTGACTGGTACTAATTGGGCAGAAGTCAAAGAGGCGGTAACTACATTAATAGCTGTTTCTAAGGCTTTACGAATTATTTTTTGCTGATTGCTATCTTGGCAATGTAATTGTTCTAACTTTACTTGACCATTAGGTTTATATAATATTAATGCGCCAACCTCCGCTTCAGTTACCCGCGTTGCCATAAGCGGAATTAATTCTAAAAACTGATTGAGATTGTTGAAACTTCGCAGCGCAAAACCTAAAGAGCTTAGTAAGTCTGGGATTTTATGTTGTTCTCGATGCAGACGCGCCACCAATTCTTTTAATGCCAAAACTGGGTTTATCTCTGTAGGCACATTGTTAAGGTCAGTAGGTTTTTGAGGCACAGAAATTAGGCTTCCATTAAGAATGCTGTTTGAGTGCGGTGAACTCAGTAATTAAGATGAGCTTAACTTAAGTTTTTGCAGCGCTAAGTCAAAGATTATAGCGTAGGTTGTCACAGTTGACGCGATCGCAATTATTGGATTATTTATCTAAAGTCTTGTTTGTCCAACACCTGTTGGAGCATCTACTACCAAATTTAGGCGATCGCTATGAACTGTTAATATAGGCTGACTAATATTTAGCGATGCAAAAGGGCTAGTTGTGGGAATCTCTAAGTTAGAACTAACTAAACCAAAATTCGCTTCCACAAAGGCAGGAAATATTAACAAATTACTCTCTTTGCGACTAAAAGCCGCAGCACCAAGTTTTAGAGGTAAACCAAAGCTTTGACGCTGGTAATTGAATTTACACAATAAATGGCCTGATTGACTTACAGTGACACTACTTGCTTCCCAACTAAATTGGGCTAATTCTTTAGGTAAGCCCCAAACTTCTCTCCCACCCGCCACCGAGTCAGGATTATCTACATAAATATGCGAAACCCAGCCACCAAATTTACCTTTATAGCTCAAAAAGCCAGCAATAATAATTAGTTCGCTGTATTCTAATACAGAACCAGAACTGTACTTAGATAAATAAACCCCACCAACAGTTTTACTAGGCAAGACGGAAACAATATTTAACTCCGCAGGAATTAGGGGACGTACTCGCGCAATGTCTAATAACTGCAAAGTGACAAAAGCATCGCCTTTTAATGTCCAAGGAGGCTGGGGATAGGTCATTTTTATTTCAACCTCTGTGCGTCGCCAGGGCGGGGCGGAAGTGGTGTGGACGTGGGGGCGGGAATCTGAGGATTTGCCCTACCAGAGGGGCTAGTAGCAGCCCGTGTGTTTTGATTAAATAGGCTAACCATAACTTGCACTAATTCATTGCGCTGTTTGCGGTTGAGGCGGGTAATTACCGCGCGATCGCCTTCTAAGGGATTTGTCAACAAAGTAGCGTATCCTGGATATGCTACTTCATCTATTAGCTCGTTAGCGCCTAAATAGTCAGCTAAAGTTAGTTTCCAATCAAGTCTATAACCGGGGGCGCGTCCTTTAAGATATAGGTGATATTGCAGCAAACGAGTAACTAAAGTATTGTCTGCGGCTACTTTTTTCGTATCTTTGCTGACATACTTGTTTTCTAAAGGTAGATTTGGCAACCTTTGATAAACTTGCATTCCAAACTCTTGAGGTCTAGCACTTTGAGCAAAACTCGGTGCAGCTAAAAAGCTATTGCTAATATTTAGCGACGTACCTAACACTATTAAGCCTGTTGTGCAAGCGAGAATAAATAGCGATAAAGGCGATTTTTTTTGCCTATTCACAATTTTCTGCCCCTAAACGGATCTTCAAGATTCGCCAATAATTTCTGGCTGATTAAGTTCGTCGGACATTTCAATAATTGCCCTTAATACTGGTTTCATCATGGGATCGTCCATAGTATCAAAGTCTTCATAACGGCGGCGTTTAGCGCGATTGGCTACTTGAACAGTGATCCGATAGCGATTTGAGGCGGCACTAATTAGCTCTTCCGCTCGTTGAATAACTTCGGTTTGGGGTGTCTCGAATTTAGTACGTTTGAGCATGAAACCTGCAAGTTTTGGGTTTGATTATAGTCTACAACAGACTTTAGAAATAGGGCGATCGCACTTTTAGCCAAGTTGCAAATTATTTGCCAAGATATTCCCGTGTCAAGGGCGAAACTAATTCCTAATGGTAGAAAATGCGATCGCCAATCTAAGCCAAAATCTTTATAGGGATAGTTAGGTAATGTTGGCATGGATATCAAAAATGGATTCATAGACACTGTAGGCAATACGCCACTAATTCGTCTAAATCGTTTCAGCCAGGAGACAGGCTGCGAAATTCTGGGAAAAGCTGAATTTCTCAACCCTGGTGGTTCGGTAAAAGATCGCGCCGCCCTGTATATGATTTTAGATGCGGAGGAAAAAGGCTTGCTTAAGCCCGGTGGTACGGTAGTAGAAGGAACCGCCGGAAATACAGGAATTGGACTTGCTCATATCTGCAACGCCAAAGGCTATAAATGCCTAATTGTGATTCCCGATACTCAGTCTCAAGAAAAGATTGAGGCTTTAAAAACTTTAGGTGCAGAAGTTCGCACTGTCCCTGCCGTACCTTACAAAGATCCTAATAATTACGTGCGGCTTTCAGGAAGAATTGCCTCAGAAATGGAAAATGCTATTTGGGCAAATCAATTTGATAATTTGGCAAATAGGCGATCGCATTACGAAACTACAGGTAAAGAAATTTGGGAACAAACCGATGGTAAAGTCGATGTTTGGGTAACGGCAACGGGAACAGGCGGGACGCTGGCGGGGGTTTCAATGTACTTAAAAGAAAAAAATCCAGCCATCAAAACTGTCTTAGCAGATCCGATGGGTAGCGGGCTTTATAGTTATGTTAAAACGGGCAAACCCCACGCCGAAGGTAGCTCGATTACTGAAGGAATTGGCAATAGTCGCATTACTGTTAATTTAATCAATGCGCTTATTGATGATGCGATTCAAATTGAGGATCTTGAAGCCGTCCGGGTGGTTTACCGATTGCTTCAAGAAGAAGGGCTATTTCTGGGCGGTTCTACAGGTATTAATGTCGCCGCCGCCGTGCAATTGGCAAAACAACTAGGGTCAGGACATACAATTGTTACTATTTTGTGCGATAGCGGTACTCGCTACCAATCGCGTTTATTTAACCGAGAATGGTTAGCTCAAAAAGGACTTTTGCTCGATTAATAATCTCAAACAGAATTATCTTACCCCCTCTTGCAAAACTTGATTTTTAGGTTGAGGATTTTTCCCAATCTAAAAATCAACTTGTATATTGGTTAAAATTATGTTTTACTATTAGCAAAAAACCAGTAAAATCATAATTAGACTTAAAATAAATTAATAATATTTATTCAAACGTAAACATATTTTGTTATTATTTACAATTGATAAAGGTTGGAGTTAACAAGTGCGATCGCAATGACCATTTACTTTTATAAGGTGAATGAACCTTACGGGTGCTTTTCTAACTTTTCCCCTCACGGTATTGCGATCGGTGGAGAAAACTGGCAAACTGTCGAGCATTACTACCAAGCGCAAAAATTTATCGGCACACCAGACGAAAGAAGTTCATTAATAATTAAAGCCGTACCTACGCCAGAACAAGCCGCCGCTTTGGGACGAGATTGTCGCCGTCAATTGCGGTCAAATTGGGAACAAATCAAAGTTACAGTGATGCGAGAGGCAGTAAGGCAAAAGTTTTTTACTCATCAAGATATTCAAGCAATATTGCTTTCTACCGCCGACTTGCTGATAGTAGAAGACTCGCCAAATGACTATTACTGGGGTTGTGGAGAAACTAAAACTGGCGCTAATCATTTAGGTAAAATATTGATGAGCGTCCGAGCAGAAATTAAAAGTAAACTTTAGTATCATTTCCTAGCTTTTAGCAATTACAGAAGCTAACTTATTAATTGAAGCTACAAAGCTTTCCTGGCAGATCCAACAGCTAAAGTACACACTAACTTAAGAGGTAAAAAGCGCTGTTAAATTCCTATCTGTCTCGTCAAAACACCGCAACACCCAGCTTATTTAAAACTGATATTTCCTAAAGTGATTATCATCGGGGGCGCTGCCACTGAAAGCAACATTACTCAGCTTTTCAATCGAGTAATAATTCAGTGCAACCCTAAGTAAAATCGCCCAAAAGAGGAAATTCCCCGGTTACTATCAAGTTGGGTGTTGTTGTGTAAAAATTTTTATTTCAACTAGAGGCGGAGTCAATATAATTGAAGGGCAGCCTGAGATAAAATCCGTATTATGGCGATTATTGCCTTAAAAGCTTGGTATTTAGACAAGTACGAGCCGCTTCAAGAATTAGAGAAACGCCACCACGATTTGAGGCTGAATAAAAATAGCTTACTCAAATCGGCGCTAAGAGCAGATTTTTTGGAAGATAGCCAAGAAATCAAAAAGTCAGGATGGTTTCAACGCTACCTAGATGGGGAAGTTGTCGAATTTTATATTGAAGGCAGTGGCGGCTATACGATCGCAAATATCGACCTTAGCAGCCATGAAATTTATTTTATCAAGCAAACAACCATTGCTCAGATGGAGCCGACAATTTTTTTATGTCATCAAAACGAGTACGCAGAGTCTAGCCAAATACTTAGAGAATCTTTAAGTATGGTATTAGAAAACTTAAATAAGCGATCGCGTTTCCCCATAACTTTAGTTGAATCTCCGCGCCCAGGCAATAGCCCTGTGAGACTCAGCAGCACTGCTACGCGCAAAATCCGCAAATGCCTGTTATTTATTGCTGATGGTACGCCAGTGGCTCAAATTGAGGGCAAAACTAGCCAATTAATTTTAAGTCCGAGCGTCTGTGTAGAAATTGGCTACGCTGTTACGAGCAAACGGGCAGAGCAAATTTTAATTGCCCAAAAAAACCGCTCTCAACTATCGGGGCAGTATCCTTTTGAATTACCTAGCTACCAATCATTACCATTTAATGACAGTGCCGAATTAGATAAAGTATTGCCTCAAGTAATTGAAACGCAGTTGCAGAGATTTAACTTATTTGCTTGAGTTGTGTTGCACTGTTAAAAAACTGACGGCATAGCCCCTGAGTTACTAATAAAGTAGTGATTAAGTTAGCAAAGGTGAGCATAAACATCACTAAAATTTGGTAAGAGGCGGCATCTAAAGGTTCAATACCGCTCAACAATTGCCCGGTAATAATGCCTGGTAAAGTAACTATTCCGACAACCATCATGGCGTTGATTGTCGGAATTAATCCAGCTTTGATAGCTTCAGTGCGATATTTATTTACAGCTTGCTGGGGAGTTGCGCCTAAACTAAGATGAGTTTCAATTTCTAAATGACTGGCGTTGATGGTGCTGACTAATCTTTCGCCAGCGATCGCCGCCCCATTCATTGAGTTACCTAAAATAATCCCGCCGATGGGAATAAGATACTGAGGTTCGTACCAACTGTTAGGTTGAATTATTAGTAGTGTTGTATAGCTTAAAGTTAAAGCTGTGCTGATGAAAATTGACCCCCATACCAAAGGTAAAACACGCGGAATTTTTTTACTAATGCGGTTACGGGCGACAATCGCCGCAATTGAAACCATAATCAGCAAAATCGCTAAAACCGCCCAAGGATTATCTAAAGCAAAGATGAACGCTAATATATACCCAACTACTAGCAATTGCAGGAGTGTCCGCCCTGTGGCGATCGCTAATGTCCATTCCATGCCCAATTGTTGCCAAGCCGATAAACCAATCGCCAGCCCCATCATGCCCAGCGCCAAAACTAAATCGAGTAAATCTAGCTTAATTAAACCTTCCACTACCTAAACTCCTAAAAGGAAACAATTTATAGCTTTACTCATTCTCAAAGCTAAAAAGGTACTATAAACATTTTCTAACTAAACAAAATTTGGTTTGATATTAAAATAAAAACTTATGAGTCAAAGCGTGAATTTTATCCCTCCTCTCGATCTAACACAGCAGTACAAAAGTATTGAGGTGGAAGTCAGCGAAGCTGTATCAAAAGTCTTAGCATCTGGGCGCTATATTGGTGGAACTCTCGTTGAAGAATTTGAACAACAGTTTGCCCATTATGTTGGCGTATCAAATTGTGTAGGTTGCAATTCGGGTACAGATGCGCTGTATTTAGCCCTGAGAGCTTTAAATATTGGCGTAGGTGACGAAGTAATCACGACTCCTTTTACTTTTATCGCTACTTCCGAAGCGATCGCGGCGGTAGGTGCGACTCCTGTATTTGTCGATATTGACGCAGCTACATTTAACCTTAATTTAGACCTATTAGCGGCAGCAATTACACCTAAAACTAAAGCAATTATTCCCGTTCATTTATTTGGGCAACCTGTGGATATGACGGAGTTAATGAAAGTTGCTTCTACTTACCAAATCTCGGTAATAGAAGACTGCGCCCAGTCAACAGGGGCTTCTTGGGAGGCGTTTAAAGTCGGTAGTATTGGGCGAGTGGGCTGTTTTAGTTTTTTCCCCACTAAAAACCTTGGTGCTTGTGGCGATGGGGGGGCGGTGACAACCAACGATCCGGCGATCGCATCTACTATTAAAAGCTTGCGTGAACACGGGCAAAAAGAACGGTACATACACGCCGAAAACGGCATCAATAGCCGTCTAGACTCCTTGCAAGCAGCGATTTTAATGGTAAAGTTGCGCTATCTCGACTCTTGGAACGAAAAAAGACGGGCGATCGCCCAATCCTACCAAGAGTTACTAAGCCATGTTCCCGGAATAGTCGCACCGCAAGAATTAGCGGGATCTAGTGCCGTTTGGAATCAATACACAATTCGGGTGCTAGAAGGGCGAGACAAGGTACGCGACTTGTTGACTGGGCGCGGGGTTGCTTCGATGGTTTACTATCCGCGCTCTTTACATTTACAGCCCGTTTACAAGCATTTAGGCTATCAGTTAGGACAATTCCCCATAGCTGAACAAGCATCGGGGCAAGTATTATCTTTACCGATGTTTCCCGAACTGTCTGTAGATCAGCAACAACAGGTAGTTTATAGTCTCAAAGATTGTTTAATGTAGAGACGTTGCAATGCAACGTCTCTATTAATTTAGGCAAAAATCCGGCGACGACTACCAGCAATTGATTCTACCAAACTACGAACGGCGGCAATCATCGCAACTTCGCTGTTAAGTTGGTTAATTGCCGAACCAACACCAACGCCAGCCGCTCCACAAGCGATCGCTAGGGGTGCAGTTACGCTCGATATGCCACTAGCGCACAATACAGGAACACTTACAGCGCGGGAAATTTCATAGGCGGCGGCTAAGGTAGGTGCTGCCTTTTCTAGCAGCCCTAAAGTCCCACCATGCACGGGGTTAGTGCTAGTTCCACCTTCAGTTTGAATAATATCGGCTCCCGCTTTAACCAAGTCTTCGGCTAGTTGAACTTGTAAATCGAGGGCTAAAATGTACGGAACGGTTACAGATAGAGTTACGTCAGGTAATAAGCTGCGGGTTTGATAAGTTAAAGCTAATACTTCCACCGCCTCAAAACGCCGCCCTTGAGCGTAAAAACTATCAAAGTTACCAATTTCAATTAAGTCTGCGCCTGCGGCTACCGCTTGAACGAATAATTCTGGCTCTACGGCAGATACACAAATCGGTAGATTTGTCAACTGTTTAGCTAAAGTAACTAAATTAGGGTCAGCAGCAATATCTACAAAAGTAGCACCACCAAGCTCGGCGGCTCTAATTGTAGCAGCGACGCGATCGCTATTAAAGTTATTTAAGCCGCTAATAACTTTGAGTACGGAAGCAGAATCAAAAGCGCGTTGTAATAATCGATCCATTGTCATAAATGTAGCTCCTGTTAGTGATGAAATTAGATAGTAAATACTATCTGGCAAAATTAGGACAAAATTAACTATTTACCGCTATAGTAAAAAGCAATTTCCTTATCTTTTAGGGGTGCAAAGTCTGCGTCTACTAGCATTTGATTGAGTTCGGCTTGGGGAATATGTTTTGCACCAATGCGGACAATGCGCGATCGCATAGTATTAGATACGCCACTGCGCTGTCTACCTGCTTCCAAACCCATTACTTGATGATACAAGCCTAATTTGGCTTGGGGAATGGGAGAACCGTCAAAATCGTTTCCTGATGCGATCGCTTCATCAATTGCATCTGCGCCAGTGGTGGTTGCGTCTGGGTTCATTGTCTCAAGTCATTAATATAGGCAAAGATTATTTTATCAGGCTTGAGTAACCCCGATAGGCGCTTGAAATCTTTAAGCCAAAACTAGGGAAGCGGTTATTTGTGTTGATTATTTGAAAGGACTCCTTAAAAAATGCGAAGCTTTGCGAGCTTGTGGCTCTATCGCACCAGTCCTAAATCAATAGCTACAAAACTCTTGTCCACCCAGCACTTAAGAGTAGAATCGCTCATAATCATCATGGCTACCGATCCAAAACCACGTCACTGTATCACCTTCTAGAATTCCAATTGCGCGATAGCTAAGTGTTACCCGAACTGACCAAATTCCTTCCTCACTATTGATACATTTAAAATGTAAAGATGGATGAAACGGATTTTCTGCCCAAAGCTGATAGGCTTTTCGCGCTCCCTTTCTGACCGAATTGCTCAGTTGTCTATATTCAACCCAAAAAGATGGCAGGGTAGCCGACTTCATAACTGCTTATAATCCATCGGCATCGATCGACCTTCAGCGATTTCTTGTTTTGCTTGCCGGGCGGCGGTCACTAACTTATCCTGTGACTTTTTAAATGAAGACTCCCACCGTGCTTCATCTTCCAAATCGATAATATATTCACGAATATGCTCCGCAACTTGCTCTTGCAAATCATCTGGTAAAGATTCAACCATTTTGACAATTGTGGTAATGGCAGAGGAAGACATAAGTTATTTAGGAATAATAAAAAGGGAGCTTTACTTTACACACTAACACTTGTCAGGCTTAACGCCATTACTACAAGCTGTGAGCAGCGCTCACCTCAAAACACTTTCAAATGTGCGAAGTATCCAATAGCCAACTACTTAAACTCGCCAGAGGAGAAGATAATATAAACAATGTCGTATTCCTTCGTTTCAAGGCAGCAACTTATTAAACGGCAGTGTAGACAAAACGATAACCTACATCATACTGTTCTTGTTGACGTAAATGCCCATGTTTTCGATCCCAAACTGTTAGAGTCGATGGGGGCTATTGCACCCCGCACCTCTCCTACAAAGCCGGACGTGAAACTTTCGCCTCATCCGGCTCCCAGATATTCTTAGGGTTGTTGTTCCCTTTTGCCCATGTGGACGTAATCGTGACAAGATTCGTGTACGGCAATTAGATTTTTGATCTTCCAGTTGCTATGATTCCCGTCAATGTGGTGTAGTTGTACTTGCTCATCGCTAATGCACTTCATACCGCAATGTCCGCACGTGTGGTTTTGCCGTTTTAAGGCTTTAGAGGTGTGATTGTCGTATAACTTACTGTTGCGTTCGCTCCAGTACGTTATATCTCCGTCGTAAGGTGATTTATTGCCTTTAACGTTGAAGAATTTGAATTCGGAGTAAGGAACCGAAGGGAATGCCATGTCTAATAATTTCTTACTAGAATGACGGTCTTGCTTGGGTTCCTTGTTAAATACCCTGAAGGCTCTGTTTTGAGTGAGGTATAGCGAAAAACGCGACCCGTCCATCTTACAGAATTTATGGTAATTTCTCCAGCCTCTAACGATGGGGGCTAATTTCATAGCCTTGACCTTCGCGCCATAGTTCGAGCAGTTGACGATTGCTTTTATCTTCTGACGGAATTTCTTGAAGTTATCCACTGAGGGGGTGCTTCTAAATTTTCCGTTGTTTTGCACTTTGAAATGCCAACCAAGGAAGTCAAAACCCTCTGTCGTAGCGGTTATCTTTGTCTTCTTTTCGCTTACTTTCATTCCTCTGGCGGCTAAAAACTGACTAATTCTTTCAAGTATCTCTGTCGCGTTCTCTTGGGGACGAAGTATTATTACCATGTCATCCGCATATCGGATTGATGGTTCTACGTACTCTCCACTTGTACTTTTGTATCTATGGATTTTTTCGATTCCGTTGAGTGCGACATTGGCTAATAGGGGGCTTACCACACCACCTTGTGGCGTTCCTTGTTCTGGAAATTCAGGATTTACCCCGGCTTTTAAGCATCGGAATATTCCTGATTTGATGCCACGAGTGGCAATAAGGTTGTCCATTATGGTTGTATGGCTTATCCTATCGAAGCATTTTTCAATGTCAAGTTCTATGACTCTTTTATTGATTCCATTTACACCGGAGTTTAGATTTGCGAATAGGATTCTTTGGGCATCATGTGCCGAACGTCCTGGTCTGAACCCATAGCTCCTAGCATGGAAAGTTGCTTCGTGTGCTGGTTCTAAGGCGTATTTGGCGAGGCATTGCCAAGCTCTGTCCGCGATAGTGGGGATTTTTAGCATTCTGGTACTTCCGTCCTTTTTTGGGATGGGAATACTACGCAATTTCTGGTGTTTCCAGTTGTTACTCAATGCCTTCAGCAGTTTCTCTAGCTTGAAGCGTTCCTCAAAGGTGAGGAATTTCTTGCCGTCGATACCTGCCGTTTTCTTACCAGCGTTTAGCTGAGTTACTTGACGGATTGCCAGTAATCTAGCCGCTTTGGACTTCAGAATAAGTTTTTGAAGGGACATTGCTTTGCGCTTGTCTCCTGCTTGAACTGCTTTGTACACTCTCTTTTGTAGGCGGAATAGATTACGCCGGAATTGCTTCCAGGGTAAGGTCCTCCAAGATTCACTAGCGTTGTCGCTGTGCCTAATCATGCTCGTACTCCGTAAAGTGTCTTCTGAATATCTTGCGGCAATTACGCCGCATCCTACCCGAATCAGAGGGATTCTGTATCTCGTCTTACCTACTTGGGACTCGACCGTCCCTAGACCTTTGATTCGTTTTTATTCGTTCCCTCAGATGATTGTTTTGTCCTGTTAGGAGTAGCCAATTTGACCATCAGAAACCCTGGGTTCAGACTGCTATCAACAAGTCATGCAGTAGGTTTTAGCTCTGATGCAGTCAGGGATAATCTGGGTTGATTATGTTATGCCCTGCTGTTATAGTGGGTCACTTTTATAGGCTCGGTTTCTCCATAAGAACTCCCTGTTAGCGCCAGTGTCAATCCATAACGATTGTCTGATTGCGCCCTGTTCCCCGCTTTACTCTACAAGAATCGAGCTTGTTCGGTAGGGGCAAGGTAAGGAGTCACACCTGAACCTGGTGGGTAGGACTTTCACCTACATCAATCTGAGAGTTCAGCTAGACTTGGGAGTCTTGGCTGGGTTAGTTATGTACGGACTGATTACCGCGATTTGCTAACCAACGAATCGCACCCTGTTTCTAAATCCTTATATAAATTCGCTAAACCTTGATTTAGCTCATTCTCAGCAATGTTTGCAAACGATGAAATTCCATTGCGAATATCGCTATTAAGGTAAAGTTCTGGTCTTGCCCAGCCAACGGCTGCAAACGAGTCCGACAAGTCATTAGGTAAAGGAAACTTAACTACATTTACGGCAACATTTGCGATCGCCTCAATTTCAAATATTAATCTTGGAATAGTCAGAAATGTAGCCTGTACATCTGCTACAAGTGAGGGAAAATATTGCGTCAACCAAAAACTTGAGATTTTTTCTGGATCGTAAGTGAACAGAACAATTTTTCCATCACCTGCGATCCTATGGATTTCACGCAACGCTTGCCGATAATCCTGGAAGTGGTGGAAAGCCAGCATAATAATGGCTGCATCTACCGAGCCGTCTGGCAAAGGTAAGTTGTCAGCAAAAGCATCTATCCATTGAATGGCAGGATGAGACTTCGCCTGCCTTCGCATCGTCGCTGACGGCTCAATTGCAAAAACACGATATCCACACTCAGCTAAAACAAGTGCGTAAGAACCTGTACCAGCACCAATATCTGCAATGGTCGCAGCCTGGGAGGGTGCAAGAATTTCTAGTAATTTTTCAGTAATACGTGGATCGCTTCTTCTCGTTTGGGCGTAGCTTTTCCCAATTACGTCATAGAGTGACATCCCATATCCTCAAGACACTTTAAGAAATTTTCTGAATATATTTTAAGGTACAAGAATAAAAGACTTTGCACGTTGCGTAGCAATTTAGATAGCCACTACAACATTTCTTGGTAGGAGTCACTTGAGTAAACGGATAAAACCTGCTTGCTCAAAATGTCGGTCAGTGGTCAACGCCTCTTGACAACCTTTATGTTTCATCACAATGAAAGATGTACAGTCAACCAAAGACCAAGCTTTGTCTACTCTACTTTTGCATGGTTTCCAAGCTAGAGCATCTGTTACATCATCAATATGAATAACCTCAACATAAGCAACTGTTTTAATCGCATCAACAATTTCAAATATCCGCGATCGCTCAACCCGCAGTGGGCTATTTAATAATGCTACCAATTCAGTAATTACATAATTTGTCGTACAAATTTTTGTTTGTTGTTGAACCGCTAAACGAAAATATTGCTCTGCTTGTGGATAGTAAGGTTGAGTGTTAACAAAAAGACTTGCCCAACCGGACGTATCAACAAACAAACTACTCATCCCTTTTTAATTCCTGACAAAGAGATTGTCCAATATAGTAGTCATGATTCTCGGCTAAATCGGGAACATCTACACTGAGAGAACCAATTAGTCTTAAAAGTGGGTCTGTTTCTACTTTTGGTACTGAGTTAGATGGCAGTAAAGTTGTTAACTGCTGTGATAGGACTTGTAACACGATTTCCTCTAAAGACTTGTTTAAGCGTTCTGCTTGGGCGGTTAATGCCTGCTCTAAATCATCGGAAAGAGTAATCGTAAATATTTTAGCCATAGCTCCTCTTTCGGGCGGGATTGAAACTATTTTAATTGATTGCGAAGTCTCAACGCATCAAAATAAAAGACTTCGCACGTTGCGTAGCAATTTAGATAGCGGTAGATGATTGTTTTGAGGAAGTGCGATCGCATCTATGTACTGTTCCTACTGCGATCGCATCTATTGTTATGGCTTACTTACTATGTTGAAACAACACTAGAATGACCAGCGACAATTTGAATAGAGCCAGTAGAGGATTTTGACCAAACACGAGTGTACCGAATCCGAACATCAATTGCTGTGGCTTCGTAGCTGCCCAGCAGGTGCATTTGAACCGAAACAATCGCAAACTCTTGATTGAACCCAATACGCTGCTCGGAGGGCGTAAGTTCTCTTAATTTAAGCGCTCCAGATTGGTGAATAGCAAGGTCTTCTTGCTTACTAATAATCTGACCTAAATGGTTCGTGAAGATAAGTTCAGGTGCAATAAGTGCGTCTAGCTCGGCTACATCGGAGTGCAGCATCGCTTGCCTAAGACGTTCTTCCAATTCAACAACTTTCACTTGAGAATGTTGAGCCATAAGAAATTTTTTGCAGGATGCCTAGATATTAATTATGTGGAAACTTTCTGCCTTACACCCTTACTGCTTGCTTCAAGCAAAACGAATTTTTAAGTAATCTTCTTCCATTTTTGCTCCCGCAGGTTGCAGCGCTGCTAAAGCTTGAGGCAAAACTAAATTCCGCCGATGATTGCCAATAGTAATATTTAGCTCATCACCCGTTTTATTTAGCTGAACTTGGTTTTTAGGAATACCTGGTAAGTAAATCTCTAAGCTGTATTGATTTTCTTCTCTAACAACTCTTAAGGTAGTTTCTTTGTAATAAACTTGCGTCGGATCTTCGTTGTCGTATAAGGTATCTTTCAATCTTTCCAATGCTGCTAAACCGCACATTTCCTCGGAATACAAAGGAACTTCTTTAACGGGTAAAGGGTGGAAATTTTCGTGAATTTCTTGGCGATATTGCTCTTGATTTTCTTTCCAACGTTTAAAAAATGGATCTTGAACTTCGGCGGGAATAATTCTATTTGCTACTACTAAATCGGTTGCTACGTTGTACAAACTTAAGTAAGCATGGGCGCGTAAAGATTCTTTAATTACCATTTTTTCCGGGTTGGTAACTAACCGCACAGAAGTTTGCGTATTATCGGTTAATACTTTTTCTAAAGCCTCAATTTGTTCGTAAAATTCGTAAGGAGCGTCCATTACTTCTTTATTAGGCAAAGAAAACCCGGCAATTGGTCTGAAAAATGGCTCTACAAGCGGTCTTAAGGCTACAGATATATTTTGAAATGGTTTGTAAAAGCGGCGCATATACCAGCCGCCAACTTCTGGTAAGCTTAGTAAGCGCAAAGCTGTACCTGTAGGCGCAGAATCGATAATTAATACATCAAATTCGCCTTCGTCGTAGTGGCGTTTCATCCGTACTAAACCAAAGATTTCATCCATCCCTGGCAAAATTGCTAATTCCTCCGCCTGAATGCCGTCTAAGCCACGCGCTTGCAATACTTGGGTAATGTAGCGTTTGACGGCTCCCCAGTTGCCTTCTAGCTCCATTAGCGCGTCTAATTCTGCTCCCCAGAGGTTAGGGCGTATTTGTTGCGCTTCGTGTCCTAATTCTAAGTCAAAACTATCTGCTAAAGAGTGCGCGGGATCGGTACTTAATACCAGTGTACGGTAGCCAAGCTCTGCACAACGTAGCCCTGTAGCCGCCGCTACAGAAGTTTTGCCAACTCCGCCTTTACCTGTCATTAAAATTACGCGCATGATATAGTTTTGTCCTATTGTGAGAAATTATTAATATTTATTTACTTTATCTTATATACAGATCGCACTGTAGCAACATTTTTGTCATGGTTGCCCCTAAACCAATTTGGCGGATTTAGATTAAGGTTGATTTAACTAAGGCGTTTTGTAGCAATAGTGGCTCAATAATGCTAAGAATCTTTTGTTGGAGAGGGTTTAGGTGCATATTAAATCAGTTGACTTAATAGCTATAGAAATTAAAATTATGTAAATATTTAAGAATTAATTAAGAAAGTGCGATCGCACTATGAGAGATAATAGAGATGAATTATTTAAGGTTTCTTGGCACAATCTACCTTGCGAGTGGGTTGTGCTATTCATTAAGTATTAATCTCCCCCAAACTCCACAAGCTTACCAATATTAAAATCTATCCTGATCCAACCTGCTAGTCGGCGCAGATTGTCTAATAATAGTAAAGGGATTTGCCAATGATGCACCATCAGAAAAGGTAAGGGATCGTTAAAGGCAAAAATTGACTCTTTCCCGCGCCTAATATTTTTAAACCATGTCTGCAATTGCTGCAACGATCTAATTTCATTTAGCCGCCAAACCTCATGATATAGCCAGTAAGTGGGCTTGCTATCAGTTAGCGGTTGCAAGGGCTTTAATGGTTGACTGCTCAAATAAGCTGACGCTACCCCTGGATGGTTGTAAAACATCGTAATGGCGGAGTGCGTGCGGGGGTTGCATTCAATAGCGTAGATATTCCCGTTTTCTGCTCTAATAAAGTCAAAAGAAGCTTGTCCGGTGACTCCCAATTGTTTAACAAAATGGCTCACCCATTGCAAAATCTCTGGTTGATCGACGTTTTCATAATTCACTTGAAAAGCTGAGGATTCACAACAGCAATGCAATCTCAACTCTCCATCTCTGACGGTGCTATGAGTGCAATACTCTTTCCCTGTGATAAATTCTTGCATAATCCAGGGCTTTTCCTCGCTGATGGGTAAGCTATTTACAAAAGCTGCGGTTTCTGCGCGGGTATTACAGGGAAGTTTAGTTAAGTTTAAGCGTCTAACAGAATCGTAGGGAATGCTTTTAAGAATATATTTATTTTGCTCAGTAGAGAAATCAAAGTCAAGGACTTGTTGAGGATGAGTAATTTTGTAGGATTTGGGGACAGATAAACCAAAACTTTGCGCTGTTTGAGCAAAAGCAAATTTATCATCGAGCATTTTAGTAATATCAGCATCAAAGTGAAACACCTCGCAGCAGCCAGCTAAAGCGGGTTTAGCTAAAGAGTCATAATAGCTAGAAATTGGACTGCATACAGGAATGTATACATCAATATTTTCTTTTTTTGCAATGTTAACTAACGCTTGAATATAAGCTTCGGGATCTTTTTGTGGTGCAGGTACAGTATAAAAAGCATCGACAGCGCGAGAAAATCGATGTCCAGTTAACCAATATTTATCAGTCTCAATTAAAACTACTCGATGTCCCGCCGCATAAAACGATCGCGCTAATTGCAACGCTTTTGTCATTTTACCGCCACTAATCAAGATATTTTGAGCTTTCGCAACGGTAGCTTGGGGAAGTTTTGGTTTTGTTAGTAACGCTACTAAAACAACGATGCAATTAAAGGGAAATGCCAAAGCAAGTAGTAATAGAGTACCCAGATTTTGAAACAATGCCAACACTTGCGCGTCTCCCCATCAAAAATTTGTTGAGGGCGCACAACATAGGTACGCCCTTAAAAGTTAAACTCGCCGAATAATCGTCAAACCATCACGAATTGGTAACAATACTTGCTCCGTGCGCGGATCTTCTGCCACTATCTGGTTAAACTCGGCGATCGCTTTGCCATTGGCGGATTGCTCTGATAAGTAAGGCTGCCCTTGCAACAAGGTATTATCTACACAGATAAAGCCTTGGGGCGCTAAGAGATTGGAGTCTAACAGTTTTTTGTAATACTCTACGTATTCCTCTTTATCGGCATCAATAAACGCCAAATCGAAACACTCTCCCTTAGCGGCTAACTTATCTAAAGTTTCTAAAGCCCCACCTACTTCTACTTCTATTTTTGCCCCGTGAGGAGAAGATTCAAACAACTTTTGAGCAAATTTAGCAACGTAAGCATCCACCTCGCAAGCTACCAAACGTCCATTTTCTGGCAAAGCTTCCGCCATTGCTAACGCCGAGTAGCCTGTAAACATCCCAATGTCTAAAATACTTTGAGCGCGACTCATATAAACAAACATTTTTAATGCTTGTCCTTCTAAGTGTCCCGAAAGCATTTCTTGTTCTAACTCTCGCCCAGTAGCACCATCATTAAACTTTTCGCTCCATTTTTCCGCTTGGGTACTTAAAGCGATTTCTCTTAATGCTGGCGATTGGGTGGTAGTACAATTTTCTATGTAAGGATCTATCCCCGCCGCTAGCAACAGCGCTGTTTCTAACTGTTTGATGACAGGAGTTGCTACAAGCGCCTCTCTTGCCATCATTAGCGCCGTTTCTAGTTTTTCTACCAGTATTCCCAAAGGAGTAACCGGGCGAGGAACTAATTTAGACATTATTAGTTCCTACCAATTGTTGAACGCTACCAACATAACCATCAATTCCTGCCCCTGCACGAGGATAGGTTGCACAAAGGCGCTTATGTTCGCTTAAAGCCGCCTCTAATTCTTCAATGGTTAAATCGTTCACAAAGCAGCATTCGCCGATTGGTTTAGGCATGGCGGCGCGTTGCAAGCCGTCTCTAGTTTGGGTGATAGACTCGGTGGCATACCACAGTAAATCGATATCTAGGAGAGGATGATCTAAAGCTAAACCGATTTTGCTCATTAAACCCAAAATGCGATCGCGTTCTGCAACGGTAATGTAACCTCGTAATTGGGCGATCGTTGCAGTCAATGCCATGTCAATATTTACTGCATGACCGTGTAATAAAGGCACAGAAGGCGATAATTCTAATGTTGGACTCCAGGTGTGTCCGTAAGCAATTACCCGGTCTAAATCCAATTCATGCAAGTTGGGGGTTTCTAATTCCAGCATGGTTTGGATTGCTTTATAGGTTACTTCTTGAGCAACAAGTTTAATTTTTTCGCTTGCGTCAATGTAGCCAAAATGAGTATTAAGTAATTCTTCCCCATACTCCGCTAATAGCTCGAATACTTCAGAGTTTGAAACTACAGCAATTTTGACTAATTCTGCCATTCCATTGCGTACTTCTGAAGTTGGCAAGGTTTGTAAAAATGAAAAGTCTAAAATTACTTTTTTTGGTGCGTGGTAAGCGCCTAAACGGTTTTTAAGTTTGCCGTGATTGACTGCAACTTTAATTGCTACTCCCGCATCTACTAAGCCAATTAACGTTGTCGGGATGCGAATATAGTTTGTACGGCGACGATAAGAGGCGCAAGCAAAACCTGCTACATCGGTTGTCAAGCCACCACCTACTACCAAAACAGGCTCTTTGCGGACTAAACCAAAGTCAGCAAACCCATCGATAATTGCTTCAAAGGTTTCTAACGTCTTTGTGGGTTCGGTAATTGCAAGTTCAAATACAGTTAAATCAATGTTGTAGTGCTTAAAGTATGCTTCAAGTTGACTACCATACAACCGATTGACATTGCGATCTACTACTGCTAAACATCGCCCAAAATTGTTATAGCTTTGCGCTAATTCTGGGTTGTTGATGTCAAAAGCTCCGTTGACGAAAACCAGACTAAAATCAATTTTTTCGTATCCTTCTACATGAAAGGCAGTTTCAGTCGCTTCAAATTTTGCTTGAACAATACTCATGGTTTTTAGTTTCCTTACAGTTAACAGCGATTAATACAACAAGTGTTGCACATTTGAAAACGTTGCTATTGAGTCCAAAGCATCGCTTGATAGCGCGAACTAATGAAAACTAGGAGCCTTCTAAATTTTTCATTTAAAAATGACGGTATAATCCCAAAAATCACCGTTTCTAGCAGTTGCGA
Source organism: Chlorogloea sp. CCALA 695 (assembly GCF_003003885.1). Classification (GTDB taxonomy): domain Bacteria; phylum Cyanobacteriota; class Cyanobacteriia; order Cyanobacteriales; family Chroococcidiopsidaceae; genus Aliterella. The sequence goes on along the minus strand of NZ_PVWN01000002.1, from coordinate 164,505 downwards.
AAGGATAAATTGATCTCGTACCTAATTTAACATCGCCCCAAGATTTTTACACTACCAAAAGGTAGAAATAATATTAAAAAGTTAGGATTTAGGGTTAGGAAAGTGCTAAGGAAATCATGGGGTTAGATTTAAGGTATTTATGCTTGTTTTTGCTCTAAAATCGCGTTAAAGACGATTTAACTAATGTTGCTTTCTGGCTTAACTGAGATTGAAACAGTTTCTAAGGCTCAACCTCTCTTAGACTTAGAGTTGTCAGCAGTTTTTTTTCGCCGATAGTCAAAGTTAGGCGATAAAAACTGCTGTTTGAACTAATTGCTTTGCTCAACTAATTTCTATGAATGAAGACAAAAAATCAATAGAAGCGCCTTTGTGGTTGAGGGTTTGGCGCTCCCAGCAAGAGAATTTTCAGCTAATTTTTATTGCTTTGTGTTTGGCGCTGCTGATTCGTGCTTTTGTTGCCGAACCGCGCTATATTCCCTCAGATTCTATGCTACCAACTTTACATACAGGCGATCGCTTAGTGGTCGAGAAACTCTCTTATCATTTCCACGCGCCAACAAAGGGAGACATTGTCGTTTTCCATACTCCCCTGCAACTACAAACTGCCTACGATAAAGAACAAGCCTTTATCAAGCGTGTAATTGCGACTCCTCAAGAAACCGTAAGCGTTACCAATGGCAAAGTATATTTAAACAACCATCCTTTGCAAGAAAGCTATATTGCCGAACCTCCAGCTTACCGCTTATTACCCCAACAAGTTCCTGCACATAATTTGTTTGTAATGGGCGATAACCGCAATGATAGTAACGATTCTCACGTTTGGGGATTTTTACCAGAACAAAATATTATTGGACGGGCGAGGTTTCGTTTTTGGCCGCTTAACCGCATCGGCTTTGTCTAAAACTGCAAATAATACATCAACTGGCTAATTACAGCCCCACTTAGCGATAGCCGCCGTTGAAAATCTACTAAGTTGCGGTACGTACCTTGCAAGTGACGATTTTGGACTATAAATTGAGCTAAAGCTAAATCAATGGCGGGAATTTCTGCTAATTGCTCAATTGTGGCAATATTTGGGCTAATTGCTTTTACAGCAGAAATTTCATCGTAGTAGCAAAACTTGAGTACAGGTACTAAAGGTTGCAAGTGTTGAACAGAAATACTTAAAGCTGCGGCAATATCTTCAATGCAGCAAAATTGTACTCCAGCTTGACATAGTTGCACCAAGTTTCGCGCTTGATGGATGGATAACCCAGGTAGTCGCAACCAATCGTCTACCTTGGCTGTATTGACATCGATCATAATACCCAAATCGGCAGCGATCGCAATTTCTGCATTTGTTTGCATTCGATAAAAAGGATCGTTTAATAGCTTAGTGCGAATTGAAGGTAGCCATTGCATGAATTAATTGATTGTAAATGCTTAAGCAATTTTATCTAACATTTGGCGGCGTTTCTGCTCAAACTCGTATTCCGAGATTAGCCCATCTTCGCGCAAAGAGTCTAGTTGACGCATGGCTTCAGAAATTGCTTTAACGTTATTTGGCGCTATTAATATCTGAGGCGAACTTTGGTTAAAGTTTTCGTCAAATTCTGCTTCATTTTGTAGTAAATACCATACACCCTCAATGGCACTAGCGGCGCGTGGGATGGGTGTCCAAGACAATAGCAAATATACCACCCCCCACAAAGGCTGACCCAAATAAAACTTATGCCATCCAGCAATGGGGCTAAGGATTCCTGTTAAAGCTAAAACTGCGGCAATTTTTCGACTTTTTGAGCGCTCAATCATTTTCCGGCAACTCTACATAGCAAGATAATTTATATACATATAATTGCTATATAGTCAAGGAGAGAAATCTCGCTCTTTAGGATATTCAAGCTAAACCTTAAGCCTAGACTAGAATGATACTAAACGCCAAAGTACACATATTTTGGGCGATCGCACCTTTGTTATCCAACGCTATGGGATTTTTTGACTCTGAGATAGTCCAACAAGAAGCCAAACAACTGTTTGAAGAATACCAAGCCTTAGTAAAGCTTGGTAATAGTTACGGCAAATTCGACCGCGACGGCAAAAAGCTATTTATTGAGCAGATGGAGGCGATGATGGAGCGCTATAAAATCTTTATGAAGCGCTTTGAGCTATCAGAAGATTTCATGGCGCAGATGACGGTAGAACAGCTCAAAACCCAACTAAATCAATTTGGGGTGACTCCGCAGCAAATGTTCGACCAAATGAACTTTACTTTGGAGCGGATGAAAGCTGAGTTAGAAAAGGGAGTGTAGAGACGTTGCAACGCAACGTCTTTGCTATCTCTTAGGGCGATCAAAATCCGATGCCGGACGAAAGTTTTGAGCAGGTATACCTTTCAAAGCTTTACTCATAAAGTCGCGCCAAATCGGAGCGACAAAAGTACCACCAGTAGAACCTTGACCCAAAGGTCGATAGTTATCATTTCCTACCCATACAGCCGTAGCCAGTTGCGGTACATAGCCCACAAACCAAATATCCCGCTCGGAAGATGTTGTTCCCGTTTTCCCGGCGGCGGGGCGACCAATTTGGGCAGCTTTTCCTGTACCGTTATTAATTACCCCTTGCATGACACTTGTTAGTGAAGCTGCTGCCCAAGGCTCAAGGACTAATTGCGGTTTGGGGGTATTGTCTAATAAAACATTTCCACTGCTATCGGTGACACGGGCAATCACCGTAGGATCCGATTGCCAACCATAACTTGCAAACGTGGCATAGGCATTAGCCATTTCTAAAGGAGTTACGCCAATTGCTCCCAATGGCAGAGAGGTTACAGGCTCCATTGGGCTATTGATACCCAAAATACGGCAAGTTTCGATCACTTTATTCATCCCCACAGCCCGTCCGATTTTAATTGCTGGAATATTGCGCGATACTTCCAAAGCTTTCCGAATCGACATAGATCCGCTAAAAGAGCTATCGTAGTTTTTGGGATAATAGTAACCACTAGCTTCTCGATACCGGACGGGTGTATCGGAAACAATCGAATTGGGCGTATATTTGCCCGATGCAAAAGCTGCATAGTAAACAAAGGGTTTAAACGCCGAGCCAGGCTGACGAATAGCTTGAATTGCGCGGTTAAATTCGCTCTTTTTAGGATTTACACCCCCTACCAAGGCTTTAATAAAGTGCGTGCGCGGATCGATCGCCACTAGAGCCATTTGATCAGCGCGAACACCTTGACGACGCAACCTGCGATGGGAATTAACTACTGTTTCTTCTGCCATAGTTTGCATTTTGGCATCAATCGTAGTTTGTACCCGCATTCCACCTTTTAAAACTGCATCGCGCCCAAAGCGTTGAATTAACTCGCCCGAAGCGGCATTTGTCACATAGGGACTTGCACTACCTTGGAAAGATTTAATCTTACCTAGCTTAATTTTTTGGGTGCGGGCTTTGGTTTCCTCTTGGGGTGTAATCCAGCCTAAATCGCGCATTCGTCGTAATACTATATGCTGTTGCTCGGTTGCCTTTTTAATATCTACAAACGGGCTGTATTCTTGAGGTGCTTTGATTAAACCTGCAAGCATTGCCGATTCAGCTAAGGTTAAAGTTCCTGCCGATTTGTTGAAATAGCTACGAGCAGCAGTTTGTACGCCATAGTTGTTATGTCCCCAATAAATTTGATTGAGGTACATTTCCAAAATTTGGTCTTTGGTCAAAATTTGTTCAATCCGAATTGCCAATACGCCCTCGGCTAGTTTGCGGCTAAAGGTACGCTGGCGTGAGAGAAAAACATTTTTCATCAACTGCATAGTCAAGGTTGAGCTACCTTCTCTCACTGAACCTTTTTGATAGTTGACTACTAACGCCCGTCCGACACTGATCGGGTTGATGCCTCTGTGGTAATAAAAATTGCTGTCTTCAATCGCAATTACTGCCCTTTTTAATTCTGGGGAAATTTTATCTAGAGGTGTAACCTCGCGGTTAGCTTCCCCGTGAATACTAGAGAAAAGCTTGCCTTTAATGTCGTAAATGTAGCTAGTCTCCGCAGGAACATAGGTGCGTAAAGCTCGCACATCGGGCAAGTCACGGAAGCTAATTGCTAAACCAACTAATCCTCCTGCCGCGATCGCACTACTTAACATTGTAATTGTGAGGAGGGTTCCCCCCGTTACTTTGGTTATGTCCCTAACAAACTTAAAACTAGGGCTACTTTTATCTTTTTTGTGAATAATACTCGTTGACACAGTTACTTAACTTCCTCACTTAGATAATTAGGATTAGTAGTGGTAGTAGCAGATTTTTTTAATAATTGGTTAAAGAAATTTTCTCCCGATTTCCAGAGACAAGAGAGTTAATTTTTGCAATTATAGTAGGTTGACGAGCCGAACAATAAAAGTAAATTGCTAGTGAATGTAACTAATTTAGCTAAAAAAGCAGCCAATAGTAATTTGGGGTTAAGAGAAAAGTTTACATTAGAGTTGAAAAAACAACTTGTTGAGCGGATGCAAAACCTAGAAATAACTAACATTGAAACCGTTTCCCAACTTGGCACAGGTAATAATTGGCTGCATCGGGGGACAAGTGAAATTTTCCCCAATCGCCCAGATAGCAATAATCCCCAAGAAAGTCTAGCAAGACTGATTGAAACTACAAAGCGACCTTTGCGGATAAAACTGGGCATCGATCCAACAGGAGCAGATATACATCTCGGTCATAGTATCCCTGTGCGAAAACTACGGGCGTTTCAAGATGCGGGACATATAGCAGTTTTGATTATTGGTGATTTTACTGCTAGAATTGGCGATCCGACAGGCAAATCAGAAGTACGCCGTCAGCTAACCGAGGAAATGGTAGCGCAAAATGCCCAAAATTATCTAGACCAAGTTCGACCGATTTTAGATTTTGATACCCCTGGAAGGTTGGAAATTCGTTACAACTCGCAGTGGTTGGCAAAACTAGATTTATCAGAAATTTTAAACTTGCTGTCAACGATGACTGTAGGGCAAATGTTGGCAAAAGAAGGATTCAGCGATCGCTTTACCCAAGAAAATCCGATTTATCTGCACGAATTTCTTTACCCATTAATGCAAGGTTATGATTCAGTTGCTATTGACGCAGATGTAGAATTAGGCGGTACAGACCAAAAATTTAACATCGCAGTGGGGCGAGACTTGCAAAAACATTTCGGCAAAACACCCCAGTTTGGGTTATTAATGCCAATTTTGTTAGGGACAGATGGCGTACAGAAAATGTCTAAGTCGCTGCACAATTATGTAGGCTTATCCGAAGATCCGTTAACCATGTACTCAAAGCTCGAAAAAACCCCTGATAGCTTACTAGAGCAATATTTTGAGTTGTTGACAGATTTAACTGTAGAACAATTGCCAGCACAGGCGCGCGATCGCCAAAAACTCCTAGCTTTAAACATTGTTACTCAATATCACGGCAAAGAATCCGCGCTGCAAGCTCAAAGCGCAGCTTTATCAATAGTCAGTGGTAGTACAACGCAATCGGCTGCTGTACCAGAGTTTTCCCTTTCCTCAATCCAGTTTCCGACCAAGCTCGTAAATATTTTAAGTGGTAGCAGTTTATGTAAAAGTAATGGAGACGCGCGGCGGCAAATTCAGGGGGGCGCTATTCGCTTGGATGGAGAAAAAATCGAGCAAGCCGATTTAGGTTTTGATGAACCTAATCCTTTATATGACAAGGTTTTACAGTTTGGCAAAACCAAATTTATCCGCCTAGTACCGTAAATAGTATGTCATCTCAAATTATTGTCCCTCTAGACGTAGCTACCGAAGCTGATGCGATTACTTTAATTGACAAGTTGCCAGAAGTTACTTTTTGGAAAGTGGGTTTAGAGTTATTTGTCAGCACTGGCGCTAATGTAGTAAAAATCCTCAAAGAGCGGCAAAAAAAGGTATTTTTAGACCTCAAGCTGCACGATATTCCTAATACCGTTGCTGGAGCAAGTCGGGCGGCGGCGCGGTACGGTGTAGATTTACTTACAATCCATAGTACCTGTGGTAGAGAAGCGCTGACTTTGGCTCATGAGGCAATTCAACAAGGAGCAATAGAGGCGGGGGTTACACCAACTAAATTGATTGCAATTACTGTACTGACAAGCCTCTCATCGCGGCAGCTTGCCTTCGAGCTAAAAATCCCTTTAGAATTACCAGAATATGCGCTGCATATGGCTTTAATGGCTCAAGAATCGGGGCTAGAAGGGGCAGTTTGTTCGCCGCTTGAAGTAAAGCAACTAAAAGATAGTTGTGGTAAAGATTTTTTGCTAGTTTGTCCGGGTGTACGTCCAACTTGGGCAGAATTGGGAGATCAAAAGCGGAGTATGACACCTTCAAAAGCGATCACACTAGGGGCAGATTATTTAGTCATTGGTCGTCCAATTACGGCGGCGGTGGAGCCTAGAGTAGCTTGGCAGCGCATTTGTGACGAAATAGCAGCAGCATGAGATTCCTAGGGATTGTAGCTTGTCTGTTATGGCTTACGGGTTGTGGTGCGATCGCTCAAGTTCCTGTATCTGAATGCCAAAAACAAGATATAGAAACTCTCACAACTGGTTTAGTCAAAGACTTACCCAACTATACTAATCGCGTCAATCAAAAGTCTCGCCGTTTAAAACGAAGCGTAGATATTTATAGTTACGTACTGATAGCTGGAAAAGCAGAATTTGCCCCCTTATCTCTTGGCCCTGGGGAGTATTTGCCAACGTTACCAGTTGCCGAGCAGCCGCAGCAAGTGTTTATCACTACTTTAGAGCGACAGTATACGAGCAAAAAATTAGTTCAATTGCAACAGTATCATTGGCTATTTTTGACCCAAACAACGGGCGGTTGGCGGTTGGCGTTTATGTTTTCGCGGACGGGGACTTATCCCAACTCTCAACCACCCACGCCGCCAAGAGAAAGCAGTAATGGCTCCGTTGCTCAAGCTGTAAAAACTTGGCTGCGAGATTGCCAAGCGGGAACACTACGATAATTAATTAGGCGAAAATTTTGGGGTGTGGCTTTCTCTTCCGAAACTCTGTGGAGGGAAACCCTCAAGAGCAGATTTTGCGCTGCCTTCCAACAAAGGCGATGCTTGCTAAACTTAAATCAGCAATCTGTACCTAAAATAGTTATGTCTGTTGCCAAAGATTCAGAACTTATCGAAAGTACCGCCGAAGATGTTATCTTTCCTCCAGGAGAAATCTATAGCGACGAGCCACCTTTGGAAACCGAATTGCATTTGCGGCAAATTATCCTACTATTACAGTGCCTTGAATTGTGTTGGCAAGACCGAAACGATTTTTATGCTGTAGGTAATTTAACTATTTACTATAGCCAACGCCAGCGCAAAAGCGAGGATTTTCGGGGCCCAGATTTTTTTGTTGTTTTGGGGACAGAGCGCAAACCTCGCAAAAGTTGGGTAGTTTGGCATGAAAACGGCTTGTATCCCAATATAATTATCGAGTTATTGTCTGAGTCAACAGCTAAAGTAGATCGAGGCTTAAAAAAGCAGATTTATCAAGATACTTTCCACACTCCCGAATACTTTTGGTTCGATCCAGACAGTTTAGAATTTGTCGGATTTTGTCTAATTGACGGCACGTATCAGCCTATAGAACCAAATGCTCAAGGCTGGATGTGGAGTCAGCAGTTAGAACTATATTTAGGTATTCACGAGCAAAAATTACGCTTTTTTACAGCCGTTGGGTTGTTAGTTGCGACACCTATGGAACTTGCTCAACAACAAACTCAACTTGCTCAACAGCAAACTCAAAAAGTAGTAACTTTAGCCGCCAAATTACGCGAATTAGGTATCGATCCAGATACAGTTTAAGAAAAAAGGGCGATCGCATTACTACTTAATGCGATCGCCCTTTTTTAACTATTCTTCAGGATAAACCCACTTTGGCGGTTCATTCATTCTTTTTTTTAGCCTTTCTTCCGCAATTTCTAGCATCCGATCTAAAGAAGTTTCCTGGATAAATTTCGCTGACTCTTGCTTATACTCTAAGTTGGGGCATTTGTCGCCCAAAACACAGCCATTAATGCAGGCAGTGGCACAGTCAATCGTAGTTTCTGGCATATAAAAGTACGAAAATTGTTGTATTGGTAACTGTTTCTGATTATAAAACTTCGACTAGCGCGATAGAGCCACAAGCTCGCAGCGCTTCGCATTTCTACTATGTTATAGCTAGTATAAGTAGCGATACGCCTAGAGATTGTGAATGTTAGCAACCAATGAAACTATAGCTGCGATCGCAACGGCGATTGTTCCGACTCAAGGTAGTGTAGGAATTGTGCGCTTATCAGGGACTACGGCGCTAAAAATTGCTCAACAGATTTTTCACTCCCCAGGTTCGCAAGTATGGGAGTCTCACCGCATTCTTTATGGCTACATTCGCCATCCTCAGACGCAAAAACTAATTGATGAAGCTTTGCTATTAATTATGCTTTCTCCCCGCTCCTACACCCGCGAGGATGTAATAGAACTTCATTGTCACGGGGGAATTATGGCGGTACAGCAAGTCTTGCAACTATGTTTAGAAGCTGGTGCAAGGTTGGCGCAACCGGGAGAATTTACTTTAAGAGCATTTTTAAACGGGCGCTTAGACTTATCTCAAGCAGAAAGTATTAACGATTTAGTAGGGGCAAAATCTCCCCAAGCAGCACAGGCGGCTTTAATGGGGTTACAAGGGTTCTTGCGATCGCCTATTGTTCAATTACGAGCTACTTGCTTGGATATACTAGCAGAAATTGAAGCCCGGATTGATTTTGAAGAAGATTTAATACCGCTTGATATCGAGGATATTACAGCCAAAATCAGGCAATTATTAGCGGAAGTAAGTGAAATACTAGCAACGGCTGACCGAGGCGAACTATTACGCAGTGGATTGAAGGTAGCTATAGTTGGTAGACCAAACGTTGGTAAATCTAGCTTACTAAATGCGTGGAGTAAATGCGATCGCGCGATCGTCACAGATTTACCCGGTACAACCCGTGATGTAGTAGAATCTCAGCTAGTTGTCGGCGGTATTCCGGTACAAGTGTTAGATACGGCGGGAATCCGAGAAACAAACGATAAAGTAGAAAAAATCGGTGTAGAAAGAAGTCTTACCAGCGCTCAAGGTGCAGATTTAGTATTGCTGACAATTGATGCTGACGCAGGTTGGACAGAAGCGGACGCAGACATCTATATTTCTGTACAACATCGTCCGGTAATTGTAGTCATTAATAAGATTGACTTAGTAGAAACCAAACCCCAACTACCCGATCATATTACACGTATCGTTGTGACGGCGGCGGCACAAAATAGAGGTATTGAGGCGTTAGAGCAAGCAATTTTGACCACCGCACAAACGGGAATTGTCAAGTCTGCTGACATGAATTTAGCCATTAATCAAAGACAAGCGGCGGCGTTGACAAAAGCCAAAATCTCGTTAGAACAAGTAATTGAAGCAGTAAATGCTACCTTACCGTTAGATTTTTGGACAATTGACTTGAGGGGAGCAATTCAAGCCTTGGGGGAAATTACTGGCGAAGAAGTTACAGAATCAGTGCTTGACCGAATTTTCAGCCGTTTTTGCATTGGGAAATAATTTTTAAGATGTAAATTTACTTTTTTTGCTGCAATACAAGACTAAGAGCGTAAATAGGATAATCCCGACTAAATATTTAATTGCGTCGTTAACATTGGGATTGGGTGAGAAAAAGCCCTCAATAGTCCCAGCAATTACCAACATTGGTACTATAGCAAATATTAACTGTACTGCCTTAGAACCATAAAATCGCAAAGCATCTAGGCGGCGATACTTACCAGGAAACAAAATTGCTCTGGCGATTAATAACCCCGCACCGCCAGCAAAAAATATAGCTGGTAATTCCAGCGCACCGTGAGGGAAAACAAAAGCCCAAAATGGATAAGCTAAATTATTTTGCCCGACTAAAGTAGCGATCGCCCCAATACTTAACCCGTTATAGCCCATGATATAAGCTGTATATAATCCGGCGGTCATACCTCCAGTTATTGCTGCAAAAGATACAGAGATGTTGTTGACTGTAATACCGCTAGAAGCTAATGGCTCAATCCCAACAATTGAACCCATCCATAGCTCATGCTTGTCTCTAACTTTTGTAATTAATTCTTGCGGCACTATTAAGGGCAAAAATGCCGGATCTTGCCAAGCATACCACCAGGCGATCGCTGCCCCGAATAAAAATATCCCCGTCGCCAGGGCAATATATCCTGATGTCTGCTGGATTAACAGTGGTAAACCTGTGCGATAAAACTCTTTTACCGCTTGCCATTCTTGTCGCCTTGAACCTTGATAAATTTGGTTATAGCCGCGAGTTGTTAATGATTGTAAATTTTGAGTAATTAAATTACCTGCTTGTTGGGTACGAGCGCGGGCAAAATCTGCGGCTACCGAGCGATACAAGCTTGCTAGGGTTGCTATTTCCTCAGCTTTTAACGATTTAATCCCTTTTTTCTCTACCTGCCCTAGTAACGCATCTAGACGCTTCCAGTCTGTTTCTCGTCTGGCAATCCAACGTTGAATGTTCATTAACTTTGTGGGCAATAAGACTTTGCTAACTTAAGATAGCGCTATTCCCCTAGATAGATATGTAAAATCCCTGGAGAATTATTATGGCTCAAAGTTCAGCGCAGCCTCTAAGTGTTGGTAATATTGTTACTACCGCTTTTCAACTCTATAAAAATCGTTTTAAGCCTTACTTTTTGTTGGCGCTTAAAGCCTACTTTTGGTTGCTAGTTCCGGTTTATGGTTGGGCGAAGTTTTTTGCAATTTCGGCGCTGATTTCTCGTTTGGCTTACGGGGAATTAGTTAATCAACCAGAAACTATCAAGGATGGGACATACTTTGTCAATTCTAAAATGTGGCAGTTTTTAGTTGCAGCCATACTCCTCGGATTAATTGCTTTAGGTGCGTACATTGCTTTGGTGATCGCTATTGGTATTGCGGTAGTGTTTGGCGGATTAGTTGGCTCTCAACTAGGTAATAGTGCGCTTATAGCGATCGCTTTTATTGTGGCTGGAGTCGCTTTTATTGCTTTTATTGTAGGATTTTTGTTGATTTTAGTCCGCTTTTATATATATGAGTTACCTTTAGCCATTGAAGATAATACTGATTCAACTTCAACTATTAGTCGTAGTTGGGAGTTAACTAAGGGCTTTGTGGGGCGGATTCTGTTAATTTCTTTTGTCGCGGTTTTAATTACCCTTCCTTTATTAGTTTTAGGACAAATTGTTAGCGCAACACTTCAATCTTCCTTGGCAGTCTTAATCGAACAACAATCTATCTTAAGCCTACCCCTAGTTGTTATTTATTTGGGCTTAAATTTTGTGTTGGGTGCTATACAGTTACCTTTTACCCAAGCAGTCAAAGCCGTGGTTTACTACGATTTGCGGACTCGTAAAGAAGGATTGGGATTGAATCTACGCGATCGCAATATTTAATCAGATAATTATTATGGCTCAAAGTTCATCGCAGCCTTTAAGTGTTGGTAACATAGTTACGACTGGCTTTCAACTCTATAAAAATCGTTTTCAGCCTTACTTTGTATTAGCGCTTAAAGCCTACTTTTGGTTGTTAGTTCCGGTTTATGGTTGGGCAAAATTCCTCGCAATTTCGGCGTTAATTTCTCGCTTAGTTTACGGTGAATTAACAAATCAACCAGAAACAATTAATGGTGGGACAAGGTACGTCAATTCTAAAATGTGGCAGTTTTTACTTGCAGGATTACTTTTAGGTCTTATTAGTTTAAGTGTATGGATTATTTTGCTGATCGCATTGATTATTGTATTTGTTGTTATATTTGTGAGCGTAGCTTTAGTATTTAGGGAATTGGTTTCAACCTTACAACAAAATACTACCACGAGTACAGTTATTGGTGCGATTATTCTTACAATTAGCATCATTGGATTAATGTTGCTTCTGCTACGCTTTTTTGTATTGGAATTACCCTTAGCAATTGAAGATAATATCAATGCGACTTTAACTATCCGCCGTAGCTGGAAGTTAACTAAAGGTTTTGAAAGTCACATTCTATTAATTTATATTGTAACTTTTCTAATTACTTTACCTTTATTAGCTTTATTAGAGAGTGCTTGCTATTTAATATATAAATCCTCTTTTGGTAACTTTTTAACTGCCTATCCTTTGGTTGCTTTAGTTATTTTAGAGGAAATTATCCGTAAAATGTTTCAAGTTTTGCTTAACGAGTCAAATGGGCAGAAACAAATTTTTAATTTGCTGCTTTGGATTTTAAGTCTTTGCTTGAGTATTGTAGTTGGCGCTATACAATTACCTTTTTGGCAAGCAGTTAAAGCAGTGGTTTACTATGACTTGCGGACTCGCAAAGAAGGCTTAGGATTAAAATTACGCGATCGCAATATTTAACTTATTATGCACATTTTTAATCGTGTCACTCACCAAACACCCGAAAGTATAGAACTAGAATTTACTCTAGCAGGCATTGGTAGCCGGGCTTGGGCATTGGTAATTGATTATAATATTTTGGGGGCGATTTTAGTCGGCTTTTTAGCGATTATCTGGGCAATTTCTAGCGTATTAATAGAGGGTTGGGGGAGAACTTTCGGTACTCGAAATATAGAATTATGGTTAGGTGCGATCGCCTTTATAACTGCCTTTGCAATTTATACCAGCTATTTTGTCTTTTTTGAGACTTTGTGGCAAGGACAAACGCCGGGAAAAAGGTTAGCTAAAATTCGTGTTATTCAAGATGATGGCAGATTAATCGGGCTGCAACAAGCAACTTTGCGAGCTTTAATTAGAAGTGTTGATGACACCTTTTTTATTGGTGCATTGCTAATTATGCTTACAAAAAAAGAAAAGCGATTAGGAGATTTGTTAGGGGGAACTATTGTGATTCAAACTGAAGCATCAACCACCTCTGCAAGTTTTCCCGTATCTAGCAAGGCGCAGGAAATAGCTGCTCAACTACAACAAAGTTCAGCTAATTTTAGTCAGTTATTACCCGATGAATTTGCAACTATCCGCGACTATCTCCAACGACGGGAGAAAATGACCCCAAAAGCAAAAAATGAGGTAAGTTTGCAACTTGCCAAGCAGACTAAAGCAATTATCGGCTTAGATAAGCTTCCTACACCCGTTGAACCTGATGTATTTTTAGAGGCTGTCTATTGGGCATATCAACAACAATAAACCTCCTGCACGAATAAACCGAGAGATTTCATGCAAGGACTTTAAAGGAATCTAATAGATATTTTCCCCCCTTTTTTAAGGGGAGTCAAAAAGCGGTGTAGCTGAGCCTGACCGCTTTGTTGACGTGTTCTTGGGGGCTGTCTTTAAAACATCCTCCAATCTCAAAGTTATTTCCTACTCTTACCCACCCATACCAGGAATTAAACTACCACTAAGACGCTTGAGCGCACGTCCCGCCACCTCGCTGTAACCCATTTCGCCACAAAGGATTTTACCCATGCGCTGAGTAGCAGAGGGGCGCTTAACTCCGACTCTGTAGCCAATTCCGGGAACTCGGTAAAATACCGCCGCCAAACGCTGCGCCCAGATCATTTCCGATCCCCATTCTTCGGTAATAACTTGGGTGTACTTCTCCAAAGCATTCAAATCGCCACCAATGGCGCGATCAATTGATTCTGCGGCTTTTAAACCGCTAAAAATTGAGGGGCGAATCCCCTCGGCGGTCATTGGATCGACAATACAAGCGGCTTCCCCGGCTAAAACGGCATTTTGAGTATGCAATCGTTGATTGCCATCCCACAAACAGAGGGGATGCCCGTATTGTTTGGTAGTTTTCATATCAATGCCAAACAAGGTGCTGTATTCGCCTAAAATCTTCTTAAAGTCTTGCCCTTCACCCCCTCGAAAAGTCCCAATCCCAATCGAATAACCGTCAGCTTTAGGGAAGTTCCAAATATAGCCATTTTTGACCATCCCAAACTCGAAATGAGCAATATTACTGTTTTCGACCTTGGCGATCGCCTCTGCCTCTAAAGCTGCTCCCAAACGGCGCTGACGCTCTTTAAAACCTAGTAGCTTCGCCATTGGCCCTTTAGCACCATCGGCTGCAATCAAAAACCGTCCGTTAAAGGAACCATTGCTAGTATTAACTTGCCAAGAGTCGTTTTTAAACTCAATGCTTTTAACTTCGGTACTATCTTTTAATTCTGCGCCTTGTTTCTGGGCTTGCTGAATCAAAAAATGATCGAAAACATCACGCCTGACCATCCACATCGGTTCTGGTGTATTTAATTCTGCTTGTACCGGATCGTCCATTTTCCAGGTGTAACGAATGGTATTGACTTTAACAGAAATTGCTGGAGAAAAGTCAAAATCAAACCACTTGGCGATCGCAGGCGATACGCCACCGCCACAAGGCTTATAACGTGGCAGCGATTCTTTTTCTAACACTAAAACGGAATGCCCTTTTTTAGCTAAATGATAAGCAGCCGTGCCACCTGCGGGGCCTGCCCCGACAATAATGCAATCGTACATAATCCTAAATTTAGCTCCGTTTTATACTTAAACTGGTAGATATCCTGAGAAGACTTTAACTAATTTTGCGCTTTTATTTACAGACCTGTTGGGAGCAAATAAGCATTTTACAAAAACAATACAATTGCCTAAAGAGCAATAAATACGTCTAAGTTACTCTTAGATCCTGAATTTGCCAAGGGCTGAGAGAATATTAATTATCCTGTTTTGAGTTAGATAGTTGTGATTCCTCCTAGTTCCCCCTTCCAAACCCAAACCCGCAAAGCCGATCATTTACGAATCTGTCTAGAGGAGGATGTGCAATTTTATGCTAATACCAACGGATTAGAACGTTATCGTTTTACTCATTGTTGTTTGCCAGAATTAGATCGCAGCGAAATCGATTTAACTACTACCTTTTTGGGCAAACAGCTATCAGCACCTTTACTAATCTCTTCAATGACGGGCGGTACAGAACAAGCCCGAATCATTAACCAGCGTCTAGCCACTGTTGCCCAACACTATAAAATAGCTATGGGTGTGGGTTCTCAAAGAGTAGCTGTAGAAAAGCCGATTGTTGCTTCTACCTTTGCTGTGCGATCGCTCGCTCCTGATATTCTCCTATTTGCTAATTTGGGCGCGGTGCAACTCAACTATAACTACGGTTTAGATCAATGTCTGCAAATGGTCGATTTGCTCGAAGCTGATGCCTTAATTTTGCACCTTAACCCCCTACAAGAGTGTATTCAAACTAAAGGAGATACAAATTTTCGCGGACTGCTTGACAAAATTAGCATTTTGTGCGGCAAGTTACCTGTGCCAGTAATTGCTAAAGAAGTAGGGAACGGGATTTCGGCAGCAATGACGAAAAAACTAATAGAAGCGGGAGTAAAAGCAATTGATGTAGCTGGAGCGGGGGGGACATCTTGGGCAAGAGTAGAAAGCGAAAGAGCCGAAACACCCTTGCAAAGGCGCTTAGGCATGACTTTTGCTGATTGGGGTTTGCCTACGGCGGAGTGTATTACAAGCATCCGCGCCGCCGCGCCAGGAATACCTTTAATTGCTTCTGGTGGCTTGCGTCATGGCTTAGATATCGCAAAGGCTTTAGCGTTAGGCGCAGATATTGGGGGGATGGCATTACCCTTTTTGCAGGCGGCGGCTCAATCGGAGGCGGCTCTAGATGAGTTAGTTAAGGTGTTGATTGCCGAAATGACAACGGTGCTATTTTGTACAGGAAATGCCACGATAGAGCAACTAAAATCATCGTCAGCTTTGCAAGCGCTAACAGGAGAAGTCGCCTAACCCACGAATTGGCTACTCTTTAAGTTAGATTGGTGGTTTATCTTACTGGCAGCAAAACGTAAACATAGTTAGCTGTTAGCTAACCGTTAGGAATATCAAAATGCGTAATTTTATTAAACAAACCTTTACAAGCGCGATTGGTAGCTTGCTAGGGCTATTTATTTTTTTTGGACTGGGAACTGTGGGATTGATAGGACTGCTAATCGCCGCAGGTCAAGATAAAAGTACCCAAGTAAAAAATAAATCGGTATTGGTATTAGATTTAGCGCTAAATATTACTGATTCTAAGCCCAACTCTAGCAGCAGCGCCGCTTTGCAAGAAGCACTATCAGGAGAAGATAGAAATAGAGTTACGCTGCGTACTGTTTTAGATACCTTGGAAAAAGCTAGGCGCGATCCACGCATTGTTGGTATTTATTTAGATGGTAGTAGAAGTAGTGGGGAAAGTTCTACAGGCTTTGCCACGCTTAAGGAAGTAAGATCCGCTTTAGAAAAATTCCGCGCCGCCGGAAAAACTATTGTTACATATAACGTGGAATGGAGCGAACGAGATTATTATTTAAGCTCCGTAGCCAATAAGATTATTATCAATCCATTGGGAGCGATGGAACTTAACGGTTTGAGTTCTCAACCGATATTTTTAGCCGGAGCTTTAGAAAAGTACGGTATCGGGATTCAAATTATCCGAGTTGGCAAATTTAAAGCCGCCGTTGAGCCATTTATCTTAACTAAGTTAAGTCCAGAAAACCGCCAGCAAACCGAGAGATTATTGGGCGATGTATGGGGAGAATGGCAAAGCGCCGTTAGCAAGAGCCGCAAGGTAAGCATTGATAAATTGCAACAAATCGCCGACAATCAAGGCATACTTGAAGCTAGTGTTGCCAAAAGTAATGGTTTAGTTGATAAAGTCGCGTATTTTGACGAAGTTTTGGGCGATCTTAAGCAGTTAACGGGTAGTAAAGCCGAAGAACGAACCTTTGAGCAAGTTAGTTTAGTAGATTACTCTGAAGTTTCTGGGAAATCTTTGGGTGTAGAGCGCAACTCAAAAAATCATATTGCGGTTGTTTACGCTGAAGGTACGATTGTAGATGGACAAGGGGGAGTAGGAGAAGTAGGAGGCGATCGCTTTGCGCGGATATTTCGCAGGTTGCAGCAAGATAAAACTGTAAAGGCGATCGTTTTGCGAGTCAATAGTCCGGGGGGTAGTGCAACGGCTTCAGAGGTCATGCAGCGCGAAATTAAGCTTGTAGGTAAAACAAAACCTGTAATTGTCTCTATGGGTGATGTGGCGGCTTCGGGTGGTTACTGGATTGCTACCGATGCTAACCGCATTTTTGCCGAGCCAAATACAATTACTGGCTCTATTGGCGTGTTTGGAGTATTGCCAAACTTTCAGAAACTTGCAAATAATAATGGCATTACTTGGGATGTAGTCAAAACGGCAACTCTTGCTGACAGTCAAACTGTTTCTCGTCCTAAGTCTCCTCAAGAATTGGCAGTTTATCAAAGTTCTGTTAACCGACTTTATAATTTGTTTTTGAGTAAAGTTGCCCAAGGGCGCAATCTTCCAGCCCAAAAAGTAGCAGAAATTGCCCAAGGTCGAGTATGGTCGGGAGTAGCAGCAAAAGAAATTGGCTTAGTTGATGAAATTGGCGGTATTGATGCAGCGATTAGTTACGCGGCTAAACAGGCAAAGTTAGGCAATGATTGGCAAGTAACAGAGTATCCCGCAGTCCGCAGCTTTGAACAACGTCTATTTGGTCAATTAGGCAACGAAGCGCGGGTAAGATTGGGCGGTGAGGCTACGAGTAAGTCAAAAGATTTGCTAACGGTGGAGTTTTTGAAATTACAAAAAGAGTTAGAGGTATTGCAAACAATGAACGATCCAATGGGCGTTTATGCTCGTTTGCCGTTTACCTTGCATATTGAATAAAAATGTAGATTCTTAAGCACGCGCTGCGAAAGTAGTCAGTAAAATCACGGTTGTATTTTGAAACTATACCTATAGAATTAGGGGAAGTTTAAGTATATAAACGCGATCGCCCACATCTACACTATGCACATAAAAAATAAGCGTTTGGCACTGTTAGTAATTTCTTGTAGTGCCGTTGGTGTAATTTTAGGCGGTAGTGCTAGTTTGGCAGACAGCAATCAATGTTGGGAATCTAAAGAGGTGACAAATGCTTGTCTCCTTCAAGAGCCATTAGTTAAAACTATGCAAGGCATGAGTACGGGTTTAATTGCTGGATTTACTGCCGCCGTAGTAGCGGCATTACAAATCAAACACGATGAGTAAAGTTGAATTTTTAACCTTTAACGCTAATTATCCCCGCGATCGCTGCTGCTACAGCCGAGGTAAAAGCCGAACCAAATAACCACCACGCGGCGGTTTCTTCTACCTTTTGAATAGCGTGCGCTTGAACAATAGCTTGTTGTTTGCGGGTTTGCTCGATCAGTTGTTCTAATTCTTGACTAAGTTGGATTGATTTGTCTTCAGTGTGGTCAGGTTGAAGCACGGCAAGTATAGTCTCTGGTGCAGATTTTGGCGGTTGTTGTCCCCAAAGCTGTAGCCAATAGGTTTCTAACTGCTCCATAGCTTGATTGACATCGTTTTTAGAAAAGTCTGTGCGGCTGCTAACTAAGTCGACAAAAGTTTGTCGCCCAATGTTTTGAATTTGGTGTTCGCGCGCGATTGACTGCATTTCTGGTTCAACAATCAATTTTTCAAATTCCCCTTGGAGTTGATGGCGATCTTCTTCTGGTATTCTTAACTGTTTTAGGTAACTTGAAATCGCTTCCCGGCTGCGATCATAATCTATTGCCGTACTAAGTTCGCGGCGTACCGTAGTTGCGGCGGCTTCGGCTGTAGAGACAACGCGATCGCTTACTTGTTTTGCTCCTAGGGCGATCGCTGCTGTACCAATAATTCCTTGCAATCCAGAAGTTGCCGAATTGACTACTGTACCAATTACAGATCCCACAGTAGTTACACTAATCCAAATAAGTAAAGTAAAGTATGTTGCCCAAATTGTTAGCCCAAAAATTGCCCCTAAAACGGAATCATTTACTAAGCTGAGTTTTACAGCCAAAAAACAAGCCCCAAATAAAGTAATGCTAAGAGTTCCCAGGGTTCGTAAGCCTACTATTGTGCCAATTTTGTCAATGGTATCGTCTAAAGTTTCTGACTTATCCAATCCCTCGTCGGAGTCTGAGTAAGAAATACCCAAAGCAATAAAAAAGTTAGCTAGTAGTAGCTGAAAGGCAAAAGCTAAAACTAACCCCGCAATTAAGACTAAAAAGCCTTGAGAGCCTGAAAACACGGTATTCGTAACGCTTCCAAAAGGTAAATAAGTAATCGCGCTTCTAAATTCTCGAATTATTCCCACCGACTGCAACATAAATTTTTGTTAACTTCGCTTCTTATTTGATAATACTTTTGCCTCCCTTGATAACTCTCTCTAACGAGCGAAAAATAGTTTTTAACTGCGAATACTAAACTTTTAGCCGATTAAAAACGGTAATTGCGATCGCGTACCCAAAGACTAACTGGTACGCCATAACCGCCCTTATTTACCTTAATTTCTACTACTAGCGACTGCTTTTGTCCTCTTTGCGCCTGCATAATAGCTTGGTTAATTTCTTGTTGCTGAGATTCGGGGAAGTAATAAGTCTCCAATCCGTAGCGAATCATATTAGCTGCTCCTTTGCCCTTTAGAGCTATCTGATTGGCTGGTAAAGATGTTGGGCTACTGCTACTCACTTTTACAGGTTTCCACGCTAGAGGCGGCTGTTTTGCCCCGTCTGGTGGCGATTCTAAGACTACATACAACTCTGTCTCTGAGTCTAAGTAATCTACATTTTTATTTTTTTGCTGCTTACTTATTTCTTGCCAACCAGGAAGCTTTTTTAAGGTTTCTAGGCGAGAAATGTCATAACTTAAAGTTTGCGAATAACCCCGCAATGGATCGTAGGGATCTACAGGAATTGTCTGTAATATCACAGTTTTGCCTGTAATGTGCGTATAAACAGATTGGGCGGGGGGAACTAATACTAGCCCGATTTGCAGTAGCAAAGGTACAGCAAACCGCCATAGAGGTAATGGCGATCGCGTTTCTTCATTTTGTGTCATAAAAACCTCTTAAGTTTTAATTAGTAGGATTGCCAAAAGTTCTGACATATTTCTCAAACCAAAGCCCAATTGCAATTACTCCAACTCCACACAAGACAAAAACTAAAGACTTGATAAGTAGCCCAGTATCAGCTAAGAAAAACCAATTTAAAATTCTACAAATTAGTAACAACAATCCGAACCAAAAAGCGCGTCTTTGCCCGTGCGTTAAGCCTTCTCGCATCAATCCAATTGAGAGCATAAATAACATTGCGTTAAATGCAAAGGTTGCTAATTCAGGAATTGGCGCAACGAAAGTAT
Organism: Chlorogloea sp. CCALA 695; assembly: GCF_003003885.1. Classification (GTDB taxonomy): domain Bacteria; phylum Cyanobacteriota; class Cyanobacteriia; order Cyanobacteriales; family Chroococcidiopsidaceae; genus Aliterella. Next base: position 144,295 of record NZ_PVWN01000002.1, on the reverse strand, counting down.
GCCAGAGCGGGATTAAAGCAGTAATACCTATTAATAAACCGACAACTATTGTTGTCAAATCTTGAGAACGTAACGGGCGATGTCTAGTCATTTTTTGTCCTAAACGTACCCATTGCCAAACTCCAATTATGATTAAAGCTAAAAGGCTTATTAGCGGAAATAAATTTACTTTTGTTAAATCCGTTTGTAAAGATTCGGGCGGTAAAATAGCCCATAAGCTATAGAAAGAAAAGGAGTAAAATACACCTGCTAAGTAAATAAGCGCAAGGTTTTGAGAAATTGCCTTAAAAGACTTTGATATCGCTCGATTTTCTCTAAAGTCGTCGTAACTCCATAACAGTATTGGCGGTAATGCAAAAAAAAGCGCGATCGCCCAACCTAATATTTGTAGCGTAGATAAATTGAATAATCTACCTATTCCGTAGCTGTAGAAATATACATTACCCATCAAAGCTGAGACAATTGCGATCGCACTAAATGCAAATACCCACCGCGATTTACACAAGTAAGCTAAAGGTACAAACATTATGCAAGCAATTATGGGCATATGTTCCCCTAATACAGATGACCAGGTAAGTTTTTGATACAGCCAAGGACTATCAAATGAACTATTGATAGCAAATCCCCATTGACCAATCCAAATTAGCAGAATAGCGAGTAAACTTAATGTAGTTAAACGCAAGCTATAAGCCATTACTAATACACCAATCCCCCAAGCAAACATTAGTTCATAAAATGGATTATCGACGTGGTAAATCTGCCCCATTAATGCTATATTTGCGCCTAATATCAAGGCTCCTAAAAGTAGCAATCCATTACCAAGGCGCTGGTTAGATTCCCTTGATTTTCTCCAAATATAAAATCCTGTAGTATTTACACCTACAAGTAAACTTATGAGTAACAAAACTTTGAAATTTTTTGATAACTCTTGCCAATTAGATGCTACAAAAGTAATTATTCCTAAACCAACTAAAATACATCCAAGTCCGATTAAAACCATGACAAATAGGTTTCGAGAAGATGTATCAAGCGCATTAAATTGATAGCGTTGTGCTAGTTGTTCGTGTTGGGAATCATTAATTATTCCTTCGGTGCGCCATACTTCTGCTTCTTGGCGTAATTGGCTGCGAAACTTGTCTGTAGTCATAAATGCCTCCTTTTTTATCAACAAAATGTTAATAAATTAAAAGTTTTATTAATTTGAAAGCTATATTGGTTTTATTGTCAAACTATAAAGAGAAATCAACTTCCTTGGCTGTGACACTTTAGATGATGGTATATTTCTTTTATCTAAACTATCTAAGTAAAATATTATTGAATTGGTAAGACTTTTAGCTCTTTATATCCTGTCTGCACGTCAATAGTTCTAATAAAGGTAAAATCTTCACTTAAACCAATAACAATTTCTGCTGTTGTGTAAATAATGCAGCCAGTTTCTAAATGTCCGCCAATAGTTTTACCTTGGCAATCGGCTATTGTTATATGTAAATGAATGCCAGTTTTAGCTAATGTGCCATTGAGAGAAAGGATTTCAAATTTGTCTTGCAAAACTGTAGAAACACTTTGATTAGCAAAACGGATAGTTGCCTGTTTTAAGCTACCTATTGCTGTTAAAATAAATCCTGCTTTTACGTCTTTTTCTTGAGTAAATAATTCTAAAGCTTGGCGTAAATCTTGTTCGGGTTTGAGTCTTAAAGCAAAAGTTTTCATAACAGCAACATTGGTATATATACGAGTAGAAATTAAACTTGTTATAAATATATCCGTATTTATACTATCACTCGTACCTAAGTAGGCTTCTTAAAATGAGTGAAATTAGCTATTTTTAGGAAAAGTATAATGACTGCACCCTTAGCAGAATGCCAAAACTTGCAAGTACAAGTTGAAAGCATACTTCAGTTATCGCATCAAGAAACAAGTTTGCGATCGCAAGATACAACCCCTGTGCAATCTAGTTTAAGAAAAGCAGTTTCCCCAACCTTTGAAATTGTCTTTGCTGGTGCGTTTAGTGCGGGTAAATCGATGCTAATCAACGCCTTGCTAGAAAGAGAACTGTTATACAGTGCGGAAGGACACGCTACGGGTACAGAATGCTACATTTTTTATGCGGAAGCCGAACAAGAAAAAGTTATTCTGACTTTCTTAAGTGAAGTAGAAATTAGAGAACAAGCGGTAGCGTTATGTCAAAAGTTAGGATTAACACCACCGAGTAATATTAATCAAGCTGACATGGTTGATTTGTTGCGTCAAGGATGCGTATTAATTATTCAAAAAGAAGGCGGTGAGAGTAAATCGGAACGCGCCAAACAAGCTAAGGCTTTGATACTTTTATTAGAAGGATTTGAAGCAAACCGCGATCGCATTCATTCGCTAAATAATGCTACTTATTCGATGGAACAGTTTAACTTTTCAACGCTTAAAGAAGCCGCCAGTTATGCGCGTCGTGGGAGTAACAGCGCCGTTTTAAAGCGGATTGATTACTATTGCAACCATCCTTTATTAAAAGATGGCAATGTTATTATTGATACACCTGGAATTGATGCACCCGTACAAAGGGATGCAGAACTCGCTTATCGTAAAATTGAAAACCCCGATACCTCCGCCGTTGTCTGCGTACTAAAGCCTGCATCTGCGGGAGATATGACGAAGGAGGAGACAGAATTAATAGAGAAAACAAACTCTAATATCGGAATACGCGATCGCCTTTTTTATGTATTTAACCGAATTGATGAAACTTGGTTCAAACCGGAGTTAAAGCAACGATTAGATAGGTTAATTAATTCTGAGTTTCAAAATACTACTAGAGTCTACAAAACCAGTGGTTTGCTAGGGTTTCATGGTAGTCAGGTTAAACAATATACAAATAAGAGCGATCGCTTTGGTTTAGATTCTATCTTTGCTGAGAGTGTTAAAGGTGCGGATGGACAAGAAGAAACGCCACAATTTGTTAATGCTTTAATGCAATATTGCGCGTTGGCGGGTAAGTTGTCTGCTACCCAATTTCGGATTGATGTGCGAGGATATGAAACGCCAAATCAAAACTATGAACGTATTTTAGATGATTATGGAATGCCACTAATTGAGCAATTGATTTTAGATAGTGGAATTGAGGAATTTCGCTCGGCTATTACTCGTTATTTGACCGAAGAAAAGCGCCCTCAATTGTTTGCAAATTTAGCTGACGATTTACAACCAGTGTGTATTAACTTACGCAACAACTATCTTGATAAACATCGAGAATTAGACAGTCAACCCCGCGAAATTGAAGCTATGAAATCGCGGGAATTGCAACTATTAAGTAAAGAATTACAGGACTTGGGAGAGCAGTTTTTACAGCATATTGAGTTAGAAGTCAATCAATTAGTAAATAATAAATGCGAGAGTTTTGAAAAAGATTTTCTTTTGCTACAAACTCGAATGATTGGCAAATTGGACGAATTGATAAATACTTTTTCTGTGGCGGAAGCCTACAGCCGTGCTACTCTCAGCCATCGCCGTAATGCTACAGCGCCATTGATTGCTGTTTTAGTGGAAGCACTTTATTATCTATCTAATGAATTGGAAGATGTTTTAGTCAAATCTTGCCAAGAAGTGATTAATAGCTTTTTTCAACGCTTAATTGAGCGAGTGCAGAAAGCAGAATATTACAGTCATTTGTACAGATTATTGGGAAATGATGCGGGAATTGTAGAACAAATAAAAGGATTGGAAATTTTAGTACAACATTCTTTAATGGATGCCGCAAAAGTAGAATGCGATCGCTTTGTTAGAGAAAGTCCAAGGTTTTACGACGAAGGGACATTCTCGATCTATCAATTTCGTCAAACATTAGCGCAAACATCCCAAGGCTACGACAGCGAAAGTATGGTACAAGCAGAACCAGCAATTAGGCAACTATTGAAGTTAGATTTTGAGCCAAAAGTATCCGAAACTATCCGCAAAAACTTCCGCGCTAATATTAATGCTGTTCTCAAAAGTCGATTATTACCACTTGCGGAAATCCAAGCAAATGATATTTTGCAGCAATACAATAATGCTCGTAATCATCTAGAGCAAACTTTGGAAAAAGAAGCCGAGGAAAAAATTGCTGGGAATATGCGATCGCAAAAGGAAGTAGAAAGTAATATAGCTGTTTACAATCAAGCGGTTTGCGGTATTAATGATTGCTTATATGCAATGCAATTAAACAGTCATGTGTTACCAATAATTACTGATTCTGATTTTAAATCAGTTATCGTTGATACAGAAGTCTTGAAGGAAGCATTAGCAGTTTAAATTAAAGATAAAAAGATAAAACCCACCTATACCGATTCTATAAGTTACTTAATTTATATAGGTGGTTTTTATGTCCAGGTACTAATTGAAAAAACGCAACCACTTTTAAGGAAATAAATTGAGATGGAAGATAAATTTTATCAGCCGAATTATGGTGACGATGATGTTATAACATTCAATTCATCTGAAATGTGCAAATTTGGTAGGTTTAAACAAGTATTGCAATCGGCTTTGCAAAGTAAATTACCCGATACTTTAGTTGAATATTTAGAAGCTCAGGGAATAACAGGAACAAGTATTCGTGAATATCAAAAGGGTTCGTTTAGAGTGGAAAATTATAACCGGAAGTGGTTTATTGATGGAAAAAATTGTGAAATTTTAAGTATTGGTGCTGGAGGCTGGCAAAAAGGTAAGTTGAGAATTAAGTTTACTTTAGAATTTTGTCCTGATGAGCCTGAAGTTGAGGAACTAACACAAAGTAATGATGTAGAAATTAATCAAACCGAATCACCACTTGACGATATTCGCCAATTGATGAGCAAAGATACTCAGTAGAATAATTCATGAGCAAAACGCCACGCATTCTCATTCCGCCAGAAGTGAGGAAATATGTCTTTGAGCGCGATCGCTATCATTGCCAAAGTTGCGGTAAAACTAACTCAGAAGCTAATCTAAATGTCGATCATATTATTCCTTTAGCTCGTGGTGGCAAAAACGATCTCAGCAATCTACAAACTCTGTGTTGTACCTGCAATCAACGTAAACGCGATCGCTTAGATCCGCGATTTAGACGTTATTTTGACAGATAAGTTATTATTGAATCTCGCTTTTACTGAGCCTATGCCTGAAAATTTTAGTAACAAATCAAACAGTAAAGAAAATACGGCATTTTCAAGCCGAAAGTCTTACTCAAAAACACTATTACGCCTGGTGTTAGCCGTCGCTATTTTAGTAACAGCTTTTCCCTTACTGTATGAATTTAAGTCGAGAGTTGGAATCGATATAGTTCATGGAGTACACGCCGGAACCTTTTTTGAAAAACACTCTCGCGGACTGATTAAATGTCAATGGTTGTATCCTTATCATTGTCCTAGTGATCGCATGACCTAAAGTTTTTATCGCTATCTAAAATTAAAGTTAGGGTAGTGTTTTGCCTACCCCATAACACTTTTAAGCTAATTGTTCTAGCAAATTATTTACCCCAATACCCAACTTTTGACCCAAATGCAACAATTGCTGTAACTGACTAAAATTGCCAATTTCATCACCTTGACTTGCAACAGATTGGCGACACTGCGAGACTATTTGCGGTAACTGGCTAAAATATAGCTCCTGAGACTTACCCAAACTCAAGCCAAGATTTAATTGCTTTGCTACATCAATCAAGCGCTCAACCTGTTGTATTGCCTCTACAGTAGCCGAATTAGTATCGTGCAATAGTTGCCAGAGCGATCGCAAAATTAATTGCTCCATTGTCTGCTTACCTGCGGGTATATGCAAATTACAGCGCAGATGTTTGGCTTCTGTAGCCGTTGCTTCTAATTCTCCCAAATGATGCAAACTTACTTGAATATCGGCGATTTCTTCCCACATTAGCTTTAAAACATTGACGCAACGGTGCTTTAAAGCAATCTCCGCCGCTACTTGCAACTCTTGGGGTACGTCTAGCTCGTCGCGGTGAAATGCCATTAGTACGCCGTAATTATCGCGGTAAACTTGAGTATAAAGCTGATCGAGCCTTGTCAAAGTTTCGTGACTTAGTAGCTCCATAATCCGATGTCTTTCTTCAGCGAACAGATTTTGCAAACTAAAAGTCTGATCCCCAAATACCTCATTGATTGCCAAAATAGTCTGCGCTGCACTAGCTTGTTCTAAAGAGCCAAATACTTTGTCTTTTAACTGGCTATAAGTTCTCCGTCCGGTAAATGGTTGAATGCAGCAATGAAAATCCCAACCGCCTAAATGCAATACCGCAAAGGTTAAATGTTGACTTTCCCAAGTAATATCAGAAACTAAACGCAACTGTCCTACAGCCAAAGTTAGCGATCCCATCCGTTGTACTTGATAATCTACTTGATGGGCGGTGTAGCAATAAATGCGCTGTACCGAACGATTAGACGTGCGATCGCCAAACAATGAACTAATGGCATACTGAGCGGCTACTTGTCTAAACCCAATTTGCGCTGTTACTACCAATTGTCGATAAATTTCTGCGCCGTGCTTAAAGGACTCAACATTGCTCGGTGCTTGGGTTAAGCGTTTAACAAAAGCTTTTTCTAACTGTACTCCGGCTACATCTCCTGCCAATTCTAAAGCACGACCAGCATAACGCAAAATTTGCGTACCTTCGGGGCGGGAAATTTCTTCAAAAAACCAGCCGCAACTTGTATACATTAATAAAGCGTGACGCTGCATCTCCAGTAAACGTAAAGCGTCTACTTGCTCTAAAAGTGTGAGTTTGTGGGATTGGTGGCGGTTGAGGAAACGGCTAACATTAGCAATCGAGCGATCGCGCATTACCTGTATATACTCATCCCTTACTAGCCAGGGATCGCGGAAAAATAGCTTTCCTGTCTCCTCATACACCTTAACTAACTGCTCTCTTAGCCAATCAAGAGACTCGCGCAAGGGTTTGCGCCATTTTTGATGCCATACGCCACCTTCACCACCACAACCACAATCATCTTGCCAGCGATCGACACCATGAGCGCAACTCCAAGCTGTTATCGGCTTTAATTCCACTTCCCAAGTAGGGGGATTGATACTTAAATAGTGGGCGTAGTTAGTTACTGTCCAATTGCGATCGGGAAACTCATTTAAAAAAGCATAGGCTAAAGTCTTTTCTGTACCTTTTTTGTGATGTCCAAAAGTTTCGCCATCGGTAGCCACAGAAATTAACTGCGATGAGCGATGATCCCCGCGTACTGCTTGTCCAATTCTGCCACTTAAGCGATCGGCACTATACAAGTCATCGTTAAAGCCCATATCGCGGGAGATTGGGCCATCGTAAAAGAAAATATCAATGTAGTCACGATCGCGATCGCCCCCAGGTAAAAAACATCTGTAAGGACGAGTTGCATCAATTTGACTACCGCCCACTTCATACCATTCACCCCTATTTTCGTCTGGGTTAGCTAAATTTCGGCAACGTAGCGCTTGAGATGGTGCAAGCACTATAAACCTAATTTTCTCAGCAATCAAGGCTGCTATCGTTGCATAATCTACCGCCGCCTCCGCCAGCCACATTCCTTCGGGATCGCGCTTAAACCGGGATTTGAAATCTTCTTTACCCCAGCGAATCTGCGTATGCTTATCGCGCTCGTTGGCAAGGGGCATAATGATGTGATTGTATACTTGAGCGATCGCATTTCCATGACCATTCAGGCGATCGCAACTATGGCGATCGGCTTCTAAAATGCGCTGATACACTTCCACATCGTACCTTTCTAACCATGACATCAGCGTTGCGCCGATATTAAAGCTCAAATACTCGTAGTTATTGACGATCCCCACCACATCGCCCCATTCGTCTACCACTCTTGCAAAGGCATTTGGGCGGTAACATTCGTGATGTATGCGTTCGTTCCAGTCGTGAAATGGAGCCGCCCCCGCTTGACGCTCAACCGCATCTAGATAAGGGTTTTCGCGGGGTGGCTGGTAAAAATGACCATGAACTGTAACGTAAACACCTGTCGCTGTTTGTAGGGGATTTGTGGCTGTAATGTCATTACCTTGATATTGCGTAACAGCACTAACGGGATCGGCAGCAAAAGTCATGTAGTATTAATCCAAAATTATTGTTGTTAATAAATATGCAGAACCCAAGGATTGAAGACAAATTCAACTAAACAATGGGTTTGTAATAGCAAATCGTTACGGAAAGATGGTAAAAAGTTCTAGAGTTTGCGTTTTTCATCTTATAGAGGCTGATTCTAATCACTTATTTAGGTTGATTGCCTCAGTTGGTAGTACACGCAACTTTTACTCTTAAATCTTAAGTAACGCCTCAAATTAAGTCAACCTAATATTTTGACAACACTTGGGCGATTACTTTACAAAGCTACACTTTTAATTACAGGCTGTTAGCTTAATCCAGACTTTCCGCCAAGCTGGGCAGAAAAGCTGTTTTTCCAAGGAATTAGGAACAAAATTCGCAATGTCTTTCAAAAATGGTTTGTTTTTAGTTTTATTAGTATTTGTACCAATTTCGGCGGCGGCGCACTTTTTACACTGGGGAGAACTAGCAGTATTTATTACGGCGGGGTTAGCAATATTGCCTTTGGCGGCTTGGATGGGGAGCGCTACAGAGGAAATAGCTGTAGTAGTGGGCCCAACTTTAGGCGGCTTTTTAAACGCTACTTTTGGCAACGCTACCGAGCTAATTATTGCCTTAATTGCTCTCAATGCGGGGCTTGTCGATGTAGTCAAAGCTAGTATTACAGGCTCAATTATTAGCAACTTACTTTTGGTGATGGGTTTTTCGATGCTCCTAGGCGGTTTGCGCTACAAAGAACAAGAGTTTCCTTCTTTTGTGGCGCGGGTAAATGCTTCGTTGATGAACCTAGCTGTAATTGCGATTTTGATGCCCACCGCCGTCAATTTTACATCTTCGGGCATTCCTGAAGCTATCTTACAGAACTTATCTATTGCAGTAGCGATCGTTTTGATTTTGGTTTATGGCTTAACGCTACTATTTTCAATGAAAACTCACTCTTACCTCTACGATGTGGGTTTAGCGGAAATTAAGCAAGTTGAATTAGCTGAGGCAAATTTGATTGAGGGCGAAACTGGTGTCAATTTATGGCTGTGGGTTGGGGTATTGCTAGGAGCAACTTTGCTTGTAGCGGTGGAATCAGAATTATTAGTAGGATCGCTGGAAGTCGCTACAGCGCAACTTGGTTTAACTTCGCTTTTTACTGGAGTTATCGTTGTCCCTATCATTGGTAATGCGGCTGAACATACTACGGCGGTTACAGTAGCAATGAAAAACAAAATGGATCTTTCAGTGTCCGTCGCTGTAGGATCGAGCTTGCAGATTGCTCTATTCGTCGCTCCGGTATTGGTTTTAGTTGGTTGGTTTACCCATAAACCAATGGACTTGAATTTTAATCCCTTTGAATTAGTTGCTGTGGCGGTGTCTGTATTGATTGCCAATTCTATTAGTTCCGATGGGCGCTCTAATTGGCTAGAAGGCACAATGTTATTAGCAGCTTATGTGGTTTTGGGACTGGCTTTCTATTACCATCCGGTGATTGCAGGTATTGGCTAATTCTTTTCAAATAATTAAAGACGTTCCACCGGAACGTCTCTACAAGCACAATAGAATTAGTCTTTCTATTCAATTTCTTATGACATCTATTGTCCCAACGTCTTTAAATTATCCAATTATCGCCAAATCAGAAGATAATTTTGCGATATTTTTCGCCCCCTTATCTTTAACTGAAGTTTACGACTTAGCCGACGATCGCGCTAATGGTGCAGTAGTAGTTATGAGTGGGATGGTTCGCAATCAAACCGGGGGGAGAGCGGTAGTTGCTTTAGAGTATCAAGCTTACGAACCGATGGCAATCCAAGTATTTCGCTCTATCGCCGCCGAGATTCGCCAGCAATGGCACGACGTTAACCGTGTAATTATCCATCACCGCGTCGGACGCTTGCAAGTTGGCGAAATCAGCGTTTTAATTGCTGTGGGTTGTCCTCACCGCTTAGAGGCGTTTGAGGCTTGCCGTTATGCGATCAATGCCCTTAAAGACAATGCTCCTATCTGGAAAAAAGAATGGTATGACGACGGAGAATGGAGTTGGATGAAGTGCTGTTGAGAACTGCCCCAAATCTACCATTTATTACCCTTTATAGCCTATTTTGTCAAATAAGTATAAGTAATCAGGATTAAATCCCTAAATTCCATTACTAATTGCGTTCAATAGCACGGTTGAAATCGGTAATTTTTCTCGTAGTATCTAAGATGAAGCAAAAGAAACTAAGCATTCGTTTTGATTAGCGAATCGGGAATTTGCTTTAGAAAAACTTATTAATGCCCCGATCAAGAGAGGAAATACGCAATGGCAACTTACAAAGTCACTTTAATCAGCGAAGCTGAAGGCTTAAATCAAACGATTGAAGTTGATGACGATACATATATTTTGGATGCGGCGGAAGAAGCTGGGCTTGACTTGCCTTACTCTTGCCGTGCGGGTGCTTGCTCCACTTGCGCGGGTAAAATCAAGTCGGGTACGGTTGACCAATCTGATCAGTCTTTCTTAGATGACGATCAAATTGAAGCTGGTTATGTCTTAACTTGCGTAGCTTACCCAAGCTCAGACTGCACCATCGAAACTCATAAGGAAGAAGAACTTTACTAATTAATGCGATCGCACTAATTAATAAAACAAGTTCTAAGGCAGGAATGTTCCTGCCTTTTTCATTATTAACGCTTGACTACGGCATTCAAAACCTGAAGTGTTGTCCCTGGATAGTAAAAGTTTAAAATCCGCTTGCTTGTCCAGCCTAACTCCGCCAAACGATAAGATCCGGTTTGACTCAATCCGACTCCATGCCCAAAACCGCCACCGACAAAAGCATAACCCCATAAGGGATTATTATCTTTTTTCACAGTTTCCAAATAAAATAAGGTGCTTCGGGGTGCAGAAAAGGCGCTGCGAACTTCGTCTTTAAACAAATTAAACGTCCCGATATCTGTTTGCACCGATAGCTTTAAAATTCTCCCTCCAGGCGATCGCTCTACTACTTCTAAGCTTTGAAGTTTTTGAAACCTAGCAAAAGGACTTCTATTTACTTCTAAGTATTTCTGCAAATCTTTTGTCAGTTGCTCTATACTGCTTTCTCTGCGCCAACGAAAGGTTTTCCAGCCAACCTCGTTAAATCCACGATTGATATTAATAAACTGCTGAAAGTTTTGCTCATTAGCTAAACTCTGGCGCGATAAATTCCACACACTCCCCGCCGCATCGACTATAGGCTTTAAATAAGGGCGATCTTCTCCATTCCAAACATCGCTAAACTTAGCCGTTACACCGCCTGTTGTTGAAGAATACAAAGCGTCTACTAATTGATTTTGATAGGTAAGAACTTGTCCCTTAGTTGCCGAAATTGCGCGATCGCTATTTGGATCTATGCCGCTCAATCCCTTATAAACTTGACAATGAACGTCGGCGGATAGTTCGTAGCCATCAATGGCAAAGCGACGCACATTTCGTAAAGCATAAGTTCGAGCGATAATTGTCTGCGCTTCTACAGCATTGTAAGGTGCTTTAGCGCCGATTTCGTTGGGTACTACGCCCCGCAAATAGCTTTCAACGGGAACATCATTAATTAGCGTATAACTACCGTAGGCGTTGCCCTGCAACCGCAAACGTCCGGGATAGGCGATCGCATCGGTTTTATTTTTAGCTTGACTAACTTGAATTACATTTTTAGTTGCAGAAATACTTAACTTTTCCCGGCTGTAACGATTGCCATTAACAATCCAGCTAAGTTTGGGCAATTTTTGGACAACTTTACTATCCAAATAGGCGATCTTATTACCTTTTGTTTGCAAGCTCCCCATCAACAACCGCCGCAATAACGGCGTATTGTATACATCTCTTTTTGCCCAAACCTCCCAACGCTCCGGTTGAGCAACTTCTACTTCTATACCTTGCGCTTTCCACCTTTGGGCGCTTTCTTCTGCCGTTTCAAAGCTGCGAAATACTCCCAAAACAACCCGCTCCGCCAATTCTGGCTTTGGCAATGGTTGCATAGCTATTTCTAACTTGAGACTTTTTGATTGGATAGTTTGTGGCTTTGTACCAGTATGAAAATTTATTGTTAAGCTATCTCCCGGTACAGCCTCCAGTAGCAATTGCTCGGTTGCTTCATCGCCAAAACGCTGTACTATGCCTACTTTCAACTCTTGCTCAGTGGATGCAGCTTTTACAGAGATTGCCGTCAATCCCAGTATGCAAAAGGCTGAAAAAGCGCTAACTACTAAATTCCGGTGCTGAAACTTCATATAAATATTACTTAAAGCAGATATATTACCAATTTCCTTTAACTCTTTGACTAAATCTTGTCCAAAAGGTTGCAAACTGAAGTCATAATGAGTACGATATAGAAGAAGATAAAAAAGTAGCATTACTATGATAAAGGTACAAGAGATTCCGCTACAGCAGATATATAGACCTTTACCGAGAGCCAACGATCCAGCTAAAGTTACAGCATTAATGGAGTCTATCGCCGAAATCGGACAAATTGAACCCATTGATGTATTAGAAGTAGACGGACAATACTACGGTTTTTCTGGTTGTCATCGTTACGAAGCTTGTCAGAAGTTGGGTAAAGAAACAATTATAGCGAGAGTGCGTAAAGCCCCCCGCGCCGTCTTAAAAATGCACCTAGCATAGAGAGATTTACAGTTAGCGTGTTTTAGGCAATCATTAAAGCCATAAAAAGCGCGAATTACATTTAGATTTCACCTAAATTGGAGAATTTATGCAAGCTCAAGGTTCGGTTTTTCCAGTCAATATTGGTATAGATGACGAAAACCGCAAGCTAATTGCGGAAGGTTTATCGCGGATGCTGGCTGATAGCTATTCGCTGTATCTCAAAACTCATAACTTTCATTGGAATGTCACTGGGCCAATGTTTCAAACCTTACATTTGATGTTTGAAACCCAGTATACAGAGTTAGCCTTGGCAGTAGATTTAATTGCTGAAAGAATTAGAGCGCTAGGCTATCCAGCACCGGGAACTTACAGCGAATATGCAAAACTAAGTTCTATTGCTGAAACTCCAGGAGTTCCCAAAGCTATAGAAATGATTCGTTTATTGGTAGAAGGTCAAGAAGCTGTAGTTAGAACCGCTCGGTCTATATTTCCCGTTGTAGACCAAGTAAGCGACGAACCTACCGCCGATTTATTGACGCAAAGAATGCAAATTCACGAAAAAAATGCTTGGATGTTAAGAAGCCTACTAGAAGAATAGAATCGGCGATCGCAATGTCCCAGTCATTTGAGTCAAATTATACCAACTCGTTGCGATCGCTAATGCAACGAGTTGGTATCGTCAGTTTTAAAGCTTTAGCTAGTACGGCGGGAGTTTCCCCAAGGCAAATTAGGCGGTTGCGACAAGGAGAAATAGCCCAAATGCGTGTAGAAAACGTAATTAAGCTGGCTCAATTGCTGCAAGTACCGATAAATGTTCTTGTGAAAACATTTTCAAATCTCGCTCCAGCACCACCACAGACTGACGATAAAACTATTGATACTTTAAAGCAAGAGTATCAAAGACTACAACACCAATTGGCACAACAAAGACAAACATTATTGCAAGAGTTTCAACTATCAAGCTTACAAGTATTGGAATCTTGCTTGTTGCAATTGCCGACTTTCGCGTTTAAAGTCCAACAAAACCCCGAAATCAGCGCCACAAAATTACTGCCCTTAATGCGCCCGTTAGAGCAATTATTACAGCAATGGGGAATAGAACAAATCGCGCCTGTAGGGTCAAAATTACCTTACAACGAGCAACTGCACCAACTTCTCAAAGGAAATGCTCAACCAGGAGACTTAGTTATAGTCCGCTACACTGGTTACATTCAAGGCGATAAGCTCCTATACCGCGCCAAAGTTAGCTTGATTGAATAATCCAATTACCAATTACCCATTACCAATTACCCATTACCCATTACCCATTACCCATTACCCATTACCAATTAGTTAAATGATACGATCAGCCCTTTGGCTGATGTTCTTTTATGTATAGATTTGTTCCACTAAGTAATGAAGCAAAATGTAAAATAAATAATGCGTAAAATCAACATTGGTCTATCGGAAGAACAAAGAGCGGGTGTAAGTAAACTGTTAAACAGTGACTTGGCAAACGCTTATCTGCTATTAATTAAGACAAAAAAATTTCATTGGGATGTAGTTGGCCCTCAATTTCGTTCTTTGCACCAGTTATGGGAAGAACACTACAAAGCTTTGACGATTAACATAGATTCCCTAGCTGAGCGTGTCCGCACTTTAGGGTTTTTCCCTGTAGGTACAGCCGCAGGATTTCTTGAATATGGTTCTATCAAAGAGCAATCAGACAATATTCCTCTAGCTACAGAGATGGTATCGCAGTTGGTAGACGACCATGAGGAAATTATCCGCAACTTGCGCGAACACGTAGATCAAGCTGGCGAAGAATTGGGCGACCAAGGTACAGCCGACTTTCTAACTGGATTGATGGAACAGCATGAAGAAATGGCTTGGATGCTGCGCTCATTCATTGAGGGTGAAAGTCTTACTGCTGATGGTAACAAGCCTGGTGCGAACAAAGTTCCTGTAGAAGCACACTCTAACTAGATTTGCTCTGAAATAAGCGATCGCATACAGGAGGAGAAAATAATTTCTCCTCCTTTGAAATTTTAACAATCTTGGACTTAGGCGATTGAAAAAATTAACCAAAACAAAGGGGCAAGGAATACCCCTTTGTTTTTAATCTTTGCCTAATTAATTACTAGGTTTTGCAGGCTTAACTTGAACATTAACTTTGACGCTAGTTACTCCTTTGATTTCTTTTGCCAAAGGTTCAACTTTTTGTAGCTGTTCATCGGTGGGAACAGTACCACTTACAGTTACTACACCGTCTTCTGCTTCAACCCCTAACTGACTTGCAGGAAGGTTTGCCTCTAACTTACTACGCACTTCGCTTTGCAAGTCTCCTTCGGCTCTATCAGCATCGCCACCACTCGCATTGTTGCGCTGTTCTCGCGCTCTGATATCAGAATTTAGCTGCTCTCTACGAACTTCGCTAGTGGCATCATTTTGAACTTGGGCAGCATCGTCCGTTTTTGGGGCTGCAACAGTTTCTCCGGCATTATTAGGTGCGTCAGTGCTGGTTTTGGCAGTGTCTTGACAACCAACTGTGCTGACAATTAAAAAGCTGCCAATTATCAAAGGAATAAATTTTTTCATTTTTGCCTCGTAACTTTTTTTTATTTGCTTGGTGAGCGATCGCTTAGGGTAATTGTTTTAGCCGAACGCTCCCCCCTTGAAACCCTTAAAAAGGGGGAAAATATATTGTTGTAACTAAATTTCTTCGCGACGATCAACAATTACTACTCTAGGATCGCCTGTCGTAGCGGTGCGATCACTAACTACGTCCGTAGTAGAAGTGGTATTTAATGTCTCTGGTGCATAACCTGTTGCTGTAGGAACCGCCGTTGTACTGCCTGGTATATCATAGATGCCAAAGTCTTCAATTCCTCTACCTGTCAAAACTGCTTCGGCTCTAGCAATTTCCGCCTCGTTACCGTCTACCATTACTAAGTAATGACCTCTAGACACGCGATCATTATAGGTCTTAGCTCTTTCTTCAGGAATTCCTAAGCCAACTAAAGCCCCAATTAAACCACCCGCCGCCGCGCCAATAGCTCCACCAGCTAAGGTTGTAGCGAGCGCTGTTGCTATTTCACCAGCTAATACAATCGGGCCCACACCAGGAATTGCTAAAGCTCCTAAGCCGACAAGTAAGCCTGTAGCACCACCTAACACTCCACCTGTCAGCGCTCCAGTACTAGCTCCTTCATCGGCTTTGTTGCCTACTTTGTCTTGAACATCAACTCCTTCAATATTGTCTTGGTTATCGTCTTTGGCAATAACCGAGATTTTGTTCATCGGAAAACCCGAATTATTTAATTCGTGAAGCGCGTGTTCTGCTTCAGAGCGAGTGCTAAATACACCTACTGCCCGTTTGTTTAAACCTAATGCCATTTTTTTCCTCCGTGTTGCGATGTGAACAAAGTTAGCGCAAATACAGAAGTTATATAACTATTTTTGCTAACATTACAAGTCTTGCTTTTTTATACCTAAATTTCATCGGTCTACAGGTGGAATATTTGCCTTTGACTATCAATAAACCTCTTAGGTAATTCACATTAGCCTTTAACCTATAGAGCTACCACCCGCAACTAGGCTAACCAAAGATGATACAAGTAGCATTTTTCAGCCTGCAAAAAGTAAGAATTTGGCTCCAGAGCAATAAAATTTGCATAATTTATCTAAGTAGTGTTGATCTTGACTGTATTTAGGGAATCCTAAGAACAATAGATTGGCTACAAAGATGAGTCAAGCTCGAATACACATTGTTCGGCAGGGGTCGAGGTAGGAATAAGTGATGGTAGAACCTGGAAATAGGCTAGTTGGTCGATTAGTCAAATCGGTAAGTACGATCGCGTGTCGGGAAAAACAAAGGCTCAAAGCCTTGTCAGAGTTTGGATTGCTCGAAGCTCAAACTATCCCCGTTTTTGAAGAAGCCATTCAAACGGCGGCGGAGTTGCTGGATGCCCCGATTTGTATATTAGGATTTGTGGATCGCCACTGTCACTTATTCAAATCTGCCGTAGGTTTATCGCGGCTGGGATTGATGAATAAAATTGCTCAAGAGCGCCAGCTACCACGAGCCGAATCTTTCTGCAACATTGTAGTAGAGAGTCATCAAGTTTTAGCGATTAACGACACGCTTTTATCTCCAGATTATGCCCGCAAAATGTTGGTGCAATACGGCATTCGTGCTTACTTGGGAGTACCTCTAATTGATGCTCAAGGCAACTGCTTAGGGGCGATTTCGATTATGGAGCAGTCGCCGCGCACGTTCACCCCTAAAGACATTCAAAGTTTAGAAATTATTGCCCGTTGGAGTATGAGCGAGTTTGAGCGTCAATGGTTAAGTGATCGCAAATCAGAACCAGAAACCTTAAAAAAGTATCCGGGTAATTCATCTCAACCCCTCTACGATCAAACCCTAACAAAATCAATTTTAGACAAAGTAAAAGCCGACAAACCCCAGGATTCTTTAGCTACGCCAGCACAACAATTTTGTCCGGGAGATTTTGTTACCGAAACTTTAAACGTCAAACTTGAACTATTAGAGCAGCTAATTCAAGAACTCCGCACGCCTCTAACATCCATACTCGGAATGGCGACAGTATTGAGTCGGGAAATTTATGGCCCCCTGATGAGCAAACAAAAGGAATATTTAGAGATTATTCAAAAAAGCGGCCGCTACTTACTATCGCTAGTCAACGAAATTTCTGAACTAGGAGAAATAACTAGCAAAATTGAAGACCTCGATCTAGCCACAGTAGATATTGAAATGCTGTGTCAGCAAGTAACACACAGCTTAGAAGCGGGGGCAAAACGCAAAGAACAACAAATTCGTTTATCTATAGAACGCGATCGCACTCGTACTTGGGTTATAGATAAAGAAAAAGTTCGGCAACTGTTGTATCACTTACTCTTTAGCGTTATTCAATCTACCAGCACTGGCAGTAATATTCGCGTTCATGTTTTTAGTTCGACCGATAGTAGAAAAATTGCCGTCTCAGTTTCTCATCCTTGGCTAGGAGATGGTTTGACGGATATGGAACCTTTATTTACTAAGTTGCCAGCCCTTAATAAGTCTCAACTTTTGCAAGAAGAAGATGCTGAAGTAGATGGCGATCAAAGTAACACAAACTTATTGCCACCGTCAGAGGATGAAGTGGCTGTACCGAACGATGCCTATAGCTCAATAGACAACGATAATAGTATAGAAGCGGAGGAGATAGCCCAAAGTAATCGGCAAATTTTCAAACAATTGTACTCTCTTGGCGAACTGCGCCTTTCTCTTAGTTGTTATTTGGCGCAATTGCATGGTGGGGAAATATCGATTGAATTGATCCCAGACTCTGGCTATCGTTATTTATTGAGTCTACCTAACTTGGAGAAACTAAAAAATAATTCTTAGCTAGAAATTATGGATAATAAGCTTCAGCACTAACCTCTTTGGTTGGGCGTAAATTAAATACCCTGCCCTTTTGGTTTAATCCCAGCTTTTTATCCTATGAATTTAATTTGGCAACAATTTACCCTCCGTAACCTGCCCCTGCAACAGTGGCAAAACGCCAGCTACCTGCACCGCCCAGTCGGACTACTACGCAACTGGCGACAAAGTAGCTGGTTGATGCAATGGTCAGAACCATTGGCGGCTTTATTAGTTAGCTTAGTATTTGGACTAGCGCCTTTTGTATCTAACGATTTAGTCAAAGTGTTGCTGCTTGCCTGTGGTAGTTTTTGGATACTGCTAACTGTGGCAGACGATGCCAAAACCAAAGTTACCCCAATTCATTGGTTAGTTTTGCTATATTGGGCAATTGCTACGGTGGCAACGGCTTTATCCCCCGTCAAGGCTGACGCTTTTGCGGGGCTAATGAAGCTAACTTCTTATTTATTGCTATTTGCGTTGTCAGCGCGGGTGCTGCGATTTCCTCGGCTACGAAGTTTCGTAATTGGCGTATACCTCCATGTTGCCCTAATTGTCAGCGTCTATGGGGTGCAGCAATGGTTCGATAAAGTAGAACCTCTAGCAACTTGGAACGATCCTAATTCAGCCCAAGCAACGGCAACGCGAGTTTATAGTTATTTAGGCAATCCTAATTTACTGGCGGGGTACTTGTTACCCGCCTTGATTCTAAGTTTTGTGGCGATATTTGCGTGGCAGAGGTGGACGGCAAAAGCTTTAGCGTTAACTATGTTTTTAGTCAATGCTGCTTGTTTGGCTTTTACTGGTAGTCGTGGCGGTTGGATTGCGACGGTAGTAGCAATGGTAGCGGTGGTATTTTTGCTGCGCCAGTGGTGGGCGCAATACTTGCCGAGTTTTTGGCGCAAATGGGCGATCGCAATTTTTATTGGTAGTTTGGCTATTTTATTATTAGCGGCAATAGTCTTGAGTGAATCGTTGCGCGATCGCCTTTTAACTATTTTTGCGGGTAGAGGCGACAGTAGTAATAATTTCCGCCAAAATGTTTGGGCGGCAGTAATAGAGATGATCCGCGATCGCCCGTTTTTGGGTATTGGCCCTGGTAATAATGCTTTTAATAAAATTTATCCTCTCTACCAGCGCCCCCGGTTCACGGCTTTAAGTGCTTACTCTGTGCTGCTAGAAATTGCTGTAGAAACAGGTTTTGTTGGTTTGGCGTGTTTCCTGTGGTTATTAGTTGTCACCTTAAATCAAGGCTGGGTGCAACTAATGAAGCTGCGGGAAACAAGAAGTCGTGAAGGTTTTTGGTTAATTGGGGCGACGGCAGTTATTGTCGGTATGCTGGCTCATGGAGCCGTAGACACGGTTTGGTATCGTCCTGAAATTAATACAGTTTGGTGGTTAATGGTGGCTTTAATTGCCAGCTATTACTCTAATCCACCGGGACAATTACCTCTAAAGTCGTAGGTTTTAAAGAGACCAACTAACGTATTTACTAAGTCAGTTACAGTAGCACTTTCATTTTCCCTTTGTTTTTCTACCTCGGTGTATTTTGTATGCAATATTCTTCGGAGTCATTAGCAGGTCAAACAGTTTTAGTGACAGGAGCCAGTGGCTTCATTGGGGAGCATTTGTGCGCTCGGCTGCATAGCACTGGCGCTGAGGTTCACGGAATTTCTCGCAGCGAACAGCCTGATAGCAATGCCTTGCGTTGGTGGCAGGGAGACGGGGCAAATTTAGCAGATATGCAGCGAATCTTAACGGCGCTCAAGCCCGATGTGATTTTTCACTTGGCAAGTTATGTCTCTGGCGATCGCAGCCTCAAAGCTGTACTCCCGACCTTGCATAGCAATTTGATTAGTACGGTCAATTTGCTGACTATAGTTGCCGATCAGGGGTGTCGGCGGCTAGTTTTGGCAGGCTCCCTCGAAGAACCAGAATTAGGGGAACTACCTATTGCTTCGTCGCCTTACGCGGCGGCTAAATGGTCTGCAAGCGTCTATGCGCGAATGTTTCATCAGCTTTATCAAGTTCCGGTAGTTGGAGCGAGACTATTTATGGTGTATGGCCCCGCGCAAAAGGATCTAAATAAGCTAATTCCCTACGTGACGCTTTCTCTATTGCGAGGTGAAGCGCCAAAATTGAGCAGTGGTCAGCGTCCAGTAGATTGGATTTATGTTGGTGATGTAGTAGATGGTCTAATGGCGGCAGCCCAAACTAGCAGCATTGATGGTGAAAACTTTGATTTGGGTTCTAGTACCTTGACTCCAATTTCTACAATTGTCCATCACCTCAACCAGTTAATTGACCCTAGCATTAAACCATTGTTTGGAGCCTTAAGCGATCGCCCCATGGAACAAGTCCGCATTGCCAATATTACAAGCGCCAGCGATCGCTTAGGTTGGCATCCTCAAACATCTCTTGAAGATGGATTAGCGCAAACTGTCGCCTGGTATGCTGCTCATAGAAACTAGCTTCTTTTTAATACTGATCTTAGCTATGCCAATAATTGATTAACCTTAATCCTGATAATAATTGCACCATTAATAGCACAACAATTAATCCATTTAAGGTTAAATGTACGGGAGTTGCCCACTGGCGGCGACGGAAACGTAAAATAACTGTGGCGCTAGTAAATAGTAAAGTAACAAGCGCGATCGCACTTAAGCCATGAGTAGCACCAGAAACTAACTTTAAAGCAAATTCCTCTAGCAGCCACACAATTGTAGTTAAAGACAATAAGCTAAGACCCAGATATTTATGAACTTTCATCTGGTTAAAAGTCTGCATTACATCTAGTCCACTTTTACCTAGTCTGGCGTTGCGGTAGCGCCACCCATAAGTTGCTACCACTGCCGCTAATCCAACAATTATTAATCCACTTAGCGGATGTAACCAAATTAGCCAGTTTAAAGCCACAAATGAATATTTCTAGTTTTACTTACTCTTTTTCGTACATTTGCTTATGTTTAGCAAGTAACTGGAGGTATTTAGGATTAGTTTTTGCCTCTGTCCACTTTAGTTTAAATATTGCCGCCGATTCGGCTTTAATTGGATCTACTTCATTGGGTAAAATCTCTTGTCTTGCTGCCATTACGGCGGCTTTTGTTAGTTCTTTCTGGGGATTTTGCTTATATTTTCTACCGCTTTTATGATTTGCATACCTGCGCGATCGCGTATAACCCATTTGGATAAATTTACGCGCCATATCTGCCCCCACAAAGTCATCTTTGTCAAGATATTCTAAAAACATCTCATAGATTTTTTCACTTGATTGCTGGGCAATTTCGGGATTTTTAAATCGCCAGTAAGGGAGAATTTCAGATTTATAAGGTTCTACTAAAAGTACGCCCTGTTCGCCTTTACCGACTCGATAAAGATCCGGGCGAGCGCGAAAATCAATAGTTTTAAAATCTAGGGAATAATCAAAAGGTATCATTTATAAAAATTAGAGACGTTTAGGCAACGTCTCCAGATAAAAGTGTTAAGAACTATTTTTTACCAGTAACTTTATCAGCTACTTTTTCTACACCCTCTATAGTTTTTTCGATAATGCCTTCTTCAGGATTTTCTTTTCTGTATTCCTTCACGTTTTCTTCAAAGACTTTATCTAGGTTTTTCTCAGCTTTTATTTGTTCTTCATAAGCTTGTTCGCGATCGCTTACCGATTGCTCACTGTCCATTTCCTGCATAGTTGAAGTTGCGGCAAAACTTGGCTGACTGCTAACAGCAAAGCTAGAGAGACTAATAAAACTAACTAACAAAATTACCAATACTTTCCGCAAAAAAGTAGCTAAAACTTGTTGCATAAAACGCTCCTTATTTTTTGACGTGTAAGGCTACAGTGCCAATAGGCAATGTATCCCAGTTACTAAATTCAAACTACGCAACAAATGTTACCCATGCCTACTATCCAAAGGTACATTCAATTGTTAAGCAGTTGTAGTTAAGGCATCGCCGCGCTACAACTGCTAATTATTCGCCCTTAAGCATCATCTAAAGCGGCAATTCCCGGAAGTTCTTTACCTTCTAATAGCTCCAAACTAGCACCACCACCAGTAGAAATATGGCTCATTTGGTCAGCAAGACCTACTTTTTCTACCGCCGCTACTGAATCACCACCACCAATAATAGTAGCAGCGCCCGTTTTGGTAAGTTCAGCTAAAGAATAAGCGATCGCTTCTGTCCCTTTGGCAAACTTATCAAACTCAAATACACCCATTGGGCCATTCCAAATCACGCTCTTGCAATCTGCTAAAGCCTCTTGAAAAGTTTTAATTGAGTCGGGGCCAATATCTAAACCCATGCCATCATCAGGAATGTTGTCAATACTAACTGTTTGAGCATTAGCATCAGCAGCAAACTTATCAGCGACAACTACATCAGTAGGCAATAATAACGCCACACCGCGCTCTTTTGCCTTAGCTTCCAATGATTTAGCAAGTTCTAGCTTATCTTCTTCTACTAAAGACTTACCGACACTAATTCCCCGCGCCTTGTAAAACGTAAAAATCATCCCTCCACCTAGGAGCAATTTGTCACACTTATCGATCAAAGTTTCAATTACGCCAATTTTACTAGAAACTTTAGAGCCGCCAATAATTGCCGCCAAAGGACGCTGAGGATTTTCAATCGCGTTTTGCAAGTATTTCAACTCTTTTTCGATTAAATAACCAGCAACCGAAGGACTAAGGTAGTGAGTTACGCCTTCAGTGGAAGCATGGGCGCGGTGTGCTGTCCCAAAAGCGTCATTTACATACACATCAGCATTAGCAGCTAATTGTTTAGCAAATTCGGGATCGTTTTTTTCTTCTTCAGGATAGAAGCGGACATTTTCTAGCAATAGCACTTGACCATTTTGCATTGCGCCCACCTTGGTTGTAACTTCCTCACCAATACAGTCATTGCATTTAATCACTTCTTGACCGAGTAATTCTGACAAACGTTTAGCTACAGGAGTCAAGCGCAATTTATCATCAATACCTTTGGGACGACCGAAGTGGCTGGCTAAAATTGTTTTAGCGCCTTTCTGCATTAAGTCTTGAATGGTGGGTAGGGCTGCCCGAATCCGGGTATCATCAGTAATGTTGCCTTGGTCATCTAAAGGCACATTAAAATCTACTCGGACAAGAGCGCGTTTGCCAGATAAATCAGAAGATGACAAATTTGCTAAAGTTTTTTTGGACACAGGGTTAATCTCCTAACGGTGGTTGTATTTTTTGGATTCAAAGGTTTAGCACCGTCCACATTTTACCGGAGCAAGGTATCGTAGGTATCTATTGATGTTTAAGACTGTTTTATTTCCCATCGATCGCAGCCGAGAAGCTCAAGAAGCAGCCCAAGTTGTTGTAAACGTTGTCCAGCTTTGCAGTAGCCGCTTAGTATTGCTATCGGTCGTAGAATCCCCCAGTGATGAATCAGAACAAATTATGACTTCCCCCGAAGCCGTAGCTCAGTTATTGCAAAAAGCCCAAGCTTTATTTAGTCAGCAAGGTATACAGGCGGAAGTTTTAGAAAGAGAGGGCAAACCAGCTTTTACAATTTGTGATGTCGCCGATGAAATTGGGGCAGACTTAATTGTGATGGGCTGTCGCGGTCTAGGATTAACCGAAGATGGCGCTTCTGAAAGCGTTACAAATCGAGTAATTAACCTTTCTCCTTGTCCTGTGCTGGTAGTGCCATGATAAAAGGCACGAGCGATCGCGCAAATCCTTGTAGAGACGTTGCAATGTAACGTCTCTACATTTCTAGATAATAAAAATCATGAAAACTCCCGCTATCCAATGGTATCCAGGTCACATCGCCAAGGCGGAAAAAGCCCTCAAAGAACAGCTAAAACTTGTCGATGTAGTTTTAGAGGTACGAGACACTAGAATCCCTTTAGCAACCCATCATCCCCAAGTCCAAGAATGGATAGGTAACAAGGAGCGGTTATTAATTCTCAATCGCGTAGATATGATTTTGCCTTCTGCTCAACAAGCGTGGATGCGATGGTTTAGAGAGCAAGGCGAAGAACCTTATTTTACCGACGCGCAAGCCGGGAAAGGGATAACTGCGATCGCCAAAGCCGCCCAAAAAGCAGGAATCGAACTTAACGAAAGGCGACAACAACGCGGAATGTTGCCCCGTCCTGTCCGGGCGGTAGTAATTGGGTTTCCTAACGTGGGCAAATCGGCTTTAATTAACCGCTTATTAAATCGGCGAGTTGTAGAAAGTGCGGCGCGGGCGGGGGTTACTCGTCAGTTGCGCTGGGTAAGGATTTCTGACCAACTAGAACTATTAGATGCTCCGGGGATTATTCCTAGTAAGCTAAATAATCAACTAAATGCGAATAAATTAGCTATTTGCGATGATATTGGCGATGCTTCCTACGACAATCAACGAGTAGCAACGGTTTTAATTGAGTTACTGCAAAAATTAGCGATTGATTCTCCAGGTTTGTTGCCAAACAATCCTTTAGGGACTCGGTACGACTTAGATGCTGTAGCTATGACGGCGGAAGATTACTTAATTGCCTTGGCGCAAAAACGCCACCAAGGAGATATAGAACGCACCGCCAGACAGATGTTGACAGATTTTCGTAAAGGGGCATTAGGCGCGATCGCTCTTGAAGTTCGACCGGAAGCCTAAAAGTTTGCCAAATTTGAGTTAATAGATAGAATTCTTCAAATAATTGCCGCCAAATGTGTTGTATCTTCATGGGCAATACTCTATGACTCAAAAACATATTTTATGTTCAAATTTCGTCAGTTAGCGATCGCTGTTATTGGACTGTCCACATGGGCTATGGTTATAGGAGTAGACGTACTCGCTCAGTCTGGCAACGTTCCCAAATTGGTTGCAGCAAGTTCCAGCTTCGTCAGTCCGCTAGTAGAACTATTTGGGGATGTTGCGGTCGGTGAAAAAAGCTTTGTTGCCTCAAATACTATTCTAAGCGCTGAACCTGGCACTAGAATTTGTATCGGTAATGAAACTAACTTGCAAGACAATATTCACTTTATAGCAACGCGTAAGGCTCCCGCTCCGGCGGCTAATTGCGGAGCAAAATCAAGCAGCACCCAAAACAAAGTTAGTATTGCTCACCAAGCCGTAATCAAAAATTCTAAGTTAGGCAACTTCAATTTTATTGGTTTTAGAGCGCGCATTATTAATAGCACCCTTGAGGATGGCGTGTTTGTATTACACGGCGCTACAATTACAGGCGTAAGAATTCCCAAAGATCGCATTGTGCCAATCGGCGCTAAAATTACAACTCAAGCTCAAGCTAATGCTTTACAACCCAAAGCCGAAGCCAACTCCGAGTTTCAAAATGAAGTATTAGAAGTTAACGAAGAATTTGCCGAGCATTACAACGAGCTATATCAAGAAAAAGGCTACGATGGGGTAACAGGTGTAAGTGCTGCACCAAAAACTTCTTGGAATACTAAACCCGTAGCACCAACAGTAGGTCAAAATGTTCGCTTAGAAGAATTTGCTCGAATTGTAGGCGATGTGCGGTTAGGAGCTAATAGCGTAGTTGGTGAACGGACTTCAATCCGCGCCGATGAAGGTGCGCCAATTATTATTGGTAACAATGCTGAAATTGAAGATCGCGTAACATTCCACGCTCTCAAAGGGACAAATATCAAAATTGGTAATAATCTCAATACTGACGATAATATTGTTTTTCACGGCCCTTTGGAAGTTGGCAATAACTTAACTATTGGTGACGATGCGGTGTTGTTCAAATCTATTGTCGGAAATAATGTAACTATTGGTACTGGTGCGATAGTCGTAGGGGTAACTTTGCGCGATCGCGTTTCTGTTCCCGATAATGCCCTAATTACTACTCAAGCTCAAGCTGATAAACTGCAACGAGTACGTCGTTAAGGTAAAACTATGAGTCGGACTAATGGGTATATTGGTCGTCGAGATTTTATCAAGATGGCAGGCATAGTGGCTCTTAGCAGTCCATTATTGCTAGGGAGCGCCGCCTTAGCTCAAGAATCTACTTCAAACATTAGTCCTACTTTGGCGCTCCAAGAGCTTGTAGAAGGCAATAGCAGGTTTGTTCAAGACAAGCGGCGAAATCCCCATCAATCGCGGTTACGTTTAGCAGAAATTGCTACAGAGCAACATCCTTTTGCTTCAATTCTTTGCTGCGCTGATTCGCGGGTTCCGGCGGAAATGATTTTTGATGCTGGTTTAGGCGATTTATTTGTCGTCAGAATTGCCGGAAACGTTGTTAGTCGTAGAGTTATGGGCAGTTTGGAGTATTCTACAAAAATCTTAGGCTCTCAACTAATTGTCATTTTAGGTCATGAAAGGTGTGGAGCCGTAACCGCCGCCGTTGAAGGTACGATAGAAGATGGCGAAATCGGCACTTTTGTAGAAGATATCAAGCCTGCATTAGCTAGAGTCAAGGATCTGGAGGGCGATCGCATTAACAACGCAGTAATTGCCAACGTCCAGTATCAACTAGAAGTATTAAACAAGTCAAAACTGTTGACAGATTTAGTTACCCAAGGCAAACTACAAATTGTCGGTGGGCGGTACGATTTGGATACAGGGGAAGTCACGATTATTTAATTAAACCCATGTCTTGCAAGCCTTGGCGTAACTGTTGCGCCGCAACGGGGTTTTGGCTCTCGTGCAAAGCAATCGCTCTATTAAAGGCGGCTAAACTATCGGTTACTAAACCTGCTTTTAGTAAGACAACGCCCAAATTTTGATAAGCTTCGGCGTAAATCGGATTAAGTGCGATCGCTCTATTGTAAGCTGCTACGGCTGCGGTAAAGTTTCCCATTGCTTTAAGTGTCAATCCTAAGTTGTAGTAGCCAGTGGCAAAATTAGGATCGATTTCTATCGCCGTTTGGAAAGCAGTTTTTGCAGCAATTAAGTCTCCAGTGGCTCGTTTTAAAGCCCCCAAATTGTTGTAAGCGCCTAGTTTGAGCATTGGATAGACAGAAGACGCGATCGCACTTTCATAATGAAACTGCGCTTTTTGTGCTTGTTTACGGCGGTTACACGCAATTCCTAAATGATAGTGAAGTTCGTATTCGATATCAGAACTTACATCTTTTGCTTGTAAACCGCGTTCTAATAATTCCATACCTTCAGGTAATAGATCCTGTTCAATATACAAAGCACCCAACTTACTACAAACGTAGGGATCTTGAGGATGAGCGGCTAAAAAGCCTTCCATTGCTGTTCTAGCTTTATTAAACTTGTTTAAAGAGACGATCGCATTTTTTTGATAACCAGCGTGATTAATCGCAACTCCTGGTAAATTGCCGATTTTCCAATGGGGTTCTCGTTCTAAAATTAGAGTTACGCTATCGTCTACCAAAGCGTGATAAGGACGAGAAAAATAGATATTAGGATGACGAAGAAACAAACGGGAAACTAAAGAATAAGGAGAACTTGCCGCCCCAACTTCAAAACGCAGTAAATTAATCAGTAAATATGCTTCGTTTTCTATTGCTTGTTTCAAACTAGGGACAATTTCTGGTAATAACAGTTCATCGGCATCTAATACCAATACCCAATCACCTTTAACGTACTTTAGCGCCTCATTTCGGGCAGCAGAAAAGTCATTACACCATTTATAGTCATAGACTTTAGCGCCGAAACTTTGAGCAATTTCTTTAGTGCGATCGCTTGAACCCGTGTCTAGCACAACTATCTCATCTACAACCCCTATTACACTACTTAAGCATTGAGGTAAAGCAGCTTCTTCATTAAGAGCGATCGCGCACAGGCTAAGTTTCATCGTTTAAGATATTTTTTTAACGGTTAAGCTATCATAAACAATAATTTTATTTCGACCGGAGTATTTAGCTGCGTAGAGAGCCTGGTCTGCACAATGAATTAAAGATTTTGCCTCAACCCCATCTTCTGGAAAAGTTGCCAGTCCCCCACTAATGGTTACGTTAACCGTCTGGTTTTCATCAATAGATAAAGCATAGGTAGAAATTAGTTGGCGGATGCGTTCTGCGACCGAGTAAGCAGTAGCGCTTGATGTTTCTGGTAAAATCACTATAAATTCTTCTCCTCCGTAACGGGATACCCGATCTAAGTCTCGAAACTCTTGCTTGAGCAAGGCAGCAATACTCCGCAAAGCCAAGTCTCCCGCTTGATGACCGTAGGTATCATTTAGTTTTTTAAAGAAGTCGATATCTAATAGCAGCAAAGTAAAGCAATGGTCGTAACGCCCGGAGCGTTCTAACTCATTTTTTAGCTGTAAGTTGAACTCGCGGCGATTGTATACTCCTGTTAGCTCATCTAGAGTTGCTAAATTTTTGAGTTCGGTTTGACTTTGTTCTAACTTTCCAATCATGAGATTAAAGGCTACGGCTAATTGCCCTAATTCATCTTGGTTTGTGAGGTTAATGCGATGAGAAAAATCACCATTTCCTAGGTGGGCTACCCCTTTTTCTAGGACGCTCAATGGCTGGACAATTGAGCGAATTACAATGGTGCTAGTTACAACTGCTACTGCTGTGCCTAACAGAAACGCTACTACAACAATCGCTCTCACTTTTCTTTTAACATTCCCGGCTTGATTTAAGTTTTCAGCGCTTTGGATATGAGTGAAAATTTTGTATAGCTGGTCAAGGCTACTAACAGCTTGAGAATTACGCTTGTAGAAGCCTTCGGCGGCTTGTACAGCGCGCGGGTTAGTGGCGGGATGATGATAGGCAAAAACTGTCTTACCAACGACTAAAGCTTGCTGCCATTGTTTCTGGCTAGCTTGGATCAGTATTTTTTTTTCGGGAAGATTAGAAGGTACAGCAAGGAGTAATGCAAAGGTTCGCTCTATTTTTTGACTGCTACGAAGAAAGCGAGTTTGAGCCGCATAATCGCCGTTAGTCATGTAATCTTTAACAGGAGAAGAATTTTCAAGAATTAACGATTCTAGATTAGCGACGGGAAACAACACTTCTAAATATTGATTTTCTGTTTTTTCAAAAGCATTGATACCCCTTTCAAAATAAAAAAGTGCGCCGCCTGCTAGCACAACTAAAGGTACAAACATTGCGCCCATTGCGATCGCCAAGCGGGTTTTTACCGATAATTTGTGCAAGGATGGCAGCGTCATGGGTAGCTAAGGCAGGATAGGCTTAGTATCTAGTGTTCCCTTTTTTTAAAGTTATCTAACTCCGTATTTTTACCAAACTAATTATTTAGGTTCGCACACTTGATTGCTGTCAACTTGGGGATTTGAGTTAACTATTGCTGTAACTGTATAACAGTTGGAGTCATTAGGATTACCAGAGAGAGTGCTAGAGGCATTTAAATCAGCGCCGTTATATATTTCTGTGTCAACCCCATTTACACGTTGCACCAGCTTAAAAGTTGCTCCACTAGCACCCGTCCACGTCCAAGCTAAGTTGAAGGTATCGGTGTTAGATCGCGTCCCCGATAGAGTCAAGGCAATATTAGTTGTACTACTAAGCCTAGAAACAGCTTTGCTGGCAATATTGTAAGCCGTTGCATTGTTGCCTCTACCACGCAAATAAAGGTCAATTTTTAGCCCTTCGGTACAAGCATAAAAGCCGCCACTACCAGAAAGTACGGCG
Organism: Chlorogloea sp. CCALA 695; assembly: GCF_003003885.1. Taxonomy (GTDB): domain Bacteria; phylum Cyanobacteriota; class Cyanobacteriia; order Cyanobacteriales; family Chroococcidiopsidaceae; genus Aliterella. The sequence goes on along the minus strand of NZ_PVWN01000002.1, from coordinate 114,674 downwards.
GGTGGAGTGCAATTGGTAGGGTTGATATCAATATCAGAAATAGCATCAACAAAAATATCCTCAGCTACAGGGTTGCTACAAGGGTCTATAGTGCCTTTATTGTTAGGGATACGTCCGTAGCGGTGGATTGCTTGGGGGTCTAGCCATACCCCAGTATTGGCACGAATATCGTAGACAACGCGATCATAGTTGCTAGGCGCAGGCGGCGCTAACCCTGCATTTGGGCTACCAGCAGGACAAACCCCCGGAGGATCGCCCGTGGGTATTTCTAAATATAAAACCATATTGCCATAATTGCCTAGATCGGCAAGGTTCAGCCCAGAACTTGCCACTACATCATTAACGGTGACTGTTGTGCCATCAGCAACAGTAGTAGCTGTAGAATTGATTTTTTGTGCCATGCGGATTTCATTAGTCAAAAAATCAAAGGCACGGTTGAGGTCAACTTGTCTCTCAATGCTGGCTTCTGCTCTATTATTCATAGTCAAAATCGTTACTATACCAAAGCCAGCAATGCCAATAATAATTGTGCTAATTGTCATGGCTACTAATAATTCGATTAAGGTAAAGCCCCGATCGCGTTTTTGCCAGTTGGCTACTTTTTTTAATAACTTAAATAGTTTATTTTGCATCTAGTTAATGACCTAAGTTAATTTGAATTTAAAGAAAAAATAATTATTTTTCTAAGAGGCAGTACAAATACCTTCTTTAGTAAGTTTATAATTTTTCTTAATTTTGCCTGTGTAATTACCTATTCTGGTTAATCCTAGGGTATTAGATATAGCAATACATTTTTTAGTTAGAGAAGAATTATTGGCTATGGAAAAAACAATTTTGCCACTAGGATCTTTTGTTGGCTGGGGAGATTGCCAACTCATCTCCAAGTATTTTGTTTCTACTTTTGAAGATTTAATATCGTCTGGTTCGTCCAAGTCTTCGAGGATAAATTCGGCTGTTCCCAAAATACCAAAGTTGATTTCAACAGTTTTGTCAAGGGAGCTAGGCTTTTTACTTATATTAGTTGCCAACGCTACCCGCTCAGGCAAATTGCGATCGCCACTTAAGCAATAACCTGTGACTTTGCGCTCTGCGATACTTAAACCAATAGTACAAACTTGACTTCTCCGAATAGCCTCTCTTTGTCCTGTTTGCAAGGCCGATCTTACTTCAGTAACGGCATTGTTTAGATTTGCTTTATCGACAAGACCAATAAAACTAGGAATAGCGATCGCACTTAAAATTCCCCCAATTAAAATAATTACTAAAAGTTCAATTAAGGTAAAACCTAAAGTTTTTTTACGGGCATTTAAAAACGGCATTGGCTATTACCTCTGTACTAATAGTTACGATCGCTGCGCCACCATTGGCTGGCGCAACAGTATAATTTAGAGTCAGCAATTTAAACGGATCGAAAGAATTGGTATAATCTGCGGTACGTGTCATTGTAAAAGTTGTACCACCAATGCTTTTTGTACCAAAGTTTTTCGGCGTACCACCGATGCCGTGAGGATCTTCAAGCAAGCCCGCCGCCAGCCCAGAACTTGCTACGGTAGCATTGCATTTTAGCGAGTAGGGGGTAGCATCATGCTCGTATCCTTGGGCAATAAAAATCGTCTGTTCTAAGTCTTCTTGAATCCAAACTACTGCGCGATCGTATTGTTCGGCACGGGCTTTAAAAATAGATGCTATTACCATTAAGTGCATGGCAATTCCCAGAAACATGACTATTATTAGCATTGAAACTAATACTTCAATGAGCGTAAAACCTTTTTGATATGACTTTTTTGATGGCAGCATTTATTGTTGTTGTCGCTGCCAAGTTTTTACACTACCAAACTTTTTACTTCCAGGGAGACCTGTACTATTGGCAACATCTGACAGACTAGATATATCATCAGGTACAGCTATACCAAGATCGCTATCTGAATTATTAATAATTTCTTTTGCCCACACAACTCCATCAATATTTGAATTAAGATTACTTGGGCAACCATTGCCAGAACCCTCTAGCTGCAATTCGCCTTGGGGAGCATAGAAAAAAGCATTTTGAATACAAGCAGTATCTTTAATCTCTGTTTTATCGTTAGTAGAAATGATAATCCTCAAATCACCTACTCTTGGTGGTATGCCATCAGTGCGGACATTGCGGATCAGTGAATTTTTCTCAATTCTTATAGAGCCGTTAACGTAGATATAAACTGCTCCAGCAGTGGTATCAACCTCTACAGTTTTATTTTCTTTAAGCTGTATCTTTATTGCTTGATAGTAGCTAATCCCGTTTTTTGAGCCAAAAAGTTTCAAATTATAGTTAAGATTGCCTAAGTAATTTGTGCCTTGAAAAATGTAAGGAAAAGTAGGATTTATTTTGCACGCAACTATTTTTCCCTCTATATTATCGACACTATCACCATCATTAGGATAATCATCGTTACCAGATATAATGGCGTTTAAATAATCCGGTCTATTAGCATCGCCGGGAGCAGCAGATGCTATCAAGCTAGTATTAGTAGAAAAGGCAGGATCGTAGTAGACATTGCCATTGCTGCCAGTCACATCCCGCCCTCTCAGTTCCATTTTTTCAAAGGCAACAACACCAGGAAAATCGCCAGCAATTGAGTCAACGGTTACGATTACTTTAATCAGTGAAACTGAGGTTTTTCGTTTGCCCTCTATTAATAAAGTGCCAGTACCATTAGTATTGTTATAACGATAGGCTTTGAGCGTATAAGAGTTGCCATTACCAATGATGCCATTGTAGGTAGCATCAGGAGTTTCTGGAGTCGCACCGCAGGAGGCAACACTGCTTGCATTTGCCCACTCATCTACTAAAGTATTTTCTTCGTCACCATTATTTAAAATCCCATCGACTCCGAGATAAGTTTTATTAGTTTTGGGATTTATAGAATCATAATTTCTTGTTAGTAGTACACTATTATTAGCTTTAGTAAGTTGAGCCAAAGTTCTAGCTATACCTCCTTCCGCTACCGTTAAACTTCCCCCACCAGCAGTTTGCTTGCGGGCGATCGCATTAAGGAGAGTTTGTTGGGATCTAGCAACGGCTGCTACTCCTACTAAAATCATCACAGTTCCCATTGCTAAAGCAATCGGGAGAACAAAACCGCGATCGCTAAAAGAGTTTTTAAAAGCTAGTTTTAAACTATTCATATAGTTGTGTTGAGAAAGGCGATCGCTCTAAATCTCAGTAATTACGCTGGTTTTAGGCGATTGACGCAAAGATTTTGTACTTAAATCAATCAAGGTTAACATGGTTATTAGCGATTAGCCTCATTTTTATGGCTCCCGATGGCGCTAAAGTAATACCGCGACGTATAGGCTGCACTAGCTTAGTTTCAGCTAAATTCATTTGCCATTGCGATAAAACTTTTGCTAGTACAAGTTTCATTTCAAACATTGCAAACGCCATACCAATACAACGCCGATTGCTACCACCAAAAGGTAAAAACTCGTAAGGTGAGAATTGACGCTCTAAAAAACGTTCTGGTCTAAACTGTTTTGGTTCGGGATAAATATCCTCTCGGTGATGGGTTAAATATATACAAGGTGTTAATTGTGTCCCCTCAGCAAAGTCATAACCCATGATTTGCATGGGTGCTTTTAAAATGCGCGAGAAGGTAAACATTGCTATGGGATAAATTCGCAAAGTTTCTTGACAAACCGCCGTTAAATAAGGCAGTTTAACAACTACATTAGGATCGAAATTAGTACCAATAGTAGTTAGTTCTGCTAATAACTTTGACTTGACGTTTGGTAACTTATGAATCCAGTAAAAAGCCCAAGCTAAAGCTGAGGCTGTAGTTTCATGTCCTGCAAATAACAAAGTCATTAATTCATCGCGTAGTTCTACATCTGTCATTGATTGCCCATTTTCATCTTTTGCAGACATCATTAAGCTTAAAATGTCTTCGCCAAAAATATTATTATCAGTTTTACGGGTTTCAATTTCATCATAAATTAACCGATTTATTGCTCTTCTTTGGCGGACAAATTTACCCCAAGGACTCCAAGCACCTAAATCTTTTTGTAGTGCAGGGACAAATAACAAAGTAGAACTTAGGGGCGAACCTACCGCATCTAAAATTGAACTCAAAAGCTTTCTAAGTTGTTGAAATCGCTCCGTTTCATCTAAGCCAAATACGGCTCTTAAAATTATTTTTAAAGATATTTCTTGAGTAGCCGATCGCACAGAGAATATTTCACCAATTGGTTGCTGATTCATAACTTGTTCTGTAATTTCACAAATTAGCGTTCCGTAAGATTTCATGCGATCGCCATGAAAAGGCGGCGTAAGCAATTTGCGTTGGCGTTGATGGCTACTTCCATCTAATAGTAGTAACGAATAATCACCTACTAAAGGATGTAAGATTTGATTTGCTATTCCAGAATCAAATAGATTAGGATCGGCGGTAAGTATTTGTTGAATTGCTTGGGGATGGCTAAAAAGGACAAAAGGACGAAAGCCACTTAACTTAGAAACGAAAACATCGCCGTATTCTTTAGCATAGGCATCTAAACGCTGGGTAGGACGTGCGACAGCTTCTAGCAATTGGATAAATTGTGGTGAACTAGGGCCATTAATTACTTGCATAAATGTTTGAAAATTTGAGACTAAACGATCTTATAAGTTTTGCTATCAAAAATTACTAGCTAATTTTAAAAGCTGATAGAAATAATCAATACATTATTCGCCGAGTGCGGGACTAATTGAACTAATAAGCAAAAGTAAAGTATCTGAGCAACAGCACAACTGTAGAATAAACGTTAAATAATTAACTAAAAGGAAAGTAGACATGACGGCATCGACCCAAGAAATAAAAGTGTCAATTCCAGATTTTTGTCAAGGAATTCAGTATTTTGGCGAAGAATTGCCAGAATTTGAGACTTATGGCAAAGAATGTGCGATCGCTCCTAATCAAACAGCCATTACCGATCCAAAATCCCCCGATGCTGTATTTCAAACCTTACTTGCAGCAGATGCCTTGCGTTATCTAACATTGCAAGTTACAGCCAGCAAAGCATCAGGACATCCAGGAGGCTTTGCAAGTCAAGCGGAGGCTTACGCGGCTTTAGTTATGCTAGGGCATAAAAATATTATTACTGAAGTCGGACATCACGCCCCCGGTTTTTACAGCGCGATGTTTTTAGATAAATCTCTAGAAGACATGGGAATTGTCAACGTCCAACAATTGCGCGACAGATACCGCGAAAAACACGGGCTTTTAGGTCACTTGTCGGGACTTATCCCCGGCATTCTCGCCCCCGCAGGCCCGTTAGGACAAGGACAACACTTTGCCATGTCTGCGGCTAAACTGCATAGAGATAAGCTATTTCCCTTTACTGTCGGCGATGGTGGCTTAGGGGAGCCTTATATTGTAAGTTCGATGGCGCACTTCCACACCGCTTACCCTGATGTTACTAACTTTTTGCCTGTTTTAGTCTGGAACGGTTTTAGCCAAGAACATCACAGCATGGTTTCGACGAAATCGAATGCAGAGATGATTGCTTATTGGCAAGGTAACGGCTTTGAAGAAGTAATTTTAGTTAATGCCAAAGACTTTGACGACAAAAATCAACCAGGAGATTATGTTGATAGTACGGCTTTCTCTTTCGAGCATCGTTTAGAATTCACCAAAGCGGTACTTGTAGCCGCCGATAGCGCCGCTAAATTGGCTTTAGGGGGCAAATTAACGGTAATGATTATTAAGCAGCTAAAGGGCGCGGGAGTCCACGCTAAAGGGGCAAAATCTCATAACCTCTATGCCATGCACACTCTCGATAATGCAGACATTATCAATGCCCTAAAAACCCGTGCTTTAACCCCGGCGGCGTGGGAATTGGTGCGCAACAACTTTGAACGTTCTGGGGGTGGCTCGGCGGGGCGCACATCGGTTACAGAATCGGTTTATGAATTATCAGAATTGGGTGAACTGGGTTTAGAAGAATACTCTGTAGGTGGTGAGCCAAAAGTAGCTACAACTGCAATGGGTAAAATTGTGGGGATGGTGGGGAAAAGCGATCGCAATTTTATTGTTGCTAACGCTGATGGTAATGAAGCGTCAGGTATTGCCAACATTAACCAAGCTTTAAAAATTGTCCATCCCACTACCGACGATTTGTACAATCAAAACCCTACAGGGCAAGTTTATGAGCCTTTAAGTGAAGATGCTTGTGCGGGTTTAGCGGTGGGCTTATGTTTGATGGGTAGCCGGACTTTGTGGTGTTCTTACGAATCTTTTGCAATCAATGGTTTGCCCATTATGCAGACTGTAACTCAAGCGATGGCAGAATTGCGCCGTCCAACACCATCAATTGTTACTTTATTCACTGCGGGGGCTTTAGAGCAAGGGCGTAACGGTTGGACGCACCAACGCCCAGAAATTGAGGCTTATTTCGCCGCTATGATGCGAAATGGCAACGTTTTTCCTGTATTTCCCCCAGATGCGAATAGTATTCAAACTTGCTACGAGTGGGCGCTATCTACTAAAAATAAAGGGATTGTAATTACTGCTAGTAAGTCACCTTTACCGATTCGGACTACTTTTGAGCAAAGTAGACAAGCTTTAACCAAGGGCGCGATCGCACTACAAGACGTAAAAGGCACTAAAACTGTAGTATTTGCTGTAATTGGCGATATGGTACTTATGCCAGTTTTTGAAGCAGCGACTTATTTAGAAGCGCAAGAAATAGGTGTACGCATTGTCTCAGTTGTCAATCCTCGTCGTCTCTATCGTCCTACTGATTTAGCTTGGGATAGTTGCAGCGAACCAGATGGAGACTTTTTAAGCGATGCAGGATTTGAGGAGTTATTTGGCTGTGATGCCCTGATTGGCGTAACTGCTGGTGCAAGTGGAATGCTAGAACCAATTATGTTACGCAGCAACTCAAAGCGCGATACCTTTGCTTGGAAGCGGGGAGAAACTACCGCAAGTCCCGCCGAGCTGATGGCGTTTAATGGTTTAACGGCGGAAAACTTAGTTGAACGCGCGATGGAATTGCTTGGTTAGACTGAATATATTATGCCCCTACCTATAAAAAAGTATAGGTAGGGTTTATTTAATTGCTAAAGCAAAGTTTAATTATGAGTACAAAAATTGTCGAAAAAGTTGCTAAAGAACAGTATTTTGTTTTACCAGGCGATCGCAATTGGCAGCAATTTAAGGCTATTGAAGACTTAATGTCAGAAGTGCCAGGGTTGCGGATATCTTACCTTGATGGTTGTATAGAATTTATGACAATTAGCGAACAGCACGAACTCATTAAAAAAGCGATCGCTATTTTATTAGAAGCTTACTTTTTATACCTGAAAATTGAGTTCATTCCTGTAGGTAGCGCCACTCGTGCATCGGAAGTTAAAAGTGCTTCTTTTGAACCCGATGAATCCTATTATTTGCATGAAAAGAAGGAACATCTAGACTTAGCACTTGAAGTAGTTATAAGTAGTGGTAGTTCAAAAAAACTAGAGAAATATAAACGTTTTAATATTTCTGAAGTTTGGTTTTGGGAAAATAATCAACTTTCTTTATACCGATTACGTGACGATAATTATGAAACTATCTCGCGTAGCGAACTTTTGCCCGAATTAGACATAGACTTACTAGCGCGTTGCGTATTGATACCTTCACGACTTGAAGCAATGACACAGTTTATGGCTGGTATCACACAATAGTAAGCTTGAGTCTTTTACTAAAAAATACGAATTTTATTGACTAAATTTACTTTCCTTATAGCTATTAATTCTAAAATAAGTCCGTTTTGTAGTATTATTTATTAGCATGAATAATTAAAATATTCCCTCTTAAACTTATGGATGTTTCTTAGGAAAGAAGCAATAACTTGGTTTTGCTTGTAAATTTAATTGGGCGTTAGTAGTAATTACTAAAATTTTCTTTCCGTAACAGACAAAGGAAAATCGATGGCAAGTTCTATAGAGTTTAATTTATTTGCGCCACGCAATCAGCAAGCGGCTTTAATTGGCTCTTTTTCTAACTGGGAAGACGTACCAATGGAAAAAGGCGAAGATGGCTACTTTCGCACTAAAGTAGATTTGGCGGATGGAGTCTATCAATATAAGTTTCGGATTCAAACAAAAAGTCCGCAGTTTGAAGCCGATAGCTGGATAGATGTTATCGATCCTTACGCTACAGATGTGGATGACGAAAAGAAATATGCTTTAGTTAGGATCAAAGGTGGCGATCGCATAATCGATACCTACGTTTGGCAACACGACGATACACCATTGCCAGAAAATAAAGAATTAGTTATTTACGAACTGCATATAGCAGATTTTACAGGCGGTGAAGTAGATAGCGATCGCCAAGGAAAATATACAGATGCGATTTCTAAATTAGACTATTTGCGCGACTTAGGTATAAATGCAATTGAATTAATGCCCGTCAATGAGTATCCCGGCGATTATAGTTGGGGTTATAAAGTTCGTCACTTCTTTGCTACAGAGTCTAGCTATGGAACTACTGAAGAATTAAAGCAATTTATTGATGAATGTCATGGTAGAGGTATTCGCGTAATTATGGATGGTATTTATAACCATACTGACGAAGAATGTCCTTTAATGCAGATAGACCGAAATTACTGGTACTACGAGCATATGCACTACCCCGAAGATCCAGCAAATCATTGGGGGCCAGAATTTAATTACGACAACTACGACGAAAAGCTAGATGTTAAACCAGCTTGGAAGTATGTAGGGGATATAGTACGCTTTTGGGTGCAGGAATATCATATTGATGGGATTCGCTTTGATGCGGTGCGCCAATTAGCTAACAATGAATTTCTCGAATGGGTAGCTCATCAATCAAAGAAAAATACCGCCGATAAGCCCTTTTACAACATTGCCGAAAATATCCCTGATACCAGTACCATTACGGCTCCTAAAGGCCCTTTAGATGCTTGTTGGCATGAGAGTTTTCGTTACTTTATCATGCCTCATATTTGCGGCGAAACTTTTGAATTAGATAATCTCAAGCAAGTTTTAGATCCTAGACTACAAGGTTATGCAACCGCTATAAATGTAGTCAATTATTTAGCTACCCACGATCGCCAGCGTACCATGAGGGAATTAGGCGATCGCGGTATTTTTGATCGGGCAGCTTTTACAAGAGCTAAATTAGGCGCAGTATTGCTAATGACGGCTGTTGGCGTACCGATGTTGTGGATGGGAGAGGAGTTTGGCGAACACAAGCGCAAAAGTGAAACTGTAACTCAACCAAAAAAAATTGCTTGGCCGTTGTTAGAAAGAGAGGAAAATAAAGATTTATTTGCTTACTACCAGCAATTAATTACCTTACGCAAAGAAGGTAAAGCCTTGCAAAGCGACAACATTGAATTTTTCCACGAAAACCCAGAATCGAGAGTTTTTGCTTACAGGCGTTGGGATGATTCGGCACATGAAGTAGTTGTAATTATTAATTTAGGCGATCGCACTTTTGATACACACATAGTTCCTAATTTTCCGACGGGGGAATGGCGCGAATGGTTAGAATCGTCAGAAGTCAAAATTAGTAATGAAGGCTTAACAGTAGACTTACCAGCCTATACAGCAAAGATATTTGTAAGCAACTAACTAGAGCTTGGCATAGTTAAAGCTTTACTATCAAGACTTACGCCCAGATCCCCCAACCTGCTTAAAAATAGCTCTTTTATTTTCCCCCCTTTTTCAAGGGGGATCAAGCTTTTAAAGTAACAATTTACAACATGGCGCTCATTTGTTCTAAATTCAACACTTGGGCTAATTCTTCCTCTGTCATCAAATTGCGCTCTTTAACAATTTGCCGCAAAGATTTACCTGTTTCCAGTGATTCTTTAGCTACGGCGGCGGCGTTTAGATAGCCAATGTGAGGGTTTAAAGCGGTAACTAAAGCAAGACTACCTTCGGCGTAACTTCGACAGCGATCGCCATTAGCAGTAATTCCGACAATACAACTATCTGTCAGCGCCGCAATGGTATTACCCAAAATCTCAATCGAGTGGATTAAATCGTAAGCAATTAGAGGCATCATGACATTTAATTCTAATTGTCCTGCTTGGGCCGCTAAAGAAACCGCATTATCGTACCCCATCACCTGAAAACATACCATTGCTGTCATTTCTGCCATTACGGGGTTATATTTCCCTGGCATAATTGAAGATCCTGGCTGTACGGGTGGCAATTGAATTTCTTTTAACCCTGTTTTTGGGCCAGAATCCATTAAGCGCAAATCGTGGGAAATTTTAACCAAATCTTGAGCTAAGTTGCGAATTGCCCCCGAAACATTGACAAAAGGAGCCATACTTTGCATTGCAGCCATCATGTGAGGTGCGCTTTGCAGTGGTTGATTAAGTAGTTCCGATAACACTTCAGCGACGCGCGTTTTATAATCAGGATGAGTATTTAAGCCCGTACCTGCCGCACTGCCTCCCAATCCTAACCGGGTTAAATCTGTTTGTGCCAATTCTAAGCGGGTTTTGTGTTCAGTAAGGATTTGCGCCCACGCCCGGAAACTTTCGCCTAGTCTTACGGGAACCGCGTCTTGTAAGTGAGTTCGACCCGATTTGACTATATCAATAAATTCTTCAGCTTTAATATGCAGAGATGCGATTACTTTATCTAAAGCTGGGTATAAAGTGCGCCTTAGTGCCAACAATCCACCAATCCTAATCGCTGTAGGAATTACATCATTAGTAGACTGTCCGTAATTGACATGATCGTTGGGGCTAACTCTTTGATAATTGCCCTTTTCATCCCCTAAAATCTCCAAGGCGCGATTACTCAATACTTCGTTTACATTCATGTGGTGAGAAGTACCCGCCCCAGCTTGATAAATATCTACTACAAATTGATCGCGCAGATCCCCTCTAAGTATCTCCTCCGCCGCCTGGACAATCGCCTCAGCAATAGGTTGAGGTATACAGCCAAGCTCACCATTTACAAGGGCTGTGGCTTTTTTGATCGTTACGCAGGCATCGATATAAGTAGGTAAAGGTTTAATTCCACTAATTGGGAAATTCTCTATTGCTCGTAAGGTTTGGATGCCGTAGTAAGCACTACTAGGAATTTGTCGTTCGCCCATCGAATCGCGTTCGACACGAAACTCAATAATTTGTTGATTGATCTTCATCATTTTTTGGGAACTTTAAAGGTAATATCAGTCTTAGGTATGATGCCAAATATTATGATGTTAAAACCCAGCTTAGAAGCAGAATTTCTGTTTCACAAAGGATTACACCAAGTCAAGGCAGAAAAGTACGAAGCAGCGATCGCTAGTTTTACTCGCGCCTTGAGATATAAACCCGATTATAGCGAGGCGTTGTCGCAACGAGGTTTTGCTTTGGGTAGTTTAGGAAAACACAAGGATGCGATCGCAAGTTTTGATAGAGCATTGACAATTTGCCCCGATGCTTTCTGCCTGTGGCACAATCGCGGTATCGCCCTAGGTAAGTTGGGGCGCTATATTGAGGCAATTAATAGCTTTGAGCGAGCTTTAGAATTTAATCCTGATAGTCCTACAGTGTGGCACAATCGCGGCATTACTTGGAGTGAGTGCGGTATGTTTGAAAAAGCTGTTGCTAGTTTTGATCGAGCTTTGCAATTACAACCAAACGCTTATTGGGCATGGTACAACCGAGGTACAGCCTTAAAAAATTTGCAGCGTTACGAAGAAGCTTTAAATAGTTTTGATCGCTCGATTGAGTTTAAACCTGATGGCTTTTTAGCTTGGTATCACCGGGGTTTAATTTTAAGCGATTGGGGAAAGCATGAAAACGCTGTAGCTAGTTTTCACAAAGCTTTAAAAATTCAGCCAGAATGCGATCGCACTTGGTACAACTTGGCGTTATCTTTGGGAAAAATGAACCGCTACAATGATGCGATCGCGGCTTTCGATCGAGTATTAGAGTTAAACCCCAACGATTATTGGGGATGGTACAACCGAGGATTAGCTTTAGAACAGATAGGGCGCAAAGAAGAAGCGAACATTAGCCATAATAAAGCGATCGCAATTCAAGCCCAACAACAGCTAGAAACTTAAGCAAATCTAGCTTTCCATCAAAAATAGCCGCACGGGATCTAAGTATACAAGCCAAGGAAAAGGACGATCTTTTAACACAGCCCACTTTTCTTTAAAAACTTCTGCTTGCAGATGATAATCGTTAAGTTGAGTGGGCGAATTGTGTAGTTTAAGATAAATTGTCATGCGGTGGGGCGTTTCGCTCGTTTGGACAACCCAGCAAGGAAAGGTGTTTACAGTTGGGGTATCTGTAAAAATTAGTTGATGGGCGCGAATGCCTATATGTAGTGGATTAGAAATAGCCTTGGTTACGTACAAAGTACAATCCCAATCTATTGCTCGAACTTTTTGAGGTGAAATAACCTGAGCGCGAGAAAAGTTTTTACATCCGGTAATTTGAGCGGTGGTAAAGGTACGGGGATGCTCGAAAATGCTTTCTTTACTCTCATACGCCGCCGTTTTGCCTTCAGAGAGTACCAAAAGATTTTTACAAACTCGATAAACTTCTTCTAAATTATGGGTAACAAATAGCGTTACACCTTGGTAGTTATTCACAATCGCTATTAGCTGTTTTTCTAGTTGGCTGCGGAGGTGAGTATCTAAAGCTGAAAATGGCTCGTCTAATAAAAGTACCTCTGGTTGCATTGCCAAAGCCCTCGCTAAGGCTACTCGTTGCTGCTGTCCCCCCGATAAGTTCTTGGGATGGCGTGTTTGTAGTCCTTGCAGGTGCATTAGGGTTATTAGTTCGTTTACGCGCCGATTTCGTTCTAGAGGGGATAAGTTTTGTAGCCCAAAAGCAATGTTTTGAGCAACATTTAGGTGGGGAAACAAGGCATAATTTTGAAAGACAAAACCAATATGGCGATCGCGTACAGGTAAGTTAATTTGTTTTTGCTCGTCAAATAGCACTCGTCCATTAAGTACAATGCACCCCTTATTAGGCTTTTCTAACCCAGCGATACAGCGCAAAATCATACTTTTACCCGCGCCTGAAGCCCCTAATAATCCCAGGGGATAATTGTCAGCAGTAAAGCTAGTTATCAAAGTATAATTAGGCAAAGATTTTTGGATATCTACAAGCAAATTATTTTCACTTCTTTTAAAACTAAGAATCTGAGGAGTTAAATAATTTCTCTCTTGATAGTGGGGAGAAGTTTTAATTATCTCTGGCAAATCTGACCAATAATTTAATCCAAGCGTCGCTATTAGAGAAATTGCCACAATTACTACTATCCATAGCAAAGCGCTATCTATTTCTCCACCTTCGGCGGCAAAAAATATCGCAATAGGGATAGTTTGAGTTTCGCCGGGAATATTCCCCGCCAGCATCAAAGTTGCCCCAAATTCGCCCAAAGCACGAGCAAAAGTTAAAATTGTTCCGGCGATAATTCCTGACTTGCTTAGAGGTAAAGTTACTTGCCAAAATACTCGCCACTCGGATGCGCCTAAAGTCCGCGCTGCTGCAAGCAAGTTTGTATCTATTTGTTTAAATGTGCCTAATGCCGTTTTATACATTAGCGGGAAAGCAACTACAATAGCTGCAATTACAGTTGCATACCAAGTAAAAATTACTGTAATTCCCAAGGGTTGCAATAGTTGCCCTAAACCATTCTTGCCGAGTATTAATAATAAGAAAAAGCCTACTACTGTAGGAGGTAAAACGAGCGGAAGCGTAAGTAAACCATCGATTAAATTTTTACCTTTGCCGCGATAGTTAAATATCCACTGCGCCGCCGCAATCCCTAAAAAAAATGTAATTACTGTAGCTATAAAAGTAGTTTTAAAAGATATCAAAAGGGGAGATAAGTCTAGATTCATTGGATGGATGGTTTGTTAAATCCATATTTTCTATAAATATTATTAGCCTCCCTACTCAACAAAAAACCTGTAAAAATTCTAGCTTGAGCAACATTTTTACTGCTTTGGATAACTGCAACAGGATAAATTACGGGAGAATGAGATTTTACGGGAGCGATTGCAACAATTTTTACTAAACTTGACTGTTTAGCATCAGTAATATAAACAAAGCCTGCGTCAACATTTTCTGTTTCTACATAACTTAAGACTTGACGAACATCTTTAGCAAAAACAAACTTCGATTTAGTAGTTTCAAGTATTTTAAAATAACTTAAAACTTCTTGAGCATATTTTCCCGCAGGTACGCTTTTAGGTTCGCCTAGAGCAATTTTAGTAATGCGATCGCCCTTTAAATCTGCAAAGCTAGAAATCTCCTCGGCATTCTTCGGGACAATCAATACAATTTGATTGCCTAAAATATTTTTTCGAGTGTCAGTAATTAGTAATTTTTTACTTTCCAAAGCATCCATTTGTTTAGCAGCAGCAGAAACAAATATATCTACATCTGCGCCTTGCTCAATTTGTTGCTGTAAAGCTCCAGAAGCACCGAAATTGTAGTTAATTTTTACGTCTGGCTGAGATTTAGCATACTCTTGTTTTACTTCTTCTAGCACATTTCGCAAACTAGCCGCCGCCGATACAGTTAAAGAGCTTGATTGCTTTGGAGTGCAGCTTATTAGAAAGATAAATAGTAAGGCGATCGCGCCTAATTTAATTAGTGTAGAAACGTTGCAATGCAACGTTTCTACAAAGGTTTTTCGACCGCGTAAAATCATTTTATACCTAAATTCAGAACGCCAATTTTTGCAACAAACATCAATTTTTAATTGCAACTATACGCAAGCGGCGATAATCGGCAAACCAAGTAATATTTTTATATAATGTTGGACGCAACTGTTCTTCTACATTAGCCAAAATTCTAGCTTGCGTATCTTCAGAAAAAGCAGCTAATACACTATTTCTAAACATTTTCAGCCAATTAACCATTCCGCTTTCTCCATTTAAAGGAGTTAGCCGATCAAATAATGTCGCAAAAGTCAACTCAAAACCCTGTTTTTCTAATAAACTGCTATACTCCGCAATACTGGGAAAATAGTTAGGATTTGACACTTTCTCAAAAGCAGAACTTTCTTGACAAATTGCTCGTTCTAGTGCAGTTTGAATAGAATTAATATTTCCCTTTCCGCCAAATTCTGCCACAAAACGCCCCCCAGGTTTAAGCGACTTCCAAACCCCTGCAATAACTTTTTCTGGTTGCTTAATCCAGTGCAGCACAGCATTAGAAAAAACTGCGTCAAATTCTCCTGTAAATTCTAGGTTTATTGCGTCCATAACTGCAAATTGTAAATTAGGGTAATTTTGACGTGCTTGCCAAATCATCGTTTCCGCACTATCAACCCCTAAAACTTCCGCACCACAACTAGCAATGTGCTGAGTCAGATGTCCTGTACCGCAACCAATATCTAGGATGCGCTCTCCTACTTTTGGCGATAATAATTCAACGGTTTCTGTAGCCAGTGAAGAGACAAATTTATGCTTAGTATCGTATAAGTCGGCATTCCATTGTTGAACATTACTATTCATGTTGTTCTATGGGTACACATCTAATTTATGTATATCAGAAATGCGGTAGAAGCCGATTTAAGGGCGATCGTTACTATCTATAATTCTTCTATCCCTGGTCGTCTAGCAACGGCGGACTTAAACCCCGTATCGGTGGAAAGTCGCCTAGAGTGGTTTTATCAGCATTCTTCTACTAGCCGCCCAATCTTAGTAATGGAAACAGACAAAGTTATTCTAGGATGGCTGAGTTTTCAATCATTTTACGGACGACCAGCCTACCAAGCAACGGCAGAAATTAGTATTTATGTTTCCCCAGTCTATCAACGTCAGCGCGTGGCGTACAAGCTGCTAGAGAGCGCGGTTTCTCTTAGTCCCAGTTTAGGATTAAACACCCTTTTAGGTTTCATTTTTGCCCACAATCAGCCCAGCATAAAATTATTTGAGCTATTTGGCTTTCAAATTTGGGGACATTTGCCTCAAGTAGCCAATTTAGACGCAATTGAGCGCGATTTATTAATCATGGGTCGTAAAATAACTTAAAATAACTTAACAGAAGTTCTTTTTTAACTGATTACCTGTTTTAATTGCTGATTGGGGGTGTTGCTCCCCAGCTATAACTTGTGGTGGTTCACTTCAATTTGAAGCTTCTGTTAAAGCTAATATTATCAGCCAAGGACTTGAAAACAGGGACTTGCTTAAGGTGTTTTTTAGGGATTCATGACTACATCAGAAATCAATTTTCGGACACTACCATCTAGGTCGGATCTGACTCTCAAAGATATTATCAAAACTTTGCCCAAAGAGTGTTTTCAGCAAAATCAGCGCAAAGCCTGGTCAAGAGCGCTTGTAAACGTGCTGATGGTGGGCTTAGGCTATGCGGGACTTGCCTTAGCTCCTTGGTACTTCTTGCCTTTATTCTGGGTATTTACAGGTACGGGGTTAACAGGATTTTTTGTAATTGCTCACGATTGCGGACATCGTTCTTTTGCAAAACGGCGTTGGGTAAATGATTTGGTGGGGCATATATTTATGATGCCGTTAATTTACCCTTTTCACGGCTGGCGAATTAAGCATAACCATCACCATGTTTACACTAATCACCTGGAACAAGATAACGCCTGGCGACCAATTACCCCCGAAAGATACGAAGGTTGGGGAAGTTTTAGACAGTCAGTGTTTCAAGGATTTGCCAAAAATCGCTTTTGGTGGGTAGGATCTATTGCTCATTGGGCGGTAACGCACTTTGATTTGTCTAAATATCAGCCCAAAGAACGGTCTGATATCAAGCTTTCCGTTACGGTTGTAGTAGTTTTTGCAGCGATCGCTTTTCCCTTACTGTTTGCAACTACAGGTCTTTGGGGTGTAGTCAAGTTTTGGCTAATACCTTGGCTAATCTACCATTTCTGGATGAGTACCTTTACTTATTTTCACCATACAGCGTCGGATGTACCGTTTATGGAAGATAGTAAATGGCTTGCTGCGATCGCGCAATTATCAGGTACTATCCACTGCAACTATCCACGTTGGGTAGAATTTCTTTGTCACGATATCAACGTCCACGTACCCCACCATATTTCTACGGCGATTCCGTCTTACAATTTGCGGATGGCTTATCGCAGTATTCAAGAAAATTGGGCGGCGTATTTGCATAATGAATGTAATTTTTCTTGGGCTTTGATTAAAGACGTTACCGATAAATGTCATCTTTACGAAGAAAAAGATTGCTATCAATCCTTTTCGGAGTATCAGCAATCTAAGCGCTAAATCTGGGTTGTAGAGACGTTGCAGTGCAACGTCTCTACATTATTTGTGCCTCGATTTGTCTAACTACAGTCAAAGCCGAATAACTAACCCCGGCGGTTCCTTCTCCAGGATGAGTAGAATCGCCCACTAACCATAGATGCTTAATCGGGGTGCGGTTAGCAAAACCAAAAGGGCCAAAAGTAGGCACTCTTTGCCCAATTCCACCCACAACGCCCAAGTCACGGGCGGTATACCTGGCAAAAGTGCGGGGGGTTGCAGCTTCTTGAAAAGTAATTGTTTCGGGGGTGAGGTGGAAAAATTGAGCTAGTTTGGCGATCGCTTTTTCTGTATATTCTTGCTTCATTGTCTCGTAATCCCCACTCCACCAAGGGTTAGGATCTACAAAAGAAGACGCGATAATCGTTGCAAATCCATCGGGGGCGCGTCCATCGCCGGGGTGACTAACAGAAACAAATAAAGAATTATTTTCACCAATAACTCCTTCCTCGTCGTAGAGAAATTGCAAGTGTGGCGGACAATTAGCCGGAATCGCCTCTTGTTTTACACCCAAATACACAACAAAAGCCCCGGATGCTTGGGGGAGTTTTTCTACGCGGCGAGTGTAACCAGTGGGCGCATTTTCACCTAGTAGCTGTACCAAGTTCTGCACCGTGACATTAGCAACTATTTCATCGGCTGGTTGCGTCCAAACTTCACCATTTTTTTGATTGCGAATAACTACACCCGTAGGTTTACCATCTTTTAGTTGGATGCTTTCAACGGTATGACGCATCAACAGCTTACCGCCATCTTGTTCTAAAGCTTTTACTAATAAGTCACTCAATACCTGCATACTACCTTGCAAGTGAAACAATCCTTGGGGCAACTGCGAAACGTTTAACGCTGTTGCAGCGTACAGTAGCGCTGTTTCTTCCGCGTCTACTTGAGAATAAAGCTTGAGTTGCAAATCTAGAAAAGTTCGCAAACGGCGATCGCTTTCTAGTCCACAGCCCCGCAGCGCATCTCCTACAGTCATAAAGGTATAGGGCAAGGTAATCAAAGTTCCAGGGCGTACAGCCTGCGTTAGCTGCCACAGATCCCACAAATTCCGGGGAGGTAGTACCGGATCTCGCCCTTGAAACGCCCAACTAGCTTTAAATAAATCCTCTAACAATTTCCAAAAATCTTGACTACCGGGAAACTGTCTTAACCTTTCTTCTTGCCACTTTTCCCGGCTTCTCCATACATTAATTGGTTTGCTTTCCCCCGGTAAATATACCGCACAAGCTGGATCGCAGGGTGTAGACGCGGGTAAATCTATTTCTAATTCGGCAAATATACGATGATGAATCCCGCCAGGTTCTAAACCCGCTACTTGAGTTGCACCTACATCAAAGGTAAAGCCTTGACGTTTAAAGGTAGAAGCACAACCCCCAGGAACTATAGCTTGATCTAAAATTATGACTTCATAGCCGCGATGTGCTAGTAATGCCCCCGCCGTTAAACCGCCAATTCCCGCCCCAATAACGACAATGCGGGATTTATTACTTTTTGCTGGGCTAGGCATAGATGAATTATGAAAGCGTACTTTACATATTTTAATATTAATCTATATAGAATAAAAAGTTCCCAGCCAATTAATTATTAGATATTTCAGCAGTTGCTAAGATTAGAGGCAATTTTATAAAGCACTCGGTTATCTTGAAAACTAAGTTAACTCAAGCTAGAAAATTAAAGTTAATCTTAATAAAGCAATGGCGATAAATTTTGCACTTTCACAGGTTTAAATATGGCGAAGTTTCAATATGAAGGATATTGCCAAGGAGTACCTACAAGTTTAGTCAAAGAAAAATTTGGAGATGCCAATGTCTATGCCCAAGATGCTAAATCGATACTAACAAAAGCTAGTGGATTTATATCAGCTTACGATTTTACACTCAATCCCTATCGGGGTTGCCAATATGGATGTAGCTATTGTTATGCGGCGGCATTTAGTCCCAATAGTCAGATGCGTCAAGACTGGGGTAAGTGGGTAATTGTTAAGCAAAATGCGGCAGACATCTTAGCAAAAGAATTGGATAAATGGTATCAGAAAAATCCAGATAAGCCTCCTACTATTTATATGAGTAGTGTTACCGATCCTTATCAGCCAATCGAGTCAAAAACACAAATAACTCGCCAGTTGTTAGAGGTAATGCGTGAATATTGCCCCATACTTGTAATTCAAACTCGCAGTCCGATAATTATTAGAGACATTGATATTTTGCAGAGATTTAAGTATTTGCGGATCAATATGAGTGTTCCTACAGGTAGTGAATCTGTGAGAAAAGATTTTGAACCGCGATCGCCTAGTATTAAAGCTAGACTTAATGCCATAAAAGCAATCAGACAAAGAATCGATCCTTTAAAAGGCTATCAACCAAAAATTTCTATTACAATTACGCCTTTGCTTCCTACATTGCCATCTGATGAAGCCGCTTTTATTGACAAGCTAAAAATTGCTGATAGAATTGTTATTCAAGAATTTCACGCCAGTCATAGCCGCTCCCTTGTAGCAGGAACTCGCAAGGAAGCTGAAGAAATCAAGCAAAAATACTCTTGCTGGTATAACGACGAGCAATTAAGCTATATAATGTTCAAAGAAAAATTACTATCTCAACTTCCAGGCGTAGAAATTAAAGAAGGTAAAGAAGGATTTGGTTATGAGTAATCCGCTTACTAATTGGTTGCAAGGTCGCAAATTTAGGGCCGCACTTAATCAAAACAATATTCAAGTAGCTCAAGAATTATTAGAAAACAAACAAAGAGTAGGAGCAAAATTATCGCTTTTAGAAAAGGCTTTTAGAGATAAAACTCAGTCAGAAGAAAGTTCAAAAAACTATGAAAGAGAAGTCCTTGTTCTGCGCTCTCAAACAAGCCAAAATTTGGAACTTATTGAGCAATTGACTACTAAATATAAGCAACTTGAACAATCTATAGAATCTACACATAATCAAGTAAAGCATAAAGAAGAAGAATTTATTTTAATTCGACAGAAATTAAAAAACCTCGACAGAGAAAATGGTTCGCTTCAGAAAGAGTTAGCAATATCTATTGAACAAATAGAAGGTTTAGGCAACCAATTAAAGCATAAAGAATATGAAGTTATCTTGATTCAACAACAACTAGAAATCCGTAAACAAGAAAGCAGTTCAGTTCAAAAACAATTAGAAATATCTAGGCGGCAAACCGAAGATTTGCACGAGCAAGTAAAGCGTAAAGAACAACAAGCTATCTCAATTCAACAGCAAATAGAGGCTTATAAGCAAGAAAAACAGGTTTTACTTAATCAAATATCTAAACCGTTAGTTGATAATTCATTACTCGCTCAAAATAAAGATTTCAATGATTCAGTAAAAGCTAAATTTAAGTTTAACGAAATTAACGATAAATTGCTGCAATGTACTGGTATTGATAAAGAAATATTTTATGATTTAGAAGAAAATATTGTTAATTATTTGAAAGCGCAATTTGAACTTTATACGCCACAAGAAGAACTAAAACAACATTTAATAGGCACTTACAAAGATATTTCTTCGTTACAAAACGGTCGAGATCCCGAATACAACTCTTATTTAACTCCTCATGTATATTTTATGAGGTATTTTTTAGAAGGAGTATACAGTGCTTATTTAGCTTGGTTTTTAGTCTATGAATCTAAATTACTACAGACTAAAGTTAATATTTTGGATATTGGTGCGGGTTCTGGGGCAATGATTTATGGATTATTTTCATTGTTTAAAAGTGCTGGCAATTTTACTACATTGCCTGAAACCCATGTTTCTTACTGTTCTTTAGAGCAACAAAATTTATTACAGCATCACGGGTTAGAGTTTTGGAAACAATACATCGAAAAACAAAATATCAGTGCTGTTAATACCTACTACCGATTTAAGACAATTGATTTATTTAGCTATGGCGATAATGGCAATGAAAATAGAGAACTTCCTAATAAGTTTTTTGATTTTGTTGTAATTTCCCATTGTATTTTTGCAGATGAAAAACAGAGAATAAAATCCCATCAAGTGTATAAAAAAATATTTAGCGAAAGCCTGAAGGACGACGGATATATATTGATAATTGTTCAAGGAAGAAGATTGTTTCAAGCGTATAGTCGATATCAAACGGAAAATCAGGATCAAGAAGAGAGGTTAGTTAAAGATTTTATAAATGAGTTGGGTTTAAAGCTTGAGTGGTACAAATATATGACATCTACAGGTAAAAGAATACCTTCAGGAACTAACTTCGGAATTTTTGCTAAGGAAAATTTACACACACAAACACATATGAGTGTAATGCTACGTAAGTATTTGAATCAAGGACACGATTTACATTATGGATTGGATGATTATGCGATTTTGGCTAAAAAAGAATTATAGTTTTAAATTGCCAGGTGCTGGAGATTAATAACAATTTGTATACTAGCCTTATCAACCTTGGACGATACCCGCAGAAATTTAAGGTGACACCGCCGCACATACAGAGCTATTTTTATGAAAATTCCGCAAACAGTGGAAGCATTGGAAGAATTAGGTCGCGTTCAATTATCCAAAAGCTTTTTTATGCGGGAGTTTCTTTATTCAGAGATTTCTCAAATAGAAAACATTATTAACATTCCCGAAAATCCAGAACTTGCGATCGCCTCTGGCAAAAACTTATGTGAAAAAGTATTAGAACCAATTCAACAGCAGCTAGGAAGAATTAGCATTCGTTCGGCTTATCGTTCGCGGGAAGTGAACAATAAAGGCGCAGAAAAAGAATATAACTGTGCAAAAAATGAATCAAACTATGCAAAACATATTTGGGATGTACGAGACGCAGACGGTTATATGGGCGCGACAGCTTGCATTATTGTCACTTCGTTTATACCTTACTACGAAAAAACAGGAGATTGGACGGCTTTAGCTTGGTGGATTTGCGATCGCATTCCAGATTACGCCGACTTGACATTTTTTCCTAAATATGCAGCATTTAATGTTAGTTGGCATGAAAATCCAACCTATCCTAAGTCTATCTATAGCTACATAAAAGATCCGCACACCAATAAAAAAAGCGGATATTTAACAAAGGAAGGGATGAGCAATTTTACAGGTGATCATGCAGAGTTTTATCAAGACTTTATCAAAGGTCTGATAATCTAAAGCAAAATTATTTAATTGTGAGATAAGACAATTTTACCAGCCGCCGAACAAGGAATTATTTGTATTACCTTGTGCCAATCCTTAACGAATACCTTTATGCCTATCTTCGTTATCCGCCTAGATAAACGAACAGGTAATGTTTTTATTTTGGCTGGCGATAACATAGAGATAGAAATTTATCGCAACGGCTAGAGGAGGTTCTGAGAATGAATCCTGACTTTACTACAATGATTAAAGTGGAACTCCGGGCTTATGTAGTTGCGAATCCGGGCGATCGCTCTGCATTTTACGCCTTTGTTGATCGCTTTACAGCTAACTTATCCTCAGAAACCTTTACTTTACCTCAATCGCCCGACGAATTTGAGCAAGTTGCAAAATTAGTTAAACAGAAAGTTGAACAGATGAAAAAGAAGTAAGGTAATTATTGTGGCAAACTTGTTTTTCTAATGCTAATTCCAAATGCGGAGAATGCAATAGTAGATATTCGCAAGCTGCGCGATTATTGCCTGAATCCTGAGCATGATGAAGGAAAACACAAAGCTTTATTGTTTTCAAAAGTATTTGGAATGACGGCGGAAGATGCTGAAGATTTGCGCCAAATTATTCTAGAAGCTGTCAAAACTCATGAGGCTAAATTAGGGCGACAAGATGAATTTGGACAACGCTATACTCTAGATTTTAGGCTTGAATGGCAAGATAGAAGGGCAATCCTTCGTAGTGGCTGGATAATCGAACAGGGGTTTGATATTCCCAAATTAACTACCTGCTACCCTGTATAACTTTTGAGGTATAAAACTATGACAGTAAAGGAAATCAAATTATTAGATGTAGTTGCACTTACTGTTGATGTTCCCGAAGACAACTTGTGGCGCGGACAGGTTGGTACAGTAGTGGAGATATTAGCTAATGGCAATGCTTTTGAAGTAGAATTTAGCGATCGCAACGGACGCACCTACGAATCAATGGGTTTACGTTTAAATCAAATTATGGTTCTGCGTTTTGAGCCAGTATCTCCTAACTCAACCCCTGAAATGGTTACAGCGTAAGCATTCTACCTTTGCCATCTCAATATTTTTATTGTGAATAATTCTTGGAATGTTGAACAAAAATCTAATAACTGGCATGGCAACCTTAACTTAGTTTATGCCCAGCATCAGGGAAAAACTCAGATAATTCACAGTCAAATGAAAGCGCCGCTAAAAGTACAGCGCCCGTTTTATCCAGAAGGCGGGGTTTGCCATAGCGTAGTGTTGCACACGGCAGGGGGAATTGTGGGAGGCGATCGCAATCATCTATCTTTTCATCTCCGGCCCAACGCCCAAGCCTTAATTACAACCGCTACAGCAGGTAAAATTTATCGTAGTGATGGCTTGCAGGCAATTCAAAGTATGCAAATGCAAGTAGATACTAATGCTTGCTTAGAATGGTTGCCTCAAGAAACAATTGTATTTGATGGGGCAGTTTATCGGCAAGACTTGCACATTGAATTAGCACCAGGCGCTAAATGGTTAGGTTGGGAAATTACCCGATTTGGACGCACAGCTAGGGGGGAGAGGTTTTTAACTGGCGATTGGAAATCTTTTACAGAAGTTTGGCAGCAAGGCTTACCATTGTGGATAGACAGGCAATGGCTACCTGGGGGAAAAAATATTATTGATAGTCCTCATGGTTTAGCCAGACTTGCAATAGTGGGTAGTTTAGCTTGGATTGGGCAACCTGTAGAACCAGAAATAGTAGAGAAAGCAAGGGTTTTGTTTCCCAAACATAGTAGTAGCCAAGCAGGGGTAACTTGCTTACCCACAGGCTTATTGTGTCGTTATCGTGGATCTTCTACAACAGAAGTGCGAAACTGGTTTACGGAAGTTTGGCAGTTATTGCGATCGCACTATTTAAACCGATCTATTTGTCCGCCTAGAGTTTGGCAACTATAAAGAAATTATGCACCTTACACCCCAGGAAAAAGACAAATTACTTATTTTTACGGCAGCTTTAGTAGCCGAAAGACGCAAGCAAAGAGGTTTAAAGCTGAATTATCCCGAAACAGTGGCTTATCTTGCCGCCGCTATCTTAGAAGGCGCTAGAGACGGGCGTACAGTAGCAGAACTAATGAGTTATGGCACAACTTTATTAACACGAGACGAGGTAATGGAAGGAGTGCCAGAAATGATCGCCGATGTACAGGTAGAAGCTACTTTTCCTGATGGAACAAAATTAGTTACCGTTCATAATCCAATTTTGTAGCTTCAAACAAAGTTATGATTAAGGGCTAACTCTGGTTCGATTAAGCTGCGAGTTTCGTCATCCAGCACTTTGATTAAACGGTTATAAATCTCCTGTGCTTGTTGGGGAGAATCGCCAATACTTGTGACTCCAAGCTTGCCAAACTCCGAAAGGCAACCCATTAAGTGAAAAACTGTCCCAGTTTCTGTACCAGAGTCAAAATGCAGCCTGTGAGTAGCGATAATATCCATCAAATCATTGGGTAATAATCCCTTATAGCGTTCTTTTTGGAGGTTATCTGTTGCCGTGTAATATTTTTCGCGTCCTTGCTGGCTGTAAAATAATCCTGTAGAAAGGTCGTAACGTCCATTTGTTAGCAATTTTAAAGTCATAAATGGGTGAGTAGTGCCGCCTTTACGCAGATTAATTTCAATTGCCTGAATATCCCACTTATCGCCATCATTTCCAGGATGACGGACGGCAATAAAATCAACTCCAAATCTCTCTAATGCGCCTTTTGCTGCTAGTAGTCTCCCAACTTTCAACCCCAAGTCTTGAAGGCGCAAACGGTAAGCAATATCTGCGGGAAAACGGCAACCTAGATAAATTTGCCCGTCGGGGCCTCCTAAAATTTGGTCGTGGGTAGATAATATTTCTACTTCCCCATCGGGAGTTATTCTACCCTGAACGCTAGGACTTCGCTTTTCTTCGCCTTCGATAAATTCCTCAACTATTGCCCCTATTTCAGGAATCCGCCCCGAAAAATTATCCCAATTTTCCGATTTCGCTTGAAAGCGCATTTGCTGTAACTGCTGCTTGATTGCTGCTGGCTTTTCGATGGGATCAGATATATTTTGAATTGGTCTTAAATCAAATAAAGCATTAGCTTCGCCAGAAATTCCTTCGTTGAGTTTAACTACCAGGCGTTTCAATTGCGGCTTTTTTTCCCATAGTTCACCAATAGCTGAGACTAATTCCTCTACATTCCACAGGCTTTCGTTAGTGCCGTCTGGGTAAGGAATGCCACTTTCGGCAAAGATTTGTCTGCTACCGCTTTTTGTTCCCCAAATTTGTAAGCTGGGATCGCAACCATACAACGGTACGCCGATTTGTATAGATAAATCTCGCTCCCAAGACGAGGAGTTGTAACAAATCATAAAAGATTTTCCGGGGCGTAAAGCCTGACGTAGCCGCGCCATTAATCGGGGGCGTTCTAAGATTTTTTGGGTTAGGGGTTTGTGGGAAGAATCGTAAGTAGAAAGTAATAATAAGCGATCGCGCGCATGAGAAAAAGGTATCCCTGGTAATAATTGCAAATAGTAATCTACAACACTGGGATGCAGAGGTTGAGACGTAATATAAATTAGCCGCGTGCGGGGATTTTGCAGGCGAATCAAGGAAAAAAGTAGCCTTTCTTCGTAGTGGTGAACGCCGTCAATTTTTAGTAATTCCCGCCGATCTAAACTCAAGGAAGGAATTACTAAAATATCCCCATCACTGCGATCTAAGTCCTCTACTGTGTGCCAAAATTCGCGCAAATTTGCCTGCAACTGGCGAAATTCTAATTCTTGTGCTGATAAAAGAGAACTATCTATTATTTGCATCGCCTCAGTCCTGCCACGATCGCCTACCAATGAGATTTTACTGTGGCTACTGAGGCTTGCAACATACCTCTAGAGAACCATTGACGGAATGTCTTTCTTTATCTAAATAACTGTACCATCCTTGATTACAGCATTTTTTAGTACCACAACAATGCCACTACGAATGTAGAAACCCTGACTTTCTTTCTCGGCTTCTTGGACGCGATCTTTATTAATTATCTGTACGTCGCAGCCAATCCGAGCATTTTTATCAATGATCGCGCGGCGAATGGTACTATTTGCGCCGATTCCTAACGGAATTTGTGTACTTTCATGCTGAGATTTCTCCTCAGCAAAGGGTTGATAAAAATCCGCTCCCATAATTAAAGTATCGTCAATGGTACAACCTTCTTCAATGCGCGATCGCACTCCCAACACTGAATGCTGTATTCGACACCTTTTTAAAATACACCCCTCGCCAATAATTGATTCTGTCACCTGGCAATCTAGCAGCTTACTAGGGGGCAAATAACGCGAACGAGTGTAAATTGGGGCTTCCTCATCATAAAAGCTAAATGGGGGGTCGGGTTGCTTTGTCAGCGCCATATTAGCGTCATAAAACGCTTCAATCGTCCCGATATCTTCCCAATAGCCATTGAACAAGTAGGCTTGAACGTTAAGATCCTTTGCCGCCGCCGGAATAATCTCTTTACCAAAATCGGTTTGAGTCAAAGAGGATTTTAATAAGTTAATTAAAACTTGTTTTTTGAAGACATAAATCCCCATCGAAGCAATGTAGGGTTGTTGCTGCGCTTGTTCTTTAGTCAAGCCCAAGATTGTTGTATCAACCTGCATTTGCCGCAAATCGTCACCTTTGGGCTTTTCGCTAAAGTCGATTATGCGTCCAGCGTTGTCAATTTTCATCAACCCAAAGTCGGAAGCCAAACGTTCAGAAATGGGAACAACCGAAAGCGTGATATCTGCCCCGGTTTCGCGGTGGCGTTGCACGAATAAGCGATAATCCATGCGATAGAGATGATCTCCTGACAAAATCAGGTATTCGTCAACATCCCACTCCTCTAACAGCCAAATATACTGACGCACCGCATCGGCTGTACCTTGAAACCAATTCGGGTTTTCTGGAGTTTGTTGGGCGGCTAACACTTCCACAAATCCATCGGTAAAGCCCGGAAAAGTGTAAGCACGCGCAATGTGGCGATTAAGGGAAGCAGAGTTAAATTGCGTCAGTACATAAATTTTGTAAAGTTCTGAATTGATGCAATTACTAACAGGAATATCGATGAGGCGATATTTGCCTGCTAACGGTACGGCGGGCTTGGCGCGTTGCTTGGTGAGGGGGTAAAGCCGAGTGCCTGCACCGCCCCCTAAAATGATCGATAATACTCTTTTCATAAAAAACTGCTCTTACTGCCAATCAACTCCCAAGTTTAGTTTCTGACTGTGTGGAGCAGTTGGCAAGGGGGGAGAGAAATTTAGTATTTGTCAGTATTGAATAAACTCAGCTATTGGCGGCTTTGGGGTAGGCAATCCGCTTGTGGTGAAATTGCAACCAAACTTCAACAAAAATTTCGGCAATGCGAGACATTTGGGCGCGGGTTAATCCAGAATTTATCATTTGATTATCTTGCCAGCGCGATCGCAATATTTTATTAACCATTGCTAAAGCTTCTTCGTAAGTTGCCTCTTTAAGACTTCGTAACGCCGCTTCGCAAGCATCAGCTAACATCACAATTCCAGTTTCGGGGGATTGAGGAATTGGCCCATCGTAACGAAACTCTCTTTCGTCAACGACTATACCTGACGGGTTATCTACCTCAGCTAATTGCTGGGCTTGGTGGTGAAAATAAGCAACTAAAATCGTGCCTTGGTGTTCGGGAATAAATGCCCTAACAGCTTTGGGTAAATGATATTTCCGCGCCATTATTAAGCCTTCACTGACGTGCTTAATAATAATTTCTGCACTCAACCAGGGATTATTAATTTCATCGTGCTTATTTGGGCCGCCCCTTTGATTTTCAATAAATCCTTGGGGATCGTGTAATTTACCAATGTCATGATAAAACGTACCTGCTCTTACTAACTCTACATTTAAACAAAGTTCCTTAGCGGCGGCTTCTGCTAAAGTTGACACGAATAAAGTGTGTTGAAAAGTGCCAGGAGCATTCGTTGCTAGGCGTTTTAAGAGCGGTCGATTGGGGTTGGCAAGTTCTGCTAAACGAATCGGCGTTACTAGGTCAAATAGATACTCTAAATAAGGGCTTAAGCCGATCGCTATAATACTCCAAGCCACCCCCGAAAGCCCCACTAATCCAGCTTGTTGCCAATCGTACCAACCAATATTAGTGTGATTAATAATCAAATCTACGAGCAAAAATGTAATTGCTTCGACTGAACCAACTGCAACACCGAGTAAAGCTAATTCTTCGCGCGATCGCATTTTTCCGGCATAATTACTAGCAAGTAAGCCCCCAACCGCCCCTGCCAGCAAATACTCTATATTAATTCCCAAGCTTGCGGGTAATAGCACTATTACTAAAGCTATCACCGTAAATCCCAAGGAGGGAGCGTAAAAACTGCCTAAAAGCAAGCCAATTGCTGGCAAGCTGGTATAGTTGAATCTTAAAGTTGTGATTAAAATTGTACTCAAAGTTAGCAGCATAACTAAAATGCGATCGCGCTGCTTTAAAGTACAACCTAATTGTCTTTTGATTAAGACAAAAACCCCCAAACAACCCGTTACAAAAGTTCCTAGTTGTAGCAAGCTGTACCAGCGAATTTCTCGCCGACTCAAATCAAAACGATCTAGCAATAAAAAGGCTGCATGGTCGATTTCTTGCCCAGCTTTGACAATAGTTTCCCCTTGCTGCACTTCTAATGTTATGGGGTTGACAGAAGACGCGGCTTGTTCGGCTTGATATTTTGTTTTAGCAACGTCTTCAATCAAGTTTGGCTGCAAAAGGTTAATAAGTAGTGCTTTTACCCACGATTGAGCAGTTTTTGGTAAGGCACTATTAACATCAGGGGATTTCAGGTGTGTATCTACGGCAGTTTTAATAATATCTGGCGGTAGTCCTGGGGCAATTCCTTGAGTTAAAATCCGATCTTTGCTGCTATTGATTGTCGTTTGAGTTTTTTTCCATTCCTCCTCTGACAATTCCAGCACTAACTTGTCAATATTTCTAGGATTAAGGGCAAGTTTAGTTTTTGCTTGGGCGTATTGCTGCCGAATTTGCGTAATTTTATTAATTAATTTAGTAACATTTTCTGGTGAACGCCAACTCAAGGCTTGCAATTCTATGATTGCTTCGGCTGTGGAGTTATTTGCTGGGGTACTGGGCTTGTTTTTACTAGCTAATTGGGCTTTAAAAGTTTCTACTACTAATTTCCACTCCCATTCTGGGCAATTACGCAAATAACGTTGCGCGGAAATTGACAAAGTTGATGTTTCGACAAACGGAAAACTCCCAGCTATCCGTCGACTTTCGTTACTGGCAACCAGGATTTGTTGAAGCTGGGCTTCAACTTGTTGATTTACGACTTCGTTAATTTTTAATATAGGCGAAGCAACGGTACGGGCGGCTTTACGTTCGGCTTTTGTTGTTTCAATATCTTCTACACTTATGCTGTAAGGTGCGGTGATTGTCTGCGGCGCAATTGTACCTATAGCTAACCTTGGCTGATTATAGAATCTATGTCCTAAAACTGTAGTAAGTGCGATCGCAGTTAAACAAAAAATGGCTATAGAATGATACTTTTCTAGCCCCCTCCATAGTTTCAACCCTGATTTAATCACAGAAAACCCACCATCAGCCAATTTTTTTGTTTTTTGGCTGGCGGATGTTTGGCAAAACAACTCTTTTTGGCGTTTAGGCTTGGGAAAATCAAACAAGCGCAGCTTTTTCATTAACTACATTGGCTACAAAGTAAATAAAAAAACAATTTTCGGTGCTTTCCATCTAATTATCTACCTGTTGCGGATTCTCACGGGCCAATTTACAACTCTTTAAATTGTCTAACGCGAACGAATAACGCGGGGTGCAGCAACCGCCGTAGATAGTAGTTGGGCTTTGCTGTCGTACACTCCTGACCATACAGCAACTAAATCCTCGGATAATTGTAACATTTCTGCCCTTGGGCTAGTTTGCGAGTCGGCAACTATTTGCCAACTACTAGGAATATTGGCGGCGCTGTTGTAAGCGCCCGATAGTGCGCCCACAATTTCACTACTGGTAAAGGGCGATTGAATACTCCTTTTTACACTGAGGTTAATATCTTCTACGGTACTCAAAAAATAATAAAATGCTAAAGCCACAGAGTTTGTAACGCTACTTCCCTTAGCAATTATAGTTTTCTCTATCCCTGCTTTTTGCTCTAATAAAGTCTGCACTTGTTGCAATGCGTCAGTTAACTCTGTATTTGGCGCGTCTATAAAGCTAACTATTTGAGGAATTAACTTAGTGGGGTAAAGTTTTTCTGTCAAAGCTTGGGCGATCGCATACCCAATTGCTAATATACTTTCTTGAATAACTGGTTCATACTGCCAAATACTAGCTACAGATAGCAAATTTGAGCGCAAGTTAATTTTGTTATCGTGATAAAAAAGTGCCAATGGTAAAGTTGCTACCACTGCTTGCAACGGTGTTAATTCTAGGATTAAAAGCTTTTTTAGCCAGCTTTGCCGCTCAAATCTACCCAATTCTATCAAGCTTTGCGCCCCTGGAATTATTACTTTGGCGATCGCAGTAGAGTTTGATTGGCTGGGATTAGTAATTGTCTCGGCTATTGTTGCGCCTAATAAAGCACCGTGAAATCGGCTAGTTATTGAGTAGCGCATAGAATTAAATTACTAAACGTTGTAAGCAGCGCTCATTTCTTGCTGTGCAACTAAATGATGAATCAACGCCTGCAATCCTAAACGATAACTTTCTGCGCCAAACCCGCTAATTTGTCCAATAGCGACGGGTGCAATATACGAGTGATGGCGGAAGGCTTCGCGCTGATAAATGTTACTCAAATGCACTTCTACAGTAGGCAATTTAACCGCAGAAATTGCATCTCTAATTGCTATGCTCGTGTGAGTGTACGCCCCAGCATTAATTAAAATTCCTTGCTGTTCGCTGGCGTTATGAATAGTATCAATTAGTACGCCTTCATGGTTTGATTGCACCGCAAATACTTTCGCCCCTAACTTTGCAGCTTCTGCTTCTAAGGAGCGATTAATTTCATCCAAAGTCACAACGCCATAAATCCCTGGTTCGCGTTTCCCCAAAAGATTTAGATTTGGCCCATGCAGCACTAAAATACTAAACAGATTTAATGTCAGCACAATATTAAACTAACGACGACGATGGCGATCGTTAACAGGAATGGGGATAAGTTCTGGTTCTGGCTCCGCTTCTGGCCCTAACAAAGTTTCTATCAGCTTACGCGCCCAGTCTTTTAAATTTTCTAGTACCTTTTCAATGTAGTCCATTGAGCCAGTTGCTCCTACAATATCTGTTTAGTTTTCTACTGTACGTTAAAAATAACGAAATCTTGCGATACATTATATTGTCTTAAGCTTATATGCGACTCTAGAGCAGATTCATCCTACTAAAGAAAGGTAAATAAATTTAAAACTGAGTATTTTTAACATTTCTACATATATCTTAAACCATTGTGACCCATTACGTTGTTAATAGTTGCAGGCGCAGACAATCGAGGGCGCTACAAAGGCTGAGGTGACGAATCAAAGGGCGGTCTTTTGTTTGCCCGAAACGAAATTCAAAACTTTTGACTGCGCCATTTTCTTTGGCTACACCGATATAAACTAGACCTACAGGTTTATCATCGCTACCGCCATCGGGGCCAGCAATACCCGTAATACTTAAGCCCCAGGTAGTACCCAGCAGATTTTGAACTCCCACCGCCATTTGCTCGGCAATAACGGCACTCACAGCGCCTTTATGAGCCAAATCTTGACTGTCGACTTTGAGCAAATCAGTTTTTACCCGATTGTGGTAGGAAATTATGCCACCAAGAAAATATTGAGAGCTTCCAGATACAGTAGTTAGCATCTGTCCTAAGCCGCCGCCCGTGCAAGACTCCGCCACGCTGAGAGTTTGACTAGAGGCAAGTAGTAACTGTCCCACAACTGAAGCTAAGGTGTCATCGTCCGCGCCAAAGTAATGTTTCCCAGCAATTAGCTTTAACTTTTCGGCTACAGGCTGTACTATTTCCTGTGCTTGGGCGATAGAAGGAGCTAAAGCCGAAACCCGCAACTTGACTTCTCCCATACTGGCATAGGGCGCAACGGTGGGATTAGATAGGTCAAAAAAGGGCGCTACTTTTTCAGCCAAAGCCGACTCGCCAATTCCCCAAAACTTTAGAGTTTGGCTGTAGATAATTTGTTGTCCAAAGCCGAGACTTTGCAAGTAAGGTACAGCGCTTTGAGTCCACATCTGGTGCATTTCTGAAGGTACGCCAGGGAAGGTAAAAATAATTAATCCCGCTTGGGGTTCCCAGATGACTCCAGGGGCAGTGCCGCTCCCGTTGGGCAAAATCTTCGCACCTTGAGGTAGTAGCGCCTGCTTGCGATTGCTAGGGGTCATCAGGCGATCGCGTTGGGCATATTTGTTAGTAATATCGGCAATAATTTCGGGATGCTCTACTAAAGCTACACCAAAAAAATCTGCTAAAGTTTCGTGGGTAAGATCGTCAGGGGTAGGGCCAAGTCCACCAGTAAAAATTAGCACTTGGGCTTCTTTTGTAGCGTCTTCTGTCCTAGAAATCGCAATTTCTACAACTTGCTTAATTCTGCTAGGATTATCGCCAACAACCGTTTGATAGTAGTGACTAATCCCCAGAAGTGCTAATTGATTAGCTAAAAACTGAGCATTACTATTAAGTATGCTACCTAGCAATAACTCTGTTCCCACACAAATTATTTCTGCACTCATAAATATTTTTTAGCTTAATTACCAATTCCCAATTCCCAATTCCCAATTCCCAATTCCCAATTCCCAATTCCCAAGAGACGTTGCATTGCAACGTCTCTACAGTATTTAAACTAGGGCAGGTACAGGAATTGTCAGGTGGGGATACAAGGGAAAACGATCGCATAATGCCGCGACTCGAATTAGACAATCTTGAGCTACAGTTTCATCTTGAGGATTAAGCAAGCGATCACTAATTATATTGGCAATCTCGGTAAACTCAGTTGCTCCCATGCCTCTAGTTGTCATTGCTGGCGTACCTAGACGCAAGCCGCTAGTGACAAAAGGCGATTGTGGATCGAAGGGAACGGTATTTTTATTAGCAGTAATATTCACACCACTAACTAATCTATCGCCCTCTTTGCCAGTCATGCCGATGCAGCGCAGATCAACCAGCATCAAATGATTGTCCGTGCCATTAGAAACAATTTTAAAGCCTCTATTTTGCAATTGTGTTGCCATAGTTTGAGCATTAGCAATTACTTGCGCCGAATACGTTTTAAATTCTGGCTGCAAAGCTTCGCCAAAAGCTACCGCTTTCCCGGCAATAACGTGTTCTAAAGGGCCGCCCTGAGTCCCAGGAAAAACGGATTTATCAAACTTTTTGCCCAATTCTTCGTCGCCCGTAAAAATAAAACCGCCTCTAGGCCCGCGCAAAGTCTTATGAGTAGTGGTTGTAACTACATGACAATGAGGCAGTGGGTTAGGATGCAGCCCAGTAGCTACTAAGCCAGCAATATGAGCAATGTCTGCGAGTAAATACGCGCCTACTTCGTCAGCTATTTGTCTAAACTTGGCAAAATCTATAATGCGCGGATAAGCCGAATAACCACAAATTAATAGTTTGGGACGATGTTGCAGGGCTAATTCCCGGATTTGTGCGTAATCTAGCTGCTCAGTTTCTTGGTTAACGCCATAGTGACAAGCTTTAAACCACTTTCCCGATACGTTGACAGGAGAGCCATGAGTCAGGTGTCCGCCATGAGACAAGTCCATACCCATAATTGTATCTCCAGGCTCTAGCAGCGTCAGGAAGACGGCAAAATTAGCCTGCGCTCCTGAATGAGGCTGCACGTTGGCATGAGCCGCGCCAAATAGCTGTTTGGCGCGCTCAATAGCTATTTGTTCAATTTTATCTACATACTCGCAACCGCCGTAGTAGCGCTTCCCTGGTAAGCCTTCGGCGTATTTGTTCGTCAGTACCGAACCTTGGGCAGCAAGTACCGCCGATGAGGTAAAGTTTTCACTAGCAATTAGTTCTAAATGGTCGCGCTGACGTTGGAGTTCTTCGTTGATTAAATTGGCGATCGCGCTATCAGTTTGGGCAAGAATATCTAAGTTATTTAGGCTCACTTTGGGCTATCCCTATAAATTTCACAAAAGAATAAATTTTTTAGCAAGGTAAAAAGTAATTGCCATCAACTACCGCTCTGCATTGCCGAATAATTCATCATAACCTGTTAACTTGGGATGTTTTGGGCGATTACTTCATTAAACTATGTATTTTTTCTCACAATCTGTTATAAGTAGTAGTCTAAAATAGAATTGACTGAAATCAAGGCACTTACCGGAGAAATTAGGATGTTAATGATTTTGATGGAAAATCAAATCCTTGCTCCTCAGCAGGTTTGTCCAAGTTGTCTACTTGCTGATCGCACGGGTCAACCCCGTTGGAGTAAGGGTAAATTGCGTTGCGGCCTTGCAATTAGCAATTTTGCCATTGAGCAACCAGAACAGTATCAGTGTTTGATGGGTTTTCGCGTTGCCAATATTGAGTAAAGCTCCTTAGTATCTGCGTTATCCTAAAATTATTAGACCTAGTTTCAGGAGAACGCAACAATGAGTTTGCGCGGATCTACAACAATCAAAGAGCGAATTTTTGCTTGCTTACCTTATTTGCTACCCTTAATTGAAGGATTAGCTTTTGGCACTTATCTATTTCAACAAGTTCCGGCGCTGGGTTTAGCCTTTACGCCCCTATTCCCGTTGATTCAAATCTATACAAGCGTTCCTTTTGCTGGCTTAATCGTATTTTTTGCCTTGTTTTTCTTAGTAGTCAGAAACGAATCTATTGCTCACTTTATTCGTTTTAATACAATGCAAGCAATTTTGATCGATATTGTTTTAGTTTTGTGTAGCTTTGGCTTACAAATTTTTGGGGCTAGTTTTGCTGGCGAAATCCTCAGCAATACAGTATTTATCGGTTTAGTTGCAGCCGTTGGTTATTCGGTCATTCAGTCGGCTTTAGGGCGTTATGCGGAAGTTCCAGTAATCTCGGAAGCAGTTTATATGCAGGTGCGCTAACTAATAACTGTGGCAGGAGCAACTACAGTGTTTTCTAAGCGCCCAATGCCTTCAATTTCTACACGAATGCGATCGCCTATTTGTAATGCTCCAACTCCCGAAGGCGTACCCGTAAGGATTACATCTCCCGGCAGTAGCGTCATAATCTGACTAATATAGGCAACCAAAAAGTTAGGCGAAAATACCATCCGCTCAATGGAAGTTGATTGTACAGGTACTATATTGTCGTTAAGAAAAGTTTGTAAAGTAGCGGCGGCGTTTAACTCGCGGACAATCCAAGGGCCCAAAGGACAAAAAGTATCAAAACCTTTAGCCCTCGTCCATTGGTTGTCTTTTTGTTGCAAATCTCTGGCGGTGACATCGTTAGCAATGGTATAGCCCCAAATTTTATTATCAGCTTCTTGGGGAGTACAGTTTGATGTGCGATCGCCAATTATTAGCGCCAACTCTCCCTCGTAGTCTACCCTTTGAGATTGAGGGGGATACACAATAGCTGTAGAAGTAGAAATAATCGCTGTAGATGGCTTTAAAAATAACAAAGGTTCTTTGGGGACAGGCGTACCCATTTCGGCGGCGTGGTCTACATAATTTTTGCCGACAGCAACAATTTTTGAAGGCGCGCAAGGAGCTAGAAGTTGATAGCACTCTGGTGCTAATTCTAAGTCCATCGGTTGTCCTTGCAACCAGGGGGGAGCGTCTAATACTTGAACATTTTGGTTAAGTTGCAGCAAACCGTAATAAATTCTTCCCTGCAAGTCTTGAACTCGGACGTAGCGTTGCGCCATAAATCATCTTCCTACTTAAAGGTTAGTTTTAATTGTTTAGTCATAAACTTGCCTATTTGATTATTTACTTTAAGAGTCAATCAACTTACAATATGCCACTAAAGTTGATAATTACTTAAATTCAATATTTTAGAGTGCAATCTGATAGAATAGAAAATCCTTGTTGCTTTATTAGCGTTGAAGCAGCCAAATTGTCCATAAGGAGACTAAGACCTGTGCAGATCGTTTACGAAACAATGTATATTTTGCGTCCCGACTTAAGAGAGGAGCAAATAGAGCAAGCTGTTAACAAATATCAAACCTTTATTCAAGATCAAGGTGCGGAGCAAATCGAAATCCAAAATCGGGGTAAGCGTCGCCTTGCTTACGAGATTGGCAAGCAAAGAGAAGGCATTTATATTCAAATGAACTACCAGGGGCCGGGAACTGTAATTGCTCCCTTAGAGCGCTCAATGCGGTTAAGTGAAGAAGTCATCCGCTACTTAACTATCAAGCAAGAAGTTTCCGAGAAATTAACCCCTGAAGACGATGAGGTTGAAGGGGAAGAATAACCGCTCTTTGCTAAACCAATAGTTTTCAAAGGCAAAAGATAAATCTTTTGCCTTTCAATTCCCAATTAAATAGTTTACTTAGGCAACTAAAACAGCTTTTTCAACTGTTGCTTTAGCCGCAGCACAGGTATCAAATATTTCAAATACTGAATCTAGTTGAGTTAATTCAAAGATTAGCTTAACTGAAGGTTGCAAGTTACATAATACAAGTCTACAGCCACTTGTTCGAGCATTTTTTAAGGCTCTTGCTAGAGATATTAACCCCGAACTACTCATAAATTCAACTTGCTCTAAGTTAACAATTAAAAGCGTTTGAGGATTAGTGGCTAAATTTACTAATTGCTTTTCTAAAGCTCTACCTCCCTGTGTGTCTAAGCGTCCCTGTGGTTGAACCAGAATTGATTGATATTGCTGTGTATTATTCATAACTTTTACCTAATAGTTAATATATTCAATGAGACTAATCTTAGCTAAATCGAACAAAGTAATCTTTCTTACAACCGGGCGATGTAGTAATTGACGACTAACAGTTAGTTTGTTTAACAAACTAATAAAACGTAATTAAACTTTCCAATGATTTAACAGAACTACGAAAATAATTTGTATGCTGTTAAAACGCATTTTTACAATTAGGTAAAATAGACGGAGCTATAAAGAGTTTCTCGGGGGTAACTGTAAATGTTTTAAGCCTCTGTATCAATTACCTTAATGTAAACATACCCCTGAAGCTAAGTCAGTAATTTCCGATGTGTTTATTGAAACTTTATCGCTGTAAGGAGCTTTTGTAAAGTTTGTGTAAAGAAAGCAAGCTCCGTCTCTGTTGAATTGCCTATTACTTTGGAAGCATAAGCCACCGAAGCAGTTTTGGAGCCAATTTCAAGATTTTTTTGTCTATGTTCTTACTTACAAAAAAAGTTGAAAGGATGAGTGCGATCGCACTTACTGATAATTAAGTTTGACACTCTCGATCGAATCGCGCCAAGATAAAGAAAGGTAAAACTTTGTAAAGGCAGCGAGTGAATGTTGGCTGAAGTCATCTCACTAGAAACAATCCAAGACATTGCTCAACATTACGGCTATTGGGCGGTTTTCGGGGGAATACTTCTAGAAAATCTTGGTATTCCTCTCCCTGGCGAAACCGTCACCCTAGTAGGAGGGTTTTTAGCAGGTAGCGGTCAATTAAGCTACTGGTTTGTATTGGGTAGCGCTATTTTGGGGGCGGTAATTGGCGGTACGTGTGGTTACTGGATAGGAAGGTATGCGGGATGGTCATTTTTGCTCAAACTCGGTAAGTTTCTCCGTATCCCAGAAACAAAATTAGAACAAATTAAAGCTCAGTTTAGTGAAAATGCGGGTAAGGCGGTATTTTTTGGACGTTTTGTTGCTTTACTTAGAGTTTTTTCGGGTTTACTTGCGGGAATTGCCGAAATGCCTTTTGGACAATTCTTTTTGTATAACCTTGTGGGTGCGATCGCTTGGGCTTCAGTAATGGTAACTTTAGCGTTTTTTGTCGGGCGAGTTGTTGCTTTAGAACAATTAATTGCTTGGGTTGGTCAATTTACACTTGTAGCCTTTGGCTTGGTTGCGGCTTGGCTGTTTATCCCGCCTTGGCTAGAAGCTCGTAAAACTAAGGAGTTAGAAAGTGGAGAGTAGAGGCGCAACTTACGCCTCTACAGGTTTTTAGGAGTTTTGTTGCGACCAAATTCGCGTTGGTAGTCCCCAAACGTAGATAAAGCCTTCGGCGGCTCTATGATCGAATTTGTCATCGGCTCCGTAGGTGGCTAAATCGGGGGTATACAGCGATTGCGCGGAGGAGCGTCCAACAATGGTGGCATTACCCTTAAATAGCTTGATCCGGACGCTTCCAGTTACTCGCTCTTGAGTTTTTTGGACAAAGGCATCTAAGGCAGATTTTAAGGGACTGTACCACAGCCCGTTGTAGATAATTTGGCTATAAGTTTCCTCAATACCGCGTTTGTAATGGGTTACATCGGCAGTTAAAGTCAAGCTTTCTAAGTCGCGGTGAGCTTGAATTAATACTATTAGCGCTGGGACTTCGTATATTTCCCGCGATTTGATGCCAACTAAACGGTTTTCGATCATGTCGATGCGTCCGACTCCGTGACTACCTACAAGCTCGTTTAGCTGCTTGATTAGTTCTACTGGAGCAACGTTTTGTCCGTTTAAGGCAGTGGGAATACCACGCTCGAAGCCAATCTCTACGTATTCTGGCTCGTTTGGGGTATCGGCGATCGCTTTAGTCATTAAATAAATTTCTTCTAATGGCTCGTAGCTAGGATCTTCTAGGGGCCCAGCTTCAATACTTCGTCCTAATAGATTGCGATCAATACTATAGGGAGAAGATTTTTTAACTGGGGAAGGAATACCAAATTTTTCCCCGTAGGCGATCGTTTCTTCCCGACTCATTCCCCATTCTCGCGCTGGTGCTAAAACTTTGAGGTTGGGGTTAAGCGCGGCGATAGAGACATCAAAACGCACTTGATCGTTACCTTTGCCAGTACATCCATGAGCTACCGCATCCGCGCCGTATTCTTTGGCTGCATCTACTAAAAGTTTAGCGATCAAAGGACGAGCTAAGGCTGTGGAAAGAGGATAACGGTTTTCGTATAAAGCGTTTGCTTGTAGGGCTGCAAAGGCGTAGTCTTTAACAAAATTTTCTGTAGCATCAATAACTAAAGACTTACTCGCCCCTGATTTTAGCGCTTTTTCCCGGACTGGTTCTAATTCATCTCCCTGTCCTAAATCTGCGGCGAGGGTAATTATTTCTTCAACTCCCCATTCTTGTTTGAGGTAAGGAATGCAGACAGATGTATCTACTCCACCAGAATAAGCTAGTACAACTTTTTTAGCACGACCCATTAATTTTTACTTCCCGCAAAACAACGAGTCAATATTATCTACCTAATTACGCCCTATTCACAGTTAGCAATGGTACAGAATTTGTGGCAATGAATAAATTGGTAATGGGTAATGGATAAATTGGTCATGGGTAATTGGTAATTGAAAGTAGTTTCAGTAAGTAATTTTCATTGAGGAAGATACAGGAAAGTTGCGCAAGGTAAAAATCATCACACTTTCGGCAACGCCCATAAAATTAACTCACCAGGCTCTGTTTTTCAAGTGACATACTAGAACTAAGTGGGTTTAATTAGGGGGAGATGGTGTTTTTTAGTATTGTTATTCCAACTTACGATCGCTTACCAATTTTACAAAAATGTCTTAAAGCGCTAGAAAATCAACGTATTCCGGCTCAAAGTGCTATCAGTGGCTATGAAATTGTGCTTGTAGATGATGGCTCTACTGATGGTACTTTAGACTGGTTGCAAGCATCGGCGGCGGATTTTCCCCATGTAAAATCTTACTTGCAAAACCACCAAGGCCCTGCGGCGGCACGTAATTTAGGTGTAGAGAAGGCGTTGGGCGATACAATTATTTTTATTGATAGCGATTTAGTTGTGACTGAAACCTTCTTAGTTGCTCACTTTGAAGCTCTAACTAATGCTGAGAGCGATCGCATTTTTACCTACGGGCGCGTAATCAATACTTGTAACTTCGATTCCCCTACTTCTGAACCTTATAAACTGACAGACTTTTCGGCGGCTTATTTTGCTACCGGAAATGTAGCGATTGCGCGTCACTGGCTGGATAAAGCGGGTTTATTCGATAGGCGCTTTCAACTCTACGGCTGGGAAGACTTGGAATTGGGGGTAAGACTTAAAAAATTGGGCTTAAAATTAATTAAGTGTCCTGATGCTGTAGGCTACCATTGGCATCCTCCTTTTGCTTTAGCTCAAATTCCTAACCTAATTGATAAAGAAATCCAACGGGGACGAATGGGGGTTTTATTCTATCAAAAGCATCCTACTTGGGATGTCAGGATGATGATTCAAATGACCCCGTTGCATAAGGTTTTGTGGAGCATCTTATCTGTAAATGGATTACTAAACGAAAAAACGATGGCTCCCTTTTTGCAGTGGCTAATTAACCAAAATAAACCCCAACTAGCTTTAGAAATTGCCCGGATTTTTCTTAACTGGTACAACGTTAAGGGCGTTTATGCTGCCTACGCTCAAATGCGTCAAACATCGCCGATTACGTAATGATTTTAATTCCCAATTACCAATTACCAATTACCCATTACCCATTTGTGATACACTAGAAGGGTTGTCTAAACTCACACATCCAGTTTTTTCGGGTGTTTCTTAATTAGAAATGCGCCTGGATGGAGGATTAACCCGAATAGGAGCAAAAAATATGCCAGTAGTTTCATTGGCTCAAATGATGGAGTCGGGAGTTCACTTCGGGCATCAAACCCGGCGGTGGAATCCAAAAATGGATCGTTACATTTACACTTCCCGCAATGGCGTTCATATCATTGACTTGGTGCAAACAGCCCAATTGATGGACAATGCCTACAACTATATGCGGACAGCCGCAGAGCAAGGCAAGAAATTTCTATTTGTTGGCACTAAGCGCCAAGCTGCGGGGATTATTGCCCAAGAAGCTACTCGTTGTGGCTCTCACTACATTAACCAACGGTGGCTAGGTGGGATGTTGACAAACTGGGCAACCATCAAAACTCGCGCCGAACGGTTGAAAGACTTAGAACGCCGGGAAGAAACTGGGGCCTTAGATTTATTACCCAAAAAAGAAGCTTCCATGTTGCGCCGGGAAATGACTAAGTTGCAAAAATACCTTGGTGGTATTAAAACAATGCGGAAAATCCCCGACATAGTGGTAATTGTAGACCAACGCCGGGAATACAACGCCGTTCAAGAATGCCAAAAGCTAGGGATTGAGATTGTATCAATGTTAGATACAAATTGCGATCCTGATGTCGTAGATGTGCCAATTCCTGCTAACGATGATGCGATTCGCTCCATTAAGTTGATAGTAGGTAAGTTGGCTGATGCGATTTATGAAGGGCATCACGGTCAAGTCCCAGAAGATGGAGACTACCCAGACTACGATGGCGCAGAAGACTTTGAGGATGAGGAAAGCGGATATACAGATTCGTTACCTCCCACGGAAGAAGAAGCCGGAGCATAGCTTTATTGGGGAAATTCAATCGGTGATTAATTTGAGGTTTGAAACTCTAGGAATTTAGAGAATTGAACGCGAGATGAATTTTTGAATGATTTGGTAAGTGTTTTAGGGCAAACTTTGAGTTTGCCTTAAAGCCCTTGAAGCACAAAGATAACTGTAATTCAAGTAGGGATTAAGGCAAGATGGCGGACATATCTGCACAAGCTGTCAAACAACTGCGCGAAAAAACTGGCGCGGGGATGATGGACTGTAAAAAAGCACTAAAAGAAACTGACGGCGACCTCACCCAAGCAATGGACTGGCTGCGGAAAAAGGGGATGGCTTCGGCGGCAAATAAAGGTACAAGGGTTGCCGCCGAGGGCTTGGTAGACAGTTACATTCACACGGGCGGTAGAGTCGGTGTACTTGTAGAAGTAAACTGCGAGACGGACTTTGTAGCGCGTGGAGATGCGTTTAAAAAACTGGTACAAGATATTGCCAAGCAAGTAGCAGCTTGTCCTAATGTTGAGTATATTTCTGTCGCAGACATCCCCGCCGAAATTTCTGAAAAAGAAAAAGAAATTGAGATGGGTAAGGATGATTTGGGCAATAAGCCAGCAAATATTAAAGAAAAAATTGTTCAAGGTCGAATTGAAAAGCGCTTGAAAGAAATGACTTTGATGGATCAGCCCTTTATCCGCGATCAAAGTATTAATGTGGAAGAATTGGTAAAACAAAGTATTGCGACTTTGGGCGAAAACATTAAAGTCCGGCGCTTTGCTCGGTTTGTATTGGGTGAAGGCATTGAAAAGCAAGAAAGCAACTTTGCTGATGAAGTAGCCGCACAAATGGGCAAAAACTAATTTTTAAAGGCTGATGGCTCGGTGTTTTAGGCAGGTCAAGCACGAATTAAAGCTGACCTGTCTTTATTTTGAGTAGCTATTTTAAAATATGAAAAGTACAAATGTACCTAAGTCTAGCTTGGCGCTGTGGTAGTTATGGTTGAACAAATTAATCGGGATATTGCGGCGCTAGAAGAAAAGGTAAAAGTAATCGCCACCGAACTTGAAAATGCTTATATTAGTTATCTCACTGCTTTGGGGCAAGGGGTGTCAAAACAGCTAATGTTGGCAACTTATCACCTGTGTACTCAGGGCTACCCACAAGAGTTTGTTAGGTTGTCAATGAGCCAAAGACAGCAATTACAGCAAGAGATTCGTCAATTGACACAGCAAGCCGCCGCCCAGTTGCTTAGGCATACTCAAACAGAAGATAGTTTAGAGTTTTCTTTTTTGGCAGAAGAAGAAACCGCACCAATTAGCTTTTCTGACCCTGTGGAGTTGATGAAATGGCAGTTTCAGGTAGAAAATGCGATCGCACATACGCTCAAAACTCTCTCTAGCAAAACTAATAGCGTTCTCCAGAAAGCGGAAATATTACCAAACAATTTACCCCTTGCGCCCTTGCTAGAAGCGGCTACCAGTGCCTCGGATGGTGCGCCAGAAATGATGAGCGGCTCATCGCCAAATCTATTAAACTTATTAATAGAAACCGATAGCGATAGTGAGTCTTCTGAATCTCATGTTACTCATATTATTGCTATTCATCTGCGACTAATAGAGATTGAATTTGCCGATACTACCGTTCGGGCTAAACGCAATCAAATTCGTAGTATATCGGGGAAAGTAGGCAAGCTAGAGCGCGAGTATCAAAAAAAGCAGCGCGAAAGAGATGTAGCCCAAGCTGAAGCCGCATGGCGCGCAAGTTGGTTTGAATCCTAGTTTTAAAGTTTGAACATCAATGTACATTACTGACTCACCCGATTGGTTGCGCTTGCAAAAAGCCTTAGCAGTAGAGGCAGAAAGGGGCTTTGTTGACCTGATGGGGAAACAGTACCGTTTTAGTGAGTTTCTCAGTCTCAGCTTTGGTAAATCGCCGGATGGGTTGCCTTTTGAGGAGCGCCAACGCTGGCAATCAATGGCATTAGAATTTGCT
Source organism: Chlorogloea sp. CCALA 695 (assembly GCF_003003885.1). Lineage (GTDB taxonomy): Bacteria > Cyanobacteriota > Cyanobacteriia > Cyanobacteriales > Chroococcidiopsidaceae > Aliterella. The sequence continues at coordinate 70,832 of NZ_PVWN01000002.1, read as the reverse complement.
AACTATCCCCAATTAACTCTTGAGGAGCGCCAGAGTTTAGTAGCTACCACACGCCGATATATTTATAATACTTTTCAAGCCACACCGGGAGAGGAGCAGCCTTACACGCCCAAGGTAAAGTTAGCAAAAACAACTCCTTTAGCGGCAGAAATAAATGAACGCCTTCTTCCCACTCTTGACCAATCTTTGACTAGCTTGCCCGAAATTGGCGCTAGGAGAGCAAGTTATTTAACTCGTTTGGGTTTGTCTACGGTGCGAGACGTGCTGTTTTACTATCCCCGTGACCATATTGATTATGCGCGTCAGGTTAATATTCGGGAATTGGCGGAAGGGGAAACGGTAACAATTGTTGGTAGAGTTCATCGTTGCAGTTGCTTTAGCAGTCCCCGCAATCCTAAGTTGACGATTTTGGAAGTGATTTTAAAAGACAATACCGGACAAATTAAACTCAACCGTTTTTTTGCTGGTAGTCGTTACTCAAATCGCGGTTGGCACGAACAGCAAAAACGCCACTATCCAGTAGATGCAACGGTTGCGGCTTCAGGATTAGTTAAAAAGAATAAGTATGGCGTAACTTTAGACGACTTAGAATTAGAAGTTTTGGCTAGTCCCGGAGATGGGATTGATTCGCTAACTATTGGGCGAGTAGTGCCGATATACGCGCTTACAGAGGGGGTGAGTGCGGATATGGTCAGACAAGCAGTAATTGCGGCTTTGCCTTGCGCTAGTCAACTAAAAGACCCGTTACCTGCGGCGCTGCGTAAGCATTACGAGCTAGATAAATTGAGTAATGCGATCGCAAATATCCATTTTCCCGCCGATGATACTGCTTTAGCTGTTGCTAGGAGACGGTTAGTTTTTGATGAATTTTTTTATTTACAACTAGGTTTACTGCAACGTCAATACAAAGCTAAACAAATTCAAACTAGCGCTATTATTGCTCGAACGGGGCAGCTAATTGAGCAGTTTTACGAAGTATTGCCTTTTAAAATGACGGGCGCTCAATCGCGGGTAATTAACGATGTTCTCAACGATTTACAAAAATCTTCTCCCATGAACCGTTTAATTCAAGGGGATGTAGGTTCGGGAAAAACCGTTGTGGCTGTAGTTGCCATTCTCGCGGCGATTCAATCGGGTTACCAGGCGGCTTTGATGGCTCCTACAGAAGTTTTGGCAGAGCAGCATTATCGTAAATTAGTTAGCTGGCTCAATTTACTGCATTTGCCTGTAGAATTGCTCACGGGTTCTACTAAAGCTGCTAAACGGCGACAAATTCACGCGCAGTTAGAAACCGCCGAATTGCCGCTACTCGTAGGAACTCATGCTTTAATTCAAGACCCGGTAAATTTTCAAAGGTTGGGTTTAGTAGTTATTGACGAACAACACCGTTTTGGGGTGGGACAACGGGCGGCGTTGCAGCAAAAAGGGGAAGCGCCCCACGTATTAACTATGACTGCAACCCCGATTCCGCGCTCTTTAGCGCTGACGTTGCACGGCGATTTGGATGTTAGCCAGATTGACGAATTGCCCCCCGGACGGCAAAAGATTCATACTACAGTTTTGACAGGGAAAGAACGCGCTAACGCCTACGATTTAATTAGCCGTGAAGTCGCCCAAGGACGACAAGCTTATATTGTTTTCCCTTTAATAGAAGAATCAGAAAAATTAGATGTTCGGGCGGCGGTTGAGGAACATCAAAGGTTGCAAGAAAGTGTTTTTCCGCAGTTTCAAGTCGGATTGCTACATGGTCGGATGAGTTCGGCGGATAAGGATGCGGCGTTAACTCAATTTCGGGACAATCAGACGCAAATTATTGTTTCGACGACGGTAATTGAGGTTGGGGTCGATGTCCCCAATGCTACGGTGATGTTGATTGAAAATGCCGAACGTTTTGGTTTATCTCAGTTGCACCAATTGCGGGGACGAGTAGGACGCGGTGCGGCGCAATCTTACTGTTTATTGATGAGTAGTTCTAAGGCTGAAACGGCGCGTCAACGGTTGCAAGTTTTGGAACAGTCGCAAGATGGGTTTTTTATCTCTGAGATGGATATGCGGTTTCGCGGGCCTGGGGAAGTGATTGGGACTCGTCAATCGGGGGTCGCAGATTTTACTTTAGCAAGTTTGGTAGAAGATCGAGAAATTTTAGAATTGGCTAGGCAAGCGGCGGAAAAGGTGATTGAAAAAGATCCTTTGTTAACTCGTTGGTCGTTGATGCGGAAGGAGTTGGAGTATCGTTATCAAAGGCTGATGGGTGGGGCAATTTTGACTTAGGAAGAAGTTAGACTTAGGAGAGTTTTTAAAATATCTTTTTACTTCATCCGTGTATTCTTTTACGATAAAGCGGTCGCTGATTTTTTGAGATATTAACTGATTCATAATGTACAGAAAGCAATATTAGTAATATTAGTAAGGATTATTAAATGACAAAGATTTATTTACAAACTCATAAAGTTGAATTATGGGGATTACCTAGCACCGAAGGAGAGGGCGGAATCTATACTAATAAAAGCTGGATTGAAAAACAAGAGAACTGGGGTTTAGTTTTTTTAGTAGTTACAGGAACTCCTAAGCAATATCGTGAGGTAGGATTTGAACAAAAACTACCCGAAATAACGCTCTCCTCAAAACGAATATATTTTCTTTGGGAAAAATTTGAGATCGAACAAGTTAAGCAATGCAGCGATGGACAGTTTCTTGCTACTGGAAACAAGCGTCATCAAATTTTTACTCCATCTCTACTACTGAACAACACTATTGGATTTGAGGAATTTCGCAAGCACTATATGACCAGTGGTCTAATCAACCTTGCTAAAAACTGTCCCCCTTACTTACAAACTTTGCTGGAACTTAGCGACAAAGCATAACGAAAATGCTTCATGCGATCGCAAGTAAGATCAAATCTTCAATCTTTTTTATGTTGGGATCCCCTGCTAAGTAGCCAATCCCGCGATGCAGATGGAGGCGAAATTGCGTTGCTAGGGTTTCTTTGTCTGTGCCTAAATTGTCGTTGTAGCAGCGCTGTTTGAGGGCAATCAGGAGGATATCGGACATTTCACCGCCGAAGACTCGCCAAGTCATTTCGACGTTGCTATCGGCGGGTATTGGTACGGGTGAAGGAATAGTTGGTTCGGCTAAAGAACGACAAAACGCCCAGCGACAAAGAATATTCCATTGCTCGATTTTGGTGCTGCGCTTGAGTTTGGTTAATTGATCTTTAGCCGTTTGAGATAGTTGGATTCGTGTTAGTGGAGGTTCCATTGCTAAAGTAGCCGGGTTCTATGGTGGTTTGTCTGGTGCTTGGAGAGTATTTTAGGAGATATTCACGCGCGATCGCTTTATTATCCCGCAACTGTTGAACTTCGGTTTGCCCAATTTCAGTATCAGTAGATAGTAATATTACTTGGTGGCTGGCGTTGGGAAAGTAGCGTTCTATCAGGTTGTTGCGGTGGGATGAATCTAATCTACCTAACGGCGTGTCGATGGCTACAGGCAAGTTGCGCCCAGAGACACGGGCTAATCCCCACAAAAATGCGATCGCTAGTAGTTGTTTTTCTCCCGCCGATAAGCGATGTTTGAGTACGGGTTTTCCTGAATAATCGTACAAAGATAAGGTAAAAGTATGAGCATCAATAGCGATCCGATGTACCAAATCTGATTTATGTAGCAGATATAGGAAGCATTCTGTAACTACGGTTTCTAGCTGATTGAGTTTCCTTAATGTTAGTTTTTCCCGAAATAATTTAAGAGTATTTTGAACTTTTGCCGATGCTTTGATAATATGTTCATCGTTTTTGCGATCAATATTTTGATCGCCAAACTGTGATAGTTCTTTGATAGTTTTGTCAACGAATCTACCTAATTCTTCACAGTGCTTTCTAGTAGTTTCATAATTAGATTTTGCTTGGACTAATTGCGATTGAGAAACTTTAACAGCATCGGCGAGTTTCTCGTATCTTTCTGGGGCGGCGGCGGCGGATAATTGTCTTTCAATAGCGGTGGTTTCTTCTTCTTTATTTTTTAAGTTAAGTAATTGTTCTTTTGCTTTCTTTATCTGGTTTGGTAAGTCACGACCAATATTATTAGTTAATTGATTGCTTGTTTCAGAATCTCCAGCTAAATAGAGGTTTTCAGTTAAGTTAATATCTTGCTCTAAAGCTTTGTTTTCTTCTTCAATGAAAAGGTTTATTTGCTCAACTTGTTCTGGTAATAATGCAAGAGTTTCAATACAACTTAAAAAACGATTGTCTCTAGCTTTTACCACATCTTGAGCAATCTTTGCTTGCAAGTGTTTAGATTCTTTTTGTGCTTGGGTTTGCGCCTGATTTAAAAGGGTTGAAATTAAAGCTAGGGGAATAACATCCGCCGCTACTTCAGATAAGTCTTTGCGAAGATGTGCGATCGCTTCATTCCCATAACTTAGCTGCGTTTCTAGCTGGCTACGGTTCTTGGCAATTTTACCACCTTCAGATAAGAATTTTTCTGAGGTTTCATCGTAATGTTTTTGAGCTTTTTCTATATCTTTTTGAGTTATTTTTAACTGCTCTTTTGCCGCTTCAAACTTATCTTTTTGCAAATTTAGTTTTTGTTCAATTTTTTCTAAATTTGCCAAGTCTTGAGTATCCGCCACAGCTTTACGCTTGCGGTTAACTAAAATCTCAATATCACCTGCTAAACGTTCAGCTAATTCTAAGCCCAAAAGTGTTTTTATGGCGTTAGTTACGTCAATAGTAGGGGTTTCTTGTTCGGCTAATTCTTTTACTTGTTCGCCATCAAAAAGAAACAAATTAGAAATGCCTAAAGGTAACAAATCTTCAATGCGTTCATCCCAAATTTGAGTAAGGGCTAAATCTTGATAGTTGTCAATAGAAACGCCTAAACTATCTTTACCGCTTTTAGAGTTTTTCGTCCAAACTCTTTCGATTTTAAACTCTACTTGAACGTTGTTTAAAATATGTTCAAAAGTTAACTCAATCCGAGTTTGATCGCCGGGAGGTGTATGGCGATTGACAGATTGATTTAAAAATTCGCTATACCCTAAATTATTGCGAGTAGAACATTGCGCCCGATGTCCGTAAAGTGCTAGACGAATAGCATCCATTAGCGTTGTTTTACCGCCGCCATTCATTCCACCTAATAAAATAATTGGTGGAGAATCCTGATCTTGCGGACGCAAATTTAACACCTGTCTGCCACAATAAGGGCCAAAGTTTTGAATTACAAGTTCAAGAAATATCATTTTTTGCCTGAAACTTTAAATCTGCCCAAGTTAGTTGTTTAACAGTTTCCACATTTCCATCACCCGCAGCAGTTTTTAAATCGCGCTTGTAATGGGCATTTGCGATCGCATCCGTCGGGGATCTAGAACTTGTTTCAAAGCACTTTTCTAATTTACTATAGATACCTGTACGACTGGTCATTGTCCGATATTGGCGTTCTGTATCGAGCAATTTTGCCATCAATTCTAGGTGCATAGCATCGCCCTGGCAGAGTTCTTCTAGTACCGTCCACTCATCTGCACCTAAAAGACTATTATCAGCCCCAGGGCGCGGATCTAGGAAAATTTCCCCCGTAACTTCTTGATAAATGCGCGGTAAGCTATCATCAAACTCGTGTTTTTCTTCTAACCAAATGCGTCTAATTTCGCTAAGTTCTTCCGCCGTTATTAGAGTAATATCGCGCATTTGTAATGGTGCGGTGCGGCGAATTTGCGTTTGGGCGGATAGTAGCTTCCTTAGCCAAGTTTCCCGCCACTCTTTAGTATAAGGGCCTGGTATGGGTTCTACAGATATTTCACCATCGATATTACGCTCAAATAATTGTACATTACCAGTTAGACGGCGAAAATCGCGGCGATCGCGATCGTTTTCTACATCTAATTCATTGCGTATATCTAGCAAAGGCTGCATCCATTCTTTTTCTTCATCATTTTGGATCATTGCCTCCATCGATTTATCTTTACTAACCATTGTGCAAACCCAGCACCCAAAACGAGAACTACCACAGCTAGGGGTAGAAGTATCGACTACTAAAGGACATTCATTATCTTCTGTAGCGCCCCGATACATGGCAAATAAGTCTTTGTTACTTTGTCCCCAAGGATTTTCGTACTGATTGAGGTAAAGCCACACTTCATCATTACGCCAGTCTTCTATGGGGCTGTAAATTAGGGAGTTAGGTAGGCTTGAGTTAGGGCTGAGGCGATTGCGTAATCTACCCTCTTCATGCTTCTCCATTGTTGCCGCTCGTTTAATGCTTTCAGCTTTACGAGTACCTAAGACAAGTATTGTTTCACCGTTAGCTCGAACTACCTCACGGGTAAAGTGGTTAGCAGGATTAATTTTGAGACGTGATGTACACCACCGAAATTGTAATCTAGGCGCTGGGTATCCTTTCCCTATAAGATTTACCCAAAAAGTGTCCTGGATTTGTGGTTGCAGTAGATGAGGCTCTATTGGTAGTTGTTGTTCTTGAGCAGCAACTTTCATCCATTCTAAGGATCTACTTACCCATGCAGATACTATAGGATTTTCTACTAGCGTATCTGTTGAAATTACATATATTGTCTTGCGGCGCTTTTTTATTGGAAGGGCTGCGATCGCATTCCAGATTAATTGCAATACTGTTGTACTGTCTTTTCCTCCCGAAAACCCAATAATCCAGGGGATAGAATCTAAGCAATATAGCTCTTGAATTTCAGTAGTAAGAGCTTGGATGTCTTCTACAAGCTCTCCAACAGTACGTTGATATTGACTATCAATATTAGACTTTGGAGCAGTTGTCATCTCTTACTTACCAGTATAAAATTGTACATAATATGAACTTAATAAATTTTTCTAAAACTTAATTGATTTATGTATAACTCCCACGATCTTAGTACCAACGGTGTCCAATCAGAGAATAACCAACGTATTGACTCTATTGTTGAGCCACATTTTTCAGCAAACTGTCGAGATCGGTGCTATTTAGGATTAATATTTAGGCAAGGAAAGCGGCAGATGCTACAAATTAATGTCCCTGCTAGAGATTTGCCTACTCTACTTCAAGCGAAACCCTCCACTGGCAACGATCCTGATTCAGGAAAAAATCGCCCAGAAGTAAAAGGTCACGCGGATGAAGTCAAAGAATATATTATTGATCGTGTGACAAAAGGAAAGCCTTGGATTTTAGGTACACTGACGGCGAATGTATCGCCAGACGAAATTAAGATTATTGAATTAGGTCAGAGGGGTATTTGCATAGTTGTTATTCCTGGAAAAGTTAAACTGGATATTACTGATGGGCAGCACCGTAAAAAGGCTATTCATGATTTGATTGAGAGTGCTGATGGTGAATTGATCGGGGATGACGATTTTCCCATTACCTTAGTTTTAGAAGGGGACTTTCATCAATGTCAGACAGATTTTAGAGACATGGCTCAAACAAGACAACTTGATAAATCATTATTAGTCTCTTTTGGGGAATTTGAAGGTCGAGTTGGTATAACTAAAAATTTAGTAAAACAAGTGCCAATGTTTCAAGGTAAGACAGAAAAAATTAAAGCATCTCCTGCAACTAAAAATAAATTAATTTACACAAATAACTACATTGCTAGGGCTGTAAGTTGTGCTTTTTCTGAAAATCCTGATGACAAGCTTCAAAACTACGATGTTACTGAATCATCTCAAGCTCTTATTAATTGCTTAAATGAATTATTTGCTGAATGCAAGCAAACAGAGAAAATTTTTAATACAAACGTTGAAGCTCTTACAATTGAACAGGTAGATACTTTTAAGCAAGAATGTTTGCTAGGTGTAAGTGTTGGACTAGAGATTTTAGGAAGATTGTTGTACTGTACCTATGAACAAGAAAATTATTGTTTTAACTCTGAAAAAGTATTGCAGATTGCTCAACTTGATTGGTCACGAGAAAGTCATCTGTGGCAGGATAGTGTGATTAGAATCGATCCTAATTGTACAAATCCTGCTAAAAAATACAAAATATCTGCGGTAGCAAGTGCAGTAAGAATAGCAGTCAGTGTCGCAAAAGCACAACTAGGTTGGACATAGGAGTTTATTTATAATTACAAGCTAGTTTAAGAGAGGAATCTAGTTAAATCAAATTCCTCCCCCGGCGATTCTGGTTTAAATCGTTCATAACTAAGAATTAGCAACATTTGTTCTGAATAATCTACGGCTCCACGCAATTCTTGCTGTAATACCTCAAGTCCGCCATTTGCGTATTCTTCAAATATGTTAATACGCTGGTCATCTGATTGTTCATCATCTGATAAAATACTTTGATTTTGACTTTCAGAAAGTGCCAGCAAATTTATAAGTAACTCACATCTATTATTGCTAAAATAATCTCGTCTAATTGGATCTAAGTCCTTAGCAATTTCAACTAAAGGAACTCTTTTTTTTCTACTGATTCCTATCGCCGCCGCAAATACCATTATATCTACGTAAGTTTGAAAAACTCCACTTACCGTATCTGAAATTTTCAATGCTTTGACTAAGTTAGCTTTATCTTTAGCAATTTTAATTCTATTTTCAGCCATTATTTTTATACGTAATCTAAACTTTTTACCTTGCAAGCGATCGCACACACCTAAACAAGCAAATCATCTACTGCCATTACCCACCCTGGCAAAGCGCTTTGGGCTTCCGCCATCTCACCACAACGATATATTTGCGGATGTTCGGGATTATTAGCACTATAAACTCTAACAACTTCCTCTTTCAGAACATCCACATCCCACACAACTAAAGTACCTGCGGCAAAATAATCTTTACGCTTAGAAGCCATTGCTTTTTCTGCGGCTTCACCATAATCATTTTCGCTTCTTACTTCGGCGGCAAAAACTGGCGCACCTTCAAGGAATTTTCCCCCGGTAGGTTTACCCCTATAAAAGGCTGCATCAGGGCTAAAAGAGCGGCGGTTGGGCAAATTCACGATAAAACCAACATTATCCGGTAAAGCGTACCCTGCCCTAGTACGGCGTTCGTAATCGCGCAAGCTGACATATATCTCACCGCTTGCCCTTCCCGGCATGAAACCCGTTGCAGCCATCAATACCAATTCTCCATTCACCAGTTCCGCTTTGCCGTCTTCTGGCACTCTATAAAGGTTTTCTATAATTGCTTGGGCTTTTGTATTCATAATACTTACAGCAGTTAATCTCCCCATTATCCATAGTTTAACTGCGTTTCCAGGCTTTTTTATGTAAAGGTGCGATAGCGCTAGCGCGCCCGCAGAGCTTCGCATTAAACTTTGGTTTGCTGACGAATAAAGCCGCCAACTTCCGCTAAAGTGTACAAAGGTCTACCCTTAACTTCTTCGTAAATCCGCCCAATATATTCGCCCAAAATCCCAATAGAGACTAGCTGCACCGCACCAAGGAAGAATATTGCCATTAACACCATTGTGAACCCTGTTAAAGGCGAATTAGGGACAAAAATCCGCCAATATAAAACTAATAAAGCCATTAAAATAGATGCGATCGCTGCCAACAATCCTACATAAGTAGATATACGCAACGGCACTGTAGAGAATGATACTAAACCATTGATTGCTAAAGCCAAAGACTTACGGAAAGTATACTTAACTTCTCCAGCGAAGCGAGGATCGCGCTCAAATCGAATTGCAGTTTGACGAAAACCAATCCACGATCGCAATCCCCTAATATAACGGTTGCGTTCTGGCATCGCATTTAGCACCTCTACAACCTGTCGATCCAGCAAACAAAAATCCCCCGTATCTGTCGGAATATCTACATCAGCCAGTTGCTTAAGCAATCGATAGAAACTGTAAGCAGTAAATCGTTTAAACCAGCCTTCTTGACGGCGTTGGGTGCGTTGGGCGTAGACTACTTGATAACCTTGCTTCCACTTTTCTACCATGTCAGGGATAAGTTCGGGAGGATCTTGCAAGTCTGCGTCTAAAATAACAACAACTTGACCTCTAGCAAAGTTTAAACCCGCAGTCACAGCAATTTGGTGTCCAAAATTACGCGCCAAACTAAGATAGCAAACGCGAGAGTCTTGATCGTGTAAATCCCGTAGTAAATGGATTGAGCGATCGCGGCTACCATCATTGATTAAAATTAATTCTACCGCCCCATCCATCCGATCCATTACTGCACTCATCCGGCGGTACATTTCTAAAATTGTTTCTTCTTCGTTATAAATTGGAATGATAAAAGAATATTTAGGAGACATTTGGCGTTGCTGGATTGGTAATGGGTAATTGGTAATTGGTAGTAATTCCAAGGAAAAATTATCATACTTTCAGCAACACCACGTACTTTAGCGTTCCTTCAAGTCTTCATTGCTAAGTTCTTTTTGTTGCAAGGCTTTTGCGGTTTTACTCAGCAAGATGCGACGACGATACCATGTAGAACCTCCCACAAGAATACCTGTAAGTGCCAAAGCTCCCACTAAAGGTAAAATATCTCCCGTATGCAATGCCTTTAACCCTGAACTACCCAAAAGTACAAAAGGTAAAACACTAGGTACTGTACCCATAGTTGTACCCAAAACATAATCTTTAAAACTAATTGATGTTAACCCCGCCGCAAAATTGACCAAGCCGTAGGGCATAATTGGCACTAACCGGATGGCAAACATATAAAATAGTCCCCCCTGGCGTACTTCTGCATCCATCGCTTGCCAACGTCCAGAAAGTCTTTCAGCGATAATTTCCCTTCCCACCGTGCGAGTAAAAGTAAAAGCAACAATTGCCGCAATAATTGCCGCCAAGCTAGTCCACAAAGTCCCCCATACGGCTCCGAAAACTGCTCCACCAGTGAGATTAAGTACCGTTGAAGGTAAAACTAACACTGTTGCTAATACATACAGCGCAATATAAATAACTGGCGACCAAATACCTACAGAATTTAACCAAGCTCTAATTTGAGCGCTTTCTATGCCCCCAAGTAAATAAATTACTCCACCCGTAGCCACAATACAGATAATTGCTAGTAGTAAAATACCTGTTTTCATTTTTCTAACTTGCTGACAATACCTTCGCAGCCGCCAGGAATCGTTGCTCTAGTTTGTTCGCCACCCCACGTACAGCAGTAGTAACGCACGGGTTCAGACATCCTCTGTACGTCGCTAAAATCGGCATCTTCAACTACTGCTCCGGTATATTCTCCGGTTTGGTAGTTGGGCCCAGATGTACGACTACGAGGACTAGCTACTTCCGCCTTGCCATAAAATAACCGAGTTCCTTTAAAGTCTGCGCCAACCAACTTAGCATCATACAAAATAGTCCGAGCTAAGTTAGTTTTAACCAAATCGCATTTACTCAAGTTAGCGCGAACTAAGTTAGCTTCGCTGAGGTCTGTCCAGCGCAAATCTGTATTAGAAAGATCCGCCCCTGCTAACATTACACCTAAGTCTATTACCCGCACTCCATAGAGGCGATCTTCGGCGTAACCACCATTACCATTTAGAATAGCTCTACCTAAGCGAGAATCGCGTTGCAACGGGGTAAGGAGCTTAGAACGAGATAGAAACCGGATTATCTTGGCTTTACCACTGCCATCAACACTACTAAATATAGCGGCGGTGCGTCCTTCAGCGATCGCTCTTTCTTGGGGCCAATCTTCTAATAATCCTTGCTCATCTAACACTAAGTCAGATACACCTTGAAAATAAGCATCAATGGTTTGCTGTTGAGTAATTAAGTTTTGTTGGACGGTGAGCAAATTTTGCTGAATAGTCAAGTCTTTAGAAATCACGTACTGTCGCCAAGCCACATAAACCGCAATTACAGCAATTAAAATTTGTCCCAAAGCCCCAAACCACTCGGCTAATGTCCCAAAGGCATCCCAGTTAATTTGTTCGCCCCAAGCATAAATTTGGGTGTTGATGCCTGTGAAGTTAAATAAACCCACAATTGCGGCGGCAGCGCCCAAAAAAGCCACAAATAATGACCTTTCTTGAGGCGATACCATTTCACTAACTACCGCTTGCAACCAAGGTAAAATCACTGCTCCCGAAAGTAGCAAAGCCAGCAGCGTACCTACAATGCCAATTAAAAAGTTATTTACAGCTACGCCAATAATTACTAAAATAATTGCAATCAAAGTTACAACTATTGCTCGCGGGCTACCTGTACGAAACTTTGTATTGTCTTGGTTAGTAGATCGAGATTGAGTTAAAGTAGCGAGATTCTGCGGCGATGATTGCAGGGATGACAAAGCAGCTAAAGCCTGTTTGGTTGCCAAATCTGCTGTACTAATGCCGAGATCGTTATTATTGCGATCGTCGCTGGAGTTTTCAGGGCTAGAATCGGGGTGAGAAGAATTTGAATCAATCGTCATGCTTCTATTTTGACTGTGGGCTGCTTCCAATAAAATAATTTAAGCATTGACAATTTGTTAGGAGTCTTTAATTACCCCAATTTTAGGATGAAAGTACAGGAAACGTCAGAATTATCTAAGCAGTATAGTAAAGATTTTTTGTGGTCTTTTTGGTTTACCTTGCCAATTTACCCTTTTAGCCAACGGCAAACAATCCGCACTGAGGTTGTAAAAAATACTGTTTGGACTTTCGATCAACTTCAGGGCATCTTTTATGTTGTCGTACCTATTCGTATGAGCGTTGTAAAGCTTGATACTGGCGGTTTGCTCGTTTACGCACCAGTTGCCCCAACTCCAGAATGTATCAGGCTTCTAAATGAATTAGTTATTGAACATGGTGATGTTAAATATATCATTTTGCCTACTAGCTCTGGGTTAGAACATAAAGTATTTGTCGGCCCTTTTGCTAGATACTTTCGCCATGCCCAAATATTTGTAGCGCCTAAGCAGTGGAGTTTTCCGCTTAATTTGCCGCTTAGTTGGCTTGGTTTGCCCTTTAAAAGAACTCAGGTACTTTCAGCAGATATTAGCCAAACTCCCTTTGCTCAAGAGTTTGACTATGCTATTCTGGGCGCGATTGAACTGGGATTAGGTAGATTTACTGAAGTTGCTTTTTTTCACAAAAAATCGCGTACTTTATTAGTGACAGATACGATCGTTTCCGTGCCAGCTTCGCCACCTGCCATTGTGCAGTTAGATCCTTATCCTTTGCTGTTTCATGCCAAAGATAAAGCCACCGATGTAGTTGCAGATACTTATGACAATCGCTGCAAAGGATGGCAACGTATCTCTTTGTTTGCCTTGTATTTTAGTCCTAGCGTTTTAGAAGTACCGAGGTTAAAAGACCTATTGGGCAATGCTTTTAAAGCCAAAAACCGCTCAAAAAAGGCTTATTTTGGGTTATTTCCATTCCAATGGCGGCTTAATTGGCAGCGCTCGTTTGAGGCGCTACGAGATCGCAAATTATTTGTTGCTCCTGTATTACAAACTTTAATTCTCAACCGCGCTCCTACGGAAACTCTTGCTTGGGCGGATATTGTAGCCTGTTGGAATTTTGAACGAATTATTCCCTGTCATTTTGATGCGCCAATTATTGCCCAACCCCAGCAATTTCGCCAAGCTTTCGCCTTTCTAGAACAGCCAATTAGTCCAGACAATTCTCTTTTAGAGGCAGACTTTGAACTAATAAAAAAAATTGATGCAGGTTTGCAAAAAACTGGCATTGTTCCACCACCCGCCAATCAGTTGTAGCGATCGCATCGGGAATAATCACGATCGCGCTAATAAAGGCGCGGCTTTTAACAACGTTTGCGTGTACGGGTGTTGAGGATGATTAAAAATGTCTTCGGTTGCACCAATTTCGACAATTTTTCCGGCTTGCATCACGGCAATGCGATCGCATAAAAATCGTGCCACAAAAAGATCGTGAGTAATAAATAAATAAGTAAGTTCAAATTGCTGTTTTAATTCCAGCATCAAATCTAATACTTGCGCTTGAATACTCGCGTCTAACATACTTACGGGTTCGTCGCAGATTAAGAGTTTGGGGTGTGTAATTACTGCGCGTGCGATCGCACAGCGTTGTTGTTGTCCTCCCGATAGTTGCGACGGGTAACGCTCGTAATACTCCTTTGCTGGAACTAAGCCAACTCTTTCCAACATCTTCATTGCTTGTTGCGACGCTGAAAAATCTGGGGTTTCTAGCTTGTGAATTAGTACGGGATCGGCAATATTTTCGCCTACTGTCATCATTGGATTTAGGCAAGCATGGGGATCTTGAAATACCATTTGCATTTGTCGCCGTTGCTGTAACAAGTTTTGCCGCGACAAGGTAGTAAGTTCTGTTTCTTGCAACTGTACTTTTCCCCCAGTAGGGCGAATTAGCTGCAATATGGTACGAGAAAGGGTACTTTTGCCGCAACCAGATTCCCCCACAAGTCCTAATATTTCCCCTTGATACAGTTCTAAATTGACATTATCTACTGCTTTAATGGTTTGCTCTTTTTCTTTAAAAAATCGCTCGATTAAATTGGGTTCGATGGTGTAGTGTTGCTGTAAGTTAATAGTTTTTAGTAAAGGCGATCGCTCTTGCTTATTTACTGTTGCTTTTTTATCGTTCTCGTGCAAACGTAAAGCCGCTTTTAAGAGGCTTTGCGTATATTCATGCTGGGGCTGCTGCAAGACGCTTTTAGAGTCGTTTAATTCCACAAGCGATCCCTGGTACATTACGCCCATGCGATCGCAGTATTTCCCTACTAGCGCCAAATCGTGAGATATCAATAGCAGTGCCATTTCTCGCTCTCGGCATAATCTCGTTAATTCGTCTAGAATTTGCGCGGCGATAGTTACATCTAAACTGGTGGTGGGTTCGTCTGCAACAATAAGTTTGGGATTGAGTAATAAGGCAAGTGCGATCGCAACTCTTTGTCTCATTCCGCCGCTAAACTCGTGGGGGTACTGATTAGCGCGACTTGCAGGAATACTAACGGCTTCTAAAGTAGCAATGGCTTTTTCTTTAGCTTGTTTGGCTGATAAGTGGGGTTGGTGCGAAAGCAAAGTTTCGGTACAATGTTTGCCAATCGTCATCAAAGGATCTAACCTTGTCATCGGATCTTGAAATATTAGCGCCACTGCTTCGCCACGAAACTTTCGCACTTGGGAACTATTCATTTCAAAAACTGGCTGACCATCAAAGTTAACGCTACCTTCAATTTGCGATGATGGTGGTAGCAAACGCATAACGGCTCTACCTAAGGTCGATTTACCACAACCCGACTCTCCTACTAAGCCTAAGCGATCGCCCCTTTGCAAGGTTAAAGATACATCATTTATTGCCCAATTAGGTTGTTGCCCACTTAGTCGGCGTTGGGGATAGGCTACTTTAAGATTTTCTATAGTTAGTAGAGATTTCATGTTTGACAAGCTTGAAGGATAGCGTTGCAATAATTAAGTAAAGTGGGGAGGCGCTGAAGTAGTTGTTTTTGTCTATTTGCGGCGGTTTCGGGTACTTTTGCTGCTTGCAAAAATATTACATCCATACCGATTAATTGCAACTGTTTGCTAATTTCTGTTTGATAAGAGCGGATTTGATAATTGTCTATTGGCTCTAATGTTAGTATCTGTTGAATGAAAAATTGCTGCGCTTTTTGGTGACTTTGGCGCAAAAGAGCCAAGTCTTGCTGTTGAGATTGCAGTTGCTCTATTAGTTTGACAAATTGCTGATAATGCTGGTGGTATTCTGGCAACATTGGGCTAATTAGCATAAGATTAATGTAAATAATTTTGCCCTATGAATAGATTTTAGAGGTTTAGCAGACAATTGCTAATCTACAAACATTTTTTATAACTGCGCCGCCTATGTTTTGGCACAATTGGCGCTACTATTAACAAACCTAATAATTTGTTTTGCTTTACCCGTCGCCTTTTTTAATAGTTCTACCCCAAATAGTTTATTGCAGCCCCGATCCCTATGAATGCCGTTGCGCCTACCGCTTCCTTTG
This sequence comes from Chlorogloea sp. CCALA 695, assembly GCF_003003885.1. GTDB lineage: Bacteria > Cyanobacteriota > Cyanobacteriia > Cyanobacteriales > Chroococcidiopsidaceae > Aliterella. Next base: position 54,986 of record NZ_PVWN01000002.1, on the reverse strand, counting down.
ATTGTGTTATTCCTGAATGGTTACAAAAGTGTTTAATTGCATCGTCAGATAATGATTCTAGCGATGCGGCAATTATCTGTCGCGCTTTTGATTTTGCCTATAAACTCCATGAAGGACAGTATCGCAAATCTGGCGAACCTTATATCTGTCATCCGGTAGCGGTGGCGGGTTTGTTGCGCGATTTAGGTGGCGGTAGCGCGATGATTGCGGCGGGTTTTCTTCATGATGTGGTTGAAGATACTGATATTACAATTGAACAATTAGAACAGTTGTTTAATCCCGAAGTGCGCCAATTGGTAGAAGGGGTTACTAAGTTATCTAAGTTTAATTTTTCTAGTAAAACCGAAAGTCAAGCCGAGAATTTTCGCCGAATGTTTTTGGCGATGGCAAAAGATATACGAGTAATTGTAGTCAAGCTTGCCGATCGCTTGCACAATATGCGGACTTTAGAACACTTAGCTGATGAAAAGCGCCGCCGCATTGCTCAAGAAACCCGCGATATTTTTGCCCCCCTTGCTCATAGACTGGGGATCGGGCGCTTTAAGTGGGAATTAGAAGATTTAGCTTTTAAATACCTAGAAGCCGATGCTTATCGTCAGATGCAAGAATTGGTGGCGGAAAAGCGCGGCGATAGAGAAGATAGACTCACTAGAGTTACAGAGATATTAAAAGCAAGGCTAGACCAAGCAGGGATTAATTACAGCGATGTTAGCGGTCGTCCTAAGCATCTTTACGGCATTTATCAAAAAATGCAGCGCCAACAGAAGGAATTTAGCGAAATTTACGACTTGGCGGCAATTCGGATTGTGGTACAAACGAACGAAGAATGTTATCGGGCTTTAGCCATAGCTCACGATGAATTTAAGCCGATTCCAGGGCGGTTTAAAGACTATATTGGCTTGCCCAAACCAAATCGCTATCAATCATTGCATACGGCGGTTGTAGGCTTCACAGGCAGACCCGTAGAAGTGCAAATTCGCACGATAGAAATGCACCACATCGCTGAGTATGGAATTGCCGCCCACTGGAAGTATAAAGAAAAAGGTAGCAGTCATACGCAAATGGCTCCAGGAGACGAAAAGTTGACCTGGTTACGACAGCTATTAGAATGGCAACACGACCTTAAAGACGTTAAAGATCCCCAGGAGTATTTAGAAAGCGTTAAAGATAATTTATTTGAAGATGATGTTTATGTATTTACTCCCAAAGGCGATGTAATTCCCCTTAGTCCCGGTGCGACTACGGTAGATTTTGCTTACCGGATTCATACAGAAGTTGGCAATCGTTGTAGTGGTGCGCGGGTAAATGGACGGATGGTAACGCTAGATACGCGGTTGAAAAATGGCGATATTGTCGAAATTCTTACCCAGAAAAACAGCCACCCCAGCTTAGATTGGTTAAATTTTGCCCGGACATCGGCGGCAAAAAATCGGATTAGACAATGGTACAAGCGATCGCACCGTGACGAAAATATTTCTCGTGGTCGAGATATGTTAGAAAAAGCAATAGGTAAAACTGGCTTTGAATCTTTGCTAAAATCTGAGCCAATGGTACAAGTTGCCCTCAAATGCAATTATCACAGTGTAGAGGACTTGTTGGCGGCGGTGGGTTACGGGGAAGTAACTTTAAACTTGGTACTCAATCGCTGGCGAGAAGTGTTTAAAACCCAGCAAACTATTGATACGACAGAAGTTATTATACCAACTACTGCAACCCGGACTCCTTTACCTACCAAAAAAGCCAGCGAATCGCCGATTGCTGGGGTTGAAGGTTTGTTATATCATTTGGCGGGTTGTTGCAATGCAATTCCTGGAGAGGTAATTATTGGTGTGGTGACGCGCAGCAATCGAGGGATTTCTATTCACCGCCAAGGTTGTCAAAATGTCGAAAATGTTGAAGGCGATCGCTTAGTTCCGGTAAGCTGGAATCCTGTAGACTCGAATAAAGGTCGTCCCCAAACTTATCCTATTGACGTGCAAATAGAAGCTATTGACCGCGTAGGTGTACTCAAAGATATTTTATCTCGCCTGAGCGACTATAGTATCAACGTGCGAAATGCCAACGTTAAAACGACAAATGGGGAACCTGCTATTATTGACTTGGGTTTGGAAATACGCGATCGGGTTCAATTAGAAAAAGTATTTGTCCAAATCAAAAAAATGAGCGATATTCTCAATATTCGTCGGGTAGGACAAGTTGAGAAATAGCAGAATTACTGTTTTTGAAATCAGTTACAAATTCTTTTAGTTCTAATAACACTTGACTTTTGTTATATAAGTATCCCGGCTGAATACCATCAAAAAGTTGGTAATATTTGGTGCGGATATCGTACTTAACTGCGTTTTGTGTTTGGTTTGTAAACTCAAAATCAAAAGCTGTAATAGCTACTTCGGCGACACTGGTAGGCTCAGTAGCAAAGTTAACTACTTTTAAATCGTTTTTGATGGCTACTTGAATATCTTGCCATAAATGGTCTAAGTTATAAAACTGAAACACACTACCCTTGTTGATTTTTTCTAATAAATTGTTGTGGAGAAAATCATAAATTATATTTTTTTTCATTCCCTTACCAAACAAACCAGGTAAGCGCACAACTAAAGCATCAAACTGATTTTGAATCATAGTTTCTAGCTCTAATCGATGTTTGCCGTAAGGATGTAAAATTTCTGCATTTATGCTTGTATCTTCATCTACTTCAACAGGTTGATTATATACATCAATAGTAGAGATTAAAATTACTTTTTTTGCTGATACTTGCTGTAAGTTTTTGATTAATTTCTGTAAATTTTCTTTATCTTTTACTGGCTCTTTATTTGCTAACCATTTTTCGGCTGGAGCCGCCGTACAAGCTAATAAATCGAAACTTTTTCCGGCAACAGATTCGATGTTTTGGGAGTTATAAAAATCATCATACTTTGCTTGACGAATTAAATTACTCCCAATAAACCCAGTGTAGCCAATAATTGCTTTACTCATAATATATGTTTGATTTTTTATAGTAAAAAACATTGAGCTTTTTAAAAGTAGTATACATAATACAAGTAAGATTAATCCTTGTTATATGTCGCTTGTATTCTTTGCTATATAATTACTAAACTCTGATTTTTGTAAAGACAATGTGCGATCGCATATCAATTTTTTATATAAATGTTAAGTTGAAGTTTACCAAAGTGAGCCAATTTTAAAACGCAGAAAAGTACCGCTTTGGTTTAAACTAAAATTAATTTTTAGGGAATAGGATTAATTGAGATTGTAGATACAAATAAATTGAGAAATTCAGCTAATATATTCAGTGCAGATTTGAGTAGTGTATTTGAAACTAGAGCGTAAGTCATGAGTGGACGGGAGTATTTACAACAAATTAAGGGAAAGATAGCATCTATCTTATTACAAAATCTCTTAATTGATGACTGTGCCGTATTTGTCAACAAAACAAAAAGCTCCTCTTTAGCAGAGTTAGTCGTTTACGTCGTTTCTAGCCAACCTCCCTTATTAAATCAACTCCAATCTTACTTGCAAGGCGTTATTCCCGATTCAATATTGCCCACTTATGTGTTGGTGTCAGAGCTACCACGCAATTCTATCGGGGAAATAGACGAAAAAGCGTTAAAAAGTGTTCCCCAAAAGAGTTATCCCCAGGTAAAATTGGCATTTAGCGATGGTGGCGCTTTACCATTTGTAGCGACACCTACTACCTTAATAGAATTACTGCAAACAGCCGCCCAAACTAGCGGAGAGATTCTTTATCTAGAAAATGGTCAAGAAATTAGCCAATCTTACGCCCAATTACTTACGCAAGCTGAGAAATGTTTGTTTGGCTTGAGACAACTAAAACTGCTTGCTGGCGACAAAGTAATATTGCTTTTAAAAAATAATTGCGACATTCTCCCAGCTTTTTGGGGTTGCGTGTTGGGTGGGTTTATTCCGGTAATTATGGAAGTACCGCCAACCTATAGCGATGCTCATCCAGCGTTAGATAAGCTACGTCATATTTGGGAGTTTTTGGCAAAACCGCTAATTATTACTAGCGAAAAATTAGTAAGCTCATCATTTCAAAAAAGTTACGTTGATGTGTCTGAGTTGAGCAATAATGAGTCAGATACTAGCTATTACAAGGCTTTACCCGATGATGTTGCTTTTATAAGTCTAACTTCTGGCAGTACGGGCATTCCTAAATGTATTCAATTGACCCATCGCAATTTAATTACTCGTGCGCGCGGGACAAACCTTTTTAATCAACATCAGTCTGATGATAAAATCCTCAATTGGTTGCCCTTTGACCATATTGGCAGCATTTCAGACTGGCACATTCGTTGTTTGGAAGTGGGCTGTAAGGTCGTCTACGCTCAAAAAGATGAGGTTTTGGGTCAGGTACTCAATTGGCTGGATTTAATCGCTAAACACCGCATTACTCATAGCTGGTCGCCTAGTTTTGCTTATACTTTAGTTAAAGATGCGCTGCAAAATGATGTAGCCAGAAGTTGGGATTTATCTTGCGTCAAGTTTTTATTAACCGCCGGGGAAGCAATCTCAAGTCAATCTGTGCAAGCTTGTTTAGAAAAGTTGGCTAGATATGGATTGAAAAAAACTGCTATTCGTCCGGCTTTTGGGATGGCAGAATTAGGATCGGGTGTTACTTATTATCAACCTACAGAGACAGCACCTTTAAATTTTCATCAGCTAGATAGTAGCAGTTTTGAGGAGATAAAAAGTCGCACCTTTGCAGATTTAGGCGCGCCGATTCCTGGGGTAGCCATTCGCATTGTAGATAGTACAGGGGTAGTATTGCCAGAAAATGCGATTGGTTGCTTGCAAGTAAAGGGCGATGTTGTTTTTCCTGGTTATTACAACTATCCTCAAGCCAACGTCGAAGCTTTTAGCGATGGGTGGTTTAATACGGGGGATTTGGGATTTATTAGTAATGGGGGATTGGCGATCGCTGGACGCATTAAAGAAACTATTATTATTAATGGTGCTAACTACTACAGCCATGAAATCGAGCAAGTAGTTGAAACCGTTACCGGGGTAGAAAGTACCTATACCGCCGCCTGTGCTGTTCAAGTTGATACAACGGAAAAGTTAGCAATATTTTTTAGTTGCGGCTTAGAAGGTGAGGAATTACTAGAGTTACTACGACTAATTCGCCAAACAGTTTTAACTCAAATCGGCATAAATCCGAGTTATTTAATCCCTGTTGCTAAAGACATTATCCCCAAAACCGCTATAGGCAAAATTCAACGCCAACAATTGAGCAAGCTTTTTGAATTGGGAGAATTTGATAGTATTATTGGGCGTTTAGAGCTTTTGACTCGAAAAATAGTTAAAACTTCAATGACGGACAACGAAACTCAAATTGCCCAAATATGGCAGCAAGTGCTGGGTTTTACGGTGGGAAGTGAGAGTAATTTCTTTGAATTAGGGGGAAATTCTTTACTATTGCTCCAAGTTCAGCATAAATTACAAACGCAATTTGGCAAGCAACTAACTGTAGCAGATATGTTCAAATATGCCACTGTAAAGGCGATGGCGGGTTATTTGAGCAATCAAACTGTAAAAAATGCGATCGCCAAAAGAATTACGACAGACACCTGTGATATTGCTGTAATCGGTATGGCTTGCCGTTTTCCGGGCGCTAATAACGTTGATGAATTTTGGCAAAATTTATGTGATGGGGTGGAATCAATTTCGTTTTTTAGCGATGAGGAAGTTTTAGCTTCAGGGGTAGATCCGATGCTATTAAACAATCCTAACTACGTCAAAGCCAAACCTGCGATCGCAGACATTGAATTATTTGATGCTGAGTTTTTTGGTTATAGTCCCAAAGAAGCACAATTAATCGATCCTCAACAACGGCTTTTGCTAGAATGCGCCTGGGAAAGCTTGGAAGACTCTGGTTGCAATCCTTTAACTTACAAAGGTGCAATTGGCATCTATGCGGGTGCGGTGATGAATACTTACTTGCTAAATAACGTTTATCCCTCTCGCCATAATTTAGATTCTCAAGACAATTTGCAAGCTGTCACTCTCGATTCTATGGGTGGCTTTCAAATGATGGTGGCTAACGATAAAGATTATTTGACTACACGAGTTTCTTATAAATTAAATCTTACTGGACCCAGCGTCAATGTCCAAACGGCTTGTTCAACTTCTTTAGTAGCGATACACATGGCTTGCCAAAGTTTGCTAAATGGCGAGTGCGATATGAGTTTAGCCGGGGGAGTTTCGGTAGCTGTACCCCAAAGAAGTGGTTATTTGTATCAAGAAGGGACAATTGTATCTCCTGACGGGCATTGTCGGGCTTTTGACGCTAAAGCAAAAGGTACGATTTTTGGTAATGGGGTGGGAATTGTTGTATTGAAAAAATTGCAGAATGCGATCGCAGATTCCGACCGAATTTATGCCGTAATTAAAGGTACAGCGATTAATAATGATGGTAGTGCAAAGGTTGGTTATTTAGCACCTAATGGCGATGGACAAGCAAAAGTTGCCTCTCAAGCAATGGCGCAAGCGGGAGTAAAAGCACAGAGTATCGGCTATGTAGAAATGCACGGTACAGGGACGGTACTGGGCGATCCGATCGAGGTTGGCGGCTTAACCCAAGCGTTTCGGGAAAATACGCAAAACAAAGGCTTCTGTGCGATTGGATCTGTAAAAACTAATGTTGGACATCTGCAAATAGCTTCAGGTGTTGCAGGTTTTATTAAAACTGTTTTGACACTCCATCATCAAAAAATCCCTCCTAGCTTGCACTTTCAGACTCCATCACCGCAAATTGATTTTGCCAATAGTCCTTTTTACGTCAATACCAGTCTGCAAGATTGGGAAGCTTCTCCCCGTTTTGCGGGTGTTAATTCTTTGGGTGTTGGAGGGACAAATGCCCATGTAATTTTGACAGAAAACGTCCAAACTACAACATATAGTTTAAAGAGCGATCGCCCAATACATTTACTTACCCTTTCAGCTAAAAATCCTAGCGCTTTGCAAGCATTAATCAAACGCTATCAAGTGTTTTTGACATCGCACCTGGAGGAAAATCTAGCAGATATCTGTTTTACAGCTAATACTGGGCGATCGCATTTTCAACATCGTATCGCTATTGTTGCTGATTCTATTAATGATTTAACAGCGCAACTCGACAGCGCCAAAACAAAGGTTATTAGTAAGCCACGCATAGCATTTTTGTTTACTGGGCAAGGATCGCAGTATGTGGGGATGGGTCAGGAGTTATACGATCAACCAGTTTTTCGCGCAAATATAGATGAATGCGATCGCATTTTACGTTTGTATTTAGAAAAGCCTTTACTAGAAATTCTTTATCCTTTAACTGAAGATACATCTATTAACGAAACCAACTATAGCCAAAGTGCAATCTTTGCGTTGGAATACGCTTTATATAAATTGTGGCAATCTTGGGGGGTACATCCAGAGATTGTTATGGGCCATAGTATAGGGGAGTATGTCGCTGCCGTTATTGCGGGAGTATTTAGCCTAGAAGATGGTTTAAAGCTAATTGCGGCGCGGGGAAGACTAATGCAGACATTAGCACCGGGGGGAATGGTTGTAGTAAGGGCAGATATAGCAAAAGTACAAGCTGCTATTGCCGATTATGAAGACATTGCGATTTCAGCCATTAACGGCATAGAAAATATTGTTATCTCTGGTAGTCCAGAAGCGTTACAAAGCGTTGTTGCTAGGTTTACAACTCAGGGAATCGAAACAAGGTTTTTAAATGTTTCCCGCCCCTTCCACTCGCCGCTAATGCAGCCGATATTAGAGGAATTTGAACAGGTTGCTAGAGAAATAACTTATAACTTGCCAAGTATAGCGATCGTTTCTAATATTACAGGGGAAATCGTTAATGAGGCGATCGCAACTCCTGAATATTGGTGCAACCACATCCTCAAGCCCGTACAATTTGCCGCCGGAATGAAAACGTTACAACAGGCGGGTTTTAATGTATTTGTAGAGTGCGGAGCTAAACCAATATTACTAGGTATGGGGCGACTGCTTGTAGATGAAGGGGTTTGGCTTCCTAGTTTGCGCCCCTCCGCCAATTGGCGACAAATTCTGTCTAGTTTGGCTTTATTGTACGAGCAAGGTGTAACGGTTGACTGGGTTAGTTTTGACAGCGATTACCCCCGTTGTAAAGTTGGATTACCTACTTATCCTTTTCAAAAACAACGCCATTGGATTGAATCACCTTTAAAAAACCAAAATACCGTAGAGACGTTGCGGTGCAACGTCTCTACATCTACAAACAACGTATTTACATCTACCATTAACGTCTCTACATTTACCCATCCTTTACTAGGGCAAAAACTACCATCGGCGCTTAAAGATATTGTCTTTCAATCGGTACTAACTCTAGATACACCTGCATTTTTAAAAGATCATTGCGTATACGAGCAAGTTGTTTTACCTGGCGCGGCTTATATAGAAATGGCTTTAGCCGCAGCTTCACAGGTATTGAAAAATCAAGTTAGATTAGAAAAAGTAGACATCCAACGCGCGTTAATTCTAGCCGCTAAACCCCAACTCGTACAATTAATCCTCAGCAAAGAAGCGGCGGATTACTCCTTTGCAATCTACAGTCTCGATAAAACCGATACCGAAAATTGGACGCTGCACACTTCAGGAAAAATTGTAGTTACTCAAGATATACCCAAACAGGTAAATATCGCCGAGTTACGGAGTAAATTTACTAGCGAAATAGCTGTAGAAACTCACTATTTGCAATGTCAAGAGCGCGGGATTGCTTACGGGTTAACCTTTAGAGCAATTAAACAGCTATGGAAAAAAGCCGAAGCCGCTTTAGGTTTGATTTGTCTAGAAGAAGAATTAGCAACTTATCAAATTCACCCAGTTTTGCTAGATGCTTGTTTTCAGGTAATATTTGCCACACTTCCAGAAGGAAAGACTTATTTACCTGGAGGTTTTGCAAGTCTGCGCGTTTATAGTCATCCAGGTAAAAATGTATGGAGTTATGTCAAACTCCGCCCCAATCATGACTTACAAGAAATTATCGCCGATGTCTACTTATACGATGAAGTTGGCAACTTGGTAGTTGAAATCAATGGTTTAGTTTCCAAACAAGCCAGCCGTAAAGCGCTACTTAAGAAAACTGAATCGTGGCAAGATTGGTTATATACAGTGGAATGGCAAATTCAAGAGCGTCAAAAAATAGATACTTGTGAAAAATGCGATCGCACCTGGCTAATTTTTGCAGATAATAGCGGCTTAGGGCAAGAGTTGGCGACACTATTAACAGCACAAAACCAAGAATATATTTTAGTATTCCCTGGTAAAGAATACAAGCGTAATTCCCAGCATTTTCAAATAAACCCCACTAATTCAAATCATTCTCAGCAGTTACTAGAAGATTTAGGCGAAAAGAAGCATAAATTAAGCAATGTAATTCATTTATGGAGTTTAGATAGTATCTATAATGAGCTAACAATTGCTGACTTAGAAGCAGCGACAAACCTGGGATGTAGTAGTACATTGCATTTAGTCCAAGCATTAACCGCTAAATGCTCTCAATCTCTGCGTTTAATATTAGTAACTAGAGGCGCAAATTCAGCATCGGGAATTGCCAATTCTTGCTTAGGGGGAATGAGTAAAGTAATTACTTTAGAGCATCCAGAGTTAAATTGTACCCACATAGATTTAGATGAAACTGCGCCGCAAAATGAAGTAAGCGAGTTATTTGCAGAAATTTGGCATCCTCAAAATGAAGCTCAAATTGCTTTTAAAGCTGGTAATCGGACTGTTGCAAGGTTAGTTAGGAGCAGTTTTAGCCCCCAATTAAAAGAAGTTTCTCTTACTTCCAATCAACTGGTTATTACCCACCGGGGAAGCTTGGATAATTTGCAATGGCAGAGTGTAACTCGCTCTGTGCCTAGCTTTGGTCAAGTAGAAATTCAAGTGCAAGCTACGGGGCTAAATTTTCGAGATGTGTTAAACGCTTTAGGTTTGTATCCGGAAGCGGGGGCTTTGGGGTTAGAGTGTGCGGGAAATATAGTTGCAATTGGAGAAGGTGTAGATAATTTTCAAATAGGCGATCGCATTTTAGCAATGATGTCTGGTAGTTTTAGTCAATATGTTACCGTTGACGCACATTTAGTTGTATCTATCCCCGCATCGCTAAGTTTTGCCGAAGCTGCAACTATCCCTGGAGCATTTTTAACCGCGTATTATGGCTTGCATCATTTAGCCAAAATTCAGCCCGGAGAAAAAGTCTTAATTCACGCAGCAACAGGCGGTGTGGGGCTGGCGGCGGTGCATTTAGCCCAAGCAATGGGAGCAGAAATTTTTGCTACCGCATCTCCTAGCAAAGGTTACTTTTTGCGCTCTATAGGAGTAAAACATATTATGAACTCCCGGACGCTAGATTTCGCTGATGAAATTACAGAAATTACTCATGGGTTAGGTGTAGATATTGTCCTTAATTGCCTTACAGGTGAATTTATCCCCAAAAGTCTCTCAGTTTTGGCAGATAACGGGCGGTTTGTAGAGATTGGGAAATTGGGAATTTGGGAAGCAACCCAAGTAGAGCGAATAAAGCCGAATGCTGCTTATTTTATCTTTGATTTATTGCAAGTAACCCAACAACAGCCCGATTTAATCGCCGCCATGCTGCGCCAAATAACGATGCAGTTTACAGCAGGTAAGCTTAAACCTCTCCCTTGTAAAATATTTCCCGTAGAGCAAGTGATTGATGCTTTTCGTTATATGCAGCAAGCCAAACATATTGGTAAAATTGCGATCGCACATCATCACAAAAATACTCCTACTCCCTCTATCCGTAGCGATGCAACCTATTTAATTACTGGTGGATTAGGTGATTTGGGTTTGCTTGTCGCCAAGTTGTTAGCAAACAAAGGCGCAAAGCATTTAGTATTAGTGGGGCGCAACCAGCCAACAACCGAAGTAATAGAGCAGTTAAAAGCCCAATTTGCCGATATTAACCTAGTTTTTGCCCAAGCCGATGTTGCGAAGACATCCCAACTTGCTCAAGTGCTGACAGATATAGAATCTTTACCGCCCTTACGTGGCATTATCCACGCGGCGGGAATATTAGATGATGGTATTTTACAACAGCAAACCTGGGAAAGGTTCGAGAAAGTGCTTGCGCCCAAAGTCCAAGGCGCTTGGAATTTACACAGTTTAACTCGCAATTGTCCCCTAGACTTTTTTATCATGTTTTCTTCAGTAGCGTCTCTCCTCGGCTCGGCGGGACAAGCAAATTATGCCGCCGCCAATAGCTTTTTAGATGCCTTAGCGCATACTCGCAATCAAGCAGGAAGCCCAACCTTAAGCATTAATTGGGGGGCTTGGAGCGGATTAGGACTAGCTGCCAAGCCCGAATTGGAGCAGCAGTTGCAAAGCAAAGGAATGGGAACAATTAACCCCCAGCAAGGACTAGAAGCTTTAGAGCAATTGCTATTTTCTTCAGAGTTTAGTCAAGTCGGGGTAGTACCTATAGATTGGGCGCAGTGGTGGCAAAAAAATCCGTTTTATAGCCAATTAGCCCTTCCACCCACAACACCATTGATGCAGCAAAAATGTGAGGATGTCCCTCCACAGAGTTTTTTAAGACAATTAGAGAATGCAAATAAAACTACACGTCACGAGCTAATAATTGAATATGTGCGATCGCTTGTTGCTAAAATTTTAGGATTAAATTCCCCTCATTCTCTAGACGCACATCAAGGATTTGCCGATTTGGGTATAGATTCCCTGACTTCTGTAGAGCTACGAAACCAATTGCAAAGTAGTTTAGGCTGTACTTTACCCTCTACCTTAGCTTTTGATTATCCCACCGTCGCCAAACTTACCGATTATTTAACTGAAAAATTACTCCAAAACTCTAGTTTTGATCTAAAAGAGAGTAATGCAGACATCGATTCTACTGTAGCCCAAATGCAGCAGCTTACAGAAGCCGAAGCCGAAGCTTTGCTTTTAGACGAATTAGAAAACTTGCTCAAATAAACTACCATGACCAATCCCTTACTCAGTCTCAATTACGAATCCGCGATAGCATCCTTGGGCGATGAATACTACGATATAGTTCAAGCGGCGCAATTTCCCGAACAAATCTTACGTTTTCGCAACGATTCGGTATTACCGCTTTTAGGATTAGAGCCGCAAAATGTCACAAATAATGATTTTATTGAAGCTTTTGGCAAGTTTCAACGTCAGCCTTTACTAGCATTACGTTATCACGGCTATCAATTTGGTTACTACAACCCCGATTTGGGCGATGGGAGAGGTTTCCTTTTTGGACAAGTACGGGGTACAGATGGGGAATTGTACGACTTTGGTACTAAAGGATCGGGTAAAACACCTTATTCTCGCGGCGGTGATGGTAGACTTACGCTCAAAGGCGGTGTACGGGAAGTATTAGCTACAGAATTACTGCATCAAACGGGGGTACGGACTTCTCGCACCTTTAGTTTAGTAGAAACGGGCGAACAACTCTGGCGGGGAGATGAGCCGTCACCAACGCGATCGTCAGTAATGGTACGATTTAGCAATTCTCATATCCGTTTTGGTACATTCGAGCGACTTCATAATCTCAATCGTCCCGACCTAACTCAAAAGCTATTAGACCATGTAATTGAATATTATTATCCAGATATTCACAATAAACCCGACCAATACGTACTTTTTTACGCCCAATTAGTCGCCAGAGTTGCCAAATTAGCCGCGCAATGGATGGCAGCAGGCTTTTGTCATGGCGTACTAAATACCGATAATATGTCAATTACGGGCGAAAGTTTTGATTATGGCCCCTATGCTTTTATTCCTAGCTACGATTTGGAATTTACAGCCGCTTATTTTGACCATTACAGGCGCTATAGTTACGGCAATCAACCAGACGTTTGTTGCACAAATCTAGAAGCGTTACAGCAGCCTTTAGCCGCCGTTATTGACATTGATGCTATGGCGGAAGGATTAGCAAAATTTTACGAATATTATAAGTTGGAATACAAACATTTGATGCTGAAAAAGTTAGGGTTTACAAGTCCAAACTTTCCCCAATCCGATGAGCTACTAGAAGTAACAATTCAACTGCTAAAAGATACTCAGATTGGTTATCATGACTTTTTTACTCAGTTGCGAGAAAGGTTTACCCCTAGCTGGAGAGAGCAAGCATTAATATTTAACTTTGGGGAACTTCCAGCAGAACTTTTATCAAAATGGCAAAGCTTGTATCAACAAAGCTTGTCAAATTTACCTATTGGTGATATAGAAAAAGTATCTCAACAATTACAGCAAAGTAATCCTAAAACAGCGTTACTTCGACCTGTTATAGAATCAGTATGGGAATCTATAGCTAACGAAGACAATTGGCAACCTTTTAATGAATTAGTCAAGCGATTGCAAGCAGGAGAGTAGATATATAGGAGCAAAAATTCGTTTTTGTTCCTGATAAGGTTCAAAAGCAATAGTTAACTAGCTTTGTATCAATCGTTCAGATGACCAGTTAAATGTTATCTGTTAATAGCATCTAATCAGCTAAAAGCTTGTGAAATGCAGATTTAGAATAATTGATGTTGAATCGTAACGTGCAGCAACAATGATATTTTTCGATATCGATCAAACGCTAATTAATCACCAACAGGCTCAAGACACCGCAGCCTTATTATTTTTGCAGCGATTTTCGTCTTTATTACCCTATGCCTCAGAGGAATTTTGCCTGTGTTGGCAAACTGTCATGGAGAAACACTTTGCTACTTTCATGCGAGGAGAAACTACCTTTGTTGAACATCGTCGAAGACGTATGAGAGAGCTATTTCAAGAGGCTGAATCATATCTTGCCGATGATGAAGCAGATGCGCGGTTTGCTATTTATCTACAGCATTATGAAGACAATTGGATATTATTTGATGATGTTTTGTCTTGCTTAAATGCCTTATCAAATCGTAGGCTTGGCATCATCTCCAATGGCAACACAGAGCAGCAAACGAAAAAGTTATGCCAAACAGAGATTGCAACGCGATTTGATATCGTTGTGGTGTCTGAAGATGTTGGGGTGTCTAAACCAAAACCAGACATTTTTCTAAGTGCGTGTCGTCGAGCCAGAGTCAAGGTGCAACAATGTAGTTATGTTGGTGATAGCTTACAAAATGATGCTTTAGCGGCTGAAGCCGTGGGGATGAAAGGTATTTGGCTGAATCGAGAAGATTCACCTTACCATCAGGTGGCAATACCAGTAATTAAGAATCTTGATGAATTGATCACAGTAGTCAGCTAACAACCTCAATGCACTGAGAAATTTCCAGCAGAGCTTTTAGAAAAGTGGCAAAAATCATATCGAGAAATTTTAGTAAATTTACCTATTAGCAATACTGAAAAAGTATTCCAACAAATGCAAAAAAGTAATCTTAAAGTAGCACTGCTAATACTGGTTACAGAAGCAATAGGGGAATCTATAACTACCGAAGACAATTGGCAGCCTTTTAATGAATTAGTCATGCGATTGCAAGCAGGAAAGTAAACAACTACAAACCAGGATTTTTATAAGTTATTCTCTGCTTTTTTCTATTTATAACTTAGAGAAGGTTGTAAAAGTATAGTTGGTAACTTGTAATACTTATAAATCCCCCCTAACGCCCCCTTGAAAAAGGGGGGAAAATATATCGTAGCCACTCTTGATTAAAAAGGGTGGGATTATTAGATACGACTCAAAAAACTTTTAAAACATTTTTTTAGAGAATCAAAATAATATCTTGCGACGATTATTAGTTAATAATTGCTATTTCCCTAGTCCTTTTTATTCTCCCCCGTTTTTAAGGGGGGTTGGAGGGATCTTACTTTACTAACAACAGCAACGATTAGTAGTTAATAACTGCTATTTCCCTAGTTTCTTTTACTAACTAATATTAAATATTCTCCCCCTTTTTCAAGGGGAGTCAAAAAGTGGTGTAGTTCTACTTCCCGCTTTGTTGACGTGGGTTGGGGGGATCTCAAATACCTCTAAATTTCGCGTTGCATTTGAAAAACTTTAGGCAATCCCCACCAAGGAACATCAGGATGTTCGTGGTGTTCGTAATGATAACCAAAGTGATAGCAAGTAATAAACGATAACCAAGTTGGGAGAGGATTTGTTTGAGCGCAATGAATATTTTTATACCCTCCACTTGGCTCTTTATGGGGTGTGAATGTACCAAAATAAAATAGTTGCACTGAGCTTAAAATTGAAGGAATTACCCAAAACAAAGTTAAGTTTTTTTCAGGAATATGGAAAGTAAAAAGAATGACATTATATAAAGCCATTAATGATAATAACCGCGTCCAACTCCAATAACGCAGCATAAAATTAAAGTACCAAGCAAAAAAGTTTTTATGCTTGCTATTGTGAAAATCTGGATCTAATTCGCTGGCTGGATTGTGATGATGAAGCCAATGTTTTTTCTGCAACTTTTCATAGGAAAAAAGCGCATACAAACCCACTGCTAAAGCACCAATAAAGTTATTTATTTTGAGATTACTCGGAAATACGGCTCCGTGCATGGCATCATGAGCAGTAATAAATAAGCCTGTATAAAGGAACGTTTGTAAAACTATTAGTGGTGAAAGCAATAAATTATTAACTTCCGATACATCAACAGACATTAATAAACACCAGCTTGATGCCCATATCCCAATAATGGCAAAAGCTACGATAAGCCCACCATACAAATTTTTACTACTTACCATTCACGTATTTTCTTAATTGCCAGATAAATTTTATCACTTTATTATCTTATCTTGACAGCCGTATCTAATTGTCTGCCTTGGGGTACAATCGCGCTCTATTTCTACAAACTAACTATACCAAGCTACTAAATAGTTGAATATGTAAAACTTATTTAATATCTGCTGAGTATAATATTCTAAAATTCAGCAATCAGCTTTTGAAGTTATTTTCTTTGCCTAAGCGCTGTTAGTATATAACGAAAGTATACAATTTGCAATAAATCGCCTAAAAATTGAACTCACAATTAATAAAATCTCAATTAGATATCAGCTTACCTAATTAATCAATCTACGGCGCAAAAATTTCTACCAAGGGAGAGAGGTTGAAAAAAAGTTAAAAATCCTTATATAGATATAAACAAAACAAATATTTTATAACTATGGTTCCTACAGTTTTAATTACTGGTGCTTCCCAAGGCATAGGCAAAGCAACCGCACTTTTATTTGCTCAAAACGGTTACAATCTGGTACTAGCATCCCGCCGAGTAGAGCCTTTAACTGTTACAGCGCAAGAATTACAAGCTTTAGGGAAGAAAGTTTTAAGTATTCACTGTGATGTCAAAGATCCTCAGCAAGTAGCTAATTTAGTCAATAAAGCCTTGGCAGAATATGGCAGTATTGATGTGCTAATTAATAATGCAGGTATTTATAGTTCGGGAACTGTGGAAGATTTCTCTTTGGAAGATTGGCATCAAACTATAGATACAAATTTGTGGGGATATATTCATACAATTCATGCTTTATTGCCTGCAATGATTGCCAAAGGTAGCGGCACAATAGTAAATGTAATTTCGATTGGCGGTAAAGTGCCTATTCCTTATCTAGTTCCTTACTCTACTAGCAAATTCGCGCTTACGGGTTTAACAGAGGCGATGCACTCAGAATTAAAACCTAAAGGTATTCATGTCTGCGGTGTTTATCCCAGTGTAATTAAAAGTAGCTTAATGGAACGGGCAATTTTTCGCGGAAAAGACGAACAAGATATTGCAGCGCGGCGAAATCAACTCAACCAAGTGTTAAGCACTCCGGTAGTAGAGAAACCAGAGGATGTAGCCAAAGCAATTTGGGACGGAGTTAAAAATCAGCGTGCTGAAGTTTTGGTAGGCTCGGCTAAGTTGTCAACCGCCGCTTACAGCTTGTTTCCTGGTTTGATGCAGTGGGTATTTAGACAAGGTTTTAAACAGAAAACGTAGTACACCCATTCAATTAATCAATTCTTTGCTTTGCTCGATTAGGTAGCGATTAAGCTCGTCCACCCCGTTTGATGACTTGCGCCTAGTCCTGCACCATTATCGCTATGAAAATACTCATGAAACATTAAGTCGCGCCAATGAGGATCGGTTTGAAACTTCGCTACTCCACCATTGAAAGGACGCTGACTAGCATCATTTTGGAGAAAAAGTTGTACCAGTCTTGGCAATAAGTCTGTGGCAACTTGTTCAAGATTCATCATTTGTCTCGAACCTATGGGACACGTTACTAAAAAGTTATTACGTAAGTAATAATGAGTCGGAGTATTGTCTAAATAAAAATAATATTCCTTGACATCTTCGCCATGATTGCTTTCATTACCTGATAAACCAAAAAGTCTTTCTTTAATAATCGGATCTGCGCCCTTCCATAAAGAAATCGCTAAACACAGCCTTTGATGATTGTCAGAAATACCCGCAATCTCATCTTCTCCCCAACGGTAGGCGCGAGATCTGGCGCTATCGTGAGGAAAGTAATCCCAAGCCGCATCATCAGGGCTGTAATCTTCTCTCACCGTACCTCACTGGCGATCATACCAGCCAATCGCCAACGTTTTCAGTAGCCCATGCGATCAGTTTGTAATCTTACTTCTTCTCTCGTTATGGTTTATGGCTTACTAACGCTTTTGCTATATTACAATGTAAATTTTTTCTTAATATGTGATTATTGGCGATCGCACTTCTAGCAATATTGTTTATGCTGGTTCCAGTTATCGGTAGCATATACCCTGTTCCAGCTTTCCCTTACACCGTATTTCCTTATCTGTTTTTGTTGTACCTTGTAGTCGGTGGTGGATGGTTCTTAATGCTCTGTCTGCGTTCTCCCGAAACTATTGAGGAAATAGAACAGGATTTAGAACTAATACACGGCAGATTTGAAAAGCCAGAAGTAAGTTAATTACTTTGAATTTATAACTGAAGGTTCTTACGGAATTGCTAGGTAAACTTAACCTGTCAATTCCATGTTTACAGCAGTAATTCCCACCATTGACGATGATTGAGATACCATTGCACAGTATGACGCAAACCGTCTTCTATGCTTGTTGTTGGTGTCCAACCTAGCTGAAGTTTAATTTTACTTGCATTAATTGCATACCTAAAATCGTGTCCCGGTCGATCTTTAACGTAGGTAATTAATTGATTGCTCGGATTTATCGGTAGCGCCGCCAATTTATCCATTAATGTACATATTTTATTCACTAAATCGATATTTTTAATTTCATTATTGCCGCCAATATTATAAGTTTCGCCAGGTTTACCGCGATTAATTACCGCTTCTATTGCTGTACAATTATCGCCGACATAAAGCCAATCGCGGACATTTTGCCCATCTCCATAAATAGGCAAGCTTTTACCTTGCAAAATATTGATACAAATTAAAGGAATTAACTTTTCGGGATATTGAAACGCACCGTAATTATTAGAGCAATTAGTAACAATTGTTGGCAATCCATAGGTATGAAAATAGGCTCTTACTAAGTGGTCGCTACCAGCTTTAGAAGCAGAATAAGGACTATTTGGAGCATAAGGCGTAGTCTCGGTAAAAGCAGGTTCGGTAAGGCTCAAACTACCATAAACTAAACGTGCAGAAATAGAGGTTTATTTACAACTTTTGCCGTTTCTAAGTATTGACGAAAAGCCTCTAATAAGGTAAAAGTTCCTACTAAGTTTATTTGAAAAAAAGTTGCAGGTTTAAGGATAGAGCGATCAACGTGAGACTCTGCCGCCAAGTGAATGATTGTATCGATATTTTCTGATATTAGTAGTTTATCTACAAGAGCGCGATCGCCTATATTTCCCAGAACAAAAGAAAAATTAGGATTTTTCTCTAACCTGTGCAAATTTTGCTTGTTTCCAGCATAAGTAAGCGCGTCTAAGACAACAAGGCGATCGTCTGGGTAAGTTTTGCACCAATAGCGGACAAAATTCGCGCCAATAAATCCCGCTCCGCCAGTTACTAATAACCGACGCATTTATTTTTATCCCCTCTGTGGTTTTTTAGTCATTTCTAAAAGCTAGGCTTATTAGGATTGAGAGGTAAAGGTGTACTTGTGGGTTCTGGTGAAAGGTTCGGCGCTGGCGTACTATCTGGACTAGGTGTAGGCTTAGGACTACTTAAAGCTGGTGAAAGGTTCGGCGCTGGCTTACTATCTGGAATAGGTGTAGGCTTAGGACTACTTAAGGCTGGTGAAAGGTTCGGCGCTGGCTTACTATCTGGAATAGGTGTAGGCTTAGGACTACTTAAGGCTGGTGAAAGGTTCGGCGCTGGCTTACTATCTGGAGTAGGAGTTGGTGTTGGCTTTGCTTGGGCGCATTTACTAGCAATGTAGTCAAACTCAAGCCGAAAAATGTAATTAGTAGTTTTACCAGTTTTAGTAAACCCATAATTTCTGACATCATTTTGAGCGAGAGTAAGATTTTCCCTTCTTGGCTGAGTAATTAAAACAGGTTCAGATAATCTTTTTCCTTGGGGATTGACGACTACAGACACGACGGCTAAATCATCCAAAGCGCGATCGCAACTTATCAGTTTGCGCCTAATTTGTTTTGTACCTACACCAGGGTATTTCTTTTGGACTTCTGCGCGAGCAACTGTGTATTTATCTAAATTGTCTTGTTCGATTGAAAGCTCTTGCGATCGCTCGTTTGATAAATTACGGTTTTGTCCTCTTAGAGCGGCGGCTATTTCAGAGCGGCTCAGAGCGCGAGTATTTGGTGATGCTGGTTGGTTACGACTTTGCTGACCCCTTAGAGCGGCGGCTATTTCAGGGCGACTCAGAGCGCGAGTATTTATTGATGCTGGTGTAACAACCTGCTGGGGAAAATTATTTCTCATGCTATCGCGCATCGCTAATAGCTCTTTTTTGCCTCTTTCTGGTAGTTTCGCTGCTTCAGGGGGTTTAGCTGCGGGGGCAATTAGATTAGCTTGGCTTGGTTGTGTTGGCTCTGGGGAAGGTGTAGCCCTTGCGATCTCCTCGTCAGCAGGTAAAGTGCGATCAGGAGTCAAAGGCGCGTCAGGCAATCCGTTATTTGGGGGCAAAACAAAAGGCGGGGCTTGAGGAATAGGCGGTAACGGATTAGAATTTGGGATATTTTCGTAAGGAATGGCAGGAAAAGAAGTTTGTGGCGGTGGTGGTAAGGGTACTTGAAAAGTTTGCAGGGGAGGAGCGGAATTTTGATTAGGAGAGGCATTATTAATGAGGGCGCTACCGGGCGACAGTTGCACCGGAGGTATTACGCTTGTTTGATAAGGTGGTGCGGGGGGCAAAGGTGGCAACGCAGTTAATTGAGAAGCAAAGGCTGGTAGGGTATTGTCTGCGGGGTTAGAAACTTGGGGGAGACGGCTTTGCTCTTGGGGGGATAATTCTATAAGGTTTATAGTCCTCTCCGATGGCGATTTATCGGCTTGGGATACCGTTAAACCTGGCAAAACAGCCCAAAGTAATCCGTGAATGCCTAGGGAGGCTAGTATAGCGATCCCAGTGCTTGATAAGACATTTTTATTGGCAACGTTAAACATAAAAAGTTTTTAGTTATGAAATTTTAACTTAATTTTTGGG
This sequence comes from Chlorogloea sp. CCALA 695, assembly GCF_003003885.1. Classification (GTDB taxonomy): domain Bacteria; phylum Cyanobacteriota; class Cyanobacteriia; order Cyanobacteriales; family Chroococcidiopsidaceae; genus Aliterella. Next base: position 34,432 of record NZ_PVWN01000002.1, on the reverse strand, counting down.
TGGAAAAAATCGATAATTTGAGAGCAAAACTATACTATTTTAATCAGCAATAATATATTTTCGTCGATTTAATGAAAATTTAGTAATTACTGCGTGTTACTTGCACAATTAAAATCGAAAAATAGGGTAATTGTAAAGAAGGGCGATCGCGTAATCCATTATAAATTACCATCTCTGGCAAAGTAGCTCTTTCTACAACTCGGCTGCGTTCTAGTAAATTACGCTGGTTCAAGATTTGCCATACTTGTTCGTATACCGAAGCAACTTTCATTAAAACTACTACATCAGCCCAGTCTAATACAGCCTCTAGCTCTTTTAGCTGATAGATGGCTGGCAAAACCACTAATTTTTCTGCGCCAACAGTTAAGGGTAATCCAAGCATTGAAGAAGCAGCCATTGGCGAACAAACTCCGGGAATTGATTGGACTAATACTTCAGGATGGATTTTCTGTAAAGTTTGTGCTAAGTAACTAAAAGTACTATAAAAACTAACATCCCCTTCACAGACAAAAGCAACATCTTCCCCTTGTTGCAAATATTGCCAGACTTGGACGGCGGCGTTTTTCCAAGCAGCTTCTAAGATTTCTTGCTCTTGCACGTAGGGAAAAGTTAAGGCTAGTTGTCGCTGAAGTTGGCTCATCCAAGGCGCTACAATTTGTTGAGCGATGCCAAGTTTGCCTTTTATTCCCGCCGGAAAAGCAACTACTTTAGATGCTTGGAGGATTTTTAGCCCCTTAACTGTAATTAATTCTGGATCGCCCGTACCGACGCTAATTCCGTATAAAGTGCCAATTTTCACAAGTTTAGTAGTCTGAATTAAACCTAATGTTGCCTACAGTTATTTTGCCTGGATACTTGGAAAGTGCGATCGCCTATTTGCCTTTGCAACAAGCTTTACAACAATTGGGTTTTCCCACATCCACCGTACCATTACGTCGCCGCGATTGGTTATCTACTTTGGGCGGACGACCGATTACACCAATTTTGCAGCAACTTGATCGCACAGTAAAGCAAGCTTTAGAACAATCTGATACTGGGCAAATTAATTTAATTGGTCATTCGGCGGGGGGTTGGATTTCCCGAATTTATCTAGGAGAAAAGCCTTATTTGGGGCGAAAAGAGTTAGAATCTCAAGCTTTTTGTCATGCTTACCCTAATATTGCTAACTTAATTACCCTTGGTACGCCGCACATCAGTCAAGAGCGGTGGACGCGGTGGAATTTAGATTTTGTAAATAATAACTATCCCGGCGCTTTTTATCCTAGCGTTCGCTACATTTGCGTTGCGGGAAAAACAGTTTTTGGAAGTCGCATTTCTACTAAATGGCTGGCTTACAGCAGCTATCAGCAAACTTGCGGGGTAGGAAATACTTGGGGAGATGGGATTACACCAATTGTAGCGGCGCACTTAGAAGGGGCTGAAAATCTAGTTATAGAGAACGTTTTTCATTCTCCGCGATCGCCGGGACTTTGGTATGGCTCCCCTACAATTTTACCTTCTTGGGTGTCTTATCTGAGCTAACTATCTACTTTAGGATGACCTGCACAAATTGGCGATCGCGTTAGGATTGTAAACAAAACTATACATTGAGCAGCTATGATTTCTACTTACGATTTTAGATTGCGGCGGACGGCGACAATATTATCGGTGGCGATTGTAACTTTAAGTGCGATCGCGGCAATTACAGGTGTCTTGATATCTTTTTACTACGAACCAGCCGCAGGCGGTGCTTATCAGTCGCTAAAGTGGATAAATACAGAAATTACGAATGGTTTATTGATTCACACAATTCACGATCGCGCGGGAACATTGCTGATCGGCGTAAGCTTAATTCAAATGGTAGTCATGTTTTTAGGCAGACAATTTCGTTCTAGCTGGTTGACAGCTTGGGTAAGCGGTATTTTATTGACATTGACATCGATTGGTCTTGCTTGGACGGCAATTATTTTAGATTGGAGTCAAGAAGGTTACTGGCGCTTTCGGATTGAATTAAGCACCATTGAGGCAATTCCGCTAATTGGTTCGACGTTGAGAGATGTATTAGTTGGTGGTGGGGCGTTAAATACAACTACTGTAGAGCATCTTTATACTATTCATAGTTACTTGCTATCGGCTGGAGCAATATTACTTGCAGTAGTGCATTTGTGGAGCATATTGAAGCAGGAAAAAGAAATGAAAGGCGAACTTGTTGCGCCTGAATTGCCAGCCCAAAAAGAAGTTGAATTAACTTAAATTAGTAGGCATTATACCTACCGCGCATCCCCAATTAAAATAAATGGCGACCAGTACAAAGGATGCTTGTCAATTAGGCTTAACTTTGCTTGACGCAGGGCTTCTCCTTTAGTCATTCCCTTGTTGAGATTTTGGTAAAAGGCAACCATCAATTGCTTAGTTTCCTCATCTTTAGCTAACCAAAGACTGGCAATTATAGACCGCGCCCCTGCACGTTCAAATAGGTAGGCAATCCCGGCAAATTCTTCACCGTTAGAATTGGCGCTAACTGCGGTTTGACAAGCACTTAAGACAACTAAATCGGTGTTTTTCAGTCCCAGTAACGCAGCATCGGCGATATTGAGATTGCGATCACTAAACAAGATAGTATTCGCCTCTAGCTTCAAGTCAGGACACCCTTCGGGACGGAAACAACCATGAGTCGCAAGGTGCAAAATGGAAAACCGAGGAGCAAGAGTAGGAAAAATATTGAGTTTAGCATCAGCACCTAAATGAGCCTCACTTCCTGGCAGCAGTGGAGTGATACTTTTCTTTTGATTTCATCTTCCGCTCCTTAAAGGCTACGATCACCTCCACGCCTGAGTTATTAGAACCAAATGAAGCTTAGTTAATGACTAATTTGATCTACCACAGATAAACTTTAGGCATTACAATAGGCAAACTCTCAGCACTCGGCTTCAATGATTCGTTGTAGTGCGCTGACTAAACATACTTACCCTTCACGTTCACTTTCATACTGAGAAGGAAGCGCAACTCTACCGTGAAAGCTATGATATCGTCGGGAAAAATGCTCCAAGTAAGGACTAGCTAGAATTGTTCGCCGTTTAACTATACCAAGTTCGATTTGACGATATAAAGTTGCCGCATCAATACCAAAAACTTTCTTAAAGTCAGCAGTAAGTTCAGGTAAACCTTCTTGCTCTACCTCATATTCAAAAGGAATCTTCTCGAAGAAGTAAAACCTTTCATGACGATGAGAAACAACTAATTCCCATTCCTTGCGATTCATTCCATCTGTACCTCTAATTGACTCTGCTGTGCCAATTTCACATAGAACAATCGAATTTAGGAGTTTAGCTGGATTACTGTTGCTAGTTCCTCTAACTTTATAATCCCAATCAAGGTCACAGTCTTGTGTAACAACAATTGCATATGGATGAAGAACAGGCGTAAAAGGTATATCCTTTAGTTCTTGCCACTTTTGTGATAGCTCTTCAACAATAGGATTAAACTGAACCACACCTGTCAAAATTTCCCCTTGTCTCAGCGAGGAATCTTTGTCTGATGTTTGGTAAATAGCCCGTTCTTCCATGTAGTAAATTACCAAACAATTTAAGGTTCCAAGACAATAGGTGGTCTAACTTGTGTAGCTTTCAACTTACCTTTGATGCTACTGGCAGGAATCAAAGGTAAGTTGACTTGAGGCAGACGATTAGCATAAAAGCGAGAAATCCCCTCTAATTCCTCAGCAGCTTCCTCTAAAGCAGCTTCTGGGAGGGTTTGAATAATAAGCAAGCATTTTATTAACAGGATCAACTTGTCTGGCGACAAACGTTGAGAATCGGTTCTGAAGGATAAGTACGAACTAGACATCATCAAATCAAAAGAAGGATGCTGAATTATGATAGGTTTGCCACTTTCTCTATCAAAAACCACATTATTGAGGGCAATACCTGATGAGGTTTGACTATGCTTATGCTGAGTCAACTGATTGGGGTTGCATGGCGTTATGGAGGGTATCTGTGATGCTCCACCTAAAGAGCCTTCCGGCAGATTGATTGAATTGATTGAGTACGTTCCAGACATCTCCATTTCCCTCTATCTTCTTTTCTATGTAAAAATCAGCATCAAATAAGTAAGCAATCTCATCACTATTGTCTTGTGGATTTTTTACAATAACCAGCCCATGATTCAAATGGATTTGACCATTTTCTGTTTTCAGAGTTAGATTTTTTAATAATGTCTCAATTGAAGAAGAAAGTTGTGGGTCGTGCAACTCTGAAGCAATATGCTTGGCAATCAATTCTGACCAATTCTTATGCTCAATTCCAAGTTTTGAACGAATAATTAAGTCTTGATACCGGAGACCGACCCTTGTATAAAAAGATGGTTTATATATACGTTCAAAAACCTCTAAAGCTTCTTCAAAACGTTGCTTCAATTGCTCGTAACGCTCATAGACAGAAGTAGTTAGAGCAATAAAATCTTTAGTAATAGACAAATTCCATCTTTGATCTTCTGACTTAAAGCTATAAGCAATATCGCTTTGTAGAGGTACACCGAGTTGTTGCACAATCTTTAATATTTCTGGCGAAACTCGCGCTTGGGTTGTCTCAAAAAGTGGGTACTGAGACCTAATCTCATCTTGGAACTCTACTGGCTCTTGGTGAGAAATCTTGAGTATGGGCGGAAAGCGCAATTGGCAAACAACCTCTACCAGAGGGTTATGCTTATAGACTACACGCTCAAACTCAGGCAATTTCATCAAACTTTACTTTTACTTAAGACTACCACTATACGTATAGCTTAAATTACAGCGCTACATTTCTACCAATAGGTTCAACAATTTTTCAAAATCTGAGAAACAATTAATAAAGGCATTCTCAACTGAGAACGCCCAAATACTAGACAATTAATGAAATTACGCGCCTACAGATTCTTTGGCGGCGTACATGACTTCAAGACTAATTACACTAAAACCGCGATCGCGCGCAAACTTTTCGGTATTGCGCTTAACTTTACCGCGTACAAACCCCGGCACTTTATTTAATTCTGCCTGAGCTTCTTTATTCCAACCTAAATCGGAACCTGCGGAAATGCCTTTAGTAATTACTTCCTTGGTATCGTGTCCGCCGAAAATTTCGAGTAAGTGATCTTCCATGCCCAAAGTAAAGGAATTGTAGACCAAATCGGCGATCTGGTTTGTACCTTCATAGCCACAAAATGGCTTGTAGCCGATGGGGAAGTTCTGAATATGTACTGGTGCAGCAATTACACCACAAGGGATGTTTAGACGCTTGCCTACGTGCCGCTCCATTTGCGTACCAAAGATAGCTGATGGTTCAACGCGGGCGATCGCATCGCCAATTAGTCCGTGATCTTCCGTTATGATTACTTCATCGCAGTATTCGCCGACTTGCTCCTTAAACCACTCAGCGTCGTACTTGCAGTAAGTACCCGCCCAAACTACATGAATGCCCATTTCTCGCGCTAATATCTTTGTCATCGCGGCGGCGTGGGTACTGTCGCCAAAAACTACAGCTTTTTTCCCGGTTAAATTCTGACAGTCAATCGAGCGCGAAAACCAAGCTGCTTGCGAAACATACAAAGTTTGCTCGTTGATAAAGTCTTCGTAATTTACATCTGCACCTTGATCGTTAAGAATCTGCTGAATTTTGCGAATGCAACGCGCCGTTTCTACTACACCCATCGGCGTAATATCTACATAAGGCATCCCAAATTCTTGTTCTAGATACTTCGCCGACATTACCCCTAGTTCCCGATAAGGTACTAGGTTAAACCAAGCTTGAGAAAGTCTTTTGAGGTTGAGAACGGAAGCTGCTTCAGGAATTACCTCGTTAATTTCGATTCCCAAATCAGTCATCAATCGCTTTAATTCAGTGCAATCGTGGTGATTGTGGAAGCCGAGACTAGAAATACCAAAGATATTGACTGAAGGCTTTTCAGTTTTACCTGTAGGTAATTCGCCCTTTTTCCGTGCCTTTTCGGTATATAGCTGGACAATTTGCCGCAACGTAATATCCGCCGCTTGCAATTCGTTAACGCGGTAATGGTTGACATCTGCAAGCATTACATCGCACTTTGTATCAATAGAAGCGCGTTCGACAAAGTTTTCTAAGTCTTCCTGCAAAATGCTAGAGGTACAAGTAGGCGTAAGAACTATTAAATCAGGATGTTCTTCGGTGTCCTTGCGAGTGATGTTGTCAACTACCTTTTCTTGAGAACCCCGCGCTAATACGTTGCGGTCTACTGAACTAATGGTAACTGGAGTAAAATTGCGATCGCGTTCTAACATCGAACGCATAACATTAAAGTAATCGTCGCCAATCGGTGCGTGCATGATGGCATGGACGTTTTTAAAAGAGCTAGAAACTCGCAAAGTCCCAATGTGGGCTGGCCCTGCATACATCCAATAAGCCAATTTCATATCTTTGCAATGCTCCTTAATTTATATAGATGGGGATAGTTATTATTAGTCCTGTATTTTCTGATTGTCCCAGAGATATCGGGTGCTAGTGCGGTTACTGACAATTTTTGCAACAAAACGATAAATTGCGATCGCTTTCCCAAGCCTCAATCAAGTTTAGTTAAGCTAATGCTTGTCCTGTCTTTAAAATGGCTTCTAAGCTTTTGCTTAAATTTACGATACCTTTGTCTGCTATTGACAATTACAGTTTTTGAATACTATAGTTAGCATTCTCCCTCGTTAATGTTTAAGATGAAATCATTATGAATGGTTCTCTCTTGAAAACCTTTGGGACGGGAAACCACGCCTCTAAAGTTTCCGCTATCAACTCACCGTTTCGCTACGCTGGCGGTAAGTTTTATGCTCGTAACCTGATTCTCGAACACATTCCTCCTCACTCAGACTATATTGAGCCGTTTGCTGGAGGCGCGTCTATATTTTTTGCAAAATCAAAGGTAAAGAAAATTGGCTAAACGATATAGATGCAACGTTGATAAATACTTATTTAATAATTCGAGATCGACCAGAAGAATTAATTAATTTTTTGGCTGGGGAGCAGGCTACTAAAGAACGGCATACATACTATAAAAAAGAATTTGTCCCCCAAAATAATTTGGAAGCAGCCGCAAGGTGGTTCTATCTAAATCGAACATCTTACTCAGGCATAATGAAACTACAAAACTGTTATTGGGGCTACGGAGAAAAGTATAGTATGCGTCCAGAAAACTGGGGTAGAAATATCTTAAGAACCTCAGTTAAACTTCAGGATATTGAAATTACTTGCTTTGACTTTGAGCAGGTTATAAAATCTGTGCCTGATGGAGCTTTTTTGTTTATCGATCCTCCTTATTTTAATGCAGATCAAGAAAATTTTTACACACACTCTTTTTCAAAAAACGACCATTATCGGCTAGTTAAATTACTTAGAGAGCATAAAGATAGGACTAAATTTCTTTTGACTTATGACAACAGCGTAGAAGTTAGAGAGATGTATGATTGGGCAACGCAAATACACGATAAAGAGTGGAACTATACTATCAATAGGACAGACGATCAAAGAAATAAAGTAGAAACTTCGGGAGAAACAACCGCCTCTCCCGAAGTTTCCAAGAAAGGAGAACGTTATAAAGGCAAGGAAATATTTATATTGAACTATAATTCAATAGCTGTTAAAGATAAAGATTCAGAGCAATTAGCCTTATTTGTCTAAATTCTATCCAATACCTCTTTAAAAAGCTGTTCGACTCTCTCTATTTCTATCCAATGATTTTTAGGAGAAGGAATAAGATCGGGCGATAACTCTGTAATATTTCCAAAGTTGATAACTGGATAATTGGGAATAAACCCGCAATCTGACTTATCTAAGCAACTACGTTTATTACAAACAACACCACTTTTGCTTGACACAGCAATATCTAGAGAACTAGCAAAATAAACCTTGTTGTAAACAAATTCTTGTAAAGCTATTTCATTATCTACAGGTGGGTTTAACCGTTTTATAAACTTTTTTCCTGCTTCTGTTGGCTGAAACTTATACATCAAGTTGCCATCTTCATCTTCTAAAGTTTCATAAAAAGCATTACCGATTGATGTAGCAACTACATCAAAATTAGATGCGCGATATTGATCGCTATGAGTAAGAAATGCTTCTGGACTAACAGAGAGCATTCTTGCGGCTGATGCAACTTTTGCTGGAGTTTTAGTTGTACGCGATCGCATACACTTAACGCTGATAAGATAATCGTCTTTTGATGCAATTCCAGCTTGGCTTTTCTTTGCTACTCTAAATCCTCCCTTGCCAGCTAGTTTACATTCAACAGATATAACTTTACCCGTTAGATTATGCTTTACCATCAGATCGATGTCATGTGTCCCTGTTTGTGCGTTCATTACAGGTTTAGTAACCGTCCATTCTTCTGCTGGTAATATTTGTTTTAATCTTGAGTAAGTAGAAAATTCAAAAGCTTTACCGCGAATCATTGGCGAGACTTTGAGATCGGTTACTATTTTGTAAAGCTCTCCGGGGGAAGCTTCCCCCGGAAGACTTTACGTAGAGATCGCCCGTTGAAATATTCAACGATCGGCAATAGTCCCGCAAGTGACTAATCCATTGTTCTTCTGGAACCTTATTCATTTTTACTACTTTCTTTTAACAGTTCCTCAATACTTATTTCTAGAGCATTAGCAATTTTTTCAATGTTGATAAGAGTAATATTTTTCTCGGCTCTTTCAATCATTCCTATATATGTTCTGTGCAAACTTGCTTTTTCGGCTAATTTTTCCTGAGAAAAACTCCGCTTTAATCTTTCATTTCTTACTCTTTGACCAAATCTTTTGAGTATTTCCGCCCCCATACAACTTTTCTCATCCAGGACTAAAACAGTCATAAACGGCTGCATACTAAAATTCTACATACTATAGTTATCATTAGCTGTCTATCACTCAGTGAGTATCAATTTTTCTGTCAATCTTTTTATTCAGTCCGCAACGCTTGCTGCTGCGCGATAAACAGTTCCTTAATTCCTTTTTCGGCAATATCGAGCATTTGGTTAGTTTGAACTCGGCTAAAGCTGCCTTCTTCGGCGGTTCCTTGGATTTCTATAATCCCTAAGTTGCTGTCCATGACTACGTTTAAATCTACTTCGGCGGCTACATCTTCGGGGTAGTTTAAATCTAAATAGGGTTTGCCTTGGAGTATCCCTACAGAAACCGCCGCTACTTGGTGACGAATCGGAGAATGTTCTAAAGTCCCTTTTTTTATCAGGGAGGCGATCGCATCTGATAGCGCCACAAAGCCCCCCGTAATAGAGGTTGTCCGGGTTCCAGCATCAGCTTGGAGTACGTCAGCATCAATAGTAATTGTTCGTTCTCCTAGTGCCTCTAAATCAATGGCTGCGCGTAAACTGCGCCCAATTAAGCGTTGAATTTCTTGAGTACGTCCCGATAGTTTTAACAATTCTCTTTGTTGACGCTGAGGGGTTGCTCCGGGTAACATTCGATATTCCGCCGTTAGCCAGCCTTTTCCTGAACCTAACAAAAACTTAGGTACTCCATCGCTAATCGTTACCGTACAAAGCACTTGCGTATCGCCGCATCTCGTTAAAACCGAACTAGCCGCAAAGCGCGTAAACCCAAGTTCAAAGCTAATCGGACGCAACTGTTCGCTTTGTCTACCATCGGGACGTTGCCACATGACTATTACTCGTTTAGTTGGGGGAATAGAGCCAAGTTTAGGACATTTTGCGGATTCTTCTCTACTGCTAGTTTTTTGTCAAAGTAACTATCTTCGAGCGGTTGACCTTCACTCATATCTAGTGTTAAATCAAAGAACTTAGCTAATAATTGCGCTATATATCTGTATTATTTTCTTCAACAGTCAAACATTGTCCTATGGTTGCCCAGCTAGAAACACCTGTATTACCTACTCCTAATAACCTACCTTATGCGATCGCGGGACTTGTGCAAGTATTTACCTGTTCCCCCCGTTGCTTTTTTACAAGCGTCATCGCCCAAGCTTTGAGAATTGCCGGACAAGGTACGTCTGTATTAGTGGTTCAATTTCTTAAAGGCGGTATAGGGCAAGGGTTTGAGCATCCGGTACAATTGGGACAAAACCTAGATTGGATTCGCTGCGATTTACCCCGTTATATCGATACTCCCCAACTAGACGAAGCCGAAACAAAGTCACTACTAGCATTGTGGCAGCATACGCAAAAAGTTGTATCTGAGGGTAAATATGCTTTTGTGGTACTGGACGAACTAAGTTTAGCGATTTCTTTTGGGTTAATTCCCTTAGATGAGGTATTGGAATTTATCAAAAAACGTCCCAGTCATGTAGACATTGTACTGACAGGTACAGAAATGCCCCCAGAAATTATAGAACTAGCCGACCAAATTACTGAAATTCGCCGCAGTCACCAACCTTAAGTATTAAATATATTCAAAAGTTAATATCTCAAGTATCCTAGAGAATCTGTTGATTTAGTTGTGATGCTGTGATTAAAAACGATATTTGGATTACTAAAATGGCGGCTGAAGGTATGATTTTGCCTTTTGAGCCACAATTAGTTAGAAAACATCAACATGACTCGGTATTACAGCCTGTAATTAGCTATGGACTTTCATCTTACGGCTACGATATCCGTCTTTCTAGTGCAGAGTTTCGCATCTTTCGCCACATTCCCGGAACCGTAGTAGATCCAAAAAACTTTAATCCTGAAAACTTAGAGCAAACCCAACTACATACAGATAATAATGGCAAATATTTTATTTTGCCTGCTCATTCTTACGGTTTAGGAGTAGCTCTAGAAAAGCTAGAAGTTCCCGCAAATATTACAGTTATATGTATTGGAAAAAGCTCCTATGCAAGATGTGGTATAATTGCAAACTTAACTCCCGCCGAGGCCGCGTGGAGAGGACATTTAACATTAGAATTTTCTAATTCTTCTAGTGCAGATTGTCGAATTTACGCTAATGAAGGTGTAGTACAACTGCTATTTTTAGAAGGAGAACCCTGTGCTACAAGTTACGACGATCGCCAAGGTAAGTATCAAGATCAAGCCGAAGTTGTCACTTTAGCTAGAGTTTGATTTTAAAGCTTTGTCTTGAGTGTATAAAAATTTATTTAGCAAAGCTACTTCTGCTTTTTGTAATTCGCTTCCTAAATACATTGCGTGTCCAACTTGTAAAGCTGGACAATCGGCGGCTATTTGTCTACAAAGCCCCGTTGCAGATTTACCAGAATAACAATTAACAACTGATCCTGTTCCAGGGGTCATGTGTTCCACAATAATTGTGTCATCTTGGACGTTAATTACAAAACTACCAGAAGGATCAGCATAATCTCTTTGCGCTACAAGCTTTTTGTACTGATTTTGAATTAAATTGTCGGCATTTTCCCAGCAATCATCGTAAATATGGGCGCTTTGGCTAATAGTAATTAATGCCCCCATTTGTAAATTATGGTTAGCGCGATCGCAGACTTGATCTAAAATATGTTTTTGCAATGCTCGTAACCCCATCGCATTCGCCACCCAAGCAGAAAACATATCGTTGCTGCGAAACGTAGCAGTTAAAGATAATTCGTTATCTACAACCCTTACCCAAATATGATTGAGACAAGGGGGACTATTATTTGCTTCGCCGTCCTGTACGTCCCATAAAGACATTACTGCTCTAGCGGAATCAATATCGGTGCTTAGTTTATCAATTACTTGCTCTATTTGGTCTAATCCAAAATGCGATCGCAATCTTTGCCCATAAGTATACTTAACTCCGTCTATAGAGGGCGCATCGTCTAGGATTTGGGAGACGTATTGGTTAATAAAAGTGCGATCGCATGGTAGATAATTAGGTTCGGGAAAATAAAACTGTTCTGGTTCATCAGTAACAATTGCAACTAAATCGATTAATTCTTGCCATTGTCCATCGTAGAGAGTAGGTCTGATTGTCCCTGTAGTTTTAATACGGTGAACAATTTTTACCCAAGTTTCGGCAATTGTCCGTCCTTCGATGCGGTGTCCGTAGCGTGTCCCTGGTAAAACTGTCGGTTCTAAAGTAGCTAAATCGTAGGTTAACGGATTACTCCAAGGTTCTATTGGCTCTCTAAGCGCTAATCGCTTTACTTTATTTACAGCATCAGTAATAGTTTTAGCTTCAACCCATTCTATTGATTGGCGTAACTGTTCTAAAACCTCAGAGGGAATTTCTATATCTATATAACCCGTTGCGGTAGAGCGAATTAGCCAGCACTGCTTACCTGTATCTGTAAGTCCTAATTCAAAGCCGTTACGGAAAAAATCAATTAAACACTCCACCGCTCCGGCGTTGCGGTCTTCTTTAGTAGCGTTGATAACTACTAAGTACCGTACAAAGGGATTTGCCAATAAATTGCGAATTAATAGCGAAATACCCCGCGTTGGGCTATAACAAGCTCCTATCCCGGCGTATTCGTAGGGTTGTAAGTGTTTGGCGACGCTCTCTTTTACCGTCCACCCGGTCGCCACTACTGTTTGACCTGTACCGCAAATTATTTGATTTGGTTTGTATAGGGGTTTGTACAGTGTTTCCCTAATTAGCGAAGAAGTCATTTTTGCACCTCAATATATTACGAAATTGCCCTCAGCAAAACTGTATAAGTTTATGTTTCCTTTTATAAAGTAGCGATCGCAGTCTAAATTTTTAGCAAATAATGAGAAAAATATAAATATATGTAATAACGCTTGTGCGATTAACTACATAGTTCATCAGTAATTTACTAAGTTTAATTTTTGATTAAGTTTACGAGCAATCTAGAGATCGAGGCTAGAATATGAAGGAGTTACAAGTGGGGATCATCAAGCTTAGAGGTAAAAGATACAAGAAAAAGTTTTAATCCTCTACCTAAAGTTACACGACAAGCACTCGTACAGGCTTACACAATAAAAACAGGAAGTTACAAATATTGCGGTTGATTCTCATTTAAAAGCTACATATTAAGGTTGATTGGTTAAGTTTTGTAAGTTTTCGTTTTAATTTATTTCTTCTCCGCTCCTCACTAAAGGTACAAAAATGCAAGTAGTTCAAAAAATTCGCTGTCCAAACTGCGGTAGTGAAGGCGAACGCCACTATATCGCCCAAAGCAATATAATTCGGACGCAATGCCCAACTTGTGACTACTTATTGGTTACTTGTTCAGACACTAGCAAAGTCATAGAATCCTATGCGCCAGGAATTGACAGTTGCCGTTTAAACTTGCGTAGTAGTACGAAGTTGTCCGCAAGCAGCGTTAGCCTCCAATCCGCGTGAGTAACGCACGCTAACGGCGATTTGCTGCTGTTGTAGGGTAGTTACAAAAGCTTGAATAGCGCGAGGGGTTGGGCGTTCGTAGTCCGCATCCGCAATGGGGTTGTAGGGAATCAAGTTAACATGGCACTGAAAGCCGCGCAGCAGTTGAGCAAGCTCTGTTGCTTGCCTTGGCGAATCGTTTACCCCCGCTAGCAAGACATACTCAAAACTAATTCGTCGCCCCGTAACTTGCACGTATTCCTTACATTCAGTAATTAAATCGGTCAGCGAATAAGTGTTAGCGCTGGGGATAAGTTCGGCGCGGAGGTTTTGGTTTGAGGCGTGAAGACTGACGGCTAAAGTTACTTGCAACTCGTGTCGAGCGAGTTTGCGAATGCGCGAACGAATGCCAACAGTTGAAAGAGTTATGCAGCGCTGTCCGATACCTACATCCTGATTGAGCAATTCAATAGCTTTTAAAACGTTATCAGTATTTAATAACGGTTCGCCCATGCCCATAAATACTATATGGCTAACGCGGCGTTTAAAATCTTCTTGGACTGTCAAAACTTGGTCAACAATTTCGCCCGATGATAAATTGCGACTAAAACCGCCTTTACCCGTAGCACAAAAATCGCAAGCCATCGCACAGCCTACTTGACTCGAAACGCAGACAGTTAGGCGTTTTTCGGTAGGAATACCCACCGTTTCTACAACCTGATTATCGGCTAGTTGCAATAGATATTTTACAGTTTTGTCTGGTGCTTGCGATCGCAAGTGTACTTTCGATCTCCCAATTGGGATATGAGAAACGCTAGAGCGCCATTGTTTAGAAAAAACCGAGATATCGTCAAAACTACGCGCCCCTTTATGGTAAATCCAATCGTGTAATTGTTTGCCACGATAGCCGGGTTGTCCTTGAAGGATTACCCAGTCTGTTAGTTCTTGTAAATTTAAACCTAATAGCGTTGAGTTAGGCTGAATTAGAGTATTAGTGTCAGTTTGTGATTGAGTTTGGCTTTTGCTGCCCATAAAAGTAATTTTGTATATGTAAAAACAGATATATTACGACCTTAACTTATTGCGGAGGAGACAAACAATTTTGACTGGGCGATCGCAAGGGATAATAAATATTTCTGAGGAATTATTATAATGTTGCCGGATATTAGTCAATTACCTTTAGCAATGCAATTTACTTCCCCCGGCGCGGAGTTAGTGCAAATTGGGCCGATAACTATTCGCTGGTATGGTTTACTAATCGCATCGGCGGTATTGATTGGGATAAATCTCTCTCAATATTTAGCAAAACGTCGCCAGGTTGACCCCGATTTGCTGGGAGACTTGATTATCTGGCTAATTATTGGGGCAATTCCCGCCGCACGGTTGTATTACGTTATTTTTGAGTGGTCGAAATACTCCCAACATCCAGAGACAATTATCAGAATTTGGGAAGGTGGGATTGCAATTCATGGGGCAATTATTGGCGGTGCGATCGCGACGCTAGTTTTTGCTAGAGTTAAAAATATTTCATTTTGGCAATTAGCCGATTTAGTAGCACCTTCGTTAATTTTAGGTCAAGCGATCGGGCGCTGGGGCAATTTCTTCAACTCTGAAGCGTTTGGAAGCCCGACTAATTTACCTTGGAAGCTATACATACAGCCACAATATCGCCCCGCTCAATTTGCCGATGTTGCTTATCACCCGACATTTTTATACGAGTCGTTGTGGAATTTAATGGTATTTGGCTTGTTAATGACGCTATTTTTTCGGGGATGGAAAGGAAAGCAACTCAAAACCGGGACATTATTTTTAGTTTATTTGGTTACTTATAGTTTGGGGCGGTTGTGGATTGAAGGTTTGCGTACCGACAGCTTGATGCTGGGATGGTTGCGGATGGCTCAAGTTGTAAGTTTAGTCTGTATTAGTTTAGGATTAGCGGGATTAGCTTGGCTGTACATTTATCAGCGCTCTTTACCGGATGTTGCACCAGTGAGAAAAAAAGAGCGAGAGTTGTCCCAAAGATAAAATTTGCAAAAAAAAAGCTCTAGAGTCAAATCTAGAGCTTAACCAGGGTGCATCTACCATTTATTACTTCAAGCGCAGATAAGTCCGTTCCGCAAAAAAATATAAAATTAGTAAAAGTTTTTTTATGTCGCAGTCAGAGCTTCTACACTCAACGCCAACTATTCCTTTAGCACCAGCAGTTTACCTCGTAGGCGCGGGGCCCGGCGACCCCGATTTGCTTACCGTCAAGGCGCAAAAACTTTTAGCTCAAGCTGATGTAATTTTATTTGCTGATTCTTTAGTACCCAAACAAGTATTGCAATGGTGTCGCCCCGATGCGGAGATTATTCGCACGGCTAATAAGACTTTAGAGGAAATTTTGCCTTTAATGGTGGAAAGAGTGCGATCGCATAAATCAGTAATTCGCCTCCAATCGGGAGATCCTAGCCTCTACAGCGCCATTCACGAGCAAATGCAAGCCTTAGCCGCCGCCGATATTCCTTTTGAAGTTATCCCCGGAATTAGCGCCTTTCAAGCCGCCGCCGCCAAACTGAAAATAGAATTAACTGTTCCGGGAGTAGTACAGACAATTATTCTTAGTCGCATTAGCGGACGCACCCAAGTACCCGCCACGGAAGAATTAGCCTCTTTAGCCGCCCATAAAGCTAGTTTGTGTCTGTATTTGAGCGCTCGTCATATAGATAATGCCCAAGCTCAACTATTAGAACACTACACCCCCGAAACCCCCGTAGCTATTTGTTTTCGCTTGGGTTGGGTAGATGAAAAGATTTTAGTGGTACCCCTTGACAAAATGGCAGAAGTTACCCAAAAAGAAAATTTAATTCGCACAACATTGTATGTAATTAGTCCGGCGTTGCAAAATATGGGAGAAGTGCGAAGTCGTTTATATCATCCCGAACACAACCATTTATTTCGCCCACAGAACTGAATTTGCAATGCGATCGCTTTTACCTGAAAAATTTACCTCTAGAAAGGAGATAAAATTACCAAATATGAATGAAGTGCGATCGCACTTACATCAACTTTTATTCCTTATCTTCATCGTCTCTAGAATCATCGCCTTTGAGTTCTGCTTTAAAACCGCGCAAAGTTTTACCTAACGAACTACCTAATTCGGGAATTTTTTTTGTTCCAAAAATAAAAACTCCGACTATGGCAATTACTCCTACTTCCAGCCATCCTAAACCAAACATATTAAATCCCCTGTAAATTCCTCTAATATCTTCTAGGCTACTTTACTTGTAATCAATGTGCGATTCTCAAAGTTTTTCGTCCAGCCTTTCTAGCTATTTCCCGCTATACGTAGTAGAAATCGCCGAATATTTGAGTAGTCATTGTTTATGCAGGGGGATTATAACTCTTCTATCGCCTAGGTTGTGACTGCAAGCAAGCTTCTACTTTATATAATAGGACTAGCCAAATATGCCCCTGCATTATTCCCTAGGAAAATGAGCAACCATGACATTAAACGTTGAGTACGACATTAAAGAACTTTTTGACAAACTAGAAAATAAATTTGTCCAACTAGAAAATAAATTTGATACTAAGTTTGAAAAGTTAGAAGCCAAAATAGATAAGCTAGAAGATAAGGTAGACAAAATCGGCGAAGATGTCTCCCAATTAAAGACTGATGTTAAAGTTTTAGACCAAAAAGTTGAAGGAATTGATAAACGATTTGACACGCAGGAATTTATAAATCGTGGAGTAGCAATTGGATTATTGGTTGCTTTACTCGGCGGACTTGCTAAACTATTCGGATTTGATGGGATTCATTAACGCAAAAACTCCAAACAAATAATATTTACGTCTGAGTCAGAACAAAGAAAAGTTTTTTGTTAAAGCTGATTACAATCTATATGTTCTGGATTTATACAGGTATTTTATGCCCAGCAAAATATGGCCCTACATTACTTCTGGGATTCCTGATGAGTTATTTGAGCGTTTACCAGGAATTCCCCTCACAAAGCGTGAAACTCGGCTGTTATTAATTGCTCAATTGCGACTGCAAGCTGATTCTGTGTTGTGGGATATTGGCGCAGGGACAGGAACAATCCCCGTAGAAGTTGGGTTACTGTGTCCCCAAGGTAAAATTATCGCCATTGAAAGAGATGAAGAAGTCGCAAACTTAATTCGGCGCAATTGCGAAGTCTTTGAAGTAAAAAATGTTGAAGTCGTTGTTTCTAGCGCCCCCGAATGCTTGTCAGAAATAAAAAATCCTCCCGGAAGAGTTTGCATTGAAGGCGGTCGTCAAGTTAAAGATATTTTAAAAGCTGTATGGAAGTATTTGCCAGTCCAGGGGCGCGTTGTAGCCACCGCTATTAGTTTAGAAACCCTGTATGCAGTTTCTCAAACCTTGTCCGAACTCCAAGCCCGTAATATAGAAGTAGTACAATCGGCGGTTAACCGTTTGGAGACGCGGGGGACGCAACAAACCTTTGCGGCGGTAAATCCAATTTTTATTTTGAGCGGCGAAAAGCTAGACTAAAGCGAATATGAAAGTAAAAGCTCAATGTATGGTTTTCAGTTTTAAGTGAAAGATAAAACTGAGCGGTGCAAGTGTAATAACCATTAGTTACAGCTTTTGAGCTTTAAGTTTTGTCTATTTTTGTCTTTTGCTTATGTCTTGGTCACGACTTATTAGTGGAATTATTGCGATCGCACTGGCTTTAAGTGCTACTCTGCTCGGCGGGTGGTATTTTACCTTAATGTTTTGCGCGATCGTTTATTTGGGTCAGTTAGAATACTTTGATTTGGTACGCGCTACAGGTATAGCACCCGCCGCCAAAACTACTTTAGTTGTTAGTCAATTGCTGCTGATTGTGGCGACATTATCGCCTGATTTAGCCGATGTTGTCATGCCTGTAGCCGGAACATTTATTTGTTTTTACCTGCTATTTCAACCCAAACTTGCCACTATTGCTGATATTTCTACCTCAATTTTAGGGCTATTTTATGGCGGGTATTTGCCGAGTTATTGGGTAAGAATGCGGAGTCTGGATACGGTAAGTAATTTACCTTTGGGTGGCTACTGGGTGGAAGATTGGACAAATCTGCAAGTATTACCTCAAGGTTTAAAAATAACTCTACTAACGTTTTTGTGTATTTGGGCGGCGGATATTGGCGCTTACTTTATCGGCAAATTTTTCGGCAAAACCCGTCTTTCCAATATCAGCCCGAAAAAAACTGTTGAAGGGGCAGTTTTTGGCGTATTTGGTAGCGTAGTTGTCGCCATAACTGGGGCGTGGTATCTAGACTGGTCAAGTTGGCAATGGACGGGTTTAGCCTTGGGTTTAATCATTGGGATCGCAAGTTTGCTTGGCGATTTGACAGAATCAATGATGAAACGTGATGCAGGAGTTAAAGATTCAGGTCAGCTAATCCCCGGTCATGGCGGGATTTTAGACCGTGCAGATAGCTATGTTTTTACGGCTCCTTTGGTTTACTATTTTATAACTCTGCTATTGCCGTTATTACCAAATTAAGGTAGAACGTTAATTTTGCCCCTACAGATAATTTTACCTTGATGCAAGGTTAGTTCCTCAAGCTCCACTTCCGCTCCTAAGTCAACATTGAAACTATCAAGGTTGGTTAAACTGACTCCTGGAATTTCTATTGTTGGCTGACTAATCTCTAATTCTTGATTTGTAGATAATTTTAAACCAGCTTGGAGGATAATCTGTTGGCGATCGCCCATTGTTGCACATAACCTGATTTGACCATCGTTGACTATAATTTTATCCCATTGCACTTGTTTATCAGCAGCTTGGGGAGCTAGTTTTAGGAGTAATTCCGTTAAAGCATTAGATAGTAAAGGCGATCGCAAGGACGCATTAATGTCGGCTTGTTGCAGTTGCAATTTACCCGTTACAGGCACTTTTTCTAACAGCTTCAATGGTTGACCTTTAATAACTTGACCTAAATTAATCAAAATACCTGTAGCATATAGCTGAATTTCTGTTACGTGCAGCCCTTGATAAACCGCATCACTGGCTACTATAGAAACGCCTGGGATATTTCCTGTCAGGATTTGGCGACTTTTTCCTTCTATTTGTACCTTGAGATTAGATACTTGCTGAACTTGGGATCTTAGCCACAACTCAATTGCTGGCGATAGAATATTGCCAATCAGTCGGCTAGGCTTTTTTGTCGGATTATCAGTAATCAAAGCGTTCAATATATTTAAGTGAGGGATTGCAAAATTCCCGTGTAATATCTGTAAATATATAGCGGAAATTAGACCTAACTTAGTATGGAGGAAAGGTTACAAAAAATTCTCTCCCAATGGGGGATTGCTTCTCGTCGTCAAGCAGAGGCGCTAATTGTCGCGGGGAGAGTGCAATGCAATGGCGTAGTAGCAAGTCTGGGCGCAAAAGCCGATCTCGAAACTGATCGAATTTCTGTAGATGGTAAACTCCTTCAGTCTCAGTTTCGCCCTAAACTTATTTACTTACTACTCAACAAACCCAAAGGAGTAGTTTCTACTTGCGACGATCCCCAAGGACGCAAAACAGTTATCGAATTGCTACCAAAAAACCTCCAAATAGGGATGGGAATCCACCCTGTAGGGCGTTTAGATGTTGATTCTACAGGAGCATTGATCCTAACTAATGATGGCGAACTAACAAATAAACTTACTCATCCCCGTCACAGCATCCCGAAAACCTATCATGTTTGGGTAAAAGGTCATCCACCCGAAACCGTTTTACAAAAATGGCGACAGGGGGTTATTTTAGAAGGAAGAAAAACTCGTAATTGCTCTTTACGAATCATTGCCAAAGGTAAGCATTTCGAGCAAACTACTTGTTTAGAGATTGTTTTGAAAGAAGGGAGAAATCGGCAGATTCGGCGAATTGCTGAGATTTTAGGATACCCCGTAATTTCCTTGCATCGTACCGCCATTGGGACGATTGAATTGCAACCGTCAACAGAGGCGCTGTTACCCAAAGGTTGCTATCGTTACCTTAAAGATTCGGAAATTTGCTTTTTGCAAAAGGGTGAATTGGGATCAGGGAAAAACCTTTCCCAGAAGGCTGTGAGCATTGCATCGGTTGAGGAGCCAGATGCTTTTTAGGAGTGGATAAAATGAAGTGGTGTGGGAAAAAACAGAGTGAACCAGTACGTCCAATTGAAGCACAAGCTGAGATATTAAGGTGCATAGGAGATAAACTACGCCAAAAGCGTCTAGAACAAGCTTTATCTATTGAAGAAGTAGCCGCAAAAACCTTAATTCGTCAACATTTATTGGTAGCGATTGAAAAAGGTTTATTAGAGGAGTTGCCAGAGCCAGTATATATCCAAAGGTTTATCAAACAATATGCTCAGGTGCTAGGCTTGGATGAATACGCCTTAGCTAGTAGCTTCCCGACCAACAAAAGTAATCGTACTAATAATAAGCCTGCTTGGAGTTTAATATTACCTGTAATCCAGTTGCGTCCGATTCATTTGTACGTAATGTATATAATTGCGATCGCTCTAGCAGTGAGTACGCTATCGCGCTCTTTAAGTCGTAACGAGGGGCTAACTAACAACCAATTGCCAGAATTGCCCCTAGTTGCCGATAGTACCACCGCACCACCCAAAGGCTCAAGCAATGTAGAGTCTGTTAGCAGTACGCCTAAAATTAACAAACAAATTCAAATTGGCGTTACTTTAAAAGCGCCATCGTGGATTAAAGTAGTAGCCGACGGCAAAATTGCCTTTCAAGGACTTTTACCATCGGGAACTCAGCGCACTTGGGTAGCAAAAGACAATTTAACAGTATTGGCGGGTAATGCTGGCGGAGTATTGCTAACAATTAATCAAAAAGAGTCTAAGCAAATGGGCAATTTAGGCGAAGTTCAAGAGCTAACCTTTGCTGCACCAAGACTTTGAAGCTAGGGGGAGACAAATTTGTCTCCCTAATAATACTACTCTCCCGCAACCATTGGCGATCGCCCGTAAAGCTGAACTAAAGTTTTCAGGCGAAAGCTCAAATCCTCCGTCAAGTCATCGTATTGATAACGCCATTGCCAGTTACCATCGCCAAAACTTGGTACATTCATGCGCGCCTCAGTCCCCAATCCGAGCAAGTCTTGCACAGGAATAATAGCTTGATTGCTTACCGAACTTAAAGCTAGTCGAATCAAATCCCAGTGGATGCCATCAGGACTAATACAACCTAAATAACGTTCCACTGTCGTTTTTTCGTGGTCTGACAGGTCGTTAAACCAACCTACCGTTGTATTATTGTCGTGAGTGCCAGTATAAACAACACAATTGCGCTGGTAGTTAAAAGGCAAATAAGGATTACCAGGATCGGAACCAAAAGCAAAATGCAAAATCTTCATCCCTGGAAACTCAAATTCATCGCGCAACGCCTCTACTTCGGGAGTAATTACCCCCAAATCTTCCGCCATCACAGGCAACTTACCGAGCTTATCATTTAAGACTTTAAACAACGCTGATCCGGGGGCTTCAACCCACTTACCATTCATCGCTGTAGTTTCACCCTGCGGCACTGCCCAGTAAGCCTCGAAGCCCCTAAAATGGTCAATTCTGATGATATCTACATAGTCGAGCATCGCTTGAAATCGCTGCACCCACCATTTAAAATTGGTCGCTTGCAATTGCTCCCAGTTGTAGACAGGATTACCCCACAATTGCCCAGTTTCGCTAAAGTAATCTGGTGGAACTCCTGCCATTTGGGCGGCGTTACCTTGTTCATCTAAGCAAAAATTTTCGGGATTTCCCCATACGTCGGCGCTATCGTGAGCTACATAAATCGGAATATCCCCGACAATTTCAATTCCGCGCATATTGGCGTATTGCTTTAATGTTGACCATTGACGGAAAAATTCAAATTGAGTGTATTTGTAGTAAAAAATTTCCTCTGTAAGTTTGCTCCGCCATTGTTCAACTGCTTCCGGTTGCTTTTTAGCTAATTCTGGCTCCCAAGTATGCCATCCGGCGTTTTGTTTAGCATCTCTAATCGCCATAAATAAAGCATAATCATCCAGCCAGTAAGCTTTAGTTTCGCAAAAGCCGGAAAACTCTTTTTGCTGTACAGGTGCGGCTTTAGTTTTAAAATTCTCGCAGGCTTTTTTTAGTAATGGCATTTTGATATTGATTACCTGCTCAAAATCAACTTTTTGGCTAGGAAAATCGGGCAAATTAGCAAAATCTTCCTCGGCGAGTAATTCTTGTTCTAGCAAAGCTTCGGGGCTAATTAGTAAAGGGTTTCCCGCCATCGCCGAATAAGACATATAAGGCGAATTGCCGTACCCTGTGGGCCCTACAGGTAATACTTGCCAAAATTGCTGATTGCTTTTTGCCAAAAAATCAATAAACTTGTAAGCTTCTAAACCTAAATCGCCAATCCCAAAGCGACCGGGAAAAGAAGTCGGATGAAGTAAAATACCACTGGATCTAGGAAAAGGCATAAGTAAAATTGCGCTCAAAAAGCGATCGCCAAAAATCTATCATGGTACAAACCACTTAGAAACTATCTTAAGACGTGGCAGTGTAAGCTTATTGTAGAAACAACAGTAAAAATATCGATTATGAGCATGACGTTAAAGCCAGAACAAGAACAAGTAATTCAAAACTTGCTGGCAATGGGTAAATTTAATAATGCTGATGAAATTATCGATACTGCATTGCACTTGTTGGCAGAAAATTGTAGTTATCAGCAGTGGACGCAAGAAGTTCGAGAGCTAATAACTGAAGCGCACACAGCATCACAACATACTCCGCCAATTGATGGTGAAACTTTTGTTGCTAGTTTGCTAGAGCGTTTTGAGCAAGCGCCCAAAAATCAAAAATGAACCGTTATGTTATTAATATTGTTGCCAGTCAGGATTTAGCCGCGATATCCGATTATTTTTACACGCATAATATTGAAGCTGGAGAACGCTTTTTACAAGAATTTAGCCGTAAGTGTAAGCAGTTAGCCAATTTTCCGAGCTTAGGTCGAAGTTATGCTGATATTGAACCAGATTTACGGGGAATTCCGCTAGAAAGTTACATTATTTTTTACAGAGTAATTGAGGATGGGATTGAAATTATGCGTGTCGTTAGTGGTAGGCGCGATTTATCTAATTTGTTTCCGCACCCAGAAGATGAGTAAATGATGAATAATTAACTTTTTATTTTAATGACTTACCGCAATCCGGCTCCTACTGTTGATATTATTATCGAACTTGGCGATCGCCCCCACAGACCAATTATCTTAATTGAACGACGTAACGAGCCTTTAGGGTGGGCTATTCCTGGGGGTTTTATTGATTATGGGGAAAGCGCCGAAGTTGCAGCTAAACGCGAAGCCTTAGAAGAAATCGGCTTAGAAATAGAACTAATCGAACAATTCCAGGTATATTCCGATCCTAAACGCGATCCCCGCTCTCACACAATGAGCGTAGTATTTTTAGCCACAGCAACAGGAGTTCCCCAAGCGGGAGACGATGCTAAAAGCTACGGAATATTTGAATCGTGGCGGATTCCTGCTAACTTATGCTTTGACCACGATCGCATTTTAAAAGATTATTGGCATTACAGACATTACGGCATTCGTCCCCGTTTATCTAATTAATTATGAACAAACAAGTTATCAATACAAGCCTTGCACCCGCACCTGTGGGCCCTTACAATCAAGCAATATCTGCAAGCGGACAAATGCTATTTGTTTCTGGGCAAATTCCCCTCAATCCCAGCACTGGCGAACTTGTCGGCGATGGCGATATAACAAAGCAAACTAACCAAGTGCTAACAAATCTTAAAGCTATACTAACCGCCGCCGGGGTAAGTTGCGAAAATGTGGTGAAAACTACAGTATTTTTGGCAGATATGAATGATTTTGCCACTATGAACTCAGTTTATAGCCAATACTTCAATGAAGCTACAGCCCCCGCTCGTGCTTGCGTTCAAGTTTCCCGTTTACCTAAAGATGTATTAGTAGAAATTGATTGTATTGCGGTAATTTAATGGCTGATAAACTTATAAACGCTGCTTTAAGCGATATTTGCCTAATTGCTACCGATATGGACGGGACTTTAACCCAATCGGGGAAATTTACGCCAGCATTACTCCAAGCTTTAACAGATTTAACCGCCGCAAAGATTCAAGTAATAGTTACAACTGGGCGCTCGGCGGGTTGGGTAAGTGGACTTGCGGCTTATTTACCCGTTGCTGGCGTGATCGCCGAAAATGGCGGTTTGTATTACCATAATGGGGAGCAATTACTTACAAGCCTAAGTTCCATAACTGATTTAACTAGCCATAGACAGCAGTTAGAGGAGATTTTTCAAAAACTCAAGCACAAATTTCCTTATATCCAAGAATCCGCCGATAACCGATTTCGCCTGACTGACTGGACGTTTGATGTGCAACCTTTGCAGGTAAAACAATTGCAACAATTAGAACAATTATGCGCTCAATTAGGGTGGGGTTTTACATACAGTAATGTGCAGTGTCATATTAAACCCCTCAGCCAAGACAAAGGCGCAGGATTATTACAAGTTATGCGTCAATACTTTCCGCAATTTACCTTAGAGCAAGTTGTGACTGTAGGTGATAGTCCCAACGACGAAAGCTTATTTAACCCCAGCTACTTTAAGCATTCTGTAGGTGTTGCCAACGTGCGAGACTATGCAAACCAGATGCAGCACCAGCCAACTTACATTACAAGCGCCGCCGAAGGTGAGGGATTTTGCGAGTTAGCCGCCTATCTACTTAAAAATAAACTTAAATCAGCTAATCAAATTGAGCGATAAGTCTAAAATGTTGCAGCCCAAGTTAAATATAGATTAAGTTCACGCCTTTGATAGGTAGCAACATTGGTATATCTAAGGTATTAAATATAAATTGTTTAATTTTCCCGAAGAAATACTTACTTTGCTCGTATAGCAAGCACTTCAACTGTAGGTTCCTAGAAATAATAGCGTTTTTAATTGGATAAACCTACCACTTCCATCGGGGATCGGTTAACCTGAGTGTGAATAGTTAAAGTAACGCCCGTAAAGTGTATTTGCAGATTTGTTTACCTAATTTGGCAACAAATCTAAAGAAAATATAAAAAAGGGTTTACAATAAAACGTGGTGTTTGGAGTAAAACAGTGTTTTTAAGATTAGCACAGCAACACCGACAATTTGTGCAGGATCTGGTAATGAACTTACAAGCTTTAGCCATTGTACTAGAGCGTCGCGGCTACCCAGCATCTTGTTATACCTGTGGCGGTCAAATGAGTAGTGCCTCATTCATGGTTAGCTTAAATGAAAACCATCTGATCCGGTTTTTAGTATCCGATTATGGAATCACCTGGACAGAAATGCGGGATGACCGCGAATTGATGAAGTTAGAAGGAGCAGAGGCAATCAGCCAACTTCAAGAATTGGCAGATTTGGTTAAATACTCCATCGCGCCTTGCGAGGCTCCAACTTTAGTTACTAAAACAATCTGATCGGTGCAGATAAATACAGAGATAATAAGCATATCTACCATAAAATAGCGCTCCTACTAAAGAGCGCTATTTTGTGCCAATAATTTTATCTAATCGCCGTCAAGCTCGTCGATTTCATCGACTTGATCGTCTTCACTAACTACCGCTACAGAGTTAGCAGAAACAACGGCTCCCATTTCTAGTTTTTGGCGTACCTGTTGCTGGACAATTTCGGCAATTTCTGGTTTTTCTTCTAGGTATTTGATCGCATTATCTCGACCTTGAGATATATTTTCGCCGTTGTAGCTATACCAAGCACCTTTACGGACAATCACCCCAGTTTCTTCAGCTAAATCTACGATACAACCTAGAGTAGAAATGCCTTTGCCAAAAATAATGTCAAACTCAGCAATCCGAAATGGTGGAGCGACTTTGTTTTTAGCTACTTTAACTTTGACGCGGTTGCCAAACTCATCGGTACCTTTTTTCAAGGTTTGAATCCGGCGGATATCTAGCCGCACTGAAGCGTAGAACTTTAGCGCATTACCGCCCGTTGTGGTTTCGGGGTTACCATAGGAAACGCCAATTTTTAAACGTAACTGGTTTAAAAAGATTACCGTGCAGCCAGACTTGCCAATATTGCCAGTAATTTTACGTAAAGCTTGACTCATCAACCGAGCTTGCAAGCCCACATGAACATCTCCCATCTCGCCTTCAATTTCTGCGCGGGGAACTAGCGCCGCCACCGAGTCAATAACTACAATATCAACGGCAGCACTTCGCACTAATTGATCGACAATTTCTAAAGCCGATTCTCCGGTATCTGGTTGTGAAACTAGCAAGTTGGCAATGTCTACACCCAAGGCGGCGGCGTAGGTAGGATCGAGAGCGTGTTCAGCATCAACGAAGGCGGCTACACCGCCATTTCTTTGCACTTCCGCTAAGGCATGGAGAGCTAAAGTTGTTTTACCAGAACTTTCTGGGCCATAAATTTCAATTACCCGTCCTTTGGGTAAACCGCCGCCTAGAGCCAAATCTAGGGTGAGCGCGCCACTAGAAATTGTTTCTACTCTCATGCGAGTGGCATCGCCAAGGCGCATAATTGCACCTTTACCAAAGCTACGCTCGATTTGGTTAAGAACTAAAGTTAGGGCTTTTTGCTTGCCAGTGGTGTCTGTTGTTTCTGTTGCCATTCGCGCCTCTAAATAGGGAGGGATATAAAAAATTGTCAGTTGATTCAGCAGTAGTGCAGATATACTATTTTAACTAATTTTTCGCCTCTACGCTTGGTAGGCGATTGGGCGTTAAGTGAAGTAATGTAAAGGCGAGGAGCGGAGATTTTTAGAGCCACTCTCGATTTTGCAGTAGTTTAAGATTAGTGTGTGTAAAGAGCGCGTTATTTCCATGATCCCTTCATCAGATACTGTCCCCGAATTAGCTCCAATTTCTGTAGGCGGAATTACGGCTTACATTCAAGAATTGTTAGAGCAAGACGGACAATTACGCCAAGTTTGGATTACTGGAGAAGTTTCTAGCACCAATCACCACCGCAAAGGACTATTTTTTACCCTCACAGATCCCCAAGACAAAGCCGCAATCAGTTGTGTCGCTTGGCATGGTCAGTTAGAAAAATTAGCCCAAGTTCCTGTAATGGGGGAGCAGGTAATAGTTTTAGGTAGTATTCGGTTGTATCCAGTTCGTGGACAATATCAATTAACGGTGTGGCAAAGTTTGCCTGCGGGATCAGGCTTATTAGCGTTGCGTTATCGGCAGTTGCGCGGATTTTTGGCGGCAGAGGGGTTGTTTGACCTTGAGCGGAAAAAGCCCCTACCCCTGCATCCCCAAACCATCGCTGTAGTTACTTCAGCCTCCGCCGCCGCCTGGGGAGATATGCAAAAAACTTTAGGACAGCGTTACCCAGGTTTGCACGTGTTATTTTCTCCGGCAATTGTCCAAGGAGAACAAGCGCCAGCATCGATTGTTAAAGGCATAGAGCGAGTAGAAAGAGATGGACGGGCAGAGGTACTAATATTAGCTCGTGGTGGCGGTGCAACAGAGGAATTGGCGTGTTTTAATGATGAAAGAGTAGTAAGAGCGATCGCCAACTGTTCAATTCCGGTAATTACTGGCATCGGTCATCAACGGGACGAATCTTTAGCCGATTTGGTCGCCGATGCCTATGCTCATACTCCCACCGCCGCCGCCGAACAAGTTGTACCAGAACTTACTAGCCTTTACGCCGAACATCAAGAACGCTTGCAAGCTTTGCAAAGGGCGGCTAAAAGTCAATTAGATACTGTCCAAAATCGTTTTGGGCGCTTGCAAAGTCGCTTGCAACGTTTGCCTTTAGAGCGCCAAATTCAGCAACAAACACAGCTAATTGGTTGGCAAAAGCAACAGTTAGTCCAAGTAACGCAAAAATGCTTACAAACTGAGACTCTGCGTTGTAAGTTTTTGCAGGAAAAACTTGCAACTTTAGACCCCAAGGAGGTGTTAAAAAGGGGTTATGCGGTAGTGAGAACAGAAAAAGGGGCGATCGCGCGCTCTAGTTCCCAACTAGCCTTGGAGCAAGAGTTACTTGTCCAACTAGGTACTGGTCAAGTTAAAGTTAAAGTAACAGAAATTCTCGATAAATAATGACCGATCCCCGCGCTAAAAAGAAACCAAATTGGAATTATGAGGCGACTGTTGCTAAAGTTGAGAAAATTATCAATCAACTAGAATCCGGGCAATTAGAGCTTGCGGAAGTTTTTACAGAATTTAGTACGGCGGTGGAGTATTTGCGCGAGTGCGAAGCTTTTTTAAATCAAAAGCAGCAGCAAATGACTTTGTTAGTAGAAACTTTGACAGAGCAACCCGATTCTTTTTAAGGTTACTTTGTTATCTAAATATTTTTGGGCATTACCCAGTTCAGAAAATGATACAGACGTTGCATTGCAACGTCTGTAAACAAAATTTCATACTATAAATCGAAATTCAAAAAAATATCTGGCTGTTCGTTGAAAACTCTTTCTGTCGCAGCTAAACCTACATCTCTAGCCAGTAAATCAATGCCATCAATAATCTTAGGAACTTGCTGAGTATCAATTTTAAGACCAGCAAAGCATTCTCGTCTGTATTCTGGTCTTTCCTGAAAACGTTGGATTGCTCTTTTTAGCGGACGCATGACTTCGTAAGCTTTCTCAGCCTTATTCACTGCTGCGAGAGGAATTACAGATTGGAGTCTAAGAACTGCTAAATCAATCAAATCTCTAGAGTCAACACCATCGACCATAAAGCGATCGCTATTTGCCAATAATTTAGATGTAAAACAATCAATTATACTTAAACAAGCAACGGGCGACCAATCTGGATATCGAGGCGAATCCAGTTCAAAGCGCACCTCCGCAATAATTTCCGTTTTGATCGGCTCATCATCGACCAAAACTATCATCCGAATTCCGTATTGGTCAGTAGTACCACGCCCGATTTTGATTTTGCTTAAATCGCGGAATAATCCCTTATAACCGCGATCAAATACAACAGTTCGTAAGTATCCATAACCGGAGGAAGATATTGAAGAAATAAAATCAATATCTTTACTCCAGCGATAGGCGTCAAAGTCGAGTGCTAAAAGGGTTCCGCCTCCAAAGTAAGCAGAACCCTTTTTAAGAATTTCATCATCTAAGCTATTTAAAATAGTCAGGATTTTATTGTGATGAGCCAACTTAAAAGTCATAAAGTGGCTTGTAGCCAAGAATTGTATCGTTTTGCCAGCTTCTGCAAAAACTTTAATTCCTCACCCTCAAGATTATTAAATAGCTGACGGTATGACCAACCCCGTTCGTAGCGACTTAGCATCTGCTCACGAGTAAAGCGATAAACATTATCCGTTTGCCAACAAATTGACTCTAAAAAAGGCAATTTTTCCGGTACTGTAATTACTTCGAGCGTTGGATTAGAAGTCGCCATGACTCTTAAAAGTAGATTTTCTAAATTCATCTACCTTAATAAGATAACTTAATCGAGCGTAAAGCAACCAGTACCAATAGTACATATAGGGGTAAAAGTTGCTTTAATATTTCATCATTCAAACATTGATCGGCTTCTATTCACGGACAAAGTGCGATCGCGCTGCATGATTAGACTGTAATTGTTGTTCTAACTCCACCCAGTTTTTTTGCTCAATTAAATCAATTAACCCATCTAAATTTTGCCGATAGTGTTGCAGACTTCGGAGCAATTCATCGCGGTTGTAATGCGCCATCATTAAGCCTAATTCGGGATTTCCCCCACCTACGCGGCTCGTATCTCGAAAGCCAGAACTAGCAAGGTTTTGGGCTAATGTTAAAACTTCTGGATTAGCTTCACTTTGACAAGCAGCAATTAACGCTCCACTGACAATTACTGGTAAGTGAGAAATCCAACTAACCGCGCGATCGTGAGCTTGAGGAGTGCAGTGATAAATTTTTGCGCTCAGACTCTTGACAATGTTTTCAACTACCGCAACGGCTGCAAGGGGAGTAGATGCAACTGGTGTTAGCACGTAAGGCTTAGATACAAACAAATTGGTTTGCGCGGCTTCAATTCCACATTCAGAGTTTCCCGCCATCGGATGTCCGCCAACAAAGTTTGACCATAAAGGCGTGATAGCTTCTATTACTGGCACTTTAACGGAGCCAACATCGGTTAATACTGTAGATGGATTGAGAACAGGAATTAATTGGTTTACGGTAGGTAAAATCGCCGCTATGGGCGTACAAATAAATATAACTTCCGCCTCTGCAAGGATAGCAAAGTCCATACTTGCCAAATCTACGACACCGCGATCAATTGCTTTTTGACACACTTGTTCGCGCCGACTTACGCCCAAAACCTGATAACCACAAGCGCGTAAATCTAATCCCAAAGAGCCGCCAATTAGTCCTAGTCCCACAATGCCGATATTCATAGATTAAATAAAAACTTAGCTAGTATGATCTTGCCAGGGATAAAGTAGTTTAAGTTGTGGAGTAAATAAATATGGGTTTGCGCGATCGCTTTAGTAAATTAACTGGTGGTACTCGTTTTGTTGTTTCTCGTTTATTTTTGCATCTCGCCGGACAAGAAGTAGCACCAATATTAGGGGTTTTCAATCGTACTGCTAGAGCCGCTATGGATGCTGATGGCGACTTGGAAGTATTGGGAGAGGGGTTAGTTGAAATATGTCAAACTCTGTTGCAATACGATGAATACTGGCTTTCGGCGGCGAACGAAGGGGATGTATTTTGGAGTGAAGGAGACGCGGGAGACTACGTTAATGAACTATTTACTGACTCTGCACAGCGTTACCTCAGCGAACCAGATTTTAGCAACACCCCAACAAATGAGCCTTTGTCTATACCGATAACTCGTAATTTGGTAGTGATGATTACGGCGGCTTTTACTGGAGAAGTACCAGAACTTGAAACCGATCTTTCTAATATCACCGCTCTCAAAGATGGCTTGAAAGCATTGATTAATCTGCATTACCAAGAAAAATTGCAAGCAATTCAAGTACATTTTTCTCCCGCGCAATTGGGAGATGAGTTGACGAACGATCAATTGTTGCAAAATTTTACAGAGTTAATCCCGCTTTAAAGATAAATATAGTAAGTGCGATCGCCTAGCATAATCTTAAACTTTGCATGGTAATTTACACTTATTCGATAAGTTAAAAAACACAGAATTATGGAAGTAGATCCAACCCAACCAGCAATTGAAACTCCTGGAGTCAAGGTAACTATACCTGAACCTCAGACTTTCTCCCCTACCAGTCAATCTATCCAAAAAGGACAATGGATAGTTACTCAGGTTGTAGACTTTTTATCGCAACTATCAGAAAATTTAGGCAGTTTTTTTGGCGAGAATCAATCACTATTAATCAACTTGGGACTGATTTTTGGCGCAATCATTGCGTTTCGAGTCAGTTTAGCGGTGATAGCAGCTATTAATGAGATTCCTTTAGTAGCACCAACCTTTGAATTAGTTGGAATTGGCTATTCTATTTGGTTTATTAGCCGCTATTTGCTCAACACCTCAAATAGGCAAGAGTTGGGTCAAAAAATCCAAGGATTTCTAGACAAGTAGGTTTGATTGTAGAAGATCGCTTTTTAGTTTAATTACTAGATGCGATCGCTTATTTATGCAACTTTAGCAAGAGCGATCGCACTTCTTGTCTAGTTATGGCTAGTAGAATTGTCTTGTGGGAAATTTCACATTACACTAACTGAGTAGGCACGAACTGCTGTATCTACGGTCACAATCGTTAGACTATTTTGTAATGCTTGACAGATAAGCATTCTGTCAAATGGATCGCGGTGTAATAGTGGCAGTTGGCTTAGTTGAATCACGCTACTTTCGTCAAGAGCAAGACTAGCAATTTGATGTAAATCGCGTTGTTTGGGTAAATAAGTGGCGGGATGCTCTGGTAAAGGCAACTTATTCAACTGATACTTGATAATTGCCTCCCAGATAGAAATTACACTTAGATAACCTTCATTTTCTGGATTACGAATAGCATTTTGAATATTTTTTGATAATTGAGGATCGCCACTAATAAACCAAAGAAAAATATGTGTATCTAGCAAAAGCTTCATTTACCCTCAAAGGCTCTAAGCATATCTTCCGGTAAGGGATCGTCAAAATCATCGGGAACGGTAAACTCGCCTGCACATAAACCAAATGGTCGCAATTGATTAGTAATAGCAATAGGTCTAAGTTCAGCGATCGCTTTATCCTGTCTAATAATAACGATGGTTTCACCAGCTTCTACTCGGCGGAGATATTGTAAGGGGTCGCGTTGCAAGTCATCAACAGTAACGTTCATTCGTTAGATTGCCTTAATATACTTGTCTTGTATATATGTTAGAGCGATCGCTTATTTACGTAAGTTTAGCCAGTGCGATCGCACTTCTTCACGGTTTTATGTAGCAGGTGTGGCAGGTAAGAGGCTGATAACATAATCCTTTGAAATGACAGATGCACCACAAATGAGCAAGAATAAAATCCGCAGAGTATCAAGAAAAGCATCCCAATTGTCAGGAGAAACTTTGTAGGGAGAGCAAGCCTTACCTTCATACAGACAGACGGTTATGGATGAGGTTTGAGTTGAATCACTAATGTCAAGACCAATACTAAAGCGCAGATTAGAATTCTCTTCTTGTGCATCCCATTCCATCAGACCACCAATTGAGATAAGCATATAGATTGCGCCTTCTATTGCGGCTATAAATCCAGCCACGAGATCGAAATAAACGGACAAGTCGTCTATTTCAGGAACTGAATATTCATGCTCAACCTTGTTGCGGATGCGGTTTAAATGGACAATCGACCGGGACGGCATCAATTCAAGGCGTTCAAGCGCTTCGAGTTTCTGAGGAAAATTCATGCGCCGACTAATTTGAAGCACATGAAAAAATGTATCAGCTTCGCATTCCACAGCCCGTTTAAGGTGGGAAATACAGTTGATTCTGTTTGCATCAGAGGAATCGGACAATGCAATGTTAGCGTACGCAAGGTAATTTTGTGGCATCAGATCGAATTCTGGAAAGTTTGGACTAATGCCAAAGCCGCCGGAGTGGTCGAGGTCGTTTAAATTAGAGCGAAGAAAATCGACGAACTGTGGGAAGGTCACCTCAATCGGTTGTATTTCATCAGTCGAAGCCATGCTCTCTTTTTTTTCCATATGATTGTTTACTATAATAAAACTTTCCGTATAATTTTTTAGAAAAGTAGAATATATAAGCATCTTAGTCATTTTTAGGCATCATATGTGGAATCCCCATAGCATCCATAATTCGGAGATGCTACAGAATTTTTGCGTATAATACTTTTTACAGAGTGAATGCAAAGAAAACATCTGTAGCAAAGCTTAAAGTATTCAGACATCGCGCATTGAGCCAATTTAGACTATGCAAAGCGATCGCAAAGATTGCCTAAACCCCACCTTCCAATTCCTCAACGTCATCTAACGTTAGCGGTGCTTGGTTACTATGCCGAACATACAACGCATAAACCGTAGCATCTCGAATTGTAAAAAGCACTCGGTATACATTTTTGGCTCTCCCATAAAGGAGTTGTCGTACTTCTTCTGAAAAAATCTCATGTTCGACTGCTAAAATACAGCGTTGGGGCTTTTCTTGTAGAGTAGCGATCGCATTCATCAATCCTCGAAACCAACGATCGGCAAATTCAGGATTACGCTCTCGATACCAGCGATAGGCTTGATCGATCTGAGCTTCTGCAATTGGGGTAATCTCAACTTGAAATGCCATATTTTTGTTGCATTTCTTGAACGAAATCCCTAATAGGGCGAGTTTGACCGCGCTCTAGTTCCTCAAAGCCTTGTCCAATACCCGCAATTGTTTCCAAACGAGCTATCAGTTGGCGTAGTTTGACGGGATCGATTTTGCTAGGATCGAGGAAGGTGACAAGAACTTGGGATTCGCTAACATCTTGTGGTAGCTCGGTAAGATGAATTTGCCCATCTTGATAAATTCCTTTGACGGTTTTTAGCATAGGTTGCAGTTAGTGTTGAATCTGTTTTAATTTTAAGCTGATAACCACTATTGCAAGTGCGATTACCCAAGGGGTAGCGCCAGGGGCGATCGCAAGTTGCTCAATTGTCCCTAATCCAAAATACTGCGCCATATCTGCGTCTCTTTGCTAAAGTCCTAAGCAAGACTATTTTTTCAAACCTGCATAAGATTAAAATCAGGCGTTGCATAATTGAAGAATGATATTGAGGGAACAGACCATGCAATGCCCTGACTGTGGATCAACCCGCATTCGG